>NZ_NKUF01000147.1 GCF_003206495.1 Gluconacetobacter entanii | reverse complement strand
GAAATTCGTAGATATTGGGAAGAACACCGGTGGCGAAGGCGGCAACCTGGCTCATGACTGACGCTGAGGCGCGAAAGCGTGGGGAGCAAACAGGATTAGGGCCTGTTAGATCTTGAATTTCTTCCCATATTGTAGGGATGGAAGAAGGAGACAGAACAGGCACCTTTACGGACGAGACATGGGCGATCTGGGAACCTCTGATTGAGGAGGTTCGCCCGAGGGGCAAGACGCCGCCACATGATCTGCGGCGGACGATAGCAGCGATTTTCTGGCGTCATGAGAATGGCGCGAAATGGCGGAGTATCCCCGCTGAACTGGGTCCGTGGTGGCGGGCTGCGCAGCTTTTCATCCGCTGGGCGAAGCTCGGCGTATGGGAGCGGCTGCTCGCACTGGTTCAGGAACAACAGGGAGTGGCATTCGGAATGACTTTTCTGGATGGCACAAACATCAGGGCTCACCACAAAGCGGCGGGAGCCCAAAAAAAGGGGCCTCTTTCGAAGAGC
>NZ_NKUF01000015.1 GCF_003206495.1 Gluconacetobacter entanii | reverse complement strand
CGGGACGCGGGCGTGGACGCGGGCGTGGGCACGCGTGGGGGGGCGGGTGCGTCGTGCGTCACGGCCACGATGGCGGCCCTCGGCACTGGTCGCCGCCCCCCCGCCATCCGTGCGGCGGCGGCCATCGCATCGTGCGCGCGGTGCCGCGAAACCATGGGCGGGGCGAAGGCTGCGGCGGCCTGTGCCGCGCGGCGCGACACGGCATGCGCCCGGCCCGCCGTCCATGCCCCCGTCGTCCATGCCGCCGCCGCCAATGGTTCGTGTTCCGATGTTTCCCGCCCCGGCGGCTCCCGCTCTGGCAGTTCGTGTTCCGGTGGTTCGTGTTCGGGCGCCATCCGTCCGGGTGGCACAGGCCCCGGCGCCCCACCGCCGGCCATCGCGCCGCCGGGGGACGGGACGGGGGATGCGCCACGCGACAGGGCGGGCGGCGCCATGACGAGACCGCCCATGACGGCCCGCCGCAGGACGCCCCCCACCCCGCCCGCAAGCATGTCGAGCAGCGCGCGCAACGCCCTTGCATCCAGCCTGCGCCGCCCCTGCCCCGCCGCCAGCGCGACCAGCATGCGCCGGCTTCGCGCGGCATGGTCGGGGGACAGCGCCTCATGCCATGCGTTCAGACAGGCGGCAGGGGTCATGGCACTCATTCCTCCGTCATGCGGTTGCAGGCATCCACCGCCGCGATTTCCAGCAGGTCATACAGGTCTTCGGTGTCATACACGTCCTGCAGTTCATGCAGGCGCGCCAGGCGCGACGCGATCACGCAGGCGATGGCGCGCGAGACGTTGGCGCACTCCGCGCGTCTTCGCCCACCGCCAGCAGAAGCTGGGCTACGGGGAGGAAGATGAACACGCTTGCGCCGGAAAAAAAATCCGTGTGCAGCTTCATCGCCTCCATCTGCAACAGGCCCACGGTCCCGACCTCCTGTATGTCGGCGGGGATGACCGGCTGCGGGGCGGGATGGGCGGGGTCGCGGATGATGCGTACGCACTGCATCAGGCGGTCCAGCAGCGTGTCCGCCGCCTCCGGCGCCATCATGCCGAAGATGCGCATGCCCGCCTCGGCAATGCTGCCCATCCCCTCCGCCGCGTCGTCGCCATCGGGCGCACGGTAGCCACCGGCAAGTGCTGCATGCAGCACATGGCGGCCCCAGCGGTCGGCGTCGAACGCGCTCATGCGGGTGATGACGAAGACCTTGCCTTGGTCCTCGCCCTCCTCCGCCACGGTGTATTCGATGGATTTCAGCGCCATTACAGCGCCGCGGGCAGGACCCGCTCCCACAAAATGTCGAACCGCCGCGCATCCAGCACCCGCCCCGCACCGGGCAGCGGGCTTGCCGCACGCAGCACCCCGCGCAGCAGCGTGTAGCGCCGGCCCACGGACGGCAACTGGATTTCACCCCCGATGCGATAGATCGTGCGCGCGACATCCTGCGCCGTGACGATGGATTCAAAGACAAGGCAGCTATCCGAACTCGCGGCAAGCGAGACGGACTGGCGCACCGGCTGCGGCACCCACCCTGCGGAGAGGTAGCCATCGACCGACATCTGTGTCTCCACCAGTTCGCGCTGCTCCACCTCGAACGCGCGGTCGGCGCTGTAATTCGACAGCGTGACGGGCGCGTTGAACAGGCTGCTCACGGTAATGGTAAAGACCGAGTTGGCGTCGGAAATGTTATAGTCGCTCATGGATTACTGCACCTCCAGCGAAGACAGGCTGATGGACTGGACCGACCCGCCATCGGTGTACCAGAACTGGCACGGGGGCGAGGCCCGCGATGCGCGCACGGTGGCGGCGGCGGTGGAGGCACCAGGCAGGAAATACCATCCCCGCGTCGCCAGCGTGTCGGAAATGGTCCGCCCCGCCGCGTTGTTGACCTGCTGCTGCTGCGCCGCCGTCAGGGTGACGCCCGCGCGGATCAGCCCGAACGCCAGCGCCTGGTTGATCGTGTCCTGCACGCTTGCGGCAATCAGCACGTCGCCATCGGCATTGTACGGAATCTGCCCGGTATTGAGCAGCAGGTTCGCAAGTGCCAACTGGAACGCACCGTTGAGCCACACCTGCCCGATATAGCTGTCGGCCCACGCGAACGGCCCCGACACCGCGCCATCGGACAGGAACTGGAAATCCGTCCCCGACCCGGCATAGCTGCCGTAATAGCTGTAGCCATTGGCCGCCAGCGTGGTCGCCAGCGTCGCGGTCGCCACCGTGGGGGTGATCAGGCCGTTTTGCCGGAATTTCAGCGTCGTGCGCCCCGATGTTGCGGAAAAGTCCAGCGACGCCATCCACCCCAGCGCAAGGGCTGCGACCATCGGGTCGGCATAGATGGGGGAGACGCCTGCGATGTCCTGCGCCACAACCCACGCGCCAAAGGCTTCGGTCGTGCCGGACACCGCCGCCTGCGGGTCGGTATCCCACTGCACGTACCAAAAGCGCGAACCCTGCGCCGCTGTCCATTGTGCGAACGCCTGCTTGTCCGAAAGCGACGGCTCGAACGCGGTGGTGAAGCCGGTCCAGTCCGCATTGCCCGCCACCAGCGCATCCATCACCGTCCCCGGCGTGGCGCCCGCCGCGGGGGCAGAAAGTGTAACGGTCGGGACAGAGGTATAACCGCTGCCGCCCGCGCTGACCGCAATCGCGGTGACAACGCCATCGGTTACCGTCGCCGTGGCGGTGGCCCCGGTGCCGCCGCCGCCCGACAGGGTGACGGTGGGGGCGGTGGCATACCCGCTGCCGCCATCGGCAATCGCGATGGACTGCACCGCACCTGCCGACAGCGTGGCGGTGGCCGTGGCCTGCGTCGCATCGGCAAAGGCGGGGCACGCGGCCATCAGCAGGGTGGACGGCGTCTGCGCCGCGTTGGTGTAGCCCGTGAAATAGACCTGCGCCATGTCGTATTCGACGCTGTCCTCGCCACACATCGCCGCGACATCGGCGGCGGAGGTGAACACGGTGACGCCGGACGCGGGCAGCCCCGCATTGCGCGACAGCACCAGCCCGTTGAGGAACGCGACACCGCCCCCCGCCGCAAGGACGCCGGGCGTGACCCGGACGATGGAAGAAACAGGAATGCCGGCCATATCTTACTCCGGTGGAAAGGTTGCGTCGGTCTCGAAAATCCCGACATTGAGTGTGTCCGCGAACTCCTGCGCGAAGGTCGCGGTGAAATTGACCTGCAATGACAGCGTGACCTGCCATGTGTCCTCGTACTGCGCGGCGTCGGACACGAAATCGCGCTGCACCGGTGGGTCGGCATGCAGGGGTGCGATGCTCCCGAACCCCGCCAGGAAGTCCGCACACGCCGGGTCGCGAAACAGCAGCGCCACCCGCCCCGCGCCGTCGCCTGCGCCCGGGCCATGCAGGTCCACGCGCACGTCGATGCGCTGCTGCATCCACACGATGCGGCACCCCGCGCCATAGGTCGTGCGGTTGGTGGCGATCCGCCCCCGCCCCGCCACCGTCATGATGGCGAACGTGCCGCACAGCGGGGCCACGCGGTTGACCTGCCCCACCATCACCGCGTCCGCCGACAGCGAAAGGGTGGCGCACAGCCATTGCCCCAGCGCCGTCAGCACCGTGCCCTCCGTCACGTCTGGCGGCGCACCATCAGCTTCGACCATGCCGTCCCCCACTGTTCCATCTGGCGCACGACAAGCCAGTCCGCGCCGTCAAAATTCACCATGTCCCCGCCCGTGCCCGCCGCACGGTCCATGCCGCCCACGACGCCCGCGACATACACGACCCGCAGCGCGCCCTGCTGGCTCAAATCGCCCACATGCTGCAACTCGTCCGACGACAGCGCCTGCACCCAGATCGTCGCCGGGACCTCGCGATATTGCGCGGTGCGGGTGAAGTCGGCATTGCCCGCGCTGCCGGTGGACAGCTTCAGCATGGCCGGAACACCCGGCCCAACCGCGCATACCGCCCCGCAGGCCGCACCAAAGAGGTTCATGTCGGTTGGTCCTTGTTCCCTCAGGGGCGTTGCCCCCGAACCCCCACCAAAGGGCATTGCCCTTTGGAAACCATGACTTTTAACGAATCAGGGTGCAGGGAGCGCGCTCCCTGCCGGGTCCGGAGCAAGCCGCCCGGGTGTCGCATGTTCCGACTGCCTCAGGGGCGTTGCCCCTGAAACCCCACCAAAGGGTATTACCCTTTGGAAACCAGAACTTTTAACGAATCAGGGTGCAGGGAGCGCGCTCCCTGCCGGGTCCGGGCAGAGCCCGGGTATCGCCCTCATACTCACGGCCACACGGCGGCCCGCTGCGGGCGGCCGGGCACATAGCGCGCCAGGCGCAGGCGGCGCGACATGGCCCAGAACTGCGCGCCGTACGGGGTCTGGTTGAACCATGCGGCGGAAGGCGCCTGCCCCTCCATCTGGGTGCGCACGGTGATGCTGCCCTGCGTTGCGTCACTGACCCGCCCGACAAGGCTGTTGCCCTGCGCCACCTGCACCTCCAGTTGCGCGATATGCGCCACCAGCAGGTTCAGCAGTACCGCCCGCCGCGCCATATCCTGCGCGGTGCGGGCACGCGGCGAGAGGACCAGCGTGGCCTGCGCATAATATGCGGCGGCCTGCGTGGCGTTCACCTGCGCCGCCAGCAGCGGGAAACGCTGCGCCCATGTTGCGTAATCGAACGCCACGCCGCCACTCATGCCGCGTCGCGACGGGTGACGCCCACCACCGGCAGCGCATCGGGATCCAGCGGTTCCAGCCCCGTGCGGGTGCCGCCATGTTCACGCAGCCACGATGTCGCGCGATCGGCCGTGCGTTCCGCCGCGATCAGGCCATTGCGCAACGGCGCGAAGTCCGGGTTCTGCGCGCACCATGCGGTCCAGAACTCGGCCGGCACCTCCGTCCGGCCCGCCATGCCCAGCAGGCGGTTGTCGCGCGGGTGGTAACGCGGGTCGCGCCGCGCACCCGCCAGGCGCACCGACGCACGCGGCACCGGGGGCGCCATGGCACCATGCCCGCGCCGCATCTCCCCCGCGCGGGCCGCCAGCATCGCATCGTCATACAGGTCCAGCACCAGCCCGGAGGGCATGCGACACAGGACCGTGACCGTTGTGTTCGCTGTCGCCATATCCGTCAGATCCCCGTCATGGTGGCGCAGGCCTGCGGGTAGAACCACAGCGTCCCCCACGTGCCCTGCGACTTCTTCTGCCGCACGGAGGTGGAGTGACGCTCCACCGCGTGCGCGCGCATCTTTTCCGTAAAGCCGGTGGACACGCTGGCCTGTCCCTCGACCTCGTTGACGAACAACTGCATCATCGTGCTTGCCACCATGCCACCGCCCAGCGCGGTCCCGGCCTCGGGCAGGGTCTCGATGCGCAGGTTCGGCAGGCTTTCGGACAGGAGCTCGCGCAGCTTGACGTTGTACTGGTTGGCATAGAGCAGGCACTGCTGCCGCTCGGTCGGCAGCACCAGCGTCATCGGCGTCTCCAGCGTCAGGTTGCCGCCCATCTGGGTCACAAGCTGCGCATACAGCCGCAGCACGTCGTCAAAGCACTGCAACGGGTCGGACATCGCCAGCCAGTCGGCGGAGCCTGTCGCCGTGCCGTTGGCCGAAACCTTCGGCAGCGGCTGGATCGCGGCGGGCAACTGCGGGTCATTGAGCGCGCCGTAACATTCCAGCCCCGCCACCCCGAACAGGTAGGTCAGGTTCTGCTGTTTCCCCAGCACGGAGATCGACGCAAGGTTGCGCTGGTTCACAAGGTCGATGCGCGCGGCCCCCATGCGCGCGACCTCGCGCTCGCCCCAGCGGGTCCAGGTCTGGTAATGAAAGGACTGGCGGCTGATCCAGTTGGCGTTGGCGTCCACCTCGCCATCGGCGCTGTAATCGCCATACGCCGCCGTGCGCCCCGACAGTTCGACAACCGGGAACATCGCCGTGTCCGTGACCCAGTCGCCCTTGCGCACCTCGCCATAGATCTGGGCCGCGCGGGTGGGCGCGATCAGCGCGCGGATCACCACCGGGTCGGTATAGGTGGTGAAGATGGCCGGGACGCCGGAATTGGCCGCCGTCACCGCACCATCGGCATCCATCGCCAGGCCGCCTTCGGGAAAATATTCCCGCACGCCATCAAGGTGGATGCCATACTGCCGCGCCAGCACCGGCGCGTCGTTGCGAAACAGGGATGCGTTCATCAGGAAGCAGCTTTCGTAATGGCGATCAGGCCGCCGGTTGTGGCAGGCAGGGCAACGCGCCAGCCGGTCGCGACGTATCCGTCGGGCACGTCCGCCCCGGGGGCCGTGGCGGTAATCGTCCCGTCCGTAATGGAGGCGCAGACCACGTCCCCCCGCGCGGCGTCATCGGCACAGGCGCAGAACACGTCGCCCCCATCGGCCAGCGTGACCATGAAGCCCTGCGGAATGGTCATCGTCGCTTCCTGCAGGTACTGCGTCATCAACCCCTGCTGTTCACGCACGACAAACCCGTCAGGTGCGGCGGGCGTCGCCACCGGGGCCGCGATCGTGACCGTCGGCGCGGTGGTGTATCCCGTGCCGGGGGCCGTGACCATAATGCCCGTGACCACGCCGTTGGCAAGCGTGGCCGTGGCCTGCGCCCCGCTGCCGCCGCCACCCGACAGTGTAACGGTCGGGACAGAAACGTATCCCGCGCCGCCGGACGTGACCGCAATGGCGGACACCGCACCGGCCGCGACACTCGCGCTGGCGCTGGCGGAGGCGGTCGCATCGGACGGCGGCGTGTTCAGCACCGACGCCCCGTCCGCCTGCACCCACGCAAACGCCGCAACAGCAACGCCGCCATCACCCGCCCGCAGGCCATTCGCCCACGCCAGCACCGACCGGCGCGGGTTTTCAGACGCCCACGCACCCGGAAAGGATACGGGCCAGTTGTAATTGACCGTATTGGGAAAAGGCATGTACAGCCTCCATGTTTGTTCAGTAAAACCGCATGCGGGGGCGCTGGCCCCGGGGGCTTCGCCCCCGAACCCCCACCAAAGGGCATTGCCCTTTGGAAACCACGACTTTTAATCAGATCAGGGTGCAGGGAGCGCGCTCCCTGCCGGGTCCGGGCAGAGCCCGGGTGTTGCGTGCGACAACTGCCTCAGGGGCTTCGCCCCCGAACCCCACCAAAGGGCATTGCCCTTTGGAAACCATGACTTTTAACGGATCAGGGCGTGGGAGGACGCCTACAGCACGCGCGGCGCACGGGTCACGCCAAAGCGCGTGTTGAAATCCGGCGCGGCGTCGGCAGCCAGCGCCGCACCGGGGGCGGCGTCACGCGTGCCGATCACCATATCGAGCATCGGGCGCAGGGCCGACGCATGCACGCCCGCCACGTCATGCCCGGCCTGCGCCAGGGCATAGCGGTAGATGGCGTCCGCGCTGTCCATGCCGATCACCTCCCCCACCAGGGGGCGGACGGCGCGGCGTGCGTCCTCGATCGCGCCAAGTCGGGTGCGCTCGGCGTCCAGCGCGCGGGCCACGGCGTCGCGCACGGCGGCGTCGGACGCCATCTCCGGCGGGGGTTCTGCGGGCATTGCCGCCAGTTCCGCGCGCGCGGCCAGCAGCGCTGCCGACAGCGCATCGGGCGCGGTGTCGGGCGTCAGTGCGCCGGTGCGCAGGGCGTGGCCGATGACCTGCACCGTAAAGGTCGCATCGGGTTCGGGTATGGGTGCCATCATGTTCTCCTGTAGTGCGGAATCGGCCACCAGCACGTCCGGCCCCGCGCGCCCGGCGGGGACAAGGGCGACATGGTTGCCGCGAATGTTGCGCATCACCCCGTCATAGGGCTGTCCACGCCACCGCCCCGGCGTCATGTCCGCGTCATAGCGGTAGGCGCAGGACAGTTCGCGCCGCCCGCCATCGCGCACCATCGCGATCGCATCGGCGTCCCAGATCGCCAGCGCGTTGTCGAGGTAGGGATCATCAAAGGCGCAGTCCGTGCCGGTCGCCCCCACGGTGATGTCGCGGCGCGGGTTGTCCGCCGACACATGCGCATGGTCCGCCAGCACGGGAATGGCGTTGAACGTCGGGGCCGCGCGCGCCAGTTCGTCCGGCGCGCGTAACAGGCGGTACAGAGCGTCCGCCCGCAGGCCCAGCGCCGCATGACCGGGGATTTCCGACCCCCGGTAGGTGTTGACGCCTGCCTTTGAAATATGGGTGCGCGCGACATAAAGCCGCCCGTCCTCGTCCGTTATACGGACCGAACCGATGCGGTCATGGGCAAGGATGCCGGTCATGTCTTTCCTTTCATCGGGGCGACGCCCGCCGCCGCGCGCAGGGCGTCGATGCGGGCACGGGCATGGTCGATGTCCGCGCGCTGCGCATCGTCCATCTGCCACAGCGGCACGAACGCGAAATCCAGCCGGGGATCGACCTCCCCCCACAGATGCAGCTGCACCATGCGGAACATCCGGTCCAGCACCGGGGCGATGTGGGCCTCCTGAAATGCCGTGATCTCGTCATAGAAAACCCGGATTTCCCCATCCGACGACGCATTCAGCCCGGCAGGCTGGATCCCGAACAGCTTGACCAGCGGGATGCCGGGGATGGACGCCATGAACTCCTGCGACTGGGCCTGCAACTCGCTCAGCCCCGAAAGCGGGGTGGCGACGATGGCGAAATCCTCGTGCGTGCGGTCGATGACAAAGGTGCCGTGGTTCGACTGGTACGCATTCATCGCCTCCACCCGGCCCGTCAGGCTGTCGGTATCGACCTGCGCGGGGCCGTCCTCGTCCCCCATTGCGCCGGCCATGTCGGTCTTCAGCACCTTGGTCGCAAAGTTGCTGACCAGGTCGGACACGGACTGGCGCGTGCGCAGGAAGTTGTGGACATAGGTGCGCAGCATCTGCGTCAGGCTGGGACCGCCGAAATTGAAGGCGGGCTTGAAAATGTCCGAGACCTCGAACGGCACCATCGAAAACAGACGGCTGGCATCCACCAGCGTCCCCTGCACCCACCACGCGCGCGGGCAGAAGTAATCGGGACGCAGCGGCATGTCGGCGTTATAGCTGTCGGGCGTGGTCCACAGCGGCTCCACATTCAGAAAACGCCTGATCGCGCCACGGGCGATGCCGTTTGGACCGATCACCAGCGGCGCGCCCTGTCCCGCGCTGCTTAACGGCTGGCCCATGTCCGGCCACACATGCCCAAGGCCAAAGCCCAGCGCGTGGATCACCTGCCGGCGCAGCACCTCGCGCACGCGCAGGCGCCGCATCTCGGTACGCAGTTGCGTCATGCGCGCCAGCAGCGCATCGTCCGGCGCGTCGGTTTCGGGGGTGGTGATGCGGATCCATTCGCGCGTGGCCTCACGCGCGATGACCTCGACCGGCTTGCGGAACTCCGCGCGCTGCATCATCTGCGCCAGCAGGGGATAGCCGACAAAGCCCAGCGCATCGCCAAACGCCCCGTCGCCGTCGCCCAGGCCATCCCCGGCCCAGTCATGCACCCCCGACAGCGCCCGGTCCATCGCCAGCGCCCCCACCCCGCGCACCCCCGGCGGCGGGACATAGGGCCGCAGCCCGTCCCGCGCATCGGGCGGCAGGGTGGATGCCGCCCGGCCAAAGCGCGGCATGGCGTCCGCACGCGGCACGACACGCGGTTCACGCCGCACGCGGGGCGGCGTGGGCGCGCGGTGGAACCAGTGTTTCATGGTGTTTTTTCCCTAACCCGGGCGCTGCCCGGACCCGGCAGGGAGCGCGCTCCCTGCACCCTGATTCATTAAAAGTCATGGTTTCCAAAGGGCAATGCCCTTTGGTGGGGGTCTCGGGGGCAACGCCCCTGAGGACAGTCCTAACGTGCAACACCCGGGCTCCGCCCGGACCCGGCAGGGATCGCGATCCCTGCACCCTGATTCGTTAAAAGTCTTGGTTTCCAAAGGGCAATGCCCTTTGGTGGGGGTCTCGGGGGCAACGCCCATGAGGGACAGCGTTCAGATCCCCCGCAACGCCGCCGCCGTAAAGGCCGGCATGCGCCGACGGTTGCGGATCACGCCATCCAGCGCATAACGCAGGGCATCAATCCCGTGGTCCCACCCATCGGCCAGCACCGGCAGCACATCGCCCGTCAGACGGTCCACGCGCCACGAATACATCCGCAGTTCCCGGGCGATGTTCTCACAACGCGGATGGACGCGGATGCGGCGGAACGCACGCAGGCGGGCGATGCCGTCCTGCACCGACCCGGGCCATTTCGCCGCCGCCGTGATGCGAAAGCCAAAGCGCGTGGCAAGGTAGCTGATCGTTTCCGGCCGCGACGCATCGGCGCGCACGGGCCAGTCGCGTGATCCCGGCACCCGGTCGAACAGGGTGGCGAGTTCGTCCATCTCCACCCCCGTGGCGAACACCTCGTGGTCAACATGCACGATGTCATCGGCGATGAAACACCGCACCATCACCGTCGGATCACGCGCAAAGCCCCAGTCCACGCCAAAATACAGCCGCGCGTCGGGCGGGGTGGTGAATTCTGCCACCTCCACATGCCCGCCAAAGACCACCGCATCGCTGCGGGTCCGGCACTCGCCCTCCCACACATGGTCATAGGCATCGGGGTCGTGGCGCAGCATGCGGCGGCGTTCGGCGTCCAGTTCGGGGGGAAACCACGGGTTGTCGCGCCATCCCACCCGGCGCACGATCGCGTCCGGATCATCGCGCAGGGCACACATCATCTGGTGCATCGGCGCGTCCTCGCGCTCCGGGTTGTAGGTGAACCAAATTTCCGAACCCGGCGCGCGGATGGTCGGCAGAAGGATGTCGAGGCTCGCACGGCTCAGCGTCTGGGCTTCCTCCACCCAGCACAGGTCCACCTTCTCCGTCGATTTGATGGCCTCCACATTGCGGCCCAGTCCACGAAACAGGATTTCCGAACCGCAGGTCGTGGTCATCAGGTTTTCACGGATGCGAAACCACGGCCCCAGGCCCAGCGCCGCAATCTGGTCCGACAGAAGGCGGCGCACCGAATCGGCCATGGAGCTGTGATATTCCCGACAGCACAGGATGCGCATCGGCCGGGCGGCGGCCATGGCGACGATCACCCGCGCCACCGTCCAGCTCTTGCCGCTGCCGCGCCCGCCATACAGGATCTTGTACCGCGCGGGACGCAGCAGGCCGGCGCAGGCGGGCGGGATTTCGACACGCATCACCGTCATGCCTGCGTGTCCTGCCCCGCCGCCGGGGCGGGCCGCAGCAGTGCTGGCGCAATCAGCAGCGTCGGCGCACCCGGCGCGGGCGGGGTGTCGGCGCTGCTGGCGGCGACCTTGCCCCAGCCCCGGTCGAGCATCTCCTTTAACGCGGCAAGGCGTGTCGCCTCGCTCGACGCATGGCACGCAAGGTCCAGCAGCGCCGCCACCACCACGTCGCGATGGCCGCGCAGCACCGCCTCAAGCGCATGCTGGGGGGATGCGCCGTCGCCGTGATCGGGCATGGGCGGTCCTCCGTCATAACTTTATCCGATGAAAATACCGGCATTTGCGGGAACCGCCCCCTTTTTACGAAAGCGGTGTCCCGGATACATCCTGGCATGTGGCTGGTGCCTCAAGGTCGCGGGCGCACCCTTGACCGAGTAAGCGCAATATGTCGCGAAACCTGACATCCCTCAAGCAAAAAACGAAACCGCGCCCCGGCACGCCGACAGACCGAAGTCAGTCCCACTGTATCGCGGCGGCTTCGTGGATGATGACCCATTTCTGAAATTCGTTGATGGTTTCATAAATAATGCCATCGTCGGGTTTCTGCGTGTCGGTCACGAACCCGACCCGACCGATGGAACATTCCAGTACGATCCGTTTTTCCCGGCCCCGGAACAGGGGGGTCCAGATCTGTCCGCCACAAACATGGAAATGATGATGCTTCATGATCAGCATATCTCCCGCACTCGCCTGAAAATGGATTGCATCCATATGGATAAATAAAGGTTAACGCGCGACAATAATCCAGGAATTTCGCCGGATTTTCGTCGAATATTCACGGCCGGACCTGTCCGCCATACAAAACAGCCATGGCAGGCATACGTGGTTTTCAATATGAACGGTGATCATATTCCGGCTCCTGAAGACCGGGATGCATAAAAATTTTGATGCATTTCGTTTCTACTTTTATAGATACATCCAGAATATCAGTTTTTACATCGCAATACTGAACTTTGTACAAAAACGATCCATATTCGTTTCGTTTGTGCCTGGCAACACAAATGTCGTTCAAATCCGCATCCCGTTCCCCTGCCCGTCACGTGACGCACATGTGCAACGCAATGGGGGTCTGTTCCGTTGGGGCTGCACTTATTGTAACCTGCGCGGGCGAGACTGACGCCAGAACGGACAAGGACACCCATGAGCAGCCCCCTTCCCGATCATGCCGAAACCGTTGCCCGGATTGGGGAACTGTTCCGCACCCACGGATATGCCGGCACGTCACTGTCGCAGATCACGCAGGCCACCGGCAAGGGCAAGGGAAGCCTGTACCATTTCTTTCCCGTCGGAAAGCAGGACATGGCCGAACAGGTCCTGGCCCAGGTCGAAGGCTGGTTCAGCGCCAACGTGTTCACCGTGCTGGACACCGCCGCGCCGGATGACGCGATCGCGCGCATGTTCGCTGCCGTGACGCAGTGGTACCGCGCGGGACGGCGCGGCAGCCTGTTTGCCGCCTTCACGCAGGAGGCCGCGACCCGTGCCCTGTTCGCCCGCCGGATCGAGGTGTTCTTCCGCCGCTGGGTCGTGGCATTGCGCAACATGCTGCGCCGCGCTGGCGTGACCGGGGGGCAGGCGACCTACCTGGCCGAAGACACCATCGCCGCCATCCATGGCGCCCTGATGCTGGCGCAGGGGCTGGACACGCCGCGCCTGTTCACCCGCATGATGGACCGCGCGCAGGAGACGCTTTACAACGCGCTGCCGCAATAGGGGATTTCGGGAAGGGCCGGTGGGCCTTTTCCACAGATTCTGGGGAAGGATTCACGCACAATCCTGTGGATAACGGGTAAGTACCCCCTGAATCACGGGAGGTCATCCCCCACACAGCCGCCGGTCCCGCGCGGCGTCGGAGGCATCGGCCGCGCGGTTTTCCGCCGCGTCATGCGCACGGTCCGCGGCCTCCTGCCCCACCCGCGCCAGCGCCGTGCGCAGGGTATCGCACTCATCCTCCAGATAGCCCAGCAGGTCCGCCCCGTCATACGTCCCGTCAAAGCGCGTGGCCGACAGTTCCGCCCGGATCTGCCCCAGTCGCACCAGACGCGCCAGCAACTGCGCCTCATACCGCATCGCCCACGCCTCCACTTCCCCAAACCGCATGACCGTGCCCTCCTGATGTCTGGTCCGAGGCATGATTGTGCGATTTTTATGCACAAAGGCACAAGGGGGAAGGTTGTCGGCGCACGCCACACCCGGGCGGCTTGCTCCGGACCCGGCAGGGAGCGCGATCCCTGCACCCTGATTCGTTTGAAAGTCGTGGTTTCCAAAGGGCAATACCCTTTGGTGGGGGTTCGGGGGCAACGCCCCTGAGGCAGTCGGCACACGTCACACCCGGGCGGCTTGCTCCGGACCCGGCAGGGAGCCTGCTCCCTGCATCCTGATCTGTTTAAAAGTCATGGTTTCCAAAGGGCGATGCCCTTTGGTGGGGGTTCGGGGGCAACGCCCCTGAGGACACGGACCGCCACCGTGCAAAAATTTCGCTTGCCTTTCGTGCGCATTTATCGCACACCAATCTGTATGAAAAAAATGCACACACAGCCGGACCGAGATCCGGCCCCCTGCATCCGGGCGGCGTCACCGCGTCCGGGTGCGGGCCGCCGCACGCGCCCGCCGCGCATTGACTGGTCCCGCCTGGACCCGGAGGTCGCGCGCCTGCGGGCAGGCGGCCTGAGCAACCGGGAGACGGCGCGCCGCCTGAACCTGAACGTCAAGACGATGGAGACACGGTTGCGGCACCTGCGCCTGCACCGGGCGGGCACGCATGCGACCCTGCGCACGGACGAGGTCCGGCGCACCTGCCTGAACTGTGACGCGCCGTTCATTGCGGATGGGCGTTTCCTGCGCCTGTGCCCGACCTGCCGGACGATGTTTGGATGAACGGCGAAACCGATATCCCCCCCAATGCCCCGGCCCCGCTGTCGCCGCCGGAATGTGACCTGCGCGGGTATGACTTCATGCCCCTGTTCGGGCATCGCCTGTTCTGCGGGCGGCTTTATACCCAGTGTACCGATGCGGAATTCCGCGCGGCCCTGCGCCTGTGGTGGGCGGCGTGGAACCAGGTCCCGGCCGGCAGCCTGCCGCGCGATGACCGTGCGCTGGCGACGCTGGCGGATTTCGGGCGCGACCTGCGGGCGTGGCGGCGGGTGCGGGGGCGGGCGCTGGACGGGTTCGTCGCCTGTTCGGACGGGCGTCTGTACCATCCGTTACTGGCGCGGGAGGCCGTGCGCGCCCATGTCGGCCGCCTCCGGGCGCAGCGCCGCCGCAATGACGATGCCGAACGCCTGCGCCGCTGGCGTGATGCGCGCGCCGATGCCCTCGACATGCCCAGCGACACACACGACAACACGCCCGCGAAACGCGTTTCATCCGGCGTGGACAGCAACAGTCAGAGTGACAGTGACCCCACCGCCGCGCGCCCCGCGGCGCGTCCGCCGGGGGCCGGCGCGCGGGATGTGGCGGGGATGATCGCACGCACGGGCGACCTGACCGGGCGCGGGACGCGGCAGGCGCGCGCACTGGTGGGGCAGTGGATGAAGATGGCGGGGGATGACGCGGCGTTGCTGGACGGGGTGCTGCATGATGCGCAGGCCCTGCGCCCGGCGGACCCGGTGGCGTGGGTCCGTGCCTCCCTGCACCAGCGCACCGGCGGCGATGGCACGGCGCGCGCCACGCACCTTGCCGCGTGGGACGCGATCCCGAACCTGCGGGGGATCTGAATGATGCACGACATGACCACCGCGCATGCGCACATCCCCGCCACCGTGCCCGACGGGTGCGCGTGGCGTCCGGCGACGGGCGATGTCGGCGGACTGGTGGCGGCCCTGCGCGCGGGGATCGCCATCCTGCCGCGCGACCTGACGCCCACGCGCCTGCACGCCCTGCGCACGCAGATGGCCCACGCCGACATCGCCGCCCGCCCCGCCCCGCCGGTGGTCATTGCCGCGTGGCTGAAGAAACTTGCCCCACTGGTCAGCAACCCGCCGCCATCCGCACTGGTGGTCGGACAGACCGCCGCGATTGCCGAGGTCTGCGCCGACATCCCCCTGGGCGCATGGACGCCCGCCACCCGCATGGCCTGGTGCCGGCAGCCACCCCGCAACGGATACCCCACCGGCGCACGCTGGCCCGCGCCCGGCGAACTGCACGCCCTGCTGTACCCAACGGCACAACGCATCCGCACGGAGCAGCATTACCTGCGGCGGTTGCTGGCATTGGGGGAGCGGGCGTGAAGGGTGCCCTCATGGGCTTTGCCCCCGAACCCCCACCAAAGGGCATTGCCCTTTGGAAACCATGACTTTTAACGAATCAGGGTGCAGGGATCGTGATCCCTGCCGGGTCCGGGCAGCGCCCGGGTGTGGCATGTGCCGACTGCCTTCAGGGGCTTTGCCCCCGCACCCCCACCAAAGGGTATTACCCTTTGGAAACCATGACTTTTAACGAATCAGGGTGCAGGGATCGTGATCCCTGCCGGGTCCGGAGCAAGCCGCCCGGCTTCCTCAACATCCTTACAGCACAACCCGTTTTCAGGAATCCCCCACATGCCCCGTCTTCACTCCCCCACCTCCCCGCGTCCCGACATGGGCGCACCCGGCCCGGCTGCGCGGGCGCGGGAGGTCGTGTACGACATGGTCGTCACCACGCCACACACCCCGGCGCAGGCGGTGCGGCGGGTGCGGTGCGAATGTATGCTTGACCGGCTGTTTTACCGCGCCAACAGCGCCATAGATCCCGCACAGTATCGCGCTGGCCTGCGCTTTCGCGGGTTGTGGGCGCGCGCGGCGCGGCAGACGCCCCTGACGCAGTCCTATCGCCCCACCACGGGGGCCACGCGCGGCCCGGCGGGCGGGCATGACCCGGTGACGTGGGCGGTGCTGGAACTGAACGAGGCCCTGTCATGCCTGAGCGCAGCGCAGCGCCGCGCCGTCATCGCCACATGCGGCATGGACGAACCCGTCGGCCTGCGCACGCGCACGCTGCGCGCGGGACTGAATGCGCTGGACACGTTCTGGCGCAGGGCCGCGCATGCAACCCCAGACGCATGAATGGCCCCCTGCTTCGTCAAACATCATGGTTTCCAAAGGGCAATGCCCTTTGGTGGGGGTGTCGGGGGCAAAGCCCCAGAGGCCGTGCCGTATGGGGAATTTCCGTGGTGAGACAGGAAACCCGTCAGGTGACGTCGCACGTGACTGCCGATGCCTGCGAAAGGCAGGAAATCAGGAACAATCCGGCGCATGACATCGCGACCGGAAAGGGAACCTGACCCCCGCCAAGTGTCCATGACAGGGCGGGGATAGGGATGCGGTGCGCAACCGCGCGGAAATGGAACTGGCCGTCATGGCATGGAAAAGCCGCAACCCCCGACCCGTTTCGGCCAAATAATGGTCTTTACAGGGCAATACCCTTTAACGGGGTTTCAGGGGCGTTGCCCCGGAGGCACAAAACACTGTCATACTCACCTATTTACGGGCCATACCGGAAAAGGTGTGTCAATCGCATATTTTTTCGGGGAAGGGTTTTCCCACGATATGAAACATTCTATCACGACATGATTACAGCACTCAGCCGGAATTGGACAAATAGATGGTCGATATTACGCTTTCACGCGGCACAAAGATCTGGATCAAGGGCATTCATGGTACGGTTGCTGGCAACCAGAAATGGTCGGAGACACATGTCTATGGAAGCGCGCGGAGAGGCATAAGCAGCAGCAGCGTCGAGCGTGGAGAGTTCTGGGTCATCGCCGAAAGCGGCAGGGAAACGGAGATCACCCTTGATGTCCCGGTCAGGGCCGGACAGGAAGTCACCGTATTGTGGGGCGGCGTTGAGGGGCAAGATACTGGTCCTTACCTGATGGTCCGCAACGAAGCGGCCGGGACCACCCAGATGGTGATGTCCATATCCGGGCGCGGGTACGGAAACCCACTATTCGCCGCCTATGCCAGCCGGGAACTGCGGATGCACAACTGGTTCGAGATACCCAGCCTCATATTAGGGATCTGTGGCGTACCCTACTTCCTGATAACGTTTATAGGCAACCTCATGCAGCACGGCACGAGGGGGCCATGGCTCTCGGAATTACTTTGGGGGTTTATGATTTTTTTCCTGATCTATAAGTTTTACAAGCTCGAACGCTCCTTCCCCCGCCTCCAGCAGGAACTGAAATCCGAAATATCGGCCATCTGCACCAGGCTGCTCGACGACCCGGCCTTCATCAAATCCATCAGTTGAACACTCTGTGACGGCCATACGGACCCTTCAGGGCGCGATATCGGGCCTGTGCATCGGCCTGCTGCTGATGGGGTGCGCACGGGCGGCGGCGCCATCCTATGCCACCCATGGCGCATGGTCAGTCGCATGCGACAACACGCTGTCGTGCGATGCGCGCGGCTTTGACGAGGACAGCAATAGCGGCGCGGAGGTCGTCTTCACCCGCGCGGCAGGCCCGGCGGCGCGGACCACGGTAACGATATACGCGCCCGCGCCCTTTGCCCGTACGGCGGTCCGCGTGGATGACCGGACGCTCGTGCTGCCGGATGGGGCATGGGTGTATGCGGGGGATGGCGCATCCCTGACGACCGACCGGCCTGCCGCCGTCGCCGCCTTTGTCGATGCCCTGCGCCATGGCGTGGCCCTGCATGTCGGGGCGGACGCTGGCCCGGTGCCGCTGGACGGGATGGTCGCGGCGCTGTCCGGTATTGACGACCGGCAGGGCCGCGCGGGGGGCCGGACCGCATTGGTACAACGCGGCCCCCGTCGCGCCAGCGCCGTCCCTGCCGCGCCTGCGCCCGCCGTCCTGCCCGCCGCGCCCACGGTGACGCTTTCCCGGGTGGAGCAGCACCGCCTGATGGCGCGGGCACGCAGGACGCAGGCGCGCTTCATCCGCGCGCAGCACTGCGCCCCGCCCGGCGACAGGATGCGGCGATTCCTGAAAAATGGTGTCCATGGGCTGGATGATCGCAACGCCCTTGTCATCATGGGGTGCGAGATGGGGCCGTATCAGGGCAGTTCGCTGCTGTTCGTGGCGTCGCGCACGCCGGACGGACCGGTACAGCCCGCGCGGCTGCCGGTGCCGGTGCTGGATCCGGGCGATAGCGGCGATCAAGGGCCCGTCCTGACCAACCCGGACCTTGACCCCGCCACGGGCACGCTGGGCACCGTGCAGATGGGGCGGGCGCTGGATGATTGCGGCATGCAGGCGGCGTGGCGCTGGGACCATACGCATTTCGTGCTGGCCCGCATGACCCTGCAACGCGCCTGCGGCGGCAGCGCGCCGCGCGGCGACTGGCCCGTCCTCTACCGCTCCGTCATGCGAGGGGGCGTCGCGTACGCGGCCCCTGTTGCCAAGAATTACCGATTTCCAAAGGGCCATGCCTTTCGGTAAGGCGACGGCGGTTAAATCCCTGAGATACCTGCAACATTCCCGGGCAGGGAATGCGGTCCCTATTTCACTATTTTTATGGTTTTAATTATCGTATGTGAAAAATATTACGTGTTGACACGATATTTTATCGCATATAGAAGCCGATTAATACGAACGGTATTAGTTTATATCGGATTCAACACATGAAAGCGTTTAGTCTATTTCTGTTCTCGACGGTGGCCGTATGGACTGGACGCTCCTATGGGGCAGACGTCGCAACCGCGCACCGCATCGCCAGCGGGAACAGGGTGCGCCACCATGATGGGCAGCACCTGCCGCATTCAGGCGCCGCGCCAAGCGTGGAATCCATCGCGGTATCGGGAAGCCGGCATGTCTCCCACGGGCCTGAGCAGTTCGTCAGCCGCGAGGTCATGGACCGTTTTGTACCGGGAACAAGTCCGCTTCAGGTCCTTGCCGCGACCACGCCGGGCGTAAGCTTTGGCTCGGACGATCCTTTTGGCCTGGATGGGGTCGCCAACACATTGTACCTGCGCGGGTTTACGCAGTCACAGATCGGCGCAACGCTGGATGGCATTCCCCTGGGCGATCAGGGTTTCATGCAATATAACGGCCTGGACATCAACGAAGCCGCGATACAGGACAACATTTCATCGATCGGCGTATCGCAGGGGGCCGGGGCCGTTAATGTTGCATCGGCGCAAAACCTGGGCGGCGTGATCCGCTATTTCACGTCCGACCCTGCGGACAAGGCAGGTGGAAACCTGTCACAGACATTCGGCAGCAACATGACATTCCGCACATCTGGCAGTGTCGATAGTGGCGTCCTGAATGCGACGGGCACGAAATTCCGCGCCAGTTTCGCCCGCACCGACAACGACAAGTGGAAGGGCTATGGCGACAAACTGGAATACCAGGCGAACTTCAAGCTCGTCCAGCCGATCCACGATCGCGGCAAGATCAGCGCCATCTTCAACTGGTCGCAGTTCGACCAGTACAATTACATGAATTACAGCCTGAACATGCTGAAGAAATTCGGTGCGACGGGCTCCGACTTCCTGACGCCGAATTATGCTGCGGCCTATGAATCCGCGCAGGGCAACTACCCGTCCGATATCGCCGCGCTGGGCAATGCAACGGATGAATCCAACGCCACGCAATATGACGGCGCGCAGATCCAGCGCAATTACCTGTCCGCCATCACCAGCCAGTTGACACTGGCACCGAACCTTGAAGAAAACACTGTCCTGTACGCCCATCTTTCCAGTGGCGATTATGAGGCCAGCCCGACATTCCCGTCCCCGACTGGCGCACCGTTTTCCCAACTCGTCAGCCACCAGGGCATCCGCAGGATCGGATTTACGCAGTCCTTTCGCTATACCATCGCCAGAAATCACATAGATACAGGCGTGTGGTATGAAAACAACTCCTACTGGTTCCCGGCCGAACTCTACAGCCAGCCAGCCCTCGGGCAGGGGACGCCGCGCAATGCGCTGGGGCCTTTCCTCAATCCCTATGCGACGTGGTTTTCGGATTCCTTCAATACCAATACGTTCCAGTTCCACCTGCAAGATACCTACGACATCCTGCCCAACCTCCAGATCAGTGCGGGTTTCCGGTCGTTGATCGCCACGACGCATGGTGGCGCCGTTTATAACAACCAGTCCCTGACGGGGCAGTCCGAACTCCCCCGTGGCAGCCTGACGGCGGCCAGCGCCTTTCTGCCGCATGTTGCGCTGGATTATCATTTCCTTGCGCATCATGAATTCTATATCGACATCGCGGAAAACATGCGCGCCTATACTTACAACCCGTTCCTGATGGCGGACGGCGCATGGTCCGTCGAAAACCAGTCCGAATTCCAGTCCGTCAAGACCCGGATACGCCCGGAACGCACATGGACCTACCTGGGGGGATATCGTTATAATGGCGAAAGGATTTCCGCGCAGGCCGACGCCTACCACGTCGATTATTACAACCGGCTGGAAAATATCACGACCGGAACCCCGACCGACCCCATCAGTTCCTTCGTCAACACGGGCAAGGAGACGATGACCGGCGTGGACGCGACCCTGACGCTACGTCCGGTCCGGGGGCTCGAGTTCTTCAACAGCATGAGCTACGCCAAGGAACAATATGGCGGTGGCGTCGAATATGAAGGCACCTATTATAACCTCAAGGGGAAAAAGCAGGTCGGATACCCAAGCTGGATGTACAAGACCAGCCTGTCCTACACCTACCATCAGGCCCGGGTGGGCTTCAACGCGACTTATACCGGTTCGCGCCCGCTTTCCTATGTCAATGACACCCATGTCGCGCCATACTGGCTGGCCGGGGTGTCGGCATCCTATAATTTCGGATCGATCGGGTTCATGAAAAATTTCGGTGTTAATTTCAACATCTACAATCTTTTCAACACCACCTATGTCGGCGGCATGGGCCTGTTCGGCTACCCGATGTCCGGCGACTCGCCCACGCTGTTCATAGGCGCGCCCCGGCAGTTCTTCGGATCCGTGCACGCGTCATTCTGACATGACCGCGAACACACACGACAGGGGCGCGCCCGCCGCACCCGCGCGGCGGTCCGGGCTGGGGGTGGCGCTGTTCCTGGAGGCGACCGAGCGGTTCAGTTTCTACGGCATGCTCAGCATCCTTCTGGTCTACCTGCTGGATGTGCGGGGGCTTGCCGCGCCGCGGGCCAACCTGTTCGTCGGCAGTTTCAATGCGCTGGCGCTGGTCAGCACGCTTCTGGGCAGCCGCCTGGGGGGTGTGGTGCTGGGCCCGGCGCGGACCGTCCTTTATGGCTGCGCGATCCAGTTCATGGCGCTGGTCCTGCTGGGCCTTTCGGTCATGTGGCCCGTGCTGTTCCTGCCGGCGGCGGCGGCCGTCGCGGTGACGAACGGCCTGACACGGACGAACATGGCCGTACTGATCCTGCGCCACGCGGGCGGGGGGCGATCCGCCGACGGGCTTGCGACCCTGTACACCTTTGCCGTGAACCTTGGGGCGATGTTTTCATTCCTCCTCGTGCCATGGATCGGCAGGCGCCATGGCTATGCGCTGGCGTTCGGGGCCTGTGCCGCGGGGCTGTTCATGGGGGCTGCGGCCGCGCTGCTGAACCGGCGGGCACTGGCGGGCGTGGCGTCCGGCGGCACGGCGCGGGCCGTCCCCCGGGCGGTGGCGGAAACCGGCCTGGCCATCGTGTCCTACTGGGTTGTGCTGAACTTCCCGGCGGGGGGGCACTGGATCTTCTGGCTTGTCACGTCGGCCATTCCCGTGTTCTGGGCATGGGCATGGCGCAACGCCACCCCGGCGGAGCGCCCGGGCATCGCGATCTGCCTGATCCTGGTTGCGGAGGCGATGTTCTATGGCATGTTCGACGAACAGACGACATCGACCTTCGTCCTTTATGCGCTGCATGACCTGAACCGGCAGTTCAGCGTGGCGGGGGTGACACTGTTCGAACTTGACGCGCCGCAGATCGTCGCCATCAATGCCGGGCTGACCATGCTGCTCGGGCCGGTGTTCGTCGTGCTCTACCGCCTTGTGGATGCGAGGTTCGGCACGGTTGCGCTTTCGGTCAAATATGCCTGCGGTTCGGTCTTCATCGTCATCGGCTTCCTGGTCCTGTGCCTTGATACGGCGGGCGGGGCGCCGGGACTGCGCGCACCGTGGGGGATGTTCGGGGCCTATGCCGCGCTGTCGGTCGCGGGGCTTATCATGAACGGCCTTGGCCTGTCGGTCGTCACGACCTACCTGCCGGCGCGCATGCGCACCATGTCCGTGGCCGTCTATTACATCTCAACGGGCCTTGCGATGTATGGCGGCAGCGTGCTGGCGAACGCGATGGGCATTGGCCGCCTGCATGCCGCAACCCCGATCCCCGAAAGCCTGTCCACGTTCCATGCCCTGTTCCGGGGTTTCACGCTGCTGGCCGCCTGTGGCGCGGGCGGGATCGTCCTGCTGCTGCCGGTGTTGCGGAGGCTGGAAAGACGCGCAGGGTAGACCGGCACGGTGTTGTGGGGTAACATTTCGACGAACAAGAGCGGCAATTACTTTCTGGTTGCGCACGATACAGGCAGGAACAGCCGGCATTTTCTTGCGCGCCAGTCTGGTAAAACGCCCCCCTGTTCCGGACCCATGCCGCATCGGAATGACGAGCCTACACCATGTTATTGATACTCAGCGTGCTGGTCGGCATTTATTCAATCCACCTGATCGACACGGGAAGCCATGTGACAGGTGGCCTGCTGCTCATCACGGATATCCTCTGTGTCATGTGGGGAATTCCCGTGGCAAGAAGCGATCCCCGAACGCAGGCACAGGCCGATGACGCGCAGGATCAGGTGCCTGCGCCGCATCAGGATGCAGAACGGCCCGGCCCGCATGAAATCCCTCAGGTCACGCCGCACATGACGGCCGATGCCTGCGAAAGGCAGGAAATCGAAAGCAGCCTGGCGACAGACACCCCCCCGGCGGGATCGACGGCTTCAGCCATGAAGATGCTTCGGACGCTGGTGGATGATGTCGCGACCGGAAAGGGCACCAGACCCCCGCCCAGTGTCTATGACAGGGCAGCGGAAGCCGGGACCATGACCGTCCACAACGTCCTGGCGCGCATTGCGCAGGATGGCGGGAATGTCGAGGAAGCACGCAGCCACGCGGAAAACATATTCTGTTCCGGATTCAACCAGTATCTGGACGAAGAAAACGTGGACAGCCAGTCGCAAGAAAGCCGCGCGGAAATGGAACTGGCCGTCATGGCATGGAAAAGCCGCAACCCCTGATCCGTTGGTGGGGTTCGGGGGCAAAGCCCCTGAGGCAGTCGGCACACGCACCATCCGGGCTCTGCCCGGACCCGGCAGGGATCACGATCCCTGCACCCTGATTCATTTAAAAGTCATGGTTTCCAAAGGGCAATGCCCTTTGGTGGGGGTCTCGGGGGCAAAGCCCCTGAGGATACAGGCGCACGCAATACCCGGGCGGCTTGCTCCGGACCCGGCAGGGATCGCGCTCCCTGCACCCTGATCCGTTTAAAAGTCATGGTTTCCAAAGGGCAATGCCCTTTGGTGGGGGTCTTGGGGCAACGCCCCTGAGGGGCGGCATCACAAATAACGGAAGACACAGGCTTTTCCCCCGCACGCTGCGTTAGTGCCTGCGCCGTGGTGCATCCTGCACCGCCGGGACAGAAAAGAAAGAACATCGTTCATGTCTCTTGTTGGGAAAGTGGCAGTCGTGACGGGTGCGGCACAGGGCATCGGGCGTGGCATTGCGCTGCGTCTGGCGCGGGAGGGCGCGGATGTGGCGCTGGTGGATATGAACGCCGACCGCCTGGCGCAGGTGCGGGGCGAGATCACGGCGCTGGGCCGCCGGGCCATTGCGCTGACGGCGGACATCAGCGTGCGCGAACAGGTCTTTGCCATCGTCACGCAGGCGATGGAGCAGTTGGGCGATGTTGACGTCATGGTCAACAATGCGGGCGTGGCGCAGGTCAAGGCGCTTTTGGATGTGACGCCCGACGACATGGGCCGCATCTTCCGCATCAACGTCGATGGCACGCTGTGGGGGATTCAGGCCGCGGCGGAGGCGTTCAGGAAACAGGGGCACAAGGGCAAGATCATCAATGCCTGTTCGATTGCCGGGCATGATGGCTATGCCCTGCTGGGGGTCTATAGCGCGACGAAGTTCGCGGTGCGCGGCCTGACGCAGGCGGCGGCGAAGGAACTTGCGCCCTATGGCATCACGGTCAACGCCTACTGCCCCGGCGTGGTGGGCACGGACATGTGGGTGGAAATCGACCGCCGCATGGCCGAGGAAACCGGCGCGCCCATCGGTGCGACCTACAAGAAATATGTGGAGGGCATCACGCTGGGCCGGGCGGAAACGCCGGACGACGTCGCGGGCTTTGTCGCGTGGCTGGCGGGGCCGGATTCCGATTACATGACGGGGCAGTCGGTGCTGATCGACGGTGGGCTGGTGTTCCGCTGACGCCTGCGCGGCCACATGTCGTTCACGCCCGCGTGTGCCAGGTGGCGCGGGACGGGGCGGGTGGTGTACGCTGTGGCCGTACGGATGCAACATCATGACAGGGACCTGAACCATGAAGATCGACCTTGCGGGCCGCACGGCCATTGTGACCGGATCGACCGGCGGCATCGGGCTTGCCATCGCCACGGGCCTGGCGGGATGCGGTGCGCGCGTGGTGGTCAACGGCCGCAGGGCACCGGCCGTTGACCGGGCGGTCGCCACCATTGCGCAGGCAGGCGGGACGGCGGTCGGCTTTGTGGGGGACCTTGGCACGGCGGACGGGTGCGCGGCCCTGGTGGCGGCGCACCCGTCATGCGATATCCTGATCAACAACCTTGGCATTTTCGAACCGCGCGATTTCTTTGACACCCCGGACGAGGACTGGACCCGCTTTTTCGAGGTCAACGTCATGTCGGGCGTGCGCCTGTCGCGCGCGTACCTGCCGGGCATGCGCGAACGTGACTGGGGGCGGGTTGTGTTCATCTCCTCTGAATCCGCGCTGAACATCCCGGTGGAGATGATCCATTACGGCTTCAGCAAGACGGCGCAGGTGGCCGTGGCGCGGGGACTGGCCGAACGCATGGCCGGGACGAACGTGACGGTCAATTCGGTCCTGCCGGGGCCGACGCTTTCGGAAGGGCTTGCGGAAATGCTGCGGCCGGAGCAGGAAAAAACCGGAAAGACGCTGGAGGAAGTCGCCGCCGAATTCGTGATGGAGCATCGCCCCTCCTCCATCATCCGCCGCGCCGCAACCGTGGAGGAGGTGGCGAACATGGTCGTCTACCTCGCCTCCCCGCTGGCGTCGGCCACCACGGGGGCGTCGGTGCGCGTCGATGGCGGGGTGTTGAGCGTGATCTGAAGGCTTCGGGTGCCGCGTTTTTTAAAACGGCCGCGCCCGAAAACGCCCGTATGGCCTGACGGCCCCTTGACGGCGGGGTGACGGGGCGGTGCAATCGGGATTGATTGCGTAACTGATACGGAAAGCACGATCCCGATGAAACATTACTGCGCGACGCAGACGCAGGCGCTGCTGCCGTTCCCGGCGCTGGTGGACATGCTGGCGCGCACGGTGCGCGATTACGCGGGCGGCGCCATCGCGTGCCCCGAACGCACCACCATCCCCACCCATGACAGGGGCGGCGTGCTGATGTGCATGCCCACCGTGGGCGTGGACCTGGTCGCGGCAAAGGTGCTGACGATCTTTGGCGCGAACGCGGCGCTGCACCTGCCCACGGTGCAGGGGATCGTCACCTGCGCCGACGCGCATGACGGGCGGTTCCTGTTCGGGCTGGACGGGCCGACGGTCACGATGCGCCGCACATCGGCCATCAGCATGCTGGCGATCCGCACCTTCATCCACGGCCATGTGCGCCGCGTGCTGGTGATCGGCACCGGCACGCAGGCCCTGGCGCATGTGGAGGCACTGGCCGCGCTGCATCCCGCCATCGAGGTCGCGATCCGCGGCCGCACGCCCGAACGTGTCGCGCGGTTCTGCACCCAGTACGCCACCGACCGCCTGACCCTGCGCCCCGAACTGGCCGAAGACGGGCCGTTCGATGTCGTCATCACCACGACCTCCAGCACCACGCCCGTTTATGACGGACCGGCGGACCCGCGCCGCCTGGTGATCGGGGTGGGGGCCTATCGCCCCGACATGGCCGAAATCACCCCGCCCGTCGTGCGCGCCAGCCAGGTCTATGTCGATGACCCCGTCGGCGCCCCGTCGGAGGCCGGGGACATCCTGCAGGCCGGGGTGCCATGGACGGATGTGCGCGCACTGGCGCAGGCGCTCGACACGCCGCCGGACCCGACGCGGCCCGTGTTCTTCAAGTCCGTGGGGTGCGCGGCATGGGACCTCGCCGCCTGCCGCGTCGCACGCGACATGCAGGCCCGCGTAGGGGATGACGCCGGGGTGTGAAGGGGGCGTCTGTGTCTCAGGGGCTTTGCCCCCGAACCCCCACCAAAGGGCATTGCCCTTTGGAAACCATGACTTTTAAATGAATCAGGGTGCAGGGATCGTGATCCCTGCCGGGTCCGGGCAGAGCCCGGCTGTGACATGTGCCGACTGCCTCAGGGGCTTCGCCCCCGAACCCCCACCAAAGGGCATTGCCCTTTGGAAACCGTGACTTTTAATGAATCAGGGTGCAGGGAGCGCGCTCCCTGCCGGGTCCGGGCAGAGCCCGGGTGCGGCAAACGCAACGCCCTCAGGGACATCTCACACGCTGATGAGGCCAAGGGCCAGGGCGCGGATGACGGTGCTGATGCGGTTGGGGCATTGCAGCTTGCGCTGTGCGTTCTTCAGGTGAAAATTGACGGTATTTTCATTCAGCATCAGGATATCGCCAATATCGCCTGACGTTTTCCCATGCGCCACCCATGTCAGGCATTCACACTCACGCGGGGTCAGCAGGTCGGGCGTGCCTTCTTCGGCCTGTGCGGCCTTTGCGGCGTTCAGTTGCTGGAAACGTTCGTAATATTGCGACACCAGCATCGACAGCGCCATGCGCGTGCGCAGCGGGAATGTGGGGGCGGACTGTTTCTGCCCGAAACTGGCATAGAACACGGACGCATCCGGCCCGTGGATCGGCACGGCAAAGCCGTTGCGCAGCCCAAGGTCGAAGATATCATGCGTCAGCGCGATCGCCGGGCCGCTGATCGGGTCGCACGACCGCCATTCAAACCCGGACATGCTGCGCAATGCACGCCGCAGAAGCGGGTCCACCCGGCCGTAATTATTGCCAAGGTAATGGCGGATCCATGTGCGCGGATAGGTCGTCAGCACGGGCCGCAGGCCACCGGGGCGGTATTTGGGCATCGTGCCCATCACGCAGTAAAAATCGCCCAGTTCACTGACCGCCTTCTGAAACCTCGTGGCAAGTTCATCCATGTTCCGCGCCTGGAGCAGCGTCTCCAGCGTATCCATGATATTGTTGCCAGAAAGTTCAGCCGTCACGAAACCCTATCCCGTCTTTCCCTGACCGATCGGTCATTTATCGGGTCGAACCTATCATAGCTATCTTCGCAATGCTACAATTACGCCGTGCCGCGTTACATATTGCAAGAATATATCAATAGTTTCATGTAATACTCCTCTTTTGCACCGCACTGCGGGGATCTGGCCGCGGGTCTTGCCTGCGGCGGGGCGGGGGGCCTAGAACACGGGGATGACCCGCATCTTCATCGACGCCGATGCCTGCCCCGTGCGCGACGAAACCTATCGCGTGGCCCTGCGCCACGGGGTGCACACGTTCGTCGTCGCAAACCGCATGATCGCCGTCCCGCCCTCCCCCCTGATCGAACGGGTGGTCGTGACACAGGGGATGGATGTCGCGGATGACTGGATCGCCGAACATGCCCGCGCGCATGACATCGTGATCTCCGCCGATATCCCGCTGGCCGCGCGCTGCGTCGCCCATGGGGCCTGCGTGCTCGACCCACGGGGGCGGGTGCTGGACGAAAACGCCATCGGCATGGCGCTCGCCGTGCGGAACCTGATGGACGACCTGCGCTCCACCGGGGCCATCATGCAGGGCGGACGCAGCTTTTCCCGCACCGACCGCTCCAGCTTCCTCTCCGCCCTCGACACCGCCGTCGTGCGCGCACGCAAAAACGCCACACGCCCCAAACCACCGCCGTTCGTGCCCCCGCCGGAATGAGGGACCGCCGTCGCACGCCCTCAGGGGCTTTGCCCCCGAACCCCCACCAAAGGGCATTGCCCTTTGGAAACCAGTACTTTTAAACGAATCAGGGTGCAGGGAGCGCGCTCCCTGCCGGGTCCGGGCAGAGCCCGGATGTTCCATGCGCCGACATCCTCTGGGGCGTTGCCCCCGAACCCTCACCAAAGGGTATTACCCTTTGGAAACCAGTACTTTTAAACGAATCAGGGTGCAGGGAGCGCGATCCCTGCCGGGTCCGGAGCAAGCCGCCCGGGTGTTCCACGCGCCGCCCCCCTCACGCGGGGGCATCGGCCAGTGCGCGCAGGGCGACGCGGGTGGCAAGTGTCAGGGGTGTCGGCAGGTCGTCGGGTTCGAACCAGCGCACGGCGGACAGGGCCTCGGGCTCACACAGCAGCGCGCGGGCCGAGGTGATGGGTGTTGCGAGATAGACGGGCGCGACCCAGTGGGACGCATCCTCCCGCGCGGTGGCGGGGGTGATGTGGTCCACCACGCACAACAGGCGCGTCAGGCGGATCACCAGCCCGGTTTCCTCCGCCACCTCCCGCCGGACGGCGTGTTCGACCGTTTCCATCCAGTCCACCTTGCCCCCCGGCAGGCCCCAGTGCCCGGCCTCTGGCGGGCGGCGGCGGCGGACCAGCAGGATGCGCCCGTCGCCACGACGCACCAGCGCGCCACATCCCACGCGCGCGTCCGTCATGCGGGCGTGGCGTGGGGCTGCCTCCTCCTGCGCCATGGCGGCCCGGCCTCAGTGCGCGGGGGTATAGTACTGCACGTCCTCGATCGTATGGCTCAGCACAAGGCGGTTGTTGTCGGTGGACGCGACCCAGTCGGCCGGGATTTCGAACATGCTTTCGGCGGGGCCATCGACCGTCACCTGGATCGTGCCGTCGCCCGGCACCGCGCTCAGCGTGCCGACGCGGCCACCCGCGGATGCGATGACGTCACGGCCTATCATCTGTTGGGTTACTTCAGCCATGTCGTGTCCTTTCGTGTCGATGCCATGGCGCACGCGCGCATCTTGCACCGTGGCGCGGTTCCCCGGCAGTCTCCCTGCGGTCCGGCGCAATGCCCGTCATGGTCGCGACAGGCAGGCCCGGCATCGTGTTTGCGGTAGAGCCAACTGTACCGACTGCCAGCGCCAACCACAACCCTGCCCGCCACAACCCGCCCGTGCCCTATCTGCGCGACCGGCGCCACAGCGCGGCGATGACGCCATACAGGCTAACGCCGCTCCAGAACAGTTCGATGCACAGTGACGGCATGTTGAAATGCACGCACAGCGAGGCCATCACCATCAGGCTGCCGCACAGGTTCCCCAGCGGATAGCCCACGCCCGCCGTGTCGATCCGCCCGCGCAGGCTGCGGTAATACTGCACCACGATCACCACGGACCCGGCAAAGCCCACCATGTCCGCCGCGATGTCCGCCCCCGTCATGGTCGCGTCATGGCCCGCGCCGGTGGGGGGCGTCAGTTGACGCCATACTGCTTGCGCCGGTTCATCATCGCGTTCAGCTTCTCGCTATATGCATGGTAGCTGCCCTTTGGCGCGCAACCCATTTCCTCCAGGTCCTCCAGGTTGACGCTGTCATTGATCCAGCCGTTCACCTCGCCAAAGGGAATGACGGCGGGCAGGGGACGGTTGGCGAACACGATCGGGTCATCATGCCCGGTGACATACCCGAACTGCGCGAAATGGGCGTTGTGCGCCGCGCTTTCGGCGACCTCGCCGCACACCACGCCCGCGCCATCGACGCTGTGCGCCGCAAGGTGGCGGAAACGGGCGTCCTGCGGGTGCGGCAGGGTGGCGGCGACCTTCTTCATCGCCTCGTCCGCGCCGGGGACGTGCGCCGCGCTGCCATCGAGCACCGTCTGCGCCGCGCAGGTCCCCATGGAACCGCCGAACACCATCGCCCCGGACAGCGCCGCGCCGAAAACCGTCGCCACAATCATGGCCTTGTACATCTGTTGTTCCTTCCTGCCGTTGCGCATCCACCCCGCACAGGGTCAGCGCGAGACCTCTCTTAACGCGCAGGGGGCGTGGGCGATCACCTTGGTGCCCGTCTTCGCCGCCCGGGGTCAAGCACCCGGGACGGGTGTTTTTCCAATTCCATCATGTTTGATAATATTGTGGAAAAACATGCGCCAAAACGGCCCGCCCGCACCGGACGGGCGGCGCGGGGCGCGCGTTTGTGCTAAGCCTGCCGCCCCACCAAGGACCAAGGAACCCCAGATGAGCACCGACCCCAGATGCCCGCAATGTGGCTGCGCCCATGCCTATCCCGATGGCAGCCTGTGGATCTGCCCCGAATGTGGCCATGAATGGAACCCGCAGGCCGAACCCGCCGACACCGCCGCCGCCGCGGATGACGCGGTGCACGACGCCAACGGCACCCCCCTGGCGAACGGCGACAGCGTGACCGTACTGAAGGACCTGAAGGTCAAGGGCGCGTCCTCCGTCATCAAAGGCGGCACAAAGGTCCGCAACATCCGCCTGACCGATGGCGCGGACGGCCACAACATCGCCTGCAAGATCCCCGGCATCGGCGCCATGAACCTGAAGTCCGAGTTCGTGAAAAAAGCCTGACACCCCCATACGCAAGGCCATCGGCACATGAGACACCCGGGCGCCGCCCGGACCCGGCAGGGAGCGTGCTCCCTGCACCCTGATTCATTAAAAGTCATGGTTTCCAAAGGTCCGCGACCTTTGGCGGGGTGCAGGGGCGGCGCCCCTGCGTTGGCCCCATACGCAAAACCGTCGGCACATGGCACACCCGGGCGCCGCCCGGACCCGGCAGGGAGTGTGCTCCCTGCACCCTGATCCGTTAAAAGTCATGGTTTCCAAAGGTCCACGACCTTTGGCGGGGTGCAGGGGCGGCGCCCCTGCGTTGGCCCCACACGCAAAACCGTCGGCGCATGAGACACCCGGGCGCCGCCCGGACCCGGCAGGGAGCGCGCTCCCTGCACCCTGATCCGTTAAAAGTCATGGTTTCCAAAGGTCCGCGACCTTTGGCGGGGTGTAGGGGCAGCGCCCCTGCGTTGGCCCCATACGCAAGGCCGTCGGCACATGAGACACCCGGGCGGCCTGCGCCGAACCCGGCGGGTCGGGATATTATGAATACTTACAGAATATTTCTTATCTATGAACCATAATGGTCCGGGGCGGGATATTTGATGTATTTGAATTGCAAGATATGGAGGCCATTACAGTGGAGATCAGAAATATCCTGGCTTCGTTTTTCGGGGATTATGCAGATGCCTTCTATATAGAAGCGATCGCCATTGACGAAATTACCATACTCAGGGATGGCAAGGCTGTGCCTGACACGTTGGGTATCCTGCGCGCCTTCATGGGCGCCGATGATAAAAAGACCATATTGAATACGGTCAGGGGCTTTGTATTTTATATTTCTGGCAATTCATATGTCATGGATTTCAGCAATTACATTACAACAAATACAAATCTATGCCCCAAGGTCACAATTTCAAAAAAGGGCACGGGGTTTGATATCCGACTGTTCATGAAACATGATTAGGGATACCACCCGGTCCACTTAAAATAACTGGTTTCCAAAGGGTAATACCCTTTGGTGGGGGTCCGGGGGCAAAGCCCCCGGGAACTGCCGCACAAAACACCCGCACGCCCACCCTCGACAGGAATCCCGATCGCATCCCCCCATTCCGAATGACCGGTTCCCAAAGGGCCACATCCCCGGGGACTGACCTGACAGGGGAATGGTATCCGGCGCGCTTAACCTCAATCTATCGCGCGCGGCTATTTTTGACATGGACAGAATCGTTACGGGGCCGGAGGGTTTGTGAAACACCCTCCGGGGCCGCCCGGACGGCGGGGGCGCCATGAGCGAAGGAGACACGGTCATGACAGGCGTTCCCCCTGCCGGTGGCATCCCGCCGTGCCTGTGGCCGTGACGCAGGCCGCCCCCACCGCGACATCGCCCACCGCAACATCGCCCGGCGCGGCGCGCGGCGCATCGACGCGGGTCATTTCCATTGACGCCCTGCGCGGTGCGACGGTGGCGGTGATGATCCTGGTCAACAATCCCGGCGACTGGGACCAGGTCTATCCCATGCTGCGCCATGCGGCGTGGAATGGCTGCACGCTGGCGGACCTTGTGTTCCCGTCCTTCCTGTTCCTGATGGGGTGCGCGATCCCGCTGTCGCTGGACCGGCGCATCGCACAGGGCGCCGACCGTGGCATGCTGTCGCGGCAGATCTTCCGCCGCGCGGCGCTGCTGTTCGCGCTGAAACTCCTGCTCAGCGCGTATCCGTATTTCCACATCACCCACCTGCGCCTGTATGGCGTGCTGACGCGCATTGCGGTGTGTTACCTCGCGGTGGGGATGTTCTGTGTCTGGGTGCCGGCGCGCCGCCTGCTGCCGGTCGCAATCGGGGCGATCCTTGTGGGATACTGGCTTGCCCTGCGCTATGTCCCGATCCCGCATGCGGGGCTGCCGGGGCGGGACTTTCCGCTGTTCGATGCGCGGATGAACCTTGGCGCGTGGCTGGACCGCGGCATCAGCACATGGTCGCTGCACTGGCTGCACATGGGGCGGCTGTATGAGGACGGGTGGGATCCCGAAGGCGCGCTGAGCACCCTGCCCGCCATCGCGACCACCATGCTTGGCGTCATTGCGGGGCGGATGCTGCGCGGCGGGGCGGCGGCGTCGCACCCGCGCAGGCTTCCCGCGCTGGGGGTGGCGCTGCTGGTGCTGGGGGCCGTGTGGGGCAGCGTCTTTCCGATCAACAAGTCGTTGTGGAGCAGCTCCTTCGTGCTGTGGACCGGCGGGGTCAGCATGTGCGTGCTGGCGCTGTTCCATTTCGTGTTCGACATGGCGCGCGTGCAGGACCGCTCCGCCGTGATGGGACGCATCCTGCTGGTGCTGCGGATCTTTGGCATGAATGCACTGGTGGCGTTCCTCTTTTCCGGCTTCCTGGCCAAGACGCTGATGATGCTGCCCGCGCCGGGGGCGGGGGCGGCCTCGCTGTCCGACTGGCTGTACCGCGTGGTCTGCCATGGGGCCGGGTCGGGCATGTTCACGTCGCTGGTCTTTGCGCTGGGGTTCTGCGCGGCGTGTTTCGTCCCGGTCTGGGGGCTATGGCGGCGGCACATGATCGTCCGGCTGTAACCGGCCCCTACAGCCCGCCCCGCAGGCGCCACGCCCGCGCGATCGTGCACGGGCCGAACCTGTGCCCCAGCACCACCGTAGAGGCGCACAGCAGCATGGCGATCACCGCGCGCCGCGTGCCTGCTACAGCACCGCCCACATCAGCGCCGTGCCCGCAAAGGCGGTCAGCGCCGCGATCCCGGTCATGACGGTCCAGCTTGACAGCCCCTCCCCCACGCCCAGTCCCGCCATGCGGGTGACGATCCAGAACCCCGCGTCATTGACATGCGACAGCGCCATGCCCCCCGCCCCCATCGCCAGCGCCAGCAGCGCAAGGTGCGTCTGGTCCAGGTGCAGGCGGGCCACCAGCGGCCCGACAATGCCCGCCGTCGCCATCAGCGCCACCGTCGTCGGCCCCTGCGCCACACGCAGGATCATGGTCATGACGAAACACAGCGCCAGCACCGGCAGGCCCGCCGATGACAGCATCCCGCCCAGCGCGTCTCCGACGCCGCTCTGCACCAGAACCTGCGCGAACGCGCCGCCTGCGCCGGTAATCAGGATGATCCCGGCGGTGGACGGCAATGCCGCCGCCAGCACGTCCGACACGGTGGACAGCGCCATGCCACGCCGCAGCCCCAGCAGCCACGCGCACAGCACCACGTCGATGCCCAGCGCCACATACGTGATCCCCGCGAACGCGATGACGGAGCGCGCAATCCCCGCCGCCATCATGTCCGACGCCAGCGTACCCGCGATCATCAGCACGACCGGCAGGCCGATCACCAGCGCGATTTCCCCCGGATGGACCGGGCGTGCATGCACCGCGGCGATCAGGCGCGCATCGGCGGGACTGCCCTGTTCGGGGCCTGCGGTCTCGCCCGCTTCGTCCACGATGGCGCGGATCTCGGGCGCGCAGCCAAGGGGACGGGCCATGACCGGGCGCGACAGGACATAGGTCAGCGCCACCGAAAACGCCGCCAGCGGCAGGCCCAGCATCAGCACCCGCCCCGCCCCCACGCCCAGCGCGCCGCCCACGGCCACCGCACCCGGATGCGGCGGCAGCAGCGCATGCACCGTCAGCATCGTCACCGCCATCGGCACGGCGAACACGGCGGGCACGCGCCCGGTCTGGCGCGCCATGCCATAGACAAGGGGCATGAGCATGATGACCCCGACCTCGAAAAACACGGGGATGCCGACGCCAAAGGCCGCGATCACGATCGCCAGCGGCACATGCGTCGCCCCCGCGCGCCGCACCAGCGCGCGCGCCACCGCCTGCGCCCCGCCCGACAGGTCCACCATCCGCCCGATCATCGCGCCCAGTGCGACGATGATGGCGATATGCCCGATGGTCCGGCCCAGCCCGCCCTGTACTGCTTCGGCCAGATGCGCGACCGGCGTGCCCGTCAGCAGGGCGACGGCGGTCGCCACCAGCAGCAGCGCGAGGAACGGGTGCACCCGCCCCACCACGATCAGCACCAGCAGAACGGCAATCGCCCCCGTTCCGATCAGGGCCAGCACAATGGGGGTCATACAGGTTCCTGTACTGCGGTGGCCGCCCCCGCATGCCGCACCGGGACGGATCGCGGCAAGGGGACAGATTCAGTCCCCTTTATCAGGGATCGGCGACCAGGCCGCAAGGGGGCGCGTGGCCCCGTGGCCGCCATCGCAGCGACGCACACCCGGCCTGCGCCAGAAGGTTGCCAAATAGTTTGTAACATAACGTCTCGTAATGTATCTGTTATAACAGATGACGGGACTCGCACGGGTCCCATGACCGCCGGTCGTTCCACGTCTCTGGTTTCATGCCCGTTTCGCCATGAAGGGGCCGGAAAGGCCGCCTCCTGACACATGGCTTCATGGGTAATGACACAGGAATATACCGACTACAGTAACAAGAGTTACACGCTGACGACCAACAGCAATGGTTATGTCAGCAGTTCGCAGATCTTTGCGGCGCAGAACACCACCACCGATGGCGATGGCAACCCGGTCTTTTCCGTGGACAACATCAATTCGGTCAACAGCGATGGCCCGAACACGCCCGATCCCGGTTTCACCAACGGGACGAACACCATGACGCTCAACAGCCTGTATGAAAACGGCGTCAATACCGGCTTTGTCACGGCGACGACCACCGGCGCCAATGGCGGGCAGGAAACCGCCCTGCTGCAGCAGACCCCCTATTCCACCAGCGACGGCGTGTTCCTGTACGCCCCGTCGCAGAGCATCGATGACACGGTCAACGGACAGGTGGCGCAGACCGAAAGCAGCGGGACGGGCGGGGCGTACCTCTATTTCACGAACACGGCCGCAACCCCGATGGAGGACGTCCCCTCCACCGTGACCGCCAGCAGCAACGGCAACGACTTCACCCCCGCCGCCACCGCGGCGGATGTCCCGTGCTTCACCACGGGCACGCCCATCCTGACGCCGCGCGGCGATGTCGCGGTGGAGGACCTGCGCGCGGGGGACGAGGTCGTGACCGCGTCCGGCGCGCACCGCCGCATCCGCTGGATCGGCCATCGCCGCATCGCCTGCCGCAGCGTCCCCGCCCACCTGCGCCATACCGTCCTGCCGGTGCGCATCGGCGCACACGCCATCGCGCCGGGCGTGTCCGCGCGTGACATCGTGGTGTCGCCGGGCCACGCCATTGCGCTGGATGTGGCGGGGGCGGACGTGTTCGTGCCCGCAAGCGTGCTGGTCAACGGCGCGACCATCACGCAGGACGACCGGGTGCAGGCCCATTACTGGCATGTCGAACTCGACAGCCATGACGTGCTGCTGTCCGCCGGACTGCGCAGCGAAAGCTTCATGGATATCGGCAACCGCCATGACCTTGCCATCGGCGCGGCGGGACTGGACCCCGAACGCACGGCCGCCACGCTGGCGGACTATGCCCTGCCGTTTCACGACGCCGGTGCGGTGGTCGCCACCGTCCGCGCGCGCCTGCTGGCACGTGCGCGCGCCCTTGGCTGGGGCCTGACGGATGCGGCCGACCTGCATCTGGTGGTGGACGGCCGCCGCATTGCGCCGGTCACGGCCGGGGGGCTGGTGCATTTCACCTTCCCCGCCACCGCACGGCACGTCACCCTGCACAGCGCCACCTTCCGCCCCGCCGACCTGGCGGTGGGGAGGCCGGCCGATGCGCGGGCGCTGGGCGTGAACGTGCGCGGCGCATGGATGGGCGGGACAACGCTGGGTCTGGACCATCCCCTGCTGGCCGCCGCCTTCCACCCCGACGAGGGGCGCGACGGATGCGACTGGCGCTGGACCACCGGCATGGCGACGCTGCCGCCCGGACTGTGGGCCGGTCACGCCGGACGGGTGACATTCAGCCTGCATCTGGACCACGCCGCCCCTGCTGCCTACTGGCACCTGCCGCAGGCGGGCCGCCGCGTGGCGTGATGCGTCCTCCCCCCTGGCGGGGCGCTGCCCCTGCACCCCGCCAGGGGGGCGCCGGCCGCGTGGCAACCGCCCCGGACAGTCGGGACAGCCGTCGGCAGATATAGTTTGCAACAATGGATTTCATAATGTAACCAGCGAAGTCAAAGAGACCATTCGGGACATTATTCAGCAAAAAAATAGAAAAGATGCATCAAAAACGCTGGATATAGTTCCTTCAGGCCGTCGCGGAATTATTTTTCAATCCGCCCGATATCGGAGACTTCGCAGAAATGGCGAACAAGTATACTGATTACCAGAATGCAAAATATACGGTTACGCTGGACAGTGACGGCAACGAAACCAGCAGCCAGGTCTTCCTGATCGACACGGCCGACAATTCGGATGATCCCACCGCATCCCCCGCATCCCTGCCGCTCAACAGCGATGGCAGCACGACCCTTCAAGTCCAGACGCTTTCTGAATATAACAGCGAAAATGCGCAGGAGTCCGCCGGTTCGGGCGGGACGGTCTATGACCAGGGGTTCGGAAGCGGCACCCAGACGCTGGAACTGAACAGCGTGTATGACAACGGCGTCAATACCGGCTTTGTCGATGCCACGCTCCAGAGTCCCGATGGCGGCACCGTGACGACGGTCATGCAGCAGACGCCGTATTCCACCCATGACGGGCAGATCCTGTACTCGCCGCCCCAGACGACGAACAACATGGATAATGGCAAGGTCGTGGACACGAACCAGTCCGGCCCGTCCTACGCCTACCTGACGGATACGACCTATACGACGTCCAACGACGTGCCCTCCACCATCACCGCGACCAGCAACGGCAACGATTTCACGCCCGCCACATCGGTGCCGAGCACGCCGTGCTTTACCGAAGGCACGCTGCTGCTGACCCCGCGTGGCGAGGTCGCGGTGGAGGACCTGCGCGTTGGGGACGAGGTCGTCACCGCGTCCGGCGCGCACCGCCGCGTCCGCTGGCTTGGCCATCGCCGCATCCTGTGCCTTGGCATGCCCGCATGGCGCCGCTACATCGCGCAGCCCGTATGCATCACCGCGCACGCCATCGCCCCCAACGTCCCCACGCGCGACGTCATGGTGTCGCCCGGACATGCCATCGCCATGACCCTGCGTGACGGCACCGACGTGTTCGTTCCCGCCAGCACGCTGCTCAACGGCATCAGCATCACGCAGGACGACCGGGTGGAGGTGCGCTACTGGCATGTCGAACTCGACAGCCATGACGTGCTCATGGCCTCGGGCCTTGGCAGCGAAAGCTTCATGGATGTCGGCAACCGCCACGAATTCGCCATCGGGGCAGAGGGCCTCGACCCGCAGCGCACGCCCGGACTGATCCACAAGCACGCCCTGCCCTTCCATCAGGAAGGCCCCGTCATCCGCGAACTGCGCGAACGCCTGCTGGCGCGCGCGCATGACATGGGATGGCGTCCGGCGCAGGATGCGGGCCTGCACCTGATGGTGGACGGGCGACGCGTGGACCCCGTCATGGCCGGCGGCCTGACGCACTTCGCCTTCCCCGCCACCGCGCGCACCGTCACCGTGCACAGCGCGACCTTCCTGCCAGCATATCTCGGCCTCGACGCACGGGGCGACGTACGCGCGCTTGGCGTTCAGGTGCACGAGGCATGGATCGGCGACAGCCACACCGGCGGCGGCGCGGCGCTGGGCCTGGACCATCCGCTGCTCGCCCCCGCGTTCCACCCCGACGAGGGACGCGACGGATGCACATGGCGCTGGACCACCGGCATGGCCCGCCTGTCGCCCGGACTGTGGGCCGGCCGCCGCGGCACCGTCACCCTCAGCCTGCAGGTCAACCACGCCGCCCACACCCGCTGGACCCTGTCCGACGCAACGCCGGACATCGCCCGCGCGGCCTGACGGAACAGGACACAGGGGCGCTGCCCCTGCACCCCGCCAAAGGGCATTGCCCTTTGGAAACCAGAACTTTTTAAACAGATCAGGGTGCAGGGATCGCGATCCCTGCCGGGTCCGGAGCAAGCCGCCCGGGTGTGGCATGTGCCGACTGCCTCAGGGGCGTTGCCCCCGAACACCCACCAAAGGGCATTGCCCTTTGGAAACCAGAACTTTTAAACAGATCAGGGTGCAGGGATCGTGATCCCTGCCGGGTCCGGAGCAAGCCGCCCGGATGGTCCATGCGACGACTGCCTCAGGGGCGTTGCCCCCGAACCCCCACCAAAGGGTATTACCCTTTGGAAACCAGAACTTTTAAACAGATCAGGGTGCAGGGAGCGCGCTCCCTGCCGGGTCCGGGCAGAGCCCGGATGTTCCATGCGCCAAGGAAGCGGGGCTTATTGCTTGGCCGAGAATGTTGAGACGCTGGAGGAGGCCGAGGTTGCCGACTGTGTTGGCGCGGCCGGGATGGCCGGGGTGGCGGGTGTAGCGGGAGTGGCCGGGACGGTGGGGGCGGCCGGGGCGGCGGGTGTCGCAGGCGTCGCGGCCACCGTGGGCGTGGTGGGTGTGGCGGGCGTGGTGGAGACGGTGGCGGATGGGGTCACGTCGGGCGTCTTGGGGTCGCTGAATGCCGATACCGGGCCAAAGATACCGGCCTTGACGTGGCGCATCGACGTGACGGGCTTGCGGATGCAGCCGCGCGTCACGATGGAACAGACGCCGTCCGTGCCGACTATTTCGTCGTCATCGCCGCTGTAATGCAGGTCCGTGACCTCGCCATTTTCGATGCGGATATCGGCAATGCAGGTCTTGCCCGCACCGCCCAGCGCCGTCTGCGTCAGGTTGACGATCGTCTGTAGCGGGATGAACGTGGAATCGTTCGTCGAGGGAATGTTCAGGGTCCGGCTATATTCAAAAATCTGGATGCCGGGGCTCAGTTCCTTGACCTTGTCCGGGATTCCCACGCACGACTCCACCTCGTCGGCGCGCATGCCGATCATGGTCAACTGCGCACGATGCGCGGTGCGGGAATCGGTATAGCCACATCCCGCCAGTCCAGCCAGCGGCAACAGGAACATCCACGAACGCAAACAGCGGGAAACAGGCGCGGAGGGGAAAGGATAAACTGTCATTTTCTCTCTTGATGACGGGGACAAAGGGAGAATTATGAAAAATGTCTGAAGATTTATTGATGATCGCCTTCATCTAAAGGAATCTTATACTCAAAAGTCCATCGCTTTTTTGTAAGATAATGACACCTGTGGCTTTCATGCACGCCATGGCCGAAACGGATCAGGCGGCGCGCGCCGGCCGGGGGATTGCGATTCGGGGGAAAGGGTCCGTGTGGTTCCGCGGCCCGGCGTGCGGGCGGCGGATGGCTGCGCGCGGTGCATGCCCGCCATCGGGACAGGGCGGGAACCCGCGGGACATGGCGCTTTTCCGCCAATATGGAATGGGGCGGGAAAATGATCGGGATCGCCTGTCATTTTCCGCATTGACTTGCGCCCCGGCCGGGGGCATCAGGCGCGACCGCCTACGCATCGAAGTCGTTTTTGGGGGCGTCTGATCCGCCCCGGGAAGCCACGCCATGTCCATTTCCTGCCTGCACTCCACCACCGCACGCCCGCCCCGCACGCAACGCGCCCTGTACCGGGTGCGCGAGGCCATGCGTGATATCTGGATCGGCCCCGTCATCGCATTGGGCAGCGTCCTGTGCGGCGGGTTCTTTACACTGCTGACGCACCTGCTTGGCCACGGCGCGCCCTGAACCACGCCGCCCCGCGTTTCACCTGAAAATACCGCTTGCCGAAGGATAACGCCCTTCAGTGCAGGCCATCGCCGCGGGGCGTGGTGTCAAGCCAGCCGCGCAGGATGCGGCGCACGCGCACCCATGCGATTGCGCGGCGGAAGTCCCCGGTACTGAGGAAATAGCCCGCGCGCGTCGTGGCCACCTGCAATGCCTGCGGCCCGAGCGCCTTGAGCATGTCGCACGCAAACTGCGTGGGATCATCAAACAGGGCCGCGTCCGGCGGCTTTGGCTGTTTGCGATCTTTGGCGCGTTCGATCATCAGCATCAATCCGATTCCGCGTCTGTCCATTCACGACAGGAACCCGACGAAGGCACCCCCGCAAGAAAACCGTCCCCTGCTCCCCCCGCAAGACACGGCATTGCACCTACCATGCCTGGCAAGTCTAGGTTATGGGCAATTTCTTACGTTGATCTGCATCAATCCTGAATTCAAAAAACAACAACCCAGGGTTTCATACGGAAATACAGGGGAATGGGCGCATATTTTACAATATATTCATGATATATTGTAAGAATACTTATTCTTTCCTGACCAGCGACATGACAAAGAGGCCCACACCAATCGCCAGCAGCCCGAACAGCACAGCCAGAGGTTGCAGGTACAGGACCAGCAGCACGACAAAGAGTACAAACAGCGACGCATATTTCAGGCGCCGGTCCTCGCCAGAGAACAGGTCGTTGATCCCCATGCGGATCAGCGCCAGCGCCTGGCGCGCCTGTGTGGCCGCCGGATCGGCCGCGATCACCTGGAACCCGGATTTCTCCAGCCGTTCCAGCACGTCGCGCGCCTGTGCCCGGCGGGCGGCGTCATTGGTGGGGACGACAGTGGGCGCCGCACCCGGCGCGGGCGCAAGGGCATCGGACAGGGCGGCGACGATTCTGCTATCCATGGTGTTTTCCCCACTTTCACGCCGCGCGATCGCCGCGTTTTCACATCGTTTTCCACATTACTGACGGATTTATCCACACGGTTACCCGCGCGCCTATCCCCGAATCTGTGGGTAACCCGGATCAGCGCCCGCACGCAATGCGCCGACCGTCCTCCAGCGAGGGATCGACCGTCATTTCCCCGCGCGGCACCGGCCCGTCCGCCAGCTTGCGCCCCCTGCCCATATGGCCCGACCACGTGGCATAGGACAGGGTGCGGTACGTGTTGGCGGCGCAGTTGTACAGGACCGAAAACCGGACGGAGGCGAACGGCAGGCCGTGGCTGATCATCTCGTCATCGAAATCCTGCACGAACGTGGCGGAGGCATGGCTGCCGTGCACCCGGATGGAGGAACGGTCGATATATTCCGTCACCTTGTTCTGGTACGGCGGCAGTTTCTGCAGCACCGGGGCCTGCTCCGCGCCCGATGCCGGGGCCGTCGCCGTGGCCGTGGCCGTGGTCCCCATGGGAACCGCCAGTGCCGCGGGCGCGCCGGTGGCCATCATCAGTATCGACGCCATGGCCAGTGCCACACGATCCTTCATATGCTCCTGTCTCCATTGCATGCGGCGCCAGTGGCGGCATGCCCGTATTTATGCAGTTCCGGTGTATATCCCATACCGCAACAGGTTCGCATAGGGCGGATGCCGCAATGCAGCATGCCCCCGGCGCGACGGGGCGGGCCGGGCGTCATTCCCCCGCGATCTGGCGAAAGCGCGTCCACGACATCTTGTCGCGAAAGATGAACAGGACGTAGTAATCCTTGTGCCGCGTGCGGGTCATCGTGGCATTGGCATAGAACGGGAACACGTCGAACGGCCCGTCATAGCCCGCCGGTATCGGGTCGGAGCGCAACTGGCTGCGCACGCGGAACAGGGGCGAATATTCGTGGCTTGGCCCGGCGTTGCGGCGGACATGGTACAGGTTCTTGCGAAAGCGGCGCAGGCGGTCGGGCAGGATGAAGATCATGTTGCGTTCGATAAAGCTGTCAACCGCATCATGGTTGCGCAGGTACTGCATGTCCGGCGTCATGTCGCAAAAGAAGTTGTAGCCCCGGATAATCATGCCACCCCCCAGATATTCCCCGCGCACCCGCGTCACGATGCGCGGTCATATCATACCCGCCCCGACATACGACAGCACGTGGCGGGGTTGAAACGCATCGGGGCGTGGTTTAATTCCATCCGGCTGGATTGAAACCACGCATATGAGACCGGATACGAGGCCCCATGGCGCGACCCAAGACAATCGACCGTGAAAAGGTGCTGGAATGTGCCGAACAGGTGGTGCAGCGCGCGGGGGCAAGTGCGCTGACGCTGGACGCCGTGGCGCGACAGGCGGGCATTACCAAGGGCGGGCTGCAATACTGCTTCGGCAACAAGGATGACCTGATCGCGGCCCTTGTCGAACGCTGGATCGCCGCGTTCGACATGCAGGCGGCGCTTCATGGCGGGCCGGATGCCTCGCCCCTGGCGCGGGCGCGGGCCTATGTCCGGGTATGCAGCCAGATCGACGACGCAACGCGCGCGCGCATGGCCGGGATGCTGGTGACGCTGCTGCAATCGCCGCGCCACCTGCAACGCATCCGCCAGTGGTATGCCGGGTGGTTCGGCCTTGATCCCGCGACATCCCCCGACACCGACCCGGCGCAGGCCGGGCGCATCCGCACCCTGCTGTTCGCGGCGGAGGGTGCTTTTTTCCTGCGCAGCCTTGGCTTCATCGACATGGCGCAGGCACAATGGGACAGTGTGTTCGCCGACATCCAGAACATGCTGTCCACCCCCGCCCCGGCCATGTAGAGCCTTTGCCGACGTCCAACCTTTTCTATTTCTTGCTATCTTGCACGGATATTTACAGACGATGGATACGACAGGTCACTCCCCCTCCCCCGCCGCCGATACCCTTGATGCGGCCCCCATGGCCACCGACCGGGGCCGCACCGGCGCCACGCCGCTCATGGCGATGGGCAACAGCCTGACGCACGCCATTTCCGGCGCCTGCGACTGGCTGATGGGGCAGCAGAAGGCGGATGGCCACTGGGTCGGTTCTGTCGGGTCCAATGCCTCGATGGAGGCGGAATGGTGCCTGGCGCTGTGGTTCCTGGGGCTGGAGGACCATCCCCTGCGCCCGCGCCTGGGCAATGCGCTGCTGGAGATGCAGCGCCCGGACGGGTCGTGGGGCGTGTACCATGGCGCGGGCAATGGCGACATCAACGCCACGGTGGAGGCATATGCCGCGCTGCGCTCGCTGGGCTATGCTGCGGACACGCCCGCGCTGGAACGCGCCGCGACGTGGATCGCGCGCAAGGGGGGATTGCGCAACATCCGCGTCTTCACCCGCTACTGGCTGGCGCTGATCGGGGAATGGCCGTGGGAGAAGACGCCCAACCTGCCGCCTGAAATCATCTGGTTCCCCAACAAATTCGTCTTCTCCATCTACAACTTTGCCCAGTGGGCGCGTGCGACGCTGGTGCCGCTGGCGATCCTGTCGGCCCGCAGGCCCAGCCGCCCGCTGCGCCCGGACGACCGGCTTGACGCGCTGTTCCCGGAGGGACGGACCCACTTCGACTACACCCTGCCGAAGAAGGAAGGCGTGGATCTGTGGTCCACCTTCTTCCGCAGCACGGACAAGGGCCTGCACTGGTTGCAGACGAAGGTCCTGCGCCGCAGCACGGTGCGCGAGGCCGCGATCCGCCACATGCTGGAATGGATCATCCGCCACCAGGACGCGGATGGCGCGTGGGGCGGCATCCAGCCGCCATGGGTGTACGGCCTGATGGCCCTGCATGGGGAGGATTACCAGTTGCACCACCCCGTCATGGCCAAGGGTCTGGCGGCGCTGGACGATCCGGGCTGGCGTCATGACCGGGGCGATGCGTCGTGGGTTCAGGCGACCAACAGCCCGGTATGGGACACGATGCTCGCACTCATGGCGCTGCATGATGCGGGGGCACAGGATCGTTACACCCCGGAAATGGACCGCGCGCTGGACTGGCTGCTGGCGCGGCAGGTGCGCGTGCGCGGCGACTGGTCCATCAAGCTGCCGGATGTCGAACCCGGCGGGTGGGCGTTCGAATATGCCAACGACCGCTATCCCGACACCGACGACACCGCCGTCGCGCTGATCGCGCTGGCCCCGTGCCGCAACCGCCCGGAATGGAAGAAGAAGGGCGTGGACGCCGCCATTGACCGTGCGGTCAACTGGCTGGTGGCGATGCAGAGCGAATGCGGCGGATGGGGCGCGTTCGACAAGGACAACAACCGCAGCCTGCTGTCGAAGATCCCGTTCTGCGACTTTGGCGAGGCACTGGACCCGCCCTCGGTCGATGTGACGGCGCATATCCTCGAGGCGTTCGGCCTGCTGGGCCTGCCGCGCGACATGCCCGCGATCCAGCGCGGCCTGGCCTATGTCCGGGCGGAGCAGGACCCCGCCGGCCCGTGGTTCGGGCGCTGGGGCGTGAACTATGTCTATGGCACGGGCGCGGTCCTGCCGGCGCTGGCCGCGATCGGGGAGGACATGACCCAGCCCTACATCACCCGCGCGTGCGACTGGCTGGTGGCGCACCAGCAGGAGGACGGCGGCTGGGGCGAAACCTGCGCGTCCTACATGGACCCCTCCGCCATCGGGCGGGGGCAGACCACCGCGTCACAGACGGCGTGGGCGCTGATGGGCCTGATCGCGGCCAACCGCAAACAGGACCATCCCGCGATCGCGCGTGGCTGCCGCTACCTGATCGACAGCCAGCAGCCCGACGGAAGCTGGCATGAGGAGGAGTTCACCGGCACCGGCTTCCCCGGATACGGTGTGGGCCAGACCATCAAACTCGACGACCCGATGCTGACCAAGCGCCTGTCGCAGGGCGCGGAACTGTCGCGTGCGTTCATGCTGCGCTACGACCTGTACCGCCAACTGTTCCCCATCATGGCCCTGAGCCGCGCCGCACGCCTGATGAAGGCGTCGGGGTGAGCCGGGGGTTTCCGGACGCCGCCTTTTTCTGAAAAGGCGGCGTTCCTTCTGCCTTTTGCAGGATGTTGGCGGGGGCGGGCTTTCGGGACGGCCCTTCGCCATGTTTACTGGACCCTGACAGTAAGTTTCCTGTTGACCCGTTTCATAGCCGACAGGCGGGATACGCCTTCATGCCGGTCATCAGGCAAAGCTTTTCCAGCTCCGAAAAGCGGACATTGCCTTAGCCCGATCAGTCGCTGCGGCACATGCCATCCAGCAAGACGTCCAGCGCGGCCGGTACTGGCGTTGGCCCGACCTTCTCCTCAAGCAACTGATTGCTGAGTGCCAGCATGGCCAGGCCATGCACCTGCGCCCAGCTTGCCGCTGCCAGGGCATTGACGGCAACCGGCCGAAAGCTTCCGTCGTGCTGTCCCCTTTCGAGAAGTCCCAGCAGAATGCCGAAGGTCGCCATGGCCGCGTCATGCAACTGCGGGTCCATCGCCTTGTCGGCATCGACACTGAACATCAGGCGATAAAGGCCGGGGTTGTGGCAGGCAAACCCGATACAGGCCTGCGCCGCCGCCATGAATTGCGCGCGCGTGGACGGCTGATCGGGGGACATGGCCGCTGTCAGGCTCTCCCCAAGCCGGACGAAGCCGATCCGGGCCAGTTCCCGCAGCAGCATCCCGCGATCCCGGAAATGCTTGTACGGGGCTGCATGACTCACCCCCGTGCGCCGCGCCACTTCCCGCAGGGTAAAAGCCCAGTCCTGGTCCGCAGCCAGCATGTCCAGCGCCGTGTCAACCAGGGCGCGACGCAGGTCGCCGTGATGATAGGGGCGGTCATTGGTTTCACGCATTCGCGAGGTCCATGTTTACACAAGAAACTTTCATTGACACCGGATCGTCATGCTCCATACCCTGCCTGCATAAGTTTCTCCTGTAAACATGGGGGACGTGATGTCCGATGTTACTCCTGCTGACCTGCATCGTCTTCTCGACCGCCAGCGCGCGGCGTTCCAGCAGGCAGGACCACCCGACCTGAAACAGCGCCGGACCGACCTGCGCCGCCTGAAGGCCGAAATCCTGACGCGCCGCACCGAAATCGTGCGCGCCCTGAACACGGATTTCGGCCAGCGCCCGGAACGCGAAAGCGCCATCGTGGAACTGATCCCGCTGGTGCAGTCGATCAATTACATGATCGCGCATCTGGGACACTGGATGAAACCGCAGCGCCGCCACGTCTCGGCCTATTTCCAGTGCGGTCGCGCCTGGGTGGTCCGGCAGCCGGTGGGTGTCGTGGGCATTATCGCGCCATGGAACTATCCGGTCTCGCTTGCCCTCGTGCCGCTGGCGACGGCGATTGCGGCTGGCAACCGGGCCATGCTCAAGCCGTCGGAATTCACACCGGCCACATCGGCGGTGATCGGCCAGATCGTTCAGGCCGCCTTTCCGGCGGAGCAGGTTTCCGTCGTGACGGGCAATGGCGACGTGGGGGCCGCGTTCTCGGCCCTGCCCTTCGATCATATCCTGTTCACCGGCAGCACGGCGGTCGGAAAGAAAGTGGCCGAGGCCGCCGCGCGCAACCTGACGCCTGTCACGCTTGAACTGGGCGGAAAGTCGCCCGTGGTGATCGAACCCGGTTTTTCAATGCAGCGGGTGGCGGACCGCGTGGCGTTCGGGAAGCTGACCAATGCCGGGCAAACCTGCATCGCGCCGGATTACGTGCTGGTTCATGAAGACGACAGGGACGCCTTTGCCGCAACCTATCAGGACGCCGTGAAAAAGCAGCATCCGGGTGGGTATGTGGGGTCGCCTGATTATACGGCCATTCTCAACACGCATCATTACGAACGGCTGGGCAATCTGATCGACAATGCCGCGGCACAGGGCGCGCGGGTGATCCGGCTGGGACGTGATTCAGCTACGGGTCATGTCATGGCCCCCGTGCTGCTGCTGGATGTGACACCGCAGATGGCGGTCATGCAGGAGGAGATTTTCGGTCCCGTCCTGCCCGTGCTGACCTATCGCACGCTGGATGACGCGATCGCCTTCATCAACGCCCGTCCCCGGCCGCTGGCCCTGTATTATTTTGGCGACAGCCGCGTTGAACGCGACAGGGTGCTGAAGCACACGGTTTCAGGAAACGTGACGATCAACGGCACACTGATGCATTATGTGCAGGACGATCTGCCATTTGGCGGCGTGGGGGACAGTGGCATCGGGGCGTATCATGGCAAGGAAGGCTTCATGGCACTCACACATGCCCGTGGTGTGTACCGACAGGGACGTTTCAATGCGGCAACACTGCTTCAGCCGCCATTCGGCAGGCTGACCGACGTCATCACCAATCTGATCCTGCGATGACGACGCACTCTGCTTGTCGGGCATCGCGTTGATGCGGCGTGTGCCGCGCGACCCGATACCCTCGCCACTCCACTTCCCAACCCGCCACCTACTCACGCGACAGCGCCCCCGGCAGGGCAAGGCAGGCGAGAAGTCCCGCCAGCAGCACAAGCAGCAGCCCCGACCACCAGCCATACAGGAAGGCCCCGCCAACACCGCCCAGCGTGAAGGACACGACGATCGCGGCATGCAGGCCCAGCCGTTCACGCGTACCGGCCCGCCGGTCCGGGCCGGCCGGGTGAAAGAACGCATCCAGCCAGTCCGCCAGTTCCAGCCCCACATCGGTCAGCATGCCCGTCATATGGGTGGTGCGCACGCGCGCCCCGGAAATGCGCGTGACCGTGGCGTTCTGGAGCCCCATGAGGAAGCTCAGCCCGTAGGCCAGCATCGGGCCGCGTGGCTGGAGTGGGGACAGCAGGTCCACCGCCCCCAGCAGCCCGAGCAGGCAGGCCTCCAGAAGGATGCTGCGGGCATAGATCGACGGCACGCGGCGACGCCGCCCCGCATTGACCAGCAGCGCCGACAGCACGGCGCCGACGACAAAGGCCACAACCAGGCCACAGCAGGACAGGACCGTCGCCATGCGGCCTTCATGCAGGCCGTTCGCCAGGGCGGAGACATTTCCGGTCATGTTGGCCGAATAATAACCGACGGCAAGGAACCCGGCGGCGTTCACCGCACCGGCAATCGCCGCCAGCGAACACCCCAGGCGTCGGTCGATGATGGCGTTGCGCTCCTCCCCTTCATGAACAAGCACCCGCCCCTCCCGCTTTCGCCAGTTCCGACCGGGGGCAGCGTAACAGCCACCGCTTCGTGCAACAAAATTCCCGCTTCGTGACCGCGTCGGGGGATGCCGCCAGACCCGACACCCTGCGCCACGGTGCCATGCGTGCGGCGCGGGGCGTGGCGGTTGCCCCGGCGGGCGGGCGGCGGCATGATCGCGGACATGCGCCATGCCGCGCCATTCCCCTGATATCGCAGGACATCCCCCGACCATGGTTTCCCCGTTGCGTCCCGTCTGCCTGATGCTTGCGGCCCTTGTGCCGATGGTGGGGGGCCTGTCCGCGGCACGGGCCGCGCCCGCCCGCACGGGCGCCGTCAGTTTCACGAGCGCCCCCTTCGGCACCACCGACGATGGCCGCGCGGTGGAGCAGTTCACCCTGCGCAACGCCCATGGCGTCAGCGTGCGCTTCATGACCTATGGCGGCACCATCACCGCGATCGAGACCCCGGACCGGCATGGCGACATCCGTGACGTGGTGCTCGGCTTTCCAACGCTGTCGGGCTACACCCATGACAGCGCGCGCGGCGGCCTGTTCTTTGGCGCGATCGTCGGGCGGTATGCCAACCGGCTGGCGCGCGGGACGTTTTCGTTGCAGGGCCATACCTATCACGTTCCCATCACCGCGCCGCCCAACGCGCTTCATGGCGGCACCAAGGGGTTCGACAAGCAGGTCTGGACCTTCGAGGGCGAAAGTACCGACGCCCACGGCGCCAGCGTCACGCTTGGACTGGTCAGCCCCGATGGCGACCAGGGCTTTCCCGGCACGCTGCATGTGCATGTGACCTACCGGCTGGATGACACCGATACCTTCAGCCTGCATTACACCGCGACGACCGACCGGCCCACGGTGCTGAACCTGACCAACCACAGCTATTTCAACCTTGCGGGCGAAGGCAGCGGCAGCATCGAAAACCATGTCCTGCGCATCAATGCCGATACCTTCACGCCCACGGACGCGACCTCCATCCCGCTGGGGCCGATCGCGACCGTCGCGGGCACGGCGCTGGATTTCCGCACGGCCCACCGCATCGGCGACCACCTGCGCGATAACGACCCGCAGATCATGTATGCCCGTGGCTATGACCAGAACTGGATCATCAACGGCCCCGCCGGGACCACGCCGCGCCTTGCGGCACAGGTCAGCGACCCGGCATCGGGCCGCATGATGGAGGTCTGGACCACACAGCCGGGATTGCAGGTCTATACCGCAAACTCGCTCGACGCGACATATGCCGGGGTGTCGGGCCGGGCCTATCGCCAGACCGACGCCGTCGCGTTCGAGGCCGAGCATTTTCCCGACTCCCCCAACCATCCCGACTTCCCCACCACGGAACTTCGCCCCGGCCAGACGTTTGACCAGACGACCCTCTACCGCTTTGGCGTCAGCGGGGCGAAAGGCCGCTGACCCCTGCCACAGGGCGTCGCGGCCGGGGGATCAGCCCTGATTCGCCAGAGGACGCCTTTTTCTTTTGCCCGCGCGTGTCTAAATAGATCACCAGAACGTGAGCATAAGGAAGATTCATGATGTGGACAGGCATGGCACGCATGTTGTGCGTCGCGGGACTTCTGGCCGGTCTGGGGGCCTGCGCATCACGCCAGCCACCCAGCGACCCCAGCCAGAGCGGCGGCGTGGGCGTCATGACCGGATCACCGGGGCAGGATGACAGTTCCGACGGGCCGGGTGGCTCCGGCGGCCCCGGCATGGGCTGAGGCCGCCTCCCAGGGGGATGTTACCCGTGGGAGACCATGATTTTTTAAATGAATCAGGGTGCAGGGATCGAGATCCCTGCCGGGTCCGGGCAGAGCCCGGGTGTTTCATACGAAGACATCCTCAGGGGCTTTGCCCCCGAGACCCCCACCAAAGGGCATTGCCCTTTGGAAACCATGACTTTGAGGGGGTTTAGCGTCGTTTTGCGCCTGTGGTCTTTTCGGGCAGGGCGAGCCAGTGGATCCGGGCGTCGCGCAGTTCGAAATTACGCTTGCCCTGCACGCCCATGTCCCCGAACGGGTCATAGACGATGCCGGTCACCTCGGCCTTGCACTGCGGGCGCATGCCGGTGTCGCCGCACATCTGCTGCGCTTTCTCGGACGACGCCGCCTCCAGCGACGCACCATCAAGCGGCACGCTGCCGTTCCAGTTCACGCTGCCGGGCAGGTCGTCGATGCGAAACGCCGCACAGGCCGCCCCCCCGGTATTGGCCGACGCGATATAACAGGTCAGCGTCACGCGCTTGCCCACCAGCGACGGCCCCTGCGCCAGCAGGGTCGGCACGTCCATGACGGGCGTCGGGGCGGCAGGCGGGGCATGGCGGGCGGCGGCATGGGCCATGCCCGACGTCATGGCGCACATGGCCGACGCGGCCACCGCCGCACGCCATGCGCGCCCATGAAACACTCGATTCACCTTTTCTGTCCTCCGTGGGGTCAATGCACTTGATGGGCGGGATTTTTTCCCATCCCATCCGCATTGTCACCACGGGGCAGAGCGCAGGCAGTCATGCACTGGTCGCGGTGCGGCCCTGCCGCCCCCTGCCGGGTCAGAACGGATTGGCGCGACTGTCGGGTGCGTGGCCAAGGTCGGCGAAGTGGTTGGTTTCCGCACAGCCACGGAAACGGTCCAGCACCGGCGCGCTGCCGGTCAGCGTCATGTTGACGACCGTGCGTTCGCCATACTGCACCGTCGCCTGCTGCCCGCGTTCCATCCCGTTGAGCAGTTCGGCCATCTCCTTGGGCTTCAGGTCCACCGACAGCGTCGTCGCGTCGTTGGCCTGCATGTGAAAGACATGCTGGTACGCGCCGATGCGCACCGTCATGTCCCCCGTGGAGCCGGGCGTCAGCGTCCAGTGGTCATCCGCGCTGCGCATCTGTAGCGAATCGGCATCGGCACGGACCATCAGCACCTCGTTCTCCGCCCCTGCGATGCACAGGTCGGTGTGCAGGCCATGGTCGGGGGAATGGTGGATGGCCACCCACCAGTCATGGCGTTCGTCGATGGTCATGGCCGGGGGCGGCGCGGGTTGCGGGTCGGGCGTGGCCAGCGCCTGGCGCGCGCCGGCGGGCGAATGCGCCCACTGCGTACTGTCCTGCAACTGCCCCGCCTCCTGCGCACCCGCCATGGCCGGCAACGCGGACAGGGCAACCGCCCCTGCGATAAGGAACTGGTATATCTTCACTTTGCAACAATCCCGTAGTTGCGACCCATTGGTTGACCCGATCCCGCCGCCCCGATGCGGCCGGCCGGGCATGTCCGGCGATGGCAACGCATGTCCCCGTGGCGGCGACCTGACATATATTGTCACTTTATCTTGACAAAAAAAGGGCATAGGCATGGTGGTGCCTGTTCCCGTGGTATTTTATATGAAAAAGGCCACGTTGTACGCGTGGCGTGTAAAACCTGACATAGCATGATGTCCTGATCCCGGGGCAATGCAGGGTTGCCATATTATGAACGTATTCTGGTCGTGATTTTATGGCATGGACAGGGCAATGAAAAATACTAAACAAGATTTTCAGATCCATGACCCCGTGGCCCATGCCATGAACATGATTCGTCTGTTCGGCGCGCGGGCGTCGGGCATCGCGAACCTGCGTTCGGGCATGTGCTTCAGCGCGGGCGACCTGGAAATGGCCGTCACATGGGCGCGCGTGCGCAATTCCATCCAGAACCTGATGGACGAGGGCGACATCATCCCCCCGTCACGCCTGGCGCACTGACCCCTCCCCTTCCCCTTACGTCCTTCCCACCGTGACCGTGGGCTGCGCCGCACGCCATTGAGGCGCACAGCGCGGCGGGTTATCATGCGCGCCAAGTGCAGTGGCGTTGTCACCAGACGGAGGGAAACAGGTCGGGATGCGCATTTTTTCTGTCGCGGCCCCGGCTGTCGCATCCATCCGCATGGCGGGCGTCGCGGTGCTTGGCCTTGGCCTGGCCCTTGCGCCGTGCGTGCCCGCGCCCGCCGCCATGGCGCAGGAACAGGCTGGCGCGCAGGATGCCGGGTGGTCGTTCTCCCCCGACGGGGCGCAGGGACAGCCGATGGTCATCTCGCGCCAGAACCAGCTTGACGTGATGTTCTACCGCACGCCCACGGGGTCGCTCGGCATGGCGGTGCATGACCTGCACAAACGCTATCGCAACCCGTCGGGCGTGACCACGGTGGGGGTCGTGATCGGCAAGTTCGAACTGGTGCTCCAGATCTTCTCCAAGGGGCGGAAATGGGACACGGCGGGCGGCGACATGAAACCCGACGCCGTGGCCGACCTGATGCAGCAGTTGCATGCCACCACCACCGGCGCGCTGGTGCCCCCCGAACGCAACCCGGTGCCGTTTTCCGTCGTGGGCGCGGCCAATGCCCTGTCGCAGATGGGGGAATATGCCTCCGCCCATGCGTTGTGGATGCCGCCGCCGCTGGGCCCCGAGCCCGCCGCCCGCAACACCGCCCCCCCGCAGGATATAGAGAAGCTGGCCCACCACCCCTATGACACGCAGCACGGGCGCGCGGTGGCCCTGCCGCATTATCCCATCGCCCAGAACTGCGCCCGCGCGCATGTGGAAATGCAGGACAGCGACGCGGACTGCATCAGCGCGGAACAGAAAAGCCAGGCCGCCCTGTCCGGGTCATGGGCACGTTATGACAGCGACCTGAAAAGCGCGTGCCTGAACATGGCGGGCGATGTCGGACGGCTGGAGAAATACCAGGCGCTGGAGATGTGCCTCTCGCGCTATCAGGACGACCGCAGGCAGTGGCAGCTTGTCTCCGGCTCCTCCGGCAGTGACGACATCATGCCGCACGACCATCCCGCCACACCGCCCACAGACCCCACGGGAAACGCCAGCAGATGAAGAAATCCTGCCTTGCGGTCCTGATGTCCGCTCTGTTCTGCGGGCATGCCATGGCGCAGGCCCCCACCCCGCGGGAGGCGGCGAAACAGACGGGCCTGATGATCGCACGGCAGAATTTCACCGTCCCTGAATATATGCGCAAAACCGAACAGGAAGGCAGCGGGGCCGTCATCGCGCAGCGCTGCCTGAAGGCCTATCCCGACGACGCCTCCGCGCGCCAGACCTGCGCCATGGTTGCCGTGGCGGAGGATTACCGCCTGTTCAGCGACACGGTGAAGGACACCGACGGCGACGCCACCGCCCCCACACACGCGCCCGACGCCACCGCCGCGTCCCGCCCGACCTGACGCGCCGCCCCCGCCGCGCGACCGGCGGCAGGGCGCACGCACCGCTCCCCCTTTTCACGACAGCACCCCCGACGCCACCGCGCCGGGACGCTCCGCCGTGCCCTGTTGGCGGCACGGAACGGGGGCCTTCCCACACGGGCAGGGTCCGCGTGTAATCGTACAATATCAGTTCTGTATTCCCGTAAAATAGATGCAGATTACATGCCTGTTTTTAATAAATTGTATTGCATGACCGGCCCACATATCATGAATACATAATGATTCCTTCGGTAAAAGTAGAATATATTGCGGATGTTTAGGAATTTCACTTTCGCATGTCTTGTGCTGCTGCTTGGTGGCGGGAGTGTCCATGCCGCCACCGTGCAATACCTGCCGGGACCGCCGCCCGACCCGCACCATGCCCATACCCGCTTTGGCGATGCCGATACCTCCAGCGGGATGCTCAGCATCGCGGGACAGCAGACCCTGCCGCGCGCGGCGGGGAACGGGTCCCTGTTCGTGGAGAAGATCGGACAGGTGGGCGATACGGATTTCCTGCTGCTGACCTCCACCGGCAATGCGCTGTGTCCCGCCAGCTATTCCATCGTGCGGGTGGATTCCTCGGGCATTGCCATACCGACCGCGTTCTTTGGCAACTGCAACGACCATCACGAGGTCCAGATCGTCCACGGGCAGGACATCGCCGTCATCCAGCCTGAATTCACCAGCAGCGAAGCCGACACCCCCCGCACCATCACCGTCTATAGCAACAGCACGCGACGCCTCGCCGAAAACGGCACCCCCCTGCGCGCGGGATGCCCCAATAACCTGTGTGACGGGTTGTAGGGGGCCATACACCCTCAGGGGCTTTGCCCCCGAACCCCCACCAAAGGGCATTGCCCTTTGGAAACCATGACTTTTAAACGAATCAGGGTGCAGGGAGCGCGCTCCCTGCCGGGTCCGGGAAGCCGCCCGGGTGTGGCATGCGTCGATGTCCTCAGGGGCTTCGCCCCCGAACCCCCACCAAAGGGCATTGCCCTTTGGAAACCATGACTTTTGAACGAATCAGGGTGCAGGGAGCGTGATCCCTGCCGGGTCCGGGCAGAGCCCGGGTGTGGCATGCGTCGATGTCCTCAGGGGCTTTGCCCCCGAACCCCCACCAAAGGGCATTACCCTTTGGAAACCATGACTTTTGAACGGATCAGGGTGCAGGGAGCGCGCTCCCTGCCGGGTCCGGGCAGAGCCCGGGTGTGGCATGCGCCAACGCCCCCGCACAGTGGCCTCGCCAAGTGATGAATTGTGGGTTAACTGTCTGGAATGACGTGTGTACGAAAAGGGAACATTCTCCGCCCCTGCGCGCTGGCGGCCATGGTGGGCCTGATGACGGACCCGGCGGCGGCGCAGGGCGCGGTCTATCGGGTGCCGGCGCAGGCCATCGGATGTGCGACACCCATCGCCACGCGGCACCTGTCGGACGGGATCGTCGGGGCGGGATGCCGCCATGCGGGAACGGCCGCGCGCTGGACCCTGGTGCAGCGCGACGGGGACATCACCGCCCTGCGCCGCGATGACGGGCGGCGTGAACGCACGCTGTATTTCCGCACCCATGACGTCACGCAGGTCCCCGCGTCGGGCATGGTCGCACGGTGCTGGCACTGGCTGCGCGATGGGGTGGCCAGTGTCCGGGCGGCACTGGTGGCCCATTCCGGCGACATGGGACTCGGGCGGTATGCGCATCTGGTGCTGGCGGGTGGGGCGGTGCTGCTGGGGTGGCCGGTGCTGTGCCTTGTCGCGCGGTGGTGGGCGCGACGGCGGGCGCGCGCGATCTGTGCGGCGCTGATTGCACGACATACCGAGACACTGCGCCTGCGGCGGCGGCAGTTACTGGGCCGCAACAGCTATGGCGTCATCAAGCCGGAGAAATGGCACCGCGAACGTGACGAGTTCATCGCCACCATCCTGCGCCCGGCCCTGCGCACGGCGGGGCGCGCGGCGCAGTGGCCGCGAATCGCCCCATGGGTCACCGCCCGGATCGAGCAGGCCGCACGCGGCACGCCGCAACGCCCCGACATTGTCGGCCCCGGCATGGACCCGCTGGAATATGAACAGTACTGCGCCGCCGAACTGCGCCATGACGGGTGGCAGGCCGAAACCACCGTCGGCAGCGGCGACCAGGGCGCGGATATCATCGCCACGCGGCGGGGCCTGCGCATGGTGGTGCAGTGCAAGCTTTACAGCCGTACCGTCGGCAATGACGCCGTGCAGCAGATCACCGCCGCGCGCGCCCATTACAACGCGACGGTGGCGGCGGTGGTGTCCAACGCGGCCTATACCCGCGCGGCACGGCAACTGGCCCGCACCAACGGCGTCTGGCTGCTGCATCACGACGAACTGCGCGGTCTGGCGCAGCGCCTGAAACATGGCGGCAGCCCGGCGGCGACGGCGTGATGCCCCGGTGCGGCGATGCGCGGCCGGATTATGTCAAACTGTGTTTTTCATGGCCGGGCATCACGTTATAACATGACGCCCGTTTCCATGTGCCACCCGCATGCCAGTTTCCCGGCACATCCGGCGGCACCGGATGCGTAACCATGGACCGATTTCCCGGTTTTCCGGGCATCAGTCCTGTTTACGCGTCGTGTCCTTCGGCAGCGGTTTTTCACGCGGCACGCGACGGATGTTGATAAGAAGGTGGGCAATCATGCGTGCTGAGTTGCTCATGGCTCATGTCTCCTATCTCCTCTATACATATAAAACGTGGTGAAAGCGAAGGTTTCATGCGTCATCACGGAAAAATTCCGACATGGACCGTGACCGTCCGTGACGTGGCCGGGACCGCGCCGATCCTGTAAAGGCGACGCGACAGGCCGGGGCATCGTGCCCGCCGGCCATCGGGAGGGACGCGGCCATGGCCTATCTGTATCTGGCGCTCGCCATCGGGGCGGAGGTCACGGCGACTTTCTTCCTGACCCTGTCGGACGGATTCACCCGTCGCCTGCCATCCTGCGTGACGGTGGTGGGATACCTGACCGCATTCTATGCCCTGTCACAGGCCCTGCGCACGATTCCCACCGGCGTCGCCTATGCCATCTGGTCCGGGGTCGGCACCGTCGCCATCACGGTCGTATCGTGGGCGTGGCTGGGACAGAAACTCAGCCTTGCCGCCATTGGTGGCATGGCGCTCATCATCGCCGGGGTCATGGTGATGAACCTGTGCGCCGGCACGTCCGGCCACGGATGATCCCGCACGATCCGGGGACGTGATCCCTGCCGGGGCCGGGGCATGCCGCCCGGCTGTTCCATGCGACAGTAACGCCGCACGTTCAGGGGCGTTGCCCCCGCCCCCACCAAAGGTCGCGGACCTCTGGCAACCGGGGCCTTGATCAACAGGTCTGGGTGCAGGGGGCGTGTCCCTGCACCGCTCGGGGTGTGGCCTATCGGCGGCCGCCGCCACCGTGACCGCCACCGCCACCATGGCCGCCGCCACCGCCGCCGCCGTGACCACCGCCGCCACCCGGACCACCAGGACCGCGCCCGCCGCCAAAGCCACCACCATGGCCGCCATCATGACCACCCGGGCCGCCGGGGCCATGTCCGCCGCCGAAACCGCCATGGCCGTCGGGCCCACGTCCCGGACCACCACGTCCCGGGCCACCGCGCCCATGGTCGCCATAAACCGGGTAGCCCCCATAATAATCGCGCCCGTAATAGCCGCCGTAACCACCGCCGCCATACCCGCTGTAATAATCGTATCCGCCGTAATAGTTACCGCCGTACCCGCCCGGTCCACCCGGACCGACACAGGCGCACAGCGCACCGGCAAGGGCCAGTACCGGCATAAATCTGATGGGGTTCATGTTCCTGTCTTTCCACTGTCCATCCTGTATCGTCACGATCATCCGCCAGAACCGCGATCAGAACAAGGCACGCGAATGACCATCATGTGGCAGTGTACCACCCGTTTGCCGGACGGCCGTGCGGGACGCATCACGCGGCCATGGCAATAACGGTGGATATGTGGCGATCCGCGCCGGGGATGACACAAAATGCCCATACCGGCGCTACACTCCCGCCATGTGGCCGGGTGAGTGAGGGGAAACCGGCGTCAGATATGACGCGCGGCGTCTGGCCGGGTTTTCCGGTCCTGCTCCGAAGGTTGTACAATGAACCGACTTTTCACGTCCGCCCTTCTCCTGTGTGCCACGATGTCGCTCTGCGCATGTTCCGTTGCGCAACTGGAGGCGCGCAAGGCGCATTACCTCGACCATATGGGGGAGGCGCGGATGCAGCGTAAGATTACGGTACGCAGCGAACCGTGGCAGCCCTTCATCATCGTCAGCCAGGAACATGCCTATTCCGACAGCAATTTCTTCAATAGCTGGCTTCAGGCGCTGGTCATCAAGAAAGACGGCGCGGTCTCGCGCACGGGCGGGGGAACCTACAGGGCGGGGGATGTGATCTACATGCTCAGCTCCGACCTTGCCGCGGCGTCCGGGATCTACAGCCACATCGAATATAACGGCCCCAATGGCCCGCAATATGCAAAAATCATTGATGGCGACCAGAGCGTATCCTGCTGGGACCGCACCAACACCACGCCCGATGGCAAAATCCATGACACGGGGGAGCAGAGCTGCAGCTATGAAAGCCAGATGATGGTCCCGCTACGCGCATCCACCATCACCTATATCACGCAGCAGGCGACCCCGTGGGAGGTCCGCTTCGTCACCGACCATCCCGACCGCGATGGCGACCGCCGCGACATCGTCACCGCATCCGAAGCCCGCGCCCTGGTGGACCGTGTGAACGAGGTGCGCGCGAACCTTGGCGCCCTGCACGAAGCCACCGCGCAGAATTACCAGCCATAACGAAACCCCGCCCCCATACGGCATGCGGCGGCCCCCCCGGATGGGAGGGCCGCCGCAGCAGCATATTTTCCAAAACCCCACCGCAAGAGGGCGGCGGGAATGGAATAAAGTTCCTATTTCTTGGCCGCCGCGCGTTTTCCAAGCAACTGGATTTCCGCCGCGCTCATGTTTTCCGGCTCAACCGTGCCCTTGCGCGCGATCGCCTGTTCCTCTTCGGTGGCATGTTCGCCACACTTGAGGACATGTTCGGAAAGGCGCGCGGTTTCCGCCTGCGTCATCAGGTCCGGCGAATGGGTGGCCTTGCGCACCAGGTCATGGATGGAACCGGCGGCATGGGGAACACGATGTTCTTTCATTATACATAACTCCTTATTGTAAAAGCATATGTGGAGCATGCGGCCTTGTATTCAATCGACAAAAGGACATATTTTTTATATGCGGGACGAGGTAATTGATATTTACATATCAACCATGCCCACAGGTCCGCGCATTACTTCTGCCTGACCGGCACTGTTGCGGTACGATGGCGGCGGGCGGATACTTTGCACGGCGCGCGGCATGTGCAACCCTTCCTGCCCGGACGGGACGGCCCCGCAACACACCGTCCCGATAACCGAGACAGACAGGAGGCGCACGCCATGAAACTCTACTACACGCCGGGCGCATGTTCGCTGGCCGCGCATATCATCCTTAATGAAACCGGCCTGCCGCACGAGGTCGAGCAGGTGGACCTGAAGGCCAAGAAAACCGCCAGCGGCGGCGACTACCTCGCCATCAACCCGCGCGGCGCGGTGCCCGCGCTGGAGATCGCGCCGGGCGTGGTCCTGACGCAGAACGTGGCGGTCCTGACCTATATCGGCGCGCAGTCGGACATCCCCGCCCTGCACCCCGCCCCCGGTTCGCTGGAGCAGTATCGCCTGCTCGAGGCCATCGGCTTCTGCGAGGACGTGCACAGCGCATTCGGCCCCATGTTCGCGCCCGACCTGCCCGATGTGGTGCGCGACCGCCAGTTGGCCAACATCAGGCGCCGCATGACGCAGGTGGAGGCGATGCTGTCCGCCAGCGGCGACGACCACATGCTGCCGGTGGGCTTCACGCAGGCGGATGCGCTGCTTGCGGTGATCCTGAGCTGGGCGCCGCATGTGAATGTGGACCTCTCCCCCTACCCCGAGGCCAGCGCCCTGCGTGACCGGGTGTTCGCCCGGCCTGCGGCGCAGAAGGCGATGAAGGAAGAAGGCCTGGCCTGACCGCCCCCGCCCGTGCGCCCGGCCTTTGGCGCGCGGGCCATCATGACCGCCCCATTCCCCCAGGGACCGCGATGACCATCGACCTTTCGACCAATTTTTTCTACGACCGGGAGGATTGGGAACATTTCATCAGTTCAATGCTGTCGGGGGTCAGTTTCCACCCCACCAGCGTACTGGTGCGCGCGCTGTATCCACGCACGCCGGACGGGTATGAGGCCATCCATTACAACAACCACTGGGTCGCGCTGTCGTACGGCTTTGTCCTCGCCTTTACCAAGGACGAACACATCATCTTTCCCGCCTTCGGGATCGAGGTCCCGCTCCGGGGCGGGTGGCCCGAATACTTCACCATGCATCACATCACCTACATGACCGCCGTCAAGGAGTGTTTCCTGACGTTCAGGCAGGACGTCAACGCCCTGCATGACCGGCTGGAACGGACGCTTGTCCGGTTCGATCCCGAACTGCGCCTTGTCACGGATGACGATTGCGGCGTGTATGTCGAAAGGAACGGCAGGGTCATCGCGCACGGCACCATCACCGTCGAACAGGAGGTTCCCGACCTGCTGCGGCAACTGGCACGCAACCTGAAATCCGGCATCGTCCTGCCGATCGATGCGCAGGAACGCCGCCGCGAACGCCGCAAGCCCCAGTTGCGGCGCGTCTATATCAATGGCGGGGGGAAGGAAATGATTGACAATTATGTCCTCAAGACCCGGCGCAGGTCCTGAGGCAACGCGAAGAACGCCACTTTTCCCTGCGCCGGGCCTGTCGCAAAAAGCCGTGCCCACATAACAGTACGCAGACGTTCAGAAGTTTTTGGTGAAGCTTTTTTTAAAAAGCTTCGAGAGACGCCGCCCAGGAACCTTCTGTCGCGCCATTAAGGCAGATTTTAATATCCCGTGCCCGATCATTCGTGACATGTTTTGTCATGATTTACCCGCCATGAAATGGAATCGCGGCATGACACACAATTCGGCAAAAGCAGATCCGGCCCCGCTGGGGCTGATGGGATTTGGCATGACGACTGTCCTGCTGAACCTGCATAATGCGGACCTTGTCCCGATGGGGGGCGCGATCCTTGCCATGGGACTGGTGTTCGGGGGGGCGACGCAGTTTGTCGCCGGGCTTTTGGAATATGCCAATGGCAATACGTTCGGCATGACGGCGTTCATGTCGTATGGCGCGTTCTGGCTGTCGCTTGTCGTGCTGCTGTTCCTGCCGCACTGGGAACTGGCGCCTGCGTCCTCACCCGGCCTGATGGGCAGCTACCTGCTGATGTGGGGCCTGTTCACCGCCATCATGACGATCGGTACAATACGGGCGTCGCGCATGCACCAGGTTGTGTTCTCCAGCCTGACCGTGCTGTTTGCCCTGCTTGGCCTGGCGGAGATCCTGCAACAGCCGGTACTGACGCTTGTTGCGGGGTACGAGGGACTGTTCTGCGGTTTCAGCGCCATCTACCTTGCCGCGGTGGAACTGCTTGCGGGGCAGGTGGGCCACGCAACCGCGCCAGTGGACGTCACCCCCCTGCCTGTCGAGGTGCCCGCCTGAAGGAACGCCGCCTTTTTCGATCAGAAGGCGGCACCCAGAAACTTCTGTTACTTTCCCCGACTTTCCCGAAACGACGGACCTGCCAGCCTCCCACCCTACTGCGCAGGCGTCGTGCCCCCTTCGGGATGCAGGGCGCGGTCAAGGAACCGCACCAGTTGCGTGTAGGCAAAGCGGGTCTGTGGCAGGTTTTCCATATCCCACGGATGGTTCGCACCGGGCAGGGTGACGAGGTCGAACATCTTGCCCTGTGCGATCATGCGCTGCGCCATCGCCATGGTGTCGGCATACAGCACGACCTCGTCGCGCGTGCCATGGATGATCATCAGCGGATCGCGCAGGCCCGCCGTCTGGTACAATGCCGACTGCCGCTGGTACCGCGCGGGGAAATCATGCCCCGAGGGCGGTCCCATGATCCATTCCTGTTCGGGATAGGCATGGGCGACGTTGCTGGCGGGTGCGCCGGCCACGCCCACGGCATAGAATCCCGGCTTGCGGAACAGCGACATCAGCGTCATCAGCCCACCATAACTCGACCCCCAGATGCCGATGCGCGCCGGATCGGCATAACCACGCGCAACCATGGAGCGCGCGCCGTCCTGCAGGTCGTCGATGTCGAGCGCCCCGTACTGCCCCAGCATCGGCCGGTTCCACGCCTTGCCCCGGCCAAAGCTGCCGCGGATGCCCGGATTGATGACGATATACCCGCGCGACACCAGATACTGGTCCAGCCCCCATGTCGGGTGCGCATTGCGCCCGCCCCACTGGTCACGCACCGCATCGGAATAGACCGAACCGACAATCATGGGATAGCGGCGGCTGGCGTCATAATCGGGCGGCAGCATGACACGCATCGTCAGTTGCGCGCCGTCCACGTGGCTTTTGTAATCCAGGTACCGCACATCCGCCCACCGCCGCGCCGCGAACTGCGGCAGGGGGGAATGTGTCACGCGGGCAAAGGACGGCGTGCCCGACCCCAGGGCCGCGACATACAGTTCCGGCGGCGTGGAATCGTTGCTGAACCGGTCGGCCACATGGGCGAAATCGGGGGAGAACACGACCTCATGCGTGCCATGGGTCCGGGTGACGAGTTCGGGCGTCCCGCCCTCCATCCCGACGCGATAGACCTGCCGCTGCGCATAGCCCGCCTGGTTGGAGGTGAAATAAAGCTGCCCATGGACCGGGTCGGGCACGAAGGATTCGATTTCCCACGCCCCCTGCCCCGGCGCCACGCGCGTGATGGGACGTGGCTGCGCCCCGGCGGCGGGGATGTGGTAAAGCTGGTTATAGCCATACCGGTTGGTCAGCAGCACAAGCCCCGGCCCGCGCGGCGCCCATGCCACCTGCCAGTCGGGGCGGACCTGCGCGGGGTCGGCAAAGCGGTAGAAGACCTGCCGATGGCCGCTTGTGACATCATAGACGTCGATGCCGTGATGCTTGATCACAAGGTCGCTTTCATTGACGAACAGGGAGCGGCCGTCCGGCGACAGGCCGAAATTCCACACCGGGTCCTGTTCATTCTCCCGCGGCATCCAGCGCGGCGGCCCACCCGCGACATCGACCACGCCCACCGCAAAGCCGGTATTCGGATCCCCCGGAAAGGCGCGGATGACATGGTCATGATGCGCCTGCCCGTCATGGTCGTAATCGATCTCCACCTTATGGACCGCGCGGTTGTCGGCCATGACGACGGCGATGCGATCGGACCTTGGGCTCCATTCCACCCGGTCCACCCCATCCTGTGCCGTGCCGGGCACGACGATGCGCGCGGGCGTGGACGCCCGGTGCCCCATGTCACGCAGCCACAGCGCCCCGTCCGACACGAACGCCAGCCACCGCCCGTCGGGCGAGGGCGAGATCAGCCCCACCCCATGGCGCACAAGGTCCAGCACGCCCACATGGCCGCGCATGTCCGTCACCCGCAGCGCGCCATCCATCACGAACGCCACGCGCCCGTCCGGCAGCCATGCAAGCTGCGTCACGCCCGCGCCCCGTGCCGTGTTGCGACCGGCCTCGCCCATATGGGTCACCTGCTGCACCACGCCTGTTTCGGCCTCGTACACCCAGACGTCACGAAACGCCGTGCCACGGTCATTCCACGCAAAGGCCAGGCGCGTGCCATCCGCCGACCATGAATAATGTTCGGGCGAGGTGCCGATGATGCTCTGATCCGCATACAGGCCCGCAATCGTCAGCGGTGCGGGACCGTGCGGCGCGGGGGCGGCGGACAGCGCGGGCGTCGCCGCCAGCAGGGACGCCAGCAGCAGGCCGGCGGGCAGTCGGCGTGATCCGTGGCGGGTGTCATGACGTGTCGTTTTCATCATGGCCCATGTAACGGCGCACGGGGGCGCATGGCAATATCGTTTCTTTCGCGTTAAGTGGTATTGATAAAAGTAATAAAAGTTTTTGGTGTCGCCTTTTTTCAAAAAGGCGACGTCTTTCGAAGCTTTTTGGAAAAAGCTTCACCAAAAACTTTTAAATGTTTTGATGGATCAGGGTGGGAATTGACACCTCGCGCCCGGTGCGGGCAACGTTGGAACCGATGATATCGTAACGATCGGGAACAGGAATGCTGCAAGAAATTCTGAAGCGCCGCACGACGGCCCTGCTGTGTGCGGGGGCCATGGTTTTGTTGCCACAGTGTAACATTATGGCCACGTCCGCCCATGCCGCAAGCGCGCAGTTGCAGACGCTGTTTACCGACTGGCGCACGCTCGCCACGCCAGAGCAGCGCGACGGCGCGGTGGATTACGGCGCCAAAGCCCTGTCGCACAAGAAGGACGGCCTGAAGAAGATGCAAAAGCGTCTGGCCACGCTGGACCGTACCGGCTGGACGACGGAGGACGATATCGACGCGCGCCTGATCGCGGCCGAGATGAACGGGCTTGATTTCGACCTGCGCGTGCGTCGCCCGTGGGCGCGTGACCCCGGCTATTTCGCCACCATCTTTGCCGAGGAAAGCGACGTCCCCGCGCATGAAGGCCCCTCGGCCGACACGATCGACCTGTTCCGCTATGACTATCCGCTCTCGCCGCAGGCGGCATCGGACCTTGCCGCACGCCTGTCGGGGGTGCCTGTCCTGCTGGAACGTGCGCGCGGGTGGCTGGCGAAAAGCAATACCGCCGACCTGTGGAAATATGGGGAACGCGATTTCCACCGGCAGGCAAAGGTGCTGACGGCGCTGCTTGACGGGTCGCTGAAGATGCGCACGCTGGAGGGGCAGAAGGCCGCGACCCTGGACGGCGCGGGCGCGCCAGTGCGCGAGGCCGCGCAGAAAGCGCTGGCGGCGACACAGGATTTCGGGAAATGGATCGCGGCCGAAGCCCCGCACAAGACCGGCCCGTCCGGCGTGGGCAAGGCGAATTACGACTGGTACATGAAGAATGTGCAGCTTGTCCCCTACACCTGGGAGGAGCAGGTCAGCCTGCTGCGCCGCGAACTGGAACGCGCACAGGCGTCGCTGCGGCTGGAGGAATTGCATAACCGCAACCTGCCGCCGCTGAAACCCATTGAAAATCCCGTGGCCTATCGCAAATACGCCACGACGAAGATGCAGCAGTTCACCGATTTCATCATCAAGACCGGACTGGTGCCGGACCAGCCATATTACCGCGCGGCGATGGCGGCGCAGACGCTGGATTACACCACGCCGGAGGATCGCAATTTCTTCCTCAAGGTCACGGCGCTGGATCCGTGGCCGCTCTATTCCCATGACATCCACTGGACCGAGCTTGCACGGATCAAGGACGACCCCAACCCCGACCCGATCCGTCGTGGCGCGCCGCTGTTCAACATCTATGCCGCGCGCTCCGAAGGGTTCGCCACCGCGTACGAGGAAATCGTGATGCAGGCGGGCCTGTATGACCACGAACCGCGCGGGCGCGAACTGGTGTGGATCATGCTGGCCAACCGTGCGGCGCGTGGCCTTGCGTCGCTGTATGTGCAGGCGAACCAGATGGACCTCGCCACGGCGGGACGGTTCCATGCGTCGTGGACGCCGCGCGGATATTCCGATCCGAACAATTCCCTTGTCGGGTTTGAACAGTTGCTCTACCTGCGCCAGCCCGGATATGGCACCAGCTATGTCACGGGCAAGCTGATGTTCGACCAGTTGATCTCCCGCCAGGCGCATGAGGCGGAGGCCGCGGGACGCCCGTTCGATGTCCGCACCACCTTCGCCGGCATCGCCGCGACCGGCATCGTGCCATGGCCGCTGGTGGAAGAAGCGCTGATCCCGGCCAAGGCACTGGCGGACGCGCCTTAGGTAGAGAAGTTTTTGGTGAAGCTTTTTTCAAAAAGCTTTGAAATACGCCGCCTTTTTCGATCAAAAGGCGGCACCCAAAAACTTTTATTACAAGGACCCCGCGGGCCGCGGTCATGGGGGATCCGGCCCGCAGGGTGTGCTTTCGTCGTCGCTGTCTTGGTCATGGTTTCTTTTGGCGCAAGGGCAGGCGGCAAAGACCCCGCCGACGTCACGGCCTTTGTGCATGACGCCGATACCTGCGTGTACCTGTCCGGGGAATGGGACAGCACCCTGCCACAACGCAGGAAGGATGAACTGTCACGCGAAATGGATGCCGCCTGCGCACATATCCGCGCAAGGCAGGAAGCCCTGCAGAAAAAATACAGGGTTGATAGGGATATCATGTCGGAACTTGGGGCGTATCAGTTCTGAGGGCGGAAGGGGTCGGGTGCAATCCCCATTCCTGCAACCGTAATGGTTTTTATGTATGTCCCCAAAACGCAGAATCTTCGTTCAATGGGCATAAGAAAGACAAGGCAGTTGTCTGATTATCAGGTATGGCTTTATCTCGCTTTTGTCGTCATGAGAATTACTATGCTGACAAAGTTACGGCCCAATATACACCAAGACATACAAAGTCGTTTCCCCAAGAGGTCCGTAAAGCATAATCGATTTTGAGGTAACCGCGTGTTCCTCCGCTTAGGCCATCAAATCACTGTTCTGCGCAGCCTCTCGCACCATTACAGAAGTTTAATTGCCCGAAAAATATAATAAAGTTATGAAGATCATAAATATAAAATATATATTCCATGATTCGTCTCAAATACTATTGGTTTTCTCATTTTTTATTATGGAGCCCAATAGGGCAACGCCCCCCCCCCCTCGCTAATACCATTCGAGGGCCATCAGAAACGGTGCCTGCATCATACCAGTCTCGGTCTCGTGGCAATTTTCCACCTCGACGGAGACTGTCTGGTTCTGTCATTGCTGCTTTCTTCCCTTATTATCTTAAGATTCTTGACATATCCCCAGATCTTTAATGAAAGATGGACCGATTAGACAGACCTTATTACGATACTATGCCACGTCAACTTTTCAGGCAGCATTGTCTACAAAATGCGATCAATTAACAATTGATTGCTAAAATTCACCATCCTGTTACCTGCCAGATGCTAGCCACAAACATTTGTTCAGTTCATGTCTACTTTTCTGATCATTCTACGACGTTCGTAATGTCTTTGATGAAGGCACCTGTAGTCCGTCTGTTTCAGGGCCGTCAAACAAACGAGAAGTCTGGGGATTGCAAAGAGAAAGGTCACTCTATTGGCTTTAAAAGGCTGTTTCAAAAGTTGCCCGGGTCGGTCTGATGTGCCTGTTTGCGCCTGAATGTGGTGTCTTTTGCTCCGATACAGAATGGGATCGGGCTGCACAGTCGCTTGTTCAGTCACAAAATGCCTGACCAGCTCTTAGCTCGGACCTTTTGAAACAGCCTCTCAAAAATAATATTTTGATCGCGAATAGAGAAAGAACAATATGCCAGAAGAAATCAAGTTCAATGATCCTTGGGAAGTTGCGGCAAAATTTCCAAATGCATCAGAGATTTCTGATATTTATCTATCGGAATGTGAGACTTGGGCCAACGATAAATGTAACGACATGCTCAAAGTTTCCGGTGCAGCCCAACCAGGGCTGTCTGTACTGATAGTCGGTTATCTTATCGGAGCCCAGCTTCCTTACTGGTGGACTAATGGCGCATTAAAACTAGATTGGAAAGTCTTGATATTCCTAGGATTGCCGGGGATAGCAGGCGTTTTCGTCACAGTATATGCAGAATATTTTAGAGCACACCCGACTAAGGCGTCGGCGGTGGGATGGGAGAGCGCCAACCGCTTAAGAAATTTCTGGGAAAATATTATTGATAATGAAGAAAATATAGACGACGACCTTGTATCTAAAAAACTTCTTATCTTTATTCGCAATGACCGGATGAGGCGAATAGAAAGTTTTCAAGAAGTAGAGGCAGGACGACATAAGTACTTACAACGTTTTCTTTTATTACAGGCTGCTGGGATAATGTTTCTTGGTGCGTTTACGATACACGTATTAAAAGCAGCACATCAACAGCATGTTACGCCAACAAACATTACTAAAAATACGAAAAATTAAAGTCTGCTTTCGGCGTCCTGTGTTAAGCCAGCAACACCCGAGAGGAGGCGAAAGGTGCTACGTACCCTCCCCCCAAAAAAACAGGGCCGGACCCTTTCGGACCCGGCCCTGCCTGCCTTGCGCGGTATGGCGATCAGGCGACGGTGCGGCCGTCTTCCTTTGCCAGTTCCTTGATGCGGCGCAGGAAGGACACGGCGTAGTCTTCGGCTTCCATCTTGGAGGAGAAGCCGCCGAACGTCGTCGTCAGGCCACCCACGCTCACGGTGAGGGAGAACTTGCCCTGCGCGTCGGGGCCCTGTGTTTCTGCTGTCTTGCTCATGTCTTCATTATCCCATGGTTCATGACGGGCCATTTTCGGCCTGTTCCACATAATATGTGGACGAACATCGCGCATATCCATGCCGCCGCCTGCATGACTGCGCGGTGCAGGCAGCATATGGATGCTTGATCGAAATCATGGAAACGCAGCATTGTGACCCTCAGGGGCCTTGCCCCAGAACCCCACCAAAGGTCTGAGACCTTTGGAAACCATGACTTTATAAACAGATCAGGGTGCAGGGATCGGGATCCCTGCCGGGTCCGGGCAGCGCCCGGGCACCCCACACGCCGCCGCCCGCAGGGGGCCGCCTATTTCCACACCCACTTGCCCACGACGCGGCCATTGATGACCAGTTCCGTGGCATCGACCTCATCCATGGGATAGGTCGGGTTGACGCTGATGATTCGGATGCGCGGCGGGTCGGAATTGGGCACCAGCATCAACTGCTTCAGCACGACACCCAGGCCGTTCCACAGCACATACACCCCGTCGGGCGACGGCACGCGGTGCGCGGTATCGACCATCACACGGTCCCCGGCCATGAAATCCGGCTCCATCGAATTGCCCGCCACCCGGATGATGACCAGCGCCGACGGGTCGGAGACATAGTTTTCCACGAACGCGCGCGGCATGTGCCACGCCGCCAGGCTGGCATGGCCCTCCCCCGCGCCGCTGTCGGTATCGCCCACGATCGCGCCGCTGCCGGCATGGGGGGAGATGTCGTATTCATTGATCGTCACCGTCCCGTCCGCATTGCGGCGCGGGGCCTGCGCGCGGGCTGCGCGTTCGATCCCGTCATTCAGGTCCGACCCGCCGGGAATGACCCCCGACAGGGCCCAGACCTCGCCCGCGGAAATCGGCGGGTCCCCACGTTCGCTCAGCAGCGTGACAAGGCGGCGGACCAGGTCAACCGGCAGGTATTCCTTCTTCTGCTTGCTCTCGTAAAAGGAATAGGTCGAGAATTTGTTGCCCATCCCCAGATCCTGCGCCAGCGCGCGGATGCTGTAGCCCGCACGTTCACGCAGCGCCTTCAGCCTCTGGGAGACAGGCAGGTGTTCCGGGCAGGGAGGGGAGGAGGAAGGTGGCATGGTTGATGTCCTGTCCGATCAGGGGCGGGCGATGTCCGGCCTCCCGCAGGAGGAGGTGCATATTTTCACCCGATCCCGCCCGCGCGCAAGGCCACCCGCCCCGATGGCGCGACAGGGCGCGGGTGACGTGATAGGATACGCCCCCGACACTGGCGCGGGCCGCGCCGTCCCCTTCCCCCATATCGCAGGAGCATATGCGCCCGATGATCACCCGCCTGCCCGGCCTGTTCCGGATTTCCCACCTGTTCGACCTGTTCGAAGAAGGCGTCATGCTGGTGCTGACGCTGCTGATTGTCGTGATCGCGGGGGTGTCGCTGGTGCATGTCGTGATCGCGGTGGGGCAGATGCTGCTGGGTGCTGGCATGACACCCACCAGTCCCGAAGTGATCCAGAGCATCTTCGGCATGTTCTTTACCGTGCTGATCGCGCTGGAGTTCAAGCATTCGATCCTCGTCCTGCCCGATGCGCAGCCCCACAGCATGATCCGCATGCGCTCCGTCCTGCTGATCGGGATGCTGGCGACCGTGCGCAAGTTCATCGTCCTTGACCTCAAGGAGGTGAACGTCATGGAAATGCTTGCACTTTCGGCCTCCATCCTGTCGCTGGGCATTGTCTACTGGCTGGTCCGCCCGCAGCAGACCGCGCCGGAGGAGACATCGCACGACATGCCGGCGCATGACTGATACAGGTCATGGACCTGCGGAAACCATGACTTCATAGACTTGAAGCCACCCGGGTGTTCCATGCGCCGGCGGCCCCGCACACTCAGGGGCCTTGCCCCCGAACCCCCACCAAGGGGCATCGCCTTTTGGAAACCACGACTTAAAGACAGGTCAGGATGCAGGGGGCCATGCGATCACGGCTTCTTGACGTGGGGCCGGGGGGCAGGTTTGCTTGGGGCAGGGACCAATCGCCACAGATCAGGAGGGACAGGATGGCTTTCAGGGACGGTGACGTCGTCATGGTGCGCAAGGATGCGGTCTCGGACCCCAAATGGAGCGGGGCGCGGGGCACGGTGGTGGAGATCATCGACAACGGGCAGATGCGCGTGCGTTCCGACCAGACAGGCGATGACAAATGGTTCACCCCGGATCAGGTCGTCTCCGGCTGAAACACCTGCCCCTGCCGGGCGGAAACGGGGGCGTGGCGTCGGGGCCACGCCCTTTTTTCATGCCCGCCCGCATGGTGTCGGGGCCTCGTGCCGGGGTTGCATGCATGACGCGGATGCGGGGCATGTGCTGGATGCGGGGCGGTTTGGACGCGGCCTGCGGCATGATGATAGGATGATGGCCGGTTGCCCGCTTTCGGGACGGCCCGACGGAGGCGTAAGGCAGGAACACGATGGATCGCGGCAAGATTGTAAAATGTGGCACCATCATTTCGCTGCTGCTCATGGTCGGCAGCGTCGGCGTGCTGGTGCGCGGCATGACGGCCGAGGGGATCGGGCCCATGGCATGGATGGTGGCCGAAGGCCTCGCCGGGCTCGGCCTGCTGGGCCTGGGCATCATCAACGTCACGGGCGGACGCGACAAGTAGGGCCGTGACACACGCCGGGCCTGTCACAAAACCCCGCCCGCACAACAGGGCGCAGAGGCCCAGAAGTTTTTGGTGAAGCTTTTTTCAAAAAGCTTCGACCCCCCCCACCCTTTTGGAAAAACTACGCCGCGCGCCCTGCCGGGTCGTCCGACAGGATGGCCCAGCGTTCATGGTCGCGCCATGCGCCGTTGATGAACAGGTAACGTGGGGAGAATCCCTCGCACCGGAATCCCACGCGCCGCACCAGGGCGAGTGACGGCAGGTTGGTGGGCTGGATGTTGGCCTCCAGCCGGTGCAGGCCCATCATGTCGAACGCGTGGCGCACCGTCATGCGCAGCGCCTGCGTCATCAGCCCGCGCCGCGCCTGCGCCTTCATCGCGTAATAGCCCAGATAGGCGCTGCAGAACGTGCCATGGACCACCTGGCTCAATGTCAGGACGCCGACCACGCCCCCCGGCCCCGCCATGTCGTCGCGGCGCGCGACCAGTGCGACATTGGCCCCGGTGACGACCTGGTGGAACCACTCCGCAAAGCCGTCATGGTCGGTAAAGGGCGCGACCCATGGCGCGTGGAAATCGCGACTGGCGAGGTTGCAGGCCACAAGGTCATCGGCATCCATGCGCGTCACGGGCGCAAGGCTTACCCCCGTATCATGCGCGCCCCCTTCGCACGGGCCGGGACGGGCGGGGTCATCCATGATCGCCCCAGTTCCCATCCCCACCGCGCGCGGGCATGGCGCCAAGGTGGCTTTCCCCGCGCGCCCGCGCCAGGTGCGCCTGACGTTCACGTTCGGCGTAACGCGCGCGCTGTGCCGCGTCGCGTTCGTCATGGCAGGCGGGGCAGCTTACCCCCGGCACATAATGGGGGGAGGCCTGGTCCGCCACGCTGACGGGCATGCGGCAGGCATGGCACAGCGCATGGGTGCCGGGGCGCAGGTCGTGCGTGACGCTGACGCGCTGGTCAAAGACGAAGCATTCGCCTTCCCACAGGCTGCGCGCCTGCGGCACGGTTTCGAGGTATTTCAGGATGCCACCGCGCAGGTGGAACACATCGTCGATCCCTTCGGCGCGGACAAAGGCCGTCGCCTTTTCACACCGGATGCCCCCGGTGCAGAACATCGCGATTTTCGGCGCACGCCCCTGCGACAGCAGTTCCGCGCGCCGCGCCCGGAACCAGTCGGGGAATTCGCGAAACGACCGGGTGGCCGGGTTGATCGCGCCCGCGAACGTGCCGATCGCGACCTCATAATCATTGCGCGTGTCGATCACGATGGTGTCGGGGTCGGAAATCAGGTCGTTCCACTGCGCGGCCTCCACATACTGCCCGACCTTGCGGCGCGGGTCGATGCCGGGGACGCCCATCGTCACGATCTCCCGCTTGGGGCGTACCTTCATGCGGTGGAACGGCACACTGGCGGCGCGGGTTTCCTTGACATCCATCTCCGCACAGCCCGGCAGCGCACGCAGGTGCGCCAGAACATGGCCGATGCCCGCGTCACTGCCCGCGATGGTGCCGTTGATCCCCTCCGCCGCGATTAGCAGCGTCCCGCGCACCCCATGTTCCGCGCACAGGCGCTCCAGCGGTGCGCGCAGGGCGAGGTGATCGTCAAACGGCGTGAAGCAGTACAGCGCCGAGATCCGCACCGGCAGGGCGGTCTCATCAATGGTGGCGGACGGGGCGGGCGCGATGCTGGTCATGGGGCGGGAACCCTGAAAACGGGAATGGGACAACCCCACCGCCATATCAGGGTGCCGCGCGATCTCCAAGCGGCAGGCGAGCGTGCCGCCTGCCGGCCCGTCCGGTGAACGTCCGGAATCATCAGGGGACAGGCCCCTGCCGGTTCAGCCTGCCTTGCGCGGCGGCAGGAAAAAGCGGGTTTCCATGTACTCGCGCGCGATGTCCTGATCCGCGCTCAGCCGTGCGATGCCACGCAGCAGGAAATTGAACGGGTCGTCCTCCCCCTTGCCCATCAGCGTGCACAGCTCCTCCCGGTGGGCGGCGAAATATGCGCGGTCACGCAGCGGGGCAAGGGCGGGGTCATCGAGGCTGAATTCCTCGTATTCGTCCATCTCGGCCTCATCGAGGGAGAGGACATACAGCAGCGATGCCATCGACGCATTGGCCCGGCAGCCATATCCAAGTTCGTAGAAAAGGGCGAGGTTGGCGGTATTCTCCCCCCGCCCCCCCAATGCGAACAGGCGCTGGCGCAGCCTGATGGCAACGGCGAGGTCCTGTTCCACCAGGCCGTCGTCCTCCTCGTTCTCATACGCCTCGGCCAGCATGTTCAGCGCAGGCAGGTCATCATGCAGCGCCGCACGCCCCAGCCATTGCAGCGCCTGCGCGCGGGCGGCCTGCCGCGTTGCGCCGTCCGTGGCGTGGCGGGCCTTCGCATCCCAGCATTCCCAGGCCGCGCGCATCGACTTCACATCGCCTGCCTCCGCCGCGCGGGTGTACCACGCAATGGCGGCGTCGGGGTCGGACTGCCCAAGGCGGCCACGCTCATAAATCTCCCCGATGCCCAAGTATCCTTCGGCATATCCGGCATCGCCCGCGCGTTCGTACCATGCCTTCGCCGTGGGGACGTCCTTTGCATACCCGCCTTCGGCCAGCAGGAACGCGCGGCCGACGCAGAACATGCCCTCCGCATTGCCGGCATCGGCCGCCCTGCGGAACCACGCCACGGCACCGGGTTAGTCCCCCCCGCGTCCCGTGACGGCCCCAAGCTGGAGCATCGCCTCCGTATCGCCTGCCGCCGCCGCCATGCGCAGCGCCTCCACGGCCAGCGGCGGCGGCGCGACGGGCGGCGGCGGCTCCGGCTGCACATCCTTTGCGACTCCCTCCGCGATTACACGCAGCATCTGCGCATCCGGCACGAAGGCGATGGCCGCCAGCGGGTCCGTGTCGGGGGAGTTCGTCTCGGGGAAGTTCGTCGCCGGGGTCTGCCGTTCGCTCATTGCGCGTTCCATTCCATCATTCATGCCATGCACCTGCCGTCCCCGCGCGGGGTGGCGCTGGCGCGACTATGCCACATCCGCGTCCGGCGCACGCGCCAGCATCACGCATGATGCGTTGCGATAGGTACACTCCCCCGTCGGGCGGTATCCCATCCGCGCCGCCAGCCGCAGGGAGGGGTGGTTGTCCGGGTCGATGATGGCCACCGTGCGCTGCGGGCCATGGGTGCGCGCGAACCAGTCATGGATGGCGCGTGCGGCCTCCGTCGCGTATCCCCTGCCGTGGGCGGCGGATGTCATGATCCACGCCACCTCCGGGCAGCGATCGAATTCCGCGCCCAGCCCACGGTGGAAATCCGCCAGCCCCACATCGCCCAGGAACCGCCCGTCCGCGCGGTCGAACACGCCAAACAGCCCGTAACCCAGCGCCGACCAGTGCCCGATATAGCGCAGCAGGCGGTTCCACGACTCCTCCTCGCTCGGGCGGGGGGAACTGAGGAAACGGCGTGTCCCCTCATCAAGGAACATCGCGCGCCAGTCATGGAAATCCGACAGGCGGTGCGGCCGCAGCACAAGGCGCGGCGTCCTGATCACGGGGAGGGTCGGGGAAAGCGGGTCTGCCATTGTCACTCCATGCCCTGTGTCACGCCACGCGGACGGCCACGACCCATATCACGCTTTGGACACCCCGACGATGCCCGACCCGCAACACCGCTCCACCCACGTCATGGTTTCCAAAGGGCAATGCCCTTTGGTGGGGGTTCGGGGGCAAAGCCCCTGAGGCCTGCCCTGCCATCACGCAGGGGTTCGCATGGGTGACGGGGCTCTATTACAGATCGTTTCATCTTTCCCCCGCCCATTGCCTGCGGGTCGGGGGGCATGCTGTTCTGCGCGAAACAGTCTTTCCGGGTCCATGACAATCGCCTTTTTCCGCCGTTTCCTGTCGCACTCGCCCCGCCCTGACATCTGGTTCTGGCTGCTTATCGCCATGGCGCTGTCGCCGTCGGTCCTGTCGCTGCATGGCGTCGTGCGCAGTATCGCGACGGCCATGGTGCTGATGGCGGCGCTGGGGCGGCGGCGCGCGGTGATCGTGGCGCTGCTGCCTGCGCTGCTGCTGCTGCCGATGGTGCTGTATTATGTCCACCTGACGGGACGCCTGCCCGGTGTGCAGTTGTGGCTGGTGCTGTTTTACTGCTCCTTCCCGGTCATCGTGGGATACCTGCATGCATTCTGGCCGTGGCTGCTGTTGTGGGGGGGGATGTGCCTTGGCGCGGTGGGCCTGTATGTCGCGCGGCCACGCGGGGCGGTGCTGGCGTCGGGATGGGGACGGTGGGGATGGGTGCGGTGGTTCACGCTGCTGCTGCTGGTGCCGATGGGCGCGCGGGTGATGCAACTGAACCAGGAGAATTTCCACCGCGCCGTGAATTACAACCCGTTTTACGGGCTGGAGGGAGACTGTGTAGAATTTTGTGCGGTGGCACTTTTTCAGGCCATTGGGAAACGATCATCGAACATGATGGCGAGCTGGCATCTGACAGCATACCATTCG
>NZ_NKUF01000146.1 GCF_003206495.1 Gluconacetobacter entanii | reverse complement strand
TAATTCCAGCGTCTCTTCAACAGACGTACCGCCACTCATCATATCCTGAATCATGGTTACCCATAGATTCAGAACTCAACACAAAATGCAACTGTAGTGCCAGGGCCTGTTGGGAATTAACGCGAATTGATGATTGCGGCGGTGAGATAAATCATCGCTGCGAATGATCTGTCGGTCTTGTCGCTCCTCATGGCGATGCGCTTGAACTCCTTGAGCTTGCAGAAAAAGTTCTCGATGAGGTGGCGCGCCTTGAACATGGCTCCATCGAACGGGCGTCTGTCGAGGCGGTTTTTGCGCTGGGGAATGACCACGCAGTCCCCTTGCGCGCGTATAGTGTCCACGATCCAGTGCACATCGAACGCCTTGTCGGCAAGAAGTCCCTTGAAATCCGCGGGTTCGAGAAGAGGCGCGACCCCGACTGTGTCGTAATGCTGGCCGGGGATAAGCGTAAAGCGGACCAGATTGCCCAGGGCGTCAGTCATGGCGACGATCTTGGTGGACCATCCCGTCACACTGCGC
>NZ_NKUF01000145.1 GCF_003206495.1 Gluconacetobacter entanii | reverse complement strand
CCTTAATACCCCTCTTAAAACTGCCGCTTGGATGGCTTTGGCAGGCAGGATGGGGGATATGATTGTTTCGATAACGTAATGAAAAAGGTTGGCCTACAAAGTAAGAAGGTCGGTGTACGGGTGTTACCCATACACATAAAAAAAGGGCCTCCATTTCTGGAAGCCCCTTGCCTGTCTGTCTGATCCATATTCCTTTGTGGGTCGTCCTGTTATCGTCCCGCCTGCCATCACCCCGCCACGACCCTTCCTGTGAGGGCAAACCAGCGGCGCAGGCTGGTATCCATCACTTCATCGGTCATGCGGTTGCGCTCCACTTCCCCGATGCCGCGCTCCGTCCACAAATCACCCAATGCCTCAAGGGTTGCCGTCAAGGCACGCTGGTAGTCATCGTCTGTCCGGTTCCGGTCATGGCAGTAATCGGCAATCACCACGCCAGCGCCGTGCGTACCCAGTTCAGACAGGCCCGGTTGCGGCTTCTCGCCCCGGTAGAGTTCAGCCATCTTGTCTGTGGCTGCATCCATTGCCGCCTGC
>NZ_NKUF01000144.1 GCF_003206495.1 Gluconacetobacter entanii | reverse complement strand
CGTCCATCCATCAGCCTGTCCGCCATAAAATCCATGGACCAGACCCTGTTGGGAAGGGCCGGAACCGACAGCTTTTCAGGCTTTTCGCGAACCAGACGCTTGCGTGGTTTAATCCGCAGGTTGAGTTCCTGTTCCCGATAGATCCGATAAACCCGCTTATGATTCCAGAGCTGTCCCTGCACATTGCGCAGATACAGGAAACACAGACCAAATCCCCATCTCCTGTGAGCCTGGGTCAGTCCCACCAGAAGATCGGCAATCCTGTCGTTCTCCGCTGCCAGTCGCGGACGATAGCGAAAGCAGGTCTCGGATATCTCTGTGCTTTAAAGCACGCCTGTGAGATTTGGATCTGATCCGCTGATCACCATACTGGCCAGTGGCTTCTGAAAGGCCACATCAACAGGCCTTACAGAGACCGCACACGATCACACGTCAATATGGGGGTCGTTTGCGGGAGGGGGCGAAATCCTACGCTAAGCTGAGAACGCGCTTCCCATAATCCCTGAGCTCGCCCTTCGGTCCGACATATCTGTATAGA
>NZ_NKUF01000143.1 GCF_003206495.1 Gluconacetobacter entanii | reverse complement strand
CAGGGAGTGGCATTCGGAATGACTTTTCTGGATGGCACAAACATCAGGGCTCACCACAAAGCGGCGGGAGCCCAAAAAAAGGGGCCTCTTTCGAAGAGCGAGACCATCGTGAAGCACTTGGCCGCTCTCGCGGCGGCTATGGCACAAAAGTCTGCGTGATCGCTGATGGACATGGAAAAGCCTTCGGTTTTGCGCTGGCCCCTGGACAGGCTCATGAACTGTCTCTGGCACCAGCCATGCTCGACAGCCTTCCCGCCACTCCCCTGTGGGTAGTAGCGGACAAGGGCTACGCGTCGAACGCCATGCGTGAACGGATATGGGACATGGGAGCACGGCCAGCCATTCCCGCGAAACGACGCGATGGCCCGGTCGCCTGCCCGAAATGGGCCTATCGGTGTCGGCATCTCGTTGAGAACCTCTGGGCTCGCCTCAAGGAGTGGCGCGCTGTCGCAACCAGATATGAAAAAACAGCAACGTCGTTCCTCGCGGTCATCCACATCGCTGCCGCAGCAGACTGGATCAAGCCCTAACAGGCCCTA
>NZ_NKUF01000142.1 GCF_003206495.1 Gluconacetobacter entanii | reverse complement strand
GCCCTGATCCATCGCCATCAGGCACGAAAGGCACGCACCGACATGCGCGACTGGGCGAAGGCGCGACGGGAACGCACTCATCATCTGATCGAACTGGGCGGTCTGGTCCAGAAGGCGGGACTGGTCGATCTGACCGATGATGACCGCGCCACCCTGCTCGGGGCTTTTCTGGATATTGCAGGACAACTACAGGGCAGCAATGATACTGCTCCGATTGACCTGAAAGCACGCTGGAGACGTGCACTCACATTTTACTGTGCCACAAGGGTTGATTGCTCTGGATGAGTGACGCGGTTCTCGCCTGCGTGGTAGAGTATGCCACAGACCAGCAGGACAGAGGGCGGAAAATGCGCAGGCCACGGGACATTGATGCGGAACTGAAGGCGCTTCAGGAAAAGGCAAAACAGCTTAAGGCGCAACGGACCCTCCAGCTCGGCGAACTGGTCGAGGCGACGGGAGCCGATACCCTGTCGATCGAGGCGCTGGCCGGGGTGCTGCTTGCGGCTGTCGAACAGGCGGACGGCAAACCAGAAGCCGTCGCG
>NZ_NKUF01000141.1 GCF_003206495.1 Gluconacetobacter entanii | reverse complement strand
GTCAGCGGGGCACGGCACAAAAGGTGAGCGACTTTATGACTGGGCGTATCTTCCGCTTGCTGATCTGGATGCTGAAGAATTTGACTGCCCTATAGCCGGACCATGGACACGTGGCCTGTTGATCCGCCGAAACATCGCTGACGGGGACCTTGCCTATTTTACGACCTGGAGCCCGAAAGGGACAACCACGCAGGAACTGGTGAACGTTGAAGGGACGCGCTGGAGGATCGAAGAAGGGTTCGAGACGGCCAAAAACGAATTTGGTCTTGATCATAACGAGACCCGCTCCTGGCATGGTTGGCATCGGCACGTCTCTCTGGTCATGCTGGCCTATGCCGTCATGGCCAGTGTCCGTTACCAGGCAAACTCACTGAAACCGAAAAAAACACAACTCAGAACACGACAGTCCTTGTCCGCTGGTCCATTCAGGAGATCAGGCGCCTCGTCGTAAAACTTGCACAACGCAGACTACCCGTCTCTCACATCCTCAGATGGTCCGTCTTTCGACGAACGCATCAGGCCAGTGCTATCCGCGCTCACTCACGACACAAAATGCAACTGTAGTGC
>NZ_NKUF01000140.1 GCF_003206495.1 Gluconacetobacter entanii | reverse complement strand
GCCCTGATCCATCGCCATCAGGCACGAAAGGCACGCACCGACATGCGCGACTGGGCGAAGGCGCGACGGGAACGCACTCATCATCTGATCGAACTGGGCGGTCTGGTCCAGAAGGCGGGACTGGTCGATCTGACCGATGATGACCGCGCCACCCTGCTCGGGGCTTTTCTGGATATTGCAGGACAACTACAGGGCAGCAATGATACTGCTCCGATTGACCTGAAAGCACGCTGGAGACGTGCACTCACATTTTACTGTGCCACAAGGGTTGATTGCTCTGGATGAGTGACGCGGTTCTCGCCTGCGTGGTAGAGTATGCCACAGACCAGCAGGACAGAGGGCGGAAAATGCGCAGGCCACGGGACATTGATGCGGAACTGAAGGCGCTTCAGGAAAAGGCAAAACAGCTTAAGGCGCAACGGACCCTCCAGCTCGGCGAACTGGTCGAGGCGACGGGAGCCGATACCCTGTCGATCGAGGCGCTGGCCGGGGTGCTGCTTGCGGCTGTCGAACAGGCGGACGGCAAACCAGAAGCCGTCGCGGGACTATCCTGAATTTTGTGCGGTGTGGTGATAAATTGCTCGAAGAGGAGCCCCCGCATGAGCATTGATAAAGACCTCCTGGACCGCCTGATGGAAGG
>NZ_NKUF01000139.1 GCF_003206495.1 Gluconacetobacter entanii | reverse complement strand
GCAATACCAGTCCATGTCACCATTCACTCCATCTCTTCGCAAAGACGGATGAATCACAACAGGCTGGTATTGTTCAAAAACTTTCGGATCGGGCTCTTAGCGAGCTGACTGACTCAAAATCACTTCCCATCAAAAGGAAAGGGCACTGCCTCACTTGCTTCATATAGCCCCAGCAAGCGAGGCGACTGCTGCCAGATGATTTTCGACCATCATTGACCACGGACGCCTTGCCATCAGACTGGCGAGACGGATCGGCTTTGCCGTTTCTGGCGCTTCCACATCCGCTAACCTTGGCAATCTTCAAACTAAGCCATCGCCACATACGACGGAATCAGACCAAGAGGTCCATAGCCGACTAAACGTCAGTGCCACAGTTAGATCAAAAACAAAAGAAAAACTGGAAATTGTGTATGCTGCCTTGGATAATCACATAACCTTAGAGCCCGATCCGAAAGTTTTCCAAGCTTGACAATGCCTTGCTGTCCGTCGTGTGAGCATGCGGATCGAGGCGATCAATGTCCATGCGGTTGAGGACGCAATGGACTTTTCCCAATCTTTGGCGAGCCGCCTGCACCGTCCCAGCCAGGCGAATGTCCGTTCCACCACCCAGCGACGCGGCAGGATCTGAAAGCCCTTCGTCGTATCGGACCGCCTGATGATTTCGAGGGTCCATTTTCCCATGGCG
>NZ_NKUF01000014.1 GCF_003206495.1 Gluconacetobacter entanii | reverse complement strand
AGTCGTTAAACAGGCTCAGACCATGGATCCAAAACACGGAGAAGAAAAAATGATCTCGCAGTGAAAGTGGCCATTGACGTGAAACTCCTCATGTGAGGGGCCGCCACGCGCCCGCGCCACGCCGGCGGGGCATCGGGCGGTGGAGTTCACCCATGTCCGTACGCCCCCGGCAGGGCACGCATATGTGCCATCCCGTCATGGGGGAGTTGTTGGATATTAACACCTGACGGCGCTATCGTGCCTCCTTGACGGACGGACCTGTCGCGCATGGCTGCAAGCGTGGGCGCGTGACGGGATGACATGCTGGAATGATGAGCGGAGGATGAAGATGGCCGGATATGAAAAGACCCCACGGTGGCGGCTGCTGACGGCGGGCCTGCTGGTTGCGGGGATGGCGGGCGCGGTGGACATGGCGCAGGCGCGTCCGCCCGCAGGGGGCGCGACCTATGGCGGCAGCCAGTATGGCGGTGGATATAGCGGTGACAGCCGCCTTGACAATTACGGACCGGACGCCGGCTCCACATCGCAGTATAATTCACCCGAGGCCGGGATGGGCACGGGCGATGGCATCATGCCGTCCGACCGGTATGGTGATGGCGGCGGCATCCAGTCGCAGAGCACGATCCCCGGCGGGTCCAGCGAGGCGGTGCCCGGCATGGGGTCGCCCGATGGCGGGACATTCAGCAACATGAACGTTGGTGGCGTGGACAGTTCCGCAGCGCCCGGAATGAACTGAGGTCCGCATGCCCGTATCCCCTGTGCCCCCATCCGGGGGGCCGCTTCCCGTCCGCTACAGTGTGGAGACACGATGGCTGCACTGGCTGACGGCAGTGATGGTGCTGGTGCAGTTCGCGTTTGGTGAGACATGGGGCTTCATGCCGCGTGGCACCGTGGTGCGGGTGGGCATGATCATGACGCACACCTCGGTCGGGGTGCTGCTGGCTGCGACCTTCCTGACCCGTATCGTCTGGGCCGTGACGGGCGGGCGGGCCATCCGTTTCCCCGTGCGCACGCCGCTCGACCATGTGGCGCGGATGGTCCACTGGCTGCTGTATGTCATGCTGGGCGCGGAAATCGTGCTGGGCTACATGCTCCGCTGGTCGCGCGGGCGGCCGGTCGTGGCGTTCGGCGTGCCAATCAACTCCCCTTTTGCCGATATGGGTGTCGGCGTGCAGCGGGTTTTCGGGGAGTGCCATCACTGGCTGGCATGGGGCCTGATCGTGGTCGCGGCGTTCCATGCGATGGCCGCCATATACCATGCCGTCATCTGCCATGACGGGGTTCTGCAGCGCATGATGCCACCGCGCAGGCAGGCGGGCTGAAAGATTACGTATTTTTAATGACATGTTCCGTCATGGCTGCCCCTCATGACGGAACATGATGTCCGGGCTGGACCGCATCCCTGCCATGCGCAGGATTTTATTCCTACTAAAAATACAAGTAAAGTAGAAATACTGATGAATGTATAGGATATTATTCTTATACATTGCTGGCCCGCCCTGAAGATACGACAGGAACTGTTCCAAACTGTACAAAATATGGGCAAAGCAGGGCGCAGAAGTCGCAATTTAAACAAAAACTGAAATTATCTTTTTGGAAATTAGACGTAACGGTTACTGTCCGTTACAATCAACCGAGTATGTTTGTATGTTATTGATATAAAAGGGGAAAATATAAAAACATCCTGCCTGATGTCCATGGCCGGGAACATTGTCCGGCCAAATTAATTGCATCAGATATGTATCTTTACCCTTGCAACACTCTCGCGATTTCATTAATAAATCGTGAAACACAAAACAGGTATCCCATGACCTTGTATTTGCATGTATACTTCATTTTTAGAAATGTATGAAGGTAGCATACAATAAAATGATATGAATATTCTGAATATCGCCATCCCGGTTTAAGGGGCGACGCGGTATTCTTGAATTCTCCTGAAATAACGTTTCGGCATCCGGCAAACCTGCCCCCATTGCAGCGACGGCCCCTCCCGCAGGGGTGTCATGTCAGGTCCCGATGTCCGGCGTGCCGTTATTTCCTGATCTGTTGATGACTGTGGACCAATGACCCCATGAATGAGATCGATACAAAAACCGCGTCTTCCCTGCTGCCGATGGACTCCCATATTGGTCTCGACCTGCTGGAACAGGCCTCGGATGGTGTCGTTATCATTGATGACAGGAACATCGTCGTCTTCTTCAATACAGCAGCGGAACACCTGTGGGGCTATTCCAAGGAAGAAGTGCTGGGCCGGAATGTAAGCTGCCTTGTGCCCAGTATCTATCGCCAGGAACATGACAGCTATATTGACGCCAACCGCAGGACAGGCATCAACAAGATCGTCGGTACATCGCGTGAGGTCACGTTCGAAAGCAAGGCCGGGGACTACATCTCCGGCGAGATGTCGATTTCGACCGCGCTGATCGGGCCGGAGAAAAAGCGCTACTACATGGCGTTCATGAAGGGCGTGACGGAGGAAGGGCATCGCAAGCGTCTGCTCGACCTGCAGAACAGCGTCTTTCACGCCCTGTCGGGCGATGCCATGATCCAGGACGTGGCGGACATGATCTGCCAGGAGGTCGAGGGCTTCGTCCCCAACACGATCGCGGTGCTGATCCTCCTTGATGATGAAAACCGCCTGCAGATCCTCTCCGGTCCCGGCCTGCCGCGGCGTTTCGCGCTGGCGCTGGAACGGTTGACCCTGACGCAGGCCGACCTGAACGCGCTGGATTCCGACCCGACGGAGGCCACGACCATCGTGTGGGACAGCTACCTCGCCCTTGGGGCGTCGCTGGGGCTGCATTCATGCTGGGCGCTGGCGATCAAGAACCGCAAGGGCCGTTCGCTTGGCATCTTCGCGCTGTATTCGCGCAACCAGCACAAGCTGAGCAACTGGCCGCAGAAGATCGTCGAAGGGTGCGTGCCGTTCTGCGGGCTGGTGATCGAACAGCACGAGGCCCGGCAGCATATCTCGCAACTGTCGAACTATGATCCGGTGACCGGCTTCCTGAACCGTTCGGTTGCCCACCGGATGCTCAGGACGATGATCACGTCGCCCAATGAATCCCGCTTTGCGGTGTACATGATCGACATTGACCGTTTCCGCGACATCAACGACGCGCTGGGTCATGTGCATGGCGACGGGTTCCTCAAGGCCGTGGCGGAACGCCTCAGGCGGCTGTCGCGCAGCAATTACATCCTCAGCCGTTCCGGCGCGAACGAGTTCATCATCATCGTGCCCAATGTCACCGATGACACGGTGGCCGATTTCGCGCGCAAGATCATGGACTGCATGCGCGAACCCATCGAGATCGCGGGCAACCAGATCGTCTGGACCGTGGGGATCGGCATCAGCCAGTATCCGGAGCATGGGCCGGATGGGGAATCGCTCCTCAGCTATGCCGAGCAGGCGATGCGCAACGCAAAGAAGCAGGGGCCGGGCACGTTCCGCGTCGCCTCCAGCGAGGATAACAAGGCCGCGCAGGACCGCCTTGTGCTGGGGCTTGCGCTGCGTGAATCCATTGCCGATGGCCTGCTGACGCTGCATTACCAGCCACAGGTAGAATCCAGCACGGGCATGATCTACGGGGTGGAGGCGCTGTCGCGCTGGAACCATCCCACGCTGGGCAACATCTATCCCTCCCGTTTCATCGCGGTGGCGGAGGAAACGGGCCAGATCGAGGCGATCGGCAAATGGTCGCTGGAAAAGGCCGTGCGCCAGATGACGATGTGGGATCGCGACGGCGTGCATGTACCCACCATGGCGGTCAACCTGTCGGCCGGGCATTTCCGCGACCGCCTGCTGCCGGAATACCTGTCCAGCCTCCTGCGTGACCATGGCCTCCCGGCGGAGCGCCTGACGGTGGAGATCACCGAAAGCGTCATGATGGAGGAAAATGACGAGACGATGGCCGTGCTGCAGGCGATCCGCAACCTTGGCATCGGCCTGTCGATGGATGATTTCGGCACGGGCTATTCCTCGCTGTCGCGCCTGACGCGCCTGCCGCTGAGCGAGATCAAGATCGATCGCAGCTTCATCATGAACCTCGACCATGATGCGAACGCCCAGGCGGTGACGACGGCGGTCATCGGCATCGGTTCGCGCCTTGGCATGACGGTCGTGACCGAAGGCGTGGAGACCGAGCAGCAGCGTGACATGCTCACGAGCCTGAAATGCGACGTCATGCAGGGCTACCTGTTCGCCCGCCCGATGCCGCCCGAAGGGGTCGCGGAGTGGGTGCGCGCCCGCGCGGCCTGAAACACTACAGGCCCGTCCCCTCGCGGCGGGATGGAACCGGATGATGCGCCATGTTGCGCGGCACCTGCCCGGATGACGGGCGGTGCTGGCGCGACATGGCGTTTTGTGTGTGGGGCCGGTGGTATGGCGGTGGGGCGCACTATTATGTGCGTGGCTACCTTTGTGGTTGTGGGGCGGACATATGCTCCGACATGATGGCGGCATATGTGCGGCAGGAAATGGATGACCGGATGGAACAGTCATGCGGGTGGATTGCGCGGGGTATGGTCCTTGGGGCCTTCATGGCGTTTCCGGCGGTGCATGCGGCGGTTGCGCAATCCCCGGACGGGCATGCGGGACATATCGTCACCATGCAGAAGCTTGACTGGTCCATGGCCGGACAGCTTGCGATCGAGGCCGTGCGTGCCTGTGCGGCGCAGGGATATTCCGTGACCGCCACCGTGGTCGATACGACCGGCCACCAGCAGGCTGTCATCAAGGGGGACAGCGTGCCGCTGCAATCGCTGTCGGTCTCCTACCGCAAGGCTTATACGGCCTATTCCTACGGGCTTGCGTTCAACCTGAACACCACCAGCGAACTGATCGCGGCAAAGGTGACGGGACCGGCGAACGGGGCGCTTAACACCATTCCCGAAGTACTGTTTGTGCCGGGTGGTGTCACGCTGCGCAGGGTGTCGGATAACAGCGTGCTGGGCGGTATCGGGGTTTCTGGCGCGCCGGGTGGGGAAAAGGACGAAGCCTGTGCCCAGGCGGCGGTGCAGAAATACAGGGCGGATTTCCGCTAGGATGGAAAGAGAAAGGTTTTTGGGTGCCGGCTTTTTGCAAAAAGGCGGCGTCTTCTGAAGCTTTTTGGAAAAAAGCTTCACCAAAAACTTTTAAATGATTCTGTCAGGACATTATGGGAGGACTGTCCCATATGGCTGCACGGCATTTCATATTTTCAGGGAATGAAATGGTGCCCAAGGGCGGGATCGAACCACCGACACTGCGATTTTCAGTCGCATGCTCTACCAACTGAGCTACTTGGGCACCGGAGCCGTCGTCCGGCAGGCCGGGGCGGGATGAACCGCCCTGACGATGTGCAGGCTTTACCCTACCTCTTCGTCGGGATCAACCCGTCTTGTGTGATTTTCATCCATATCGTTGAAATCATTATCGGCAGGCACGCGATATTGCCCCGTGAACCAGCGGCCAAGGTCGATATCCGCGCAGCGGCGCGAACAGAACGGGCGATAGGCCTGCACCATCGGCCTGCCGCAGACAGGGCAGGGGGCAGCGGTCTTGGGTTCAGTCATGGTCGTACCTCCATCCGGCAGGTGGCAGGTCGGGGGCGATGACGATGCGTAAGGGGCATCCTGTCAGGCGCGTGAAATCCTCCGCCCATGCGGGAAAGGTCCGCATCAGGCGCACGATATCACATCCGGCATGCAATGTGACCGGCGTTGGCACCTGCTGTCCCCGGCAGGACCGCATCTGCTGGCGCAGGGAACGCAGCAGGCGGCCCGTCACGCTGTCCAGAAGTTCATGCAGGGGGGGATGGATGCGCGGGCGCACGATTTCCGCCAGTCCCAGCGCACTGATCCCCAGAAAGCGCGGACGCAGCGGATCGGTGGACAGCGCCTGTTCGATCGGTTCGGCAAGCGCCCGGCGCTTGCGCACCGCAAGGCCCGCCGCATCGACCACGATCGCCCCCGACAGGTTGCGCAGCCGCAACTGGTGCAGAAGATCCGGCAGCGCCGCGCGGTTTGCCGCGAACTGCGCCGTCTGCTTGGGCCTGCGGTCCATGCTGGTGTGCCCGCCATCCATGTCGATGGCGACAAGGGCCGGGGTGGGGGTGATCGTCGCCGACATGCCGCCTGGCAGGACAACGGTGGGATCGGACAGGGATTCGGCCATCATTTCCGTATCCGCGTCGAACGCCATGGGCTGTCGCTCGATCCGGGCATGCAGCGCCTGTGGCAGGCGCGCGCCTACGGCCGGGTCGTCAATGACGATGGGTGCGTCGGGCCATTGCGCGGCCATGCGCTCCACCGGGCCGGGACCACGCGACAGCAGCGCGGGCGGGCCGTCAGTGCTCGGTTCGGCAATGCCGCGCAGGCTCAGCCTGACACCCTTGCCGCCCTGCGCGCTGCGACTGACGCGCACCATCAGGGCGGTGCCCTGCGTCATGGCGCCACAGCCCTCGGAATCCGGCAGGAAGCCCGTCTGCCCGTCGGTAAGGTCGATGAAGGTGCCGCCCAGTGCGGGGACATGGGCGCTGACGCGGCCGCGATACAGGTCGCCCACCCAATCGGGCAGGTCAGGCCGCCACAGCGCATAATCCAGCAGCCGTTCGCCATCTGTCAGCGCAACGCGCAACTCCCCCGGGCCACTGGCCACGCGAATCAGCACGCTCACGCAATCCAGTCCCCGTCCTGCCCGCGCAGCATCTGCGCGACCTCGAACAGGGGCAGGCCGACCACACCGGAATAGCTGCCGGACAGGAAACGCACGAATGCCGCCGCATGTCCCTGGATGGCATAACCGCCGGCCTTCCCGCGCCAGTCACCCGCCGCGATCAGGGCATCGACCTGCGGCGGTGTCATGCGTGAAAATGCCACAGTGCTGGAGACGATGCGCGTGCTGGAACGGCCCTTTGCCCACGCGGCACTCGGGTGCAGCGTCACGGCGGTCAGCACCGTATGGCGCCGCCCCGACAGAAGCGACAGGCAGGCACGTGCGCATGCCTCGTCCTCTGCCTTGGGCAGGATGCGACGGCCGGCGGCGACCACGGTATCGGCCCCGATCACCAGTGCCGGGATGTCGAGGGTGGCGGCAACGGCGCGCGCCTTCTCATCGGCCATGCGCAGGGCATAGGCACGCGGCAGTTCCCCCGGCAGGGGGCTTTCATCAATATCGGCGGCGATGACCTGATCGGGATGCACGCCCACCTGTCGCAGGAGATCAAGACGCCGGGGCGAGGCAGAGGCAAGAACAAGCTGCGCGCCCGTTCCCGTGACGGAGGAACCGGGTGTCCGGGTCATGATCGGACGATCCGTGTTATTTGAAGCGGAACGTGATGCGACCCTTGCTCAGGTCATAGGGGGTCATTTCCACATTCACGCGGTCACCCGCCAGCACGCGGATGCGGTTCTTGCGCATCTTGCCGCTGGTGTGCGCCAGGATCATGTGTTCGTTATCCAGCTTGACGCGGAACATCGCGTTGGGAAGCAGCTCGGTCACCGTGCCGCTGAATTCGATCATGTCTTCCTTGGACATCTTATCCTTCAATAATATTGGTTGGGTGGGGTGAAAAAAAGGCCACGCACGACGCGGAAGAAATTTCCGCATCGCGCCGACAGGAATACAAGGGTGGATATGTGGGGATTGTTCCCCCACGGTCAAGCTTTACCCGACCCGCGTGCCAGATCATCCAGCCGGACGGACACGCTCATGGCGTGGGCATCCAGCCCTTCGGCCCGCGCCAGCGCCACGGCGGCCGGCCCGATTTCACGCAGGGACTCCGCCTTGGCGTCGATGAAGGTCGTGCGCTTGAGGAAGTCGAACACCGAAAGCCCCGATGCAAAGCGCGCGGTGGAACTGGTCGGCAGGACATGGTTCGGGCCACCGACATAATCGCCGATCGCCTCGGGGCAGTAGCGGCCGAGGAAGATCGCGCCCGCGTGCCGCACCTTGTCGAACACAGGCTGCGGGTCGTCCATCACCAGTTCCAGATGTTCGGGCGCGATGCGGTTGACCAGGTCCACGGCCTCGTCAAGGTTGCGCACGGTGATGATTGCCCCATGCGCGTCCCAGCTTGTCCGGGCGATCTGCGCGCGCGGCAGGGTCTTCAGCTCGACCTCCACCGCGTCCTGCACTGCCTGCGCCAGCGTGGCGTCGGGCGTGATCAGCACCGCCTGCGCCATCGGGTCATGTTCCGCCTGTGCCAGCAGGTCCAGCGCCAGGGCGCGCGGGTCGTTGGCGTCGGCCGCGACGACCACGATTTCGGAGGGGCCGGCGATGCTGTCGATTCCCACGCGGCCGAACACCTGCCGCTTCGCTTCGGCGACATAGGCATTGCCCGGCCCGACCACGCGATCGACCGGTGCGATGGTGTCGGTGCCATAGGCCAGCGCGCCGACCGCCTGCGCGCCACCCACGCGATAGATCTCGGTCACGCCGGCACGGCGGGCGGCAGCCAGCACCAGCGGGTTGAGCACGCCATCGGGCGTCGGCACGCACATCGCCAGGCGCTGCACGCCCGCCACCCGCGCCGGCAGCGCATTCATCAGGACGGAGGACGGATAGGCCGCCGTGCCCCCCGGCACATACAGCCCCACCGCATCAAGCGGCGTCCAGCGCATGCCCAGCGTCACCCCCTGCGCATCGACATAGCGCAGGTCGCCGGGCATCTGCGCGCGGTGGAAGGATTCGATGCGCGTGGCCGCAACATCCAGCGCCGCATGCAGCGTCAGGGAAACCTCGGCGCAGGCGGCGTCGATTTCCGCATCCGTGATCCGCAGGCGATCGGGGGTGACGTCCATGCGGTCGAACCGGCGGGTGAACGCGCACAGGGCGGCATCACCATCGCGGCGCACGGCGGCAAGGATTTCGGTCACGGGGCCATCGACGCGCGCGGTATCGCTGTCGCGCTCGGCCAGCAGCCGTGTAAAGGCGGCGTCGAAATCGGGGCTGCTGGTATCAAGGCGGTTCATGGCCGGCATTATCCCTCGGTCTGTGTCGTGCCGGACGCAAGGGCCTGGCGGAAACGGTTGATGATGCCCCCGATACGTTCGGGCTGCGTCTTGAACGCCGTGCGGTTGACGATCAGGCGGCTGGTGACATTGGCGATGGTGCGCACTTCCTCCAGCCCGTTGGCCCGCAGGGTGGACCCGGTATCCACAAGGTCCACGATCAGGTGCGACAGCCCCAGCACGGGGGCAAGTTCCATGGCCCCATGCAGGTGCACGATATCGGCGTTGATCCCCTGCGCCGCGAAATGCCGCCGCGTGATGGAGGGGTATTTGGTCGCGACCCGCACCTGCGACCAGCGCTCCGGATCGTCCGACAGGGTGCTGCCGCGTGGCTGCGCGATGGAGATGCGGCAGCCCCCGATGCCAAGGTCGAGTGGCGCATAGATTTCGGGGTAGTCGAATTCCATCAGCACGTCCGCCCCGCACAGCCCCACCTGCGCGCCACCAAAGGCCACGAATGTCGCGACATCGAACGAGCGCACGCGCACCACGTCGATCTGCGGGTCATTGGTGGGAAAGCGCAGCAGGCGGCTGCGGTCGTCGGTGAAATCGGGGCCGGGGACGATGCCCGCCGCCTTCAGCAGCGGTGTCGCGGCCTTGAGGATGCGGCCCTTTGGCAGGGCGATGATCATCGGGCTGTCAGTTTCCGGGACAAGACTGGAGGCCGGGGTCAGGACGGTCACTGCATTCTCCGAACAAGAGGAAACGCGCCCGGACCGCATCACAACAGGCGTGACAGGCGCAACATGTCGCCTGCGCGCATACCACACTGTGCCCCCATGCAGAAAGGGCGCTTTTCGCACGACAGCCCTTTTGCACGGCCGGTCGCGCCGGTCTTTTGCGGGGTTTCAGCCTGAAACGCGCTCGATCTGCGCCCCGCAGCGCGCAATCTTGCGCTCCACCGCCTCGTATCCGCGGTCAAGGTGGTAGACGCGGCTCAGGATCGTCTCCCCATGTGCCGCAAGCCCTGCAAGGATGAGCGAGAATGACGCCCGCAGGTCGGTCGCCATGACCGGCGCGCCAGACAGGGAATGCACGCCACGGATGATCGCGGACGACCCGTGCACGTTGATGCGCGCGCCCATGCGGTTGAGTTCGGGGACATGCATGAACCGGTTTTCGAAGATCGTCTCCGTCACCATCGACGCCCCTTCGGCCACCGACAGCAGCGCCATGAACTGCGCCTGCATGTCGGTGGGAAAGCCGGGATAGGGTTCGGTCATGATGTCCACGCCGCGCAGCGCGCCGGTGCGCCGCACCCGCAGCGCGTCCTCCTCCTGGAACACTTCCGCGCCCGCTTCCTCCAGCGCGCGCACCACCGCGCCAAGGTGTTCGGCCCGCCCGTCGATCAGGCGCAGGTCCCCGCCCGTGATCGCCGCGGCGCAGGCATAGGTGCCGCATTCGATGCGATCGGGCATGACACGGTATTCCGCCCCGTGCAGGGCATCGACGCCGTCGATCACCAGCGTCCCGCTGCCGGCCCCGGTGATGCGCCCCCCCATGGCGTTGAGGCAGGCGACAAGGTCACCGATTTCGGGTTCGCGTGCGGCGTTGACGATTTCGGTGCGCCCCTTCGCCAGGCACGACGCCATCAGCAGGTTTTCCGTCGCCCCCACCGAGGCAAACGGCAGGATGATCCGCGCGCCTGTCAGGCCCTCGGGCGCCTGGGCGTTGATATAGCCGTTCTCCAGCGTGATGCGCGCGCCCAGCGCCTCCAGCCCCTTGAGGTGCATGTCCACCGGGCGCGTGCCGATCGCACATCCCCCCGGCAGCGACACCCGCGCCTCCCCGCAGCGTGCCAGCAGCGGCCCAAGCACGAGGATCGAGGCCCGCATCTTGGAGACGATGTTGTACGGCGCCTCCGTATTGGTGATCGGCCCGCCGACCGACAGGACGGCCCCCGTGCCGTCCACGTCCTCCACCGTCAGGCCGTGCTGCTGCAGCAGCGTGCGCATGGTGCGGATGTCCGCGATGCGCGGCACGTTCGACAGCACCAGCGTCTCCGACGTCAGCAGTCCCGCGACAAGCAGCTTGAGCGCGGAATTCTTGGCGCCGCCAATGACGATGTCGCCGTGCAGGCGGTGTCCGCCGCGAATGATGAAACGGTCCATGGCCCTGCTCTCCTACATCCGTGGCGGGGCGACGCCGCGCTGTCCCATATATTTGCCCGCCCGGTCGGCATAGCTGACCTCGCACGGCGATGCCCCCTGAAAGAACAGGAACTGGCAGATGCCTTCGTTGGCATAGATGCGCGCGGGCAGGGGGGTGGTGTTGCTGATTTCGATCGTGACCTGCCCTTCCCATTCCGGCTCCAGCGGCGTCACGTTCACGATGATGCCGCACCGGGCATAGGTGGACTTGCCAAGGCAGACGACAAGCGTGTCGCGCGGGATGCGGAAATATTCCACCGTATGCGCCAGCACGAAGCTGTGCGGCGGGATGGTGCAGGAGGCGCCATGACGGGTGACGAAGCTGTTTTCGGCGAAGTTCTTGGGGTCCACCACCGCGTTGTCCACGTCGGTGAAAATCTTGAATTCCGATGCCACGCGCGCGTCATAGCCATAGGAGGACAGGCCGTAGGAGATCACGCCCTCGCGGTTCTGTTTTTCGACGAAGGGTTCGATCATGCCGGATTCGACGGCCATGCGGCGAATCCATGTGTCAGGCATTATTGGCATGAGGTCCATTTCTTCGTGCGTCGTGGCGGGGCCGTCCCGCCGCGGGGCGAGCAGCGACCACTACCGAAGGCGGCCGAGTCGCGCAATCGTGTTATGCGCAGGCGTAACGGCTTTATGTGGAGGGGGCGTCGTCCCGTGGCGACGGCGTGGCCGTCGGGGCGTCGGGCAGGACGTCGGGCGTGGCGGCGGCATCCGGCGCGGTGCGGGCGCGGCTCTGCTGCTTGCGGCGGCGCAGGTTGTCGCGCAGGGCCTGCGCCTCGCGCTGCTGGCGGGCAAGGCGGGCGGCCTCGGCACGTGCGCTTTCGGCTTTCGCCCGGCCGGGGGGCGGGGTCTCGTCTGTCATGCGGGGATGGCCCAATGTCAGGACCGCCCCGCCATGCCGGCCATGGGGGACCGGTGCGGCGGGGCGGGAATGTGCGGCGTCGCGTTGATCCGGGTGTCAGGCCACGCCGGTGGCGACCGGCGGCGTCGTGGTCGTGGTGTCGGGATTGGTCGTCTCGGGCATGCCCTTGCCAGCCGGCACGCCACAGCGCGTCAGCAGTTCACGCAGCGCCTTGACCACGGGGAAGATCTCCACGTTGCGGTCGCCGCCCTGTTCGTTCCACGCCTGCTGTTCCAGTTCCACGATATCCTTGTCCTCAAGGAAGATGCGGTTGGTGAACCAGCCCAGCGCGGGCCAGATCAGGTCGATCAGCAGCGGCGTCTGCGGGCGCAGCACCGACAGCAGGCCAAAGGACTGCGTCACGCGCTGTTCCTTGTCCACCGGGACATAGGAAGTCCACAGGTCCATGATCAGGTCGCCGTCCTTGTCGCGGATCTGCAGCGTCTGGTACGGGTAGGTCGTGCGGATGGTCACGACCTCCTCGACAGGCTGTTCCGCGCCGTTGAGGTCCTTGTGCTTGCCAAAGATCAGGCGTTCGGCCAGGGGCTGCTGCCCCGCGCTGCGCATGAAGCTGTAGCGCGCCTCGATGAAGTTCTCGCCCTTGTCCTGCCCCAGGAAGCGGGCCTTGATCTGGCCCATCTGGCGGCGGTGCAGGAACTGATGGTTCATGTCCATCAGGTTTTCATGCATGAACGTGTAGTGGCAGCCGACGCGCGGGCTGAAATTCTTGGTCTTGTAGGCGGGGTTGTCCACGCTGCCCAGCTTGGGGAAGGGCACGGTGTCGGCCTTTGCCGGGTCACCGGGGAAAATGAAGACAAGGCCGCCGGCCTCCCGGCAGGGATAGGTGCGCACGCCGTTGGGCAGCTCGCCCTTGCCCAGATACGGCACGTCGATGCAGCGGCCCGAACGCCCGAAGGCCCAGCCATGGTAGCAGCAGCGCACGGTCTGCCCGTTGACGGTCCCCTTGCTCAGCGGCACCTGACGGTGGGGGCAGCGGTCATACAGCGCAAAGACGCTGCCTTCCTCCGGCCGGACCAGCGCGATGGGCACGCCCGCGTAACGCACGCCGAACGTCTTGCCCTTGCGCACCTGCGACGACCACGCGACGGGATACCAGAAATCGGGATCCGCATCGACGGTGCGCAGGTCGGTGCCGGGTGCTGCATGCACGGCGGGTTCCGCCGGTGTCGTGGTGGTGGTCCGGTCCCGCGCCGGGGCCTCCGTCTGGACAGAAAGTGTATCGCTCATGTTGAGGCCCCGAAATTCCTGTTTGTTATGATCTGCGGATCTTACGTCATCCGGTTGCATGGCGTATCCATGAAGTCCTTGCACAAGAATTTCAATCGCCTTGCGCGTTGTAAATCCCCTCAGCGCATACGCCATATGTCGTGCGGGGGAGGCTGCGGCCCCATGCCCGCAGGCGGTGCGGCAGATCAATGCCGCATGCGCCCAGGCGTGCCAGACTGCGCGCGGACGCGCCGTTACATCCATGCCGGGGCCTGTCAGGACGCCTGCTGCTGCTCCAGGTCATGATCGGCTGCGACCAGGCCGGTATTGTACAGGAACGTCTCCGCCATGTGGGTATGCAGCAGTTCGTCATAGACCGACAGGGTCGCGTACTGCATGCCGTGGCTGGTGTAATGCGCCATGACATTCTCGCGCGCGTGGGTCGCCATCAGCGCGTGCTGTTCCGGCGTCATGCACAGCGCGGTGCACACCGCCTCCGCCAGTGCGGTGACGTCGCCGGGCGGGAAGGTGAAGCCGGTGACCCCGTCCTCCACCGTTTCCAGCGCCGCGCCATGGGCGGCCACCACGACGGGGCGGCCCATGGCCTGTGCCTCCACCACCACGCGGCCAAAGGGTTCGGGCCGCAGCGAGGGCACGACCACGACATCCGCCAGCATCATCACCGCCGGCATGTCGGCGCAGTGTCCGGTAAAGCGCACCCGTTCACGCAGTCCCTCCCTGCGCGTCCTGTCCACGAGGGCCTGCGTATGTTTGTCACGCTCCTTCGCGTCGCCGACGAAGACGCAGATCCAGTCGCGCCCGCACCCGCCGGTGCGTTCCATCTGCGCCAGCGCGTCAAGCAGCAGCATCTGCCCCTTCCACGGCGTGATCCGGCCCGGCAGCACGATGATGGCGGCATGTTCGGGCAGGTCCCACTGGTCCAGCAGGTTCTGCACCCGGTTGCCGCGCACGCCGTAAGGGTCGAAACGCGTGATGTCCGCCCCGCGCGGGATCAGGCGCAGGCGGTCGTCACCCACCCTGTATTCCGTGCGCAGGCGCTGCGCGATGTATTCGCTGACGGCGATGACGCGCTGCCCCGACGCCATGACGGCGTTGTAGCGGCGCTTGCCGGGGATGTTGTTGCCATAGACGCCATGCCACGTCGTCACCAGCGGCACGCCCGTGCGCCGGCAGGCGGAGGCGGCGGCCCATGCCGGCGCGCGTGAACGCGCATGCACGAGGCTGACGGAATGTTCGCGGATGATCTGCCCCAGGCGCAGGGCATTGCGCAGGATGGAAATCGGGTTTTTCGGCCGCAGGTCCAGATGGACGGGCGTCGCCCCGACATAACGCAGGCGCGGGATCAGCCGCCCGCCCGCGCTGGCGACCAGGGCCGTGCCCCCCGCCTGCGTGATGGCCGCGGCCATTTCGATGGTGCCCTGTTCGATGCCGCCCGATTCAAGCGCGGGCAGGACCTGGAGAATGACGGGGCGTGTGGTCGCGAATTCCATTTCGGAATGTGTATCACGTAAGAGATAGTTCTGCACCGTCTGTTGCAACACCGGGGCGTATCGTGGTGTCGAGGCAATTGACCTTGGCGGAGCGTGGGGCGACTAAGGAACCATTATGATAGTTTTCACATGCATGTTTCCGCCCGCCCGCCTGCGGAGTCCCGCGCCGCGTCGCGCCCCATGCGGGGCCGGTACGCTCCGTTGGCGGATGTTGTGCATGCGTGCCATGCAGGTGGGGATGATGGTCATGGCGCTGGAGTCGGCGGGCGGCAGCGCGCGCGCCACGGTCGTGGGGGCCGATGCCGCCGGTGCGACGGGCACGCCCCATGCCCCCCGGCCCGGCGGCCCGTCCGCCCGTGCGGGGGGCGCGTCGCAGGCCGGCGGCGGCAGGGCGGGGACAGGGCAGGAATTTTCCTTCGCCACGTGCCAGTCGCACCTGTCCGATGATCCCGATGGCACCCGTGACTATGCCGACGACTGGCAGGAGCATGGCGGCGGGGCGGAGGCCGAATATTGCGGGGCGCTGGCGGAAATGGCGCTTGGTGACGTGGGCGATGCGGCGGCCACCCTCGATCGCCTGTCGCATATCACGCACTGGCCGCATGGCGACGCCGCCCACGCCCCGTCACAGGTTGCCGGTGCGCCCGCCGGTGCGCCCGCCAGTGCGCCGGGCGGGGCGGAGGACGCGCGCCATGACACGCCCGAGTCCCTGCGTCGTCGCGCCCATGTGGCCGAGGAAGCCGCACGGGCGTGGCAGGCCAATGACAGCCCGCGCCAGGCGCTCGACAGTGCGACATACGGGCTGTGGCTTGATCCGCACGACATGACGCTGCTGGTGATCCATGCGCGGATTTCCGTGGATATGGGCATGGCGCAGCAGGCGATATCCGACCTGACGCCGCTGCCTGACGATGCCACGCTGCGGGTGGATGCGCTGGTGACGCGCGCCGCCGCCAACCGCGAACTGGGCCAGATCGACCTTGCCGCGACGGACATCACCGCCGCATTGCAGCAGGCCCCGCATAACGTGGCCGCCGAACTGGAATGCGGCATCCTGCATGAACGCCAGGGAAAGATGGAGGAAGCCCGCGCCGACTGGCAGCAGGTGATCGCGCTGGCTCCCGATTCGCATGAGGCGGACCTCGCCCGGCAGGACCTTTCCCTGCTGGAGGCCGACCCGGCGGCGCCCTGAACCGCTTCAGGAAATATCGCCTTTTTGAAAAAAGGCGATACCCGAAAACTTTCATCCCTCTATCAACGGGTTGTTTCAATCCCGGTGCGAAAGGTTGTGTATGCGGCGTATCCTTGTGATCCGTCTGGGCGCCCTGGGGGACTTCGTTCAGTCCTTTGCCCCCTTTGCGGCCATTCGTGAACATCATCGCAATGACAGCGTGACGCTGCTGACGACGCCGCCCTTTGTCGAACTCGCCCGCGCATCGCCATGGTTCGACGACGTGCGCGTCGATATGCGCGCATCATGGCGCAACCTGCGTGCGGTCATGGCGATGCGCACGCTGCTGCGGCAGTATGATTTCATCTACGACCTACAGACATCCGGCCGCACCACGCGCTATTTCCACCTGTCGGGCCATCGCGCATGGTCGGGCATCGCCCGTGGGGCGCTGCTCCGTCATGACAACCCGCAGCGCAAGGCCATGCACAACCGCGCGCGCCAGCGTGACCAGTTGCGCCGCGCGGGCATTGCGGAGGTGCCGGATGCCGACATCTCGTGGCTGGCGGGATATGGCCCGTGCCTGCCGGGGCCATATGTGCTGCTGGTGCCGGGGACGTCGGCGGCGCATCCGGTCAAGCGCTGGCCCGTGGAACGTTTTGCGGGGCTTGCCGTGCGGTTGTGGGCGCGCGGGTTGCGGCCGGTCGTCATCGGCACGCAGGCCGACGCGCCGCTGGCCGCCACCATTACGGCCGCGTGCGATGCGACGCTGGACCTGACGGGACGGACCTCGCTGCTTGACCTTGGGGGGGTGGCGGCGCGGGCCACTGCCGCGGTGGGCAATGATACCGGGCCCATGCACCTGGCCGCCGTGATGGGAACGCCGTGTGTCGTGCTGTTTTCGCGCGCTGGCAACCCCGCGCTCATCGCGCCGCTGGGCCGTACGCCGGGGCAGGTCAGGACATTGTGGGCGCACGATCTGGCCACATTGCACATTGACAGGGTTGCAGCCGCGCTCGGCTGACGCCATTACAGCGTGACATATTCTTATCGGAGCACCAGAACATGCCTGCCATCACCCTGCCTGACGGATCCGTACGCCGCTTTGACGGGGCGGTGACGGGCACTACGGTGGCGCAGTCCATTGGCGCGGGCCTTGCGCGTGCGGCCCTTGCGATGGAAGTGGACGGCCGCCTGATGGATATCGGCCGCGAGATCGACCACGACGCGCATGTCCGTTTCATCACCCGCAAGGATACCGAGTCGCTGGAGATGATCCGCCATGACGCCGCCCATGTGCTGGCGGAGGCGGTACAGTCGCTGTGGCCGGGAACGCAGGTGACCATCGGCCCGTCGATCGAAAATGGCTTCTATTACGATTTCTATCGCAATGAGCCGTTCACGCCGGAAGACTTCCCCCGCATCGAAACGCGCATGCGCGAACTGATCGACGCCAACACGCCGTTCACGCGCGAAACCTGGCCGCGCGAGGAGGCGATCCGTTTCTTCGAGGACCGGGGCGAGCGCTTCAAGGCCGAACTGATCCGCGACCTGCCCGAGGACGAGGAGATCTCCATCTACCGGCAGGGCGAATGGCTGGACCTGTGCCGTGGGCCGCACCTGCGCAGCACGGGAGACATCGGCAAGGCGTTCCGCCTGATGAAGGTGGCGGGCGCGTACTGGCGTGGCGATCACCGCAATCCCATGCTGACGCGCATCTATGGCACCGCATGGCGCGACCAGAAGGAACTCGACGCGCACCTCCATCAGCTTGAGGAGGCCGAACGGCGCGACCATCGCCGCATCGGCCGCGAGATGGACCTGTTCCATATCCAGGAGGAGGCCGTGGGCCAGATCTTCTGGCACCCCAAGGGCTGGCGGCTGTATTCGGTGCTGCAGGATTACATGCGTCGCGCGCAGAACCGTAACGGGTATCAGGAAGTCCGCACGCCGCAACTGGTCGATCGCGGCCTGTGGGAGGCCTCGGGTCACTGGGACAAGTATCGCGAGCACATGTTCATCGCCACGGTGGAGGACGAGGACAAGACCCTCGCGCTCAAGCCGATGAACTGCCCGTGCCATGTGCAGATATTCCGCCACGGACTGCGCTCCTATCGCGAACTGCCGCTGCGCATGGCGGAATTCGGCGCATGCCACCGCTATGAACCTTCGGGCGCGCTGCATGGGATCATGCGCGTGCGTGGCTTCACGCAGGATGACGCGCACATCTTCTGCACCGAGGACCAGATCGCGGACGAGACCGCGCGCTTCGTGCGCATGCTCTCCGCCGTGTACAAGGATCTCGGGTTCGAGCATTTCCGCGTCAAATTTGCCGATCGCCCCGAACAGCGTTCCGGTGACGATGCGACATGGGACCGCGCGGAAAACGCGCTGAAGGTCGCCTGCGACATGGCGGGCGTCGAATATGAGCACAATCCCGGCGAAGGCGCGTTCTATGGCCCGAAGCTGGAATTCGTGCTGCGTGACGCCATCGGCCGCGACTGGCAGTGCGGGACGCTGCAGGTCGATTACGTGCTGCCCGAACGGCTTGATGCGTCCTATGTCGGTGAAGACAGCGCGCGTCATCGCCCGGTGATGCTGCATCGTGCGATCCTTGGGTCGTTCGAGCGGTTCCTTGGCATCCTGATCGAACAGCATGCGGGACGATTCCCGATGTGGCTGGCCCCGGTGCAGGTTGTCGTCGCCTCCATCGTGACGGACGCCGAACCCTATGCCCGCGAGGTGGTGGAGAAGTTGCAGGCGGCCGGTCTCGTGGTGGAGGCCGATGTGCGCAACGAGAAGATCAACGCCAAGATTCGTGAACACAGCCTGGCCCGTGTGCCTGTCATCCTGGTGGTGGGCCGCAAGGAGGCGGAGGACCACACCGTTGCCCTGCGCCGTCTTGGTGGCAAGGCGCAGGATATCCTGCCGCTGGACGAGGCGGTGAAGGCCCTTGCGCATGAGGCGACCCCGCCGGACCTGCGGTCGTCCTGATTTAATAAACCCTTGATAACAAACAGATAAAAGTTTTTTGGTGCCGCCTTTTTTCAAAAAGGCGGCGTTCCTTGAAGCTTTTTGGAAAAAGCTTCACCAAAAACTTTTTCATTATGTTTCACAGGGCGAGTGTTTGAAACATTCCGCCGCCTGCGCCCGGCAGGGGGCCGCGTGCGGTGCATGCATGGCTGGCCCCGTCCGGGGGATTGCACACAAGACTTGATCTGGCCCTTGTGTTTGCGCCACATATTGCCACATCAGCAGCGTCCGCGTGATTTCGCGCCGTCATATCGTCCGGAGTCCCGGGCGCATTTCGGCGTGGGGCCGGTGGCCGCCGCGACGATCTGAATACACAGTCACAGGAGATGACCATAGCCAGACCCCCGATGCCCACTCCGCCGAACCGAGAGGGGCCCCGTGTCAATGAGGAGATACGCGTTCCGCAGGTCCGCCTGATCGATGCCGACGGCGAAATGCTGGGAATCATGCCGATGCGTGACGCCCTTGCCCGCGCCTATGCATCCGGTCTCGACCTGCTGGAAATCAGCCCGAACGCCGAGCCGCCCGTCGCGAAGATTATCGATTACGGGAAGTTCAAGTACGAGCAGCAGAAGAAGCGCAACGAAGCCCGCAAGAAGCAGAAAGTCATCGAAATCAAGGAAGTCAAGGTTCGTCCGAACATCGACGAAAATGACTACCAGGTGAAGATGCGGGCGATGAAGAGCTTCATCGGCGAAGGCGACAAGGTCAAGGTAACCCTGCGTTTTCGTGGTCGCGAAATGGCGCATCAGGATCTGGGCATCAAGGTGCTGGAGCGCGTGCGCAACGAAATGGATGAAATCGCGAAGGTCGAGCATATGCCCAAGCTCGAAAATCGCCAGATGATCATGGTGCTGGCCCCGCGCTGATGCGTGGGTGACAGCCACCTGACCGGATATCCGAAAGCCCGGACCGCATGGCGTGGTCCGGGTTTTTTTATGGCCATGGGCCATCCGTGCATCAGGGATGCAGGATGAAGGTCGCGTCCGCCTGCGCGGTGACGTCCTGGTCCGCGGCGGGGGCCTGCGGGGCGGACATGCTGGCGGCGCGGGCGGCCATCATCATCGGCATCGGGGAGGGCATGTCCTGATCGTTCAGGTTGACCGACTCGATCCGTGCGATTTTCAGGCCCAGCGCCGTGGCCGCCGCCTGCGCGCGCTGCTGCAGTTCATGCAGCGCAAGCCCTTCGGCCTGCTGCACAAGGGCGGTGCGATGCGCGCGTGACAGGGACCAGTCCAGCCGTGACAGGGCAAGGTTGTCCGACTGGATCCGTCCCAGCAGCGGCAGCAGGATCGTGCCGTCGGTCGCGCTGATGCGGATGCTCTGCCGTGCGATCCACTGCGACGGATGGCTGATGCGGGGATCGGCCTCCTGATGGTGCACGGTATAGGATTCCGCATTGACCGTCAGGCCCGCCACGCCATGGGTGATGCCCATCGCCTTGTCCACCTGCGCATTCACCTGCCCCTGTGCTGCGGCGGCAGTGGGGGCGGAAGCTTCGGCAAAGAACACCGCCGTCAGTTCATCGGGCGGTGCGTGGACGGTGCCGGTGGCCGACAGCCGCAGCTTCGTCGTGGCGGTGTCTGCTGCCATGACGGCGCTGTCGGCGGCATGGGCCTGTGTGATCCCGGCCATCGCGGTGGCTCCGATCAGAAGCGGGAGAAGGAAAGGACGGACATGCGTGCGTACCGGCGTCTGGATCATGAATGCGTGGTTTCCTTCAGTTCGACCAGTGCGCGACGTAGCCGGATGATGCCGGAACGTACGCGTCCCTCCCGGCACAGATCCGCCCCCTGGGCGCGCAGGTCGTCGATGTCGTGCGGCAGGCCGGGGCCATAGGCGTCGATGATGCCGATCAGGCGATTGCAGAAGGCGGGGGTATCGCTGGTGATGATGACCGGCCTGTTGCTGTCCGCACTGGCGTGGGACGGCGCGGCCTGGGGGACGGGATCCGCCGCCGCGACGGGCCACGAATGACCACACAGGCACAGGCTCATCACAAGGAAGGCAGGGACTGTGACCGGTTGCATGTTCATGGTGTCATACTACGCCACTGTTGGTGTCGTGCTGATGGGAGAATTGTGAAGTTCGCGTCATGTCTGGCATGTCCTCATCGAACGGATCATACCCGTATTCCGCAAGCGCGGAGGACGTGACCGGCAGGAGCAGGCGCACCGACAGGCCGGGATCGTGCCGCGCCAGGCGGATTTCCCCGCCATGCAACTGCACGATGGCGCGCACCATCGCCAGGCCCAGCCCGGATCCGGGCGTATTGCGTGCCTTTTCCGCGCGGAAGAAACGTTCGGTGGCGCGTTCCATGTCCGCATCCGTCATGCCGATGCCCTCGTCACGGATTTCCAGCACCAGCATCGCGCCCCCGGCGGACGGGATCACGCGCCCGGCGACAGGGGCCGCAATATGCGCGCCAAGGCGGACGGTCGAATGTTCGGGCGAAAACTTGATGGCGTTGTCCAGAAGGTTCGCCACCGCCTGCTGGATCAGGGAGCGGTCCCCATAGAAGGGAAGGACCTCGTCCATGTCGAGTTCGAGGCGGATTCCATGATCCTCCGCCACCGCTTCGTACAGTTCCGCGACATCGAACAGCACGGGCCGCAGGTCGAACGTGGCGAAGGCGGAACGCCGCGCCCCGGTCTCGATCTGCGCAATGCGCAGCAGGGCCTCGAACACGGCGGTAATGTTGTCGAGGTTGCCGACCGCGCGTTCGATCGCCGCACGCAGTTCGTCGGCATCGCGCGCATGCAGCGCCGCATCCTCCAGTTGCGTGCGGGCGCGGGTGATGGGCGTGCGCAGGTCGTGGGCGATGGAGTTGGAAACCTCGCGCACGCCATCCATCAGGCGCACGATCCGGTCGAGCATCTCGTTGATGGCCTCCGCCACCTGATCCATCTCGTCCCCGTTGCCCACCAGCGGCATGCGGCGGTTGAGGTCGCCATGGGCGATGGCGGAGGTCGTGCGCGCCACCGTCTTGACCATGCGGCGGAAGATGCGGTGCACCAGCATCGCCCCGCTGACGGCAAGCAGCGTGACCATGATCCACGCCCACACAAGGGAATCGGTCAGCAGCCGCCGCAGGATGGTGCGCGCGCGCATGTCGCGCCCGACCAGCAGGCGGTATCCGCTGTCAAGCTGCCCCGCCGTATGGGTCATTTCCGTACCCGGCAGGCGGTAGGCATGGATTTCCGCCAGCCCCCGCAGGCCGGCGCGCGTATCGGGCAGGGAATACCAGCGGTCGGTATACTGCACCTTCACCGGCCAGGAGGAGACGTTGCCCGCAAGGTAGTTCCCCTCCGGGTCGATCACCATATAGATCGCGTCATCGTCGAGGTTCTGTTCCAGCCGGTCCTCGATCGTCAGCGCCAGCGTGGGCACGCCACCCACCATCCAGCGTTCGACCAGGGCGCGGGCGTCGGCATTGATCGCGGTTTCGACCTGGCGTTCAAGGAAACCGATCGTCCCCCACCAGATGAACGACATGAACAGGATGGACGACAGCGCGAACAGCACCCCGTACGCCAGTGAAAAGCGCAGGCTGGCGGAACGGAACGCGCGCAGCCGTGGCCTGCGTGACGCGCCTTCATGCAGGGGCAGGTCCGTCACGCGCCGCGCTGTCCCGCGCGGTGGGGAACGTCATTCCGCACGCAGCATGTATCCCGCATTGCGGATGGTATGGATCAGCGGCACGCCAAACGGCTTGTCCACCTTCTGGCGCAGGCGTGAGACATGGACGTCGATCACGTTGGTCTGCGGGTCGAAATGGTAATCCCACACCCCTTCGAGCAGCATGGTCCGCGTCACCACCTGTCCCGCATGGCGGGTGAGGTATTCCAGAAGCCGGAATTCGCGCGGCTGCAGATCGATGCGCTGCCCCGCGCGGCGCACGGTGCGCGAGAGCAGGTCGATCTCCAGGTCGGCAACGACCAGCTTGGTCTGCGGCGCCTGTTCGGTGCGTCCGCGCCGGCCAAGCGCTTCCACCCGGGCAAGCAGTTCGCTGAAGGCGAAGGGCTTGGTTACATAGTCATCGCCCCCCGCCTTGAGTCCCTGCACGCGGTCATCCACATCCGCCAGTGCCGAAAGCAGGAGCACGGGCGTCGTGTTGTTCTGCGCGCGGATCGTCTCCAGCAGGCGCAGTCCGTCGATCCCGCCCGGCAGCATCCGGTCAAGGATGATGAGGTCGAATTTCTCGCTCACCGCAAGGAACAGGCCGTCCTTGCCATTGTCGGTCAGTTCGGTCAGGTGCCCTGCCTCACGCAGGCCCTTGGCCACGAAATTGCGAACCGTCGGATCGTCTTCCACCACAAGAATATGCACGTTACCTCACTGATCGGCAGTCCAACTGTCATTCTACGCCCGCCGCGCGACAAGGCCAGAGCGGATGCGGCGCGACGACATTACCGATGTTACATGTGCAGTGATGGCCGTGACGTTAAGGGGAGGGGAAGCCCGCGCCCGTAATCGCACCCCTGACCCGGGCGTCCGGGGCATGGTTCCGCAGAGGCACGAGGTTGCCGAGCCTGGCCCTCGCCTCATTCCGACAGGCGTTTCCATTCCGAAATCGCGATCGTCGCGTCGCCCGTGGCGGATGCAGGCACCTGATAGCTGAGTTTGTTGCCGTCCAGGGTGTAATCGCGCACCTGCCGCCTGCCCTCCCAGTTCGGGAATACCGATCGTTCGACATCGAACACGATGTGATTGGACGCGGGATCCAGCGCGACCGTGCCGTAATGCACGCTATTGCGGAGCATCGCATCGCGGAATTCTGCTGGCGTGCCGGTTACCTTGGAGCCAGACGCAAATGGCGTTGCTGCTGGACGGTAGATCTCGATCATGTAATTTCCGCTGGCGTCGACCATCATCCGTCCCTGCGGATGATCACCAAAACCATGGACACGATGCCCATCCGGGTAAAGCGTATCCGCCGCTGTCAGGCTCCATGTTCCCGTCAGGGGGGAAGCAGCCAGGGTCACACCGCCGGATAACATGACCAGTGCGGCTGACAACATTACGCATTTCATCATGATCTGGAATTCCTTCACGAACTGTACTGCAGAATGGCCCCGGTTTTCCTGCCTTGACCGTAATGATTTTTACGGCTTACCGATGGTTTTGAATAACGACTTATTCTGAAGTGTCAGTTCAGAAAAATGGAAGTGTCCATGCCATCGCATTTCGACCTCGACTGCCTGCGCAGTTTTGTCGCTGCCCAGGATTTCGGCGGTTTTAACCGTGCGGCCGAAATCCTGAACCGCTCACAGTCCGCAGTCAGTCAGCAACTGCGTAAGCTTGAATCCCAGGCTGGGCAGCCACTGGTACGACGCAATGGCCGTCAACTCGTGCTGACGCCTGCCGGTGAGACGTTGCTTGCCCATGCCCGTCGCCTGCTGGCGCTGAATGACGAGGCCATGGCCGCATTGCGTGGACATGCGCTGGCGGGGCAGGTGCGACTGGGCGTAATCGGGGATTTGGCCGAGACGTGGCTCCCCGAGACCCTGGCGCTGTTCCGGCGCGCGTATCCGCAAGTGCTGCTGGAGGCAAGTGTCGATCGGGCCAGCGCGCTGCTTGATGCGCTGGATCGTGGTGTACTGGATCTTGTTCTGACATTCGGCGGGGATGGCCGGGCGGATGCCATGCCCTGGTGCACGATGCGGCAGCGTTGGATGGGGGCCAGCGGTGCATCTTTCAAGGATATGAAGATGGTTGACCTTGTGGTCCTGCCAGCACCATGTCGTTTCCGGCAGGGGGCAATTGACCAGCTTGAAGCGGTCGGCATCCCGTGGCGGATCGTATTTACCGGCCGTAGTGTTGCCGCCTTGTGGGCGGCCGTGCGTGCCGGACTGGGGGTGACCTTCCGCATGGTGGGGGAACTGCCCGCAGGCGTATCGGTCATGAATGATCCCCCCGGAGTACCGCGGGCGCCAGACATCAGGGTCAGCCTTCATGACGGCGGGCGTCCGGCATCTGACCCGCTGGAGCAGTTCAGGAGGATACTTGGAAAGCGCCCCACCACAATTCCCGTGACGGGTTAGGCGGGCGCGTCAGCACCCGCTCCCTTGCATCAGTCGCCCGTGTCATCCGGCCGGAAGCCGACGGTGGCCGGGATGCTCAGCGCCTCGCGATGGCGGCGGATGTGCAGCATGACGGTGGAGGCCGGGCGTTTCGCGGCGATGGAGCGGATCAGCATGCGGGAGCTGTCGATGGGTTCGCCGTTTACGGCGGTGATGTAGTCACCGATATGCAGCCCAGCCTTCATCGCAGGTCCCCCACGGTCGATGCCCACGATCTCCACCCCCGGCACATGGGTGTCGCCGCCATCCGTCAGGGTGACGCCCAGCCAGCCGCGGTCGATATGCCCGTTGCGGCGCAGTTCATCGACAATCGGGGCGACGATTTCCGACGGGATGCCGAAACCGATCCCCACCGATCCCCCGGTGGGCGAGACGATGGCCGTATTGAGGGCGACCACCTGCCCGCTGAGGTTGAAGGACGGCCCACCCGAATTGCCCGGATTGATCGGCGCGTCGAGTTGCAGGAAGTCATCGAACGGGCTTGTGCCGATATCGCGCCCCCGGGCGGAGACGATGCCCGCCGTCACCGATGACCCCAGCCCGAACGGGTTGCCCGCCGCCATGATCCAGTCGCCGATATTCACCAGCCTGCTGTCACCCCACCGCACGAAGGGCAGGGGGTGCGATGGCTGCACCTTGATGACGGCGATATCCGTCAGGTCGTCGCTGCCGATCAGGTGCGCGGGCAGTTCGGTCCCATCGACGAGGGAGACGGTAATATGGTCCGCATCCCCCACGACATGCGTGTTGGTGACGATGATCCCGTCCGGGTCGATCACGAATCCCGATCCCGCGCCCAGCATCTCCTCCCCATGTGAACGCATGCGTTCGCGGAATTTATGCTCGAACGGGGTGCCACGGACACTTGGCAGCACGCGCTGCCCGTTGCGTTGCCCATGCACGTCCTGGGTGACGGCGATGTTCACGACCGCCGCCACCACCATCCGCACCAGCGGGGCGAAGGTCAGGGGACCGGACGACACCACGGGCGGCGCGGGCGGCGCGAAAAGCGATGGGGGCGTGGCCGGGGCGGGGGACACCGTGGCCACGGGGGCTGCGTCCTGCGCCCATGCGCCACGACGCGACGGCAGTACACAGGCCAGCGCCAGCGGCGCGATGACAGACAGGCGGGAAAGACGGCGGGCCATGTGTATCCGTAACGGGTCGAAAGGAGCAGGATTGCTCATACGGCCGTGATGATAGGCGAAAAAAAAGGCAATGCCATGATGTGTCACGACGCGGTGGCAAATCATTGTCCACTGCGGCGTTCATGTCACGTTCCCTGTTACGTTTTCCGGCGGGCCGGCCGTTGCGAGGGCTGCGCGTGCGCCGGATCCTCCGGCCAGTCATGGCGGGGATAGCGCCCGCGCATGTCACGGCGCATGTCCGCCCATGACCCGGCCCAGAACCCGGCCAGGTCGGCGGTGATCGCCTGCGGGCGGCCGGCGGGCGACAGCAGGGCGATCCGCAGCCCGATGCGCCCGTCCGCCAGCTTCGGCGTCTCGCACTGCCCATAGAAGGTCTGCGCCCGCGCGGAGGCCAGCGGCACAGGCTGGAGGTAGTCGATGCCCACCCGTCCCCCCGGCAGGTCGAGCGCGGGGGGCAGCGTCCGGTCCAGCCAGCGAAGCGCGTCATGCGGGATCATCGCGCGCAGCACCGCCAGCAGGTCGAGGGCGCGGATCTCGCTCATGCGTGACATGCCGCCGACCCATGCGCCCAGCCACCCTTCGACATCGGCCGCCAGCGCCGCGTCCGACAGGTCCGGCAGGTCGGTGCGCCCCAGCACGTCGCGCGCCCACGCGACGCGGGCCTGCAACTGCCGGCATGCATCGGTCCATTCAAACGCGGCGGCCAGGTTCTGCCCCACCTGTTGCAGCAGCAGGCCCGCCACCTCCGTCGCATCCGCCGTCACCGTGCGGTCACGCAGCACCAGCGCGCCCAGCCGCAGCCTGCGCCGGGCCATGACCGCGCCGGTGGCCGGGTCGATGGTGGTCTCCACCTGTTCATGCGCGCGCGCCAGCACGCTGTCGGGCAGGTTGTCGGGGTCCAGCGGCGCGGCAAGGCGGATTTCGCAGGCCGTGCGCACATGCATCCCCGCCACCGCCAGCAGGGAGGCGGAGGCCAGTGTGTCGGTCTTGCCCATCCGTGCGCTGCCCCCGCCCGACAGGCGGAACGTGCCGACATCGCCGCGCCGTTGCGCGATGCGGTCGGGAAAGGCCGCCGCCAGCAATGCGGCGCAGTCGCCCCGTGCCACCACGTCACGCCCGATCCCCATGCGGCGGCGGTACTGCCGCGCGGCCTGGCGGATGCGCGACAGCGCGCCACGGTCGGCGGCGGGATGGTCGCCCCCCGCGATCAGGTCGAGGCGCAGGCGGATATCGGCGGGCGGGATGGCGTTGCCGCCCGGCCCCCGTCCCGACGGGCGCGGGCGCAGCGGGTCGCGTTCCTCCAGCAGGGCGGCAAGGTCGGCGGCCAGCGTGGCCTCCTCCGGGGCGCGGGCCGCCAGCATCATCGCCGCAAGGCGCGGGTGCGACCCCAGTTGCGCCATCTGCACGCCCGCCTGCGTGATCCGCCCGTCCTCCGACAGGGCGCCAAGGGCGATAAGCAGGCTGCGCGCGGCCTCGAACGCCCCATTGGGGGGCGTATCGGCAAACGGCAGGTCGGCGGGCACGGTGCCCATCGCCGCCTGCCACGCCGCCGTGTCCAGACGCAGGCCCGTCAGTTCGGCCTCCATGATCTCGGGCCGGTCGTGCGGCGGCATGGCGCGGGAGGTCGTCTCGCTCCACAGGCGGATCGCAATGCCCGGTGCCTCACGCCCCGCGCGGCCCGCGCGCTGGGTCGCGGCCGCGCGGGAGATGCGCGCGGTCTCCAGCTTCGTAAGCCCCGTCCCGGCATCAAGGCGCGGCGTGCGGCGGAACCCGCCATCAATGACGATGCGCACGCCCGGCACCGTCAGGGATGTCTCCGCGATGGAGGTGGACAGGATCACCCGTCGCCCGCCCTTCGTATCGGCGCGCAGGACGTAATCCTGCTCCGCCGGGGGCAGTTCGCCATAAAGCGGCAGGACCTCCGCCCCCACATCCGACAGTGCGGCCTGCGTGCGGCGGATTTCGCCCACACCGGGCAGGAAGGCGAGGATATCGCCCTCCTCCTCCGCCAGTGCGGTGCGGATGGCGCGCGCCATGGCGTCGGGCAGGTCGCGCTGGTGGGGGATGTCGCGCCGTGCGTGGCGGATATCGACCGGGAACATCCGCCCGGCACTTTCGATGATGGGGGCCTCCATGCGCTGCGACAGGGTGGCGGCGTCGGTCGTGGCCGACATCGCCACCAGCCGCAGGTCGGGACGCAGTTCGCGTTGCAGGTCGAGGCAGAAGGCCAGCGCCGCATCCGCATCGACGGAGCGTTCATGGATTTCGTCAAAGATGACGCACGCCACGCCCTCAAGCGTCGGGTCCGACAGCAGGCGGCGCACCAGCAGGCCCTCGGTCACGACCTCGATTCGCGTGGCGGGGGAGGACGCACCATCCAATCGCGTGCGATAGCCGATCAGCCCGCCGGGTTCCTCGCCGATCAGGTCGGCCATCCGCCGTGCGGCGGCGCGCGCGGCAAGGCGGCGCGGTTCCAGCATCACGATGCGCCCGTCGCCGCGCCACGGGGCGGCCAGCAGCGCCAGCGGCACCAGCGTCGTCTTGCCCGCGCCGGGCGGGGCGACCAGCACCGCGTTGGCTCCGTCATGGAGTGCGGCGCGCAGGCGGGGCAGGGCCTCGGCCACGGGCAGGCCCTCCTCGGGGGAGGAAAGGCCGGGCGCGAACAGGCCGGCGGGGAAAAGCGGGTGCTGGGGGGATGGATCGGACGCCATGGCATGCTTTATGGCGTGCGTGGCCCCCGCGCGGCAATGGCTGACCCGTCGCCGGCGGGACGTCGCGCCAAAAGCCCATGAAGACAGGATTGTCATCTTCATTATAATCCGCGCGTTCCATGATGGCCGGCCATGTTGCGTGGCGTGCCGTGTGACCCGGCCCCGATCCCTGCTGACGGAGTATCCCTGCTTGGCAATCCTGCGCTTACCGACCGTCGTGTTCCTGTCCGTCCTGTGCGCCCTGACCTGTCTTGGCCCCGCCCTGTCGCGCGCGGGACATGCGGCGCAGAGCACGCCGGTCACCACCGCGCACGGCACCGCGACGCTGCTGAGCGACAGTGACAGTTTCATGCCGGGGCAGGACATGCATTTCGGCCTGCGCCTGCAGCTTGCCCCGGGCTGGCACACCTACTGGCTCAATCCCGGTGACGCGGGGGAGGCGGTGACGCTGGCGCTGCATGCCTCCGGTGGCGCGGTGGGGGAGGGTGGTCCCATCGAATGGCCCGTCCCGCAACGGCTGCGGGACGGGCCGCTGATGTCATATGCCTATACCGATGATGTCGTGCTGCCGGTGCGCCTGCAGCCGCAGGAGGCGAAGGAGGGCGCGGACATGGTGGTGGAGGCCACGGCCGACTGGCTGGTCTGCGCCACGGTGTGCGTGCCCGAACATGCGCAGTTCAGCATGACCCTGCCGCGCGCGCCGCTTTATCCCTCCCCACAGGCGCCGCTGTTCGCGCGTGCTGCGGCACAGCGGCCCGTGGCCTCGCCCTTTGCGGCGGCGATCGCGCCGGATGGCACGCTTTCGCTGTCGGGGGAGGGGCTGTCCCCCGCGATGGTCCGCGATGCGTGGTTCATGCCCGAACAGCCGGGACAGATCGACCATGACGCCCCGCAGGTGCTGCATGTGCGCAACGGCCTGCTGCAGCTTGGCCTGAAGACGGCGGACGGGTTCCACAGGGACGCGCCCCTGTCGGGCATCGTGGTGATCCGTGACGTGTCGGGACGTGAACAGGCGCTGGCGGTGACGGCGCGCCCCGGTGGGCCGCCCGCGATCGCGGCGGCGCGGGGTGGCGGCATCGCGGTGCTGGCGCGCCTGCTGGCGCTGGCGTTTGCGGGGGGGATGATCCTGAACCTGATGCCCTGCGTCTTTCCGGTGCTGGCGATGAAGGTCCTGTCGCTTGAACGCATGGCGCGCGGCGAACGGCGCGCGGCCCTGCTGGGGGCCGGGCTGTATGCGGGGGGGATCGTCGTGGCCTTCGTCGTGCTGGGCGCGCTGATCGTGGGGCTGCGCATGGCGGGCGATACGGTGGGATGGGGGTTCCAGTTCCAGTCGGTCACGTTCGTCATGCTGATGTGCTGGCTGCTGTTCGCCATTGCGCTCAACCTGCTGGGGGTCTTCTCCTTCGGGACGGGAATCGCCGCACTTGGCGGTGCGGGGCGGCTGTCGGGGCATCTGGGTGATGTCCTGACCGGCGTGCTGGCGGTCGTGGTGGCGACACCGTGTACCGCGCCGTTCATGGGGGCGGCCATTGCGGGCGCACTGTCGGCCTCGCCCGTGGCGGGGATTGCGATCTTTGTCGCCATGGGGCTGGGACTGGCCGCGCCCTACCTGCTGCTGGCGTCGGTGCCGGGACTGGTGCGCCTGCTGCCCCGGCCGGGGGCGTGGATGGAAATCGTGCGCCAGGTGCTGGCGTTTCCCATGCTGGCGACATGTGTCTGGCTGGCGTGGGTCGCGACATTGCAGGGCGGGCAGGTCGCGGTGCCGCTGCTGGCGGGGGGGCTGGTGCTGGTTGCCCTTGCCGCGTGGCTGGTGCGCAAGGGGCAGGACATGGTGATGGCCGGTCGTGGCTGGCGCGACGGGCTGGTCCTTGCCTGCCGGGGCGGGGCGCTGCTGGCCGTGGCCCTTGCGGTGGGGGCCGTCACGATGGTGCCGCCCGCGCTGGCCCCGCAGGGCGCGTCCGCCACCGCGCCGCCGGGGGACGGGAGCGAGGCATTTTCACAGGCACGGCTGGAGACGCTGCGCGCACAGGGAAAGCCTGTCTTCATCGACATGACGGCGGCGTGGTGCATCTCCTGCCTTGTGAATGAACGTGTCGCCCTGTCGCCGCAGCGGGTGCGCGACGCCTTCGCCCGGCAGGGAGTGGTCTACATGAAAGGGGACTGGACCGGTCGCGACGCTGCTATCACCGCCTTCCTGCGCGATCACGGGCGCGACGGGGTGCCGCTTTATGTCTATTACCCCGCGCATGGGGACGGGATCGTCCTGCCGCAGGTGCTGACCCCCGGACTGGTCCTGCATACGATCGGCGCACAATAAAAAACGGGCGGGGAAAAAAGCCCCGCCCGCCTTTCCTTCAAAACCGGAAATGTCTGGTCATCAGTTGGCGCTGCTGCCCGCGGGCAGGGTCAGGTATCCCGGCTTGGGGGACAACTGGCGCGCCGGTTTCGTGGCGGTGGTGGCCGTGTCGGAGGAGTACCCTTCGGGGAAGACCGCATCCGGCCCTTCATTCGCGTGGACGGGGGCTGCGGTGGCGGCGGGCGTTGCGGTCACGGCCGGGGTGGCGGCCTCCGATGTCGTGTTGGGCATCGGCATGGTCACGGTCTGCGCCGGGGCGGGCGTGGACGCGCCATCAAGCGACTGTTCCGCCACGGCGCCCGCGACCGGCGCGGTCGTCAGCCAGTTGCCCAGGTTGGTGCGGATCTGTGATTCCAGTTCCCGGTTCATGTCCTGCATCATCTGGTTGACCAGGTCATACAGGTTCGCCGCCGTGTCGGTATTGCCGTCCGCGCGCGTTTTCGGATCGTACGAGCGCGTGACCTGCGCCACGGCATAGCCCTTGCGCAGCCCGTCCGCGGATACGACGTCGAGGTGGACATTCATCTGCCCGTCAAGGATGCCGCCCGGTTCATGCAGGATGGAGGCACGGTCGATGGTGAACACGCCATGCCCGCCGGTGCCCGATGCGATCAGGCGGTCATGCGCCATCTGCTTGAGCGCCTGGTCCGGCGGCGTGGGCGCGCGGCTTGACAGATCGCCGGGCACGATCCCGGGCTGTCCCCGGTCCACGACGGAAATGCTGGCGACATTCAGCGGCAGCGGCGCAAGGCTGCTGTAATTGGGCTGTGCAAAGGTCATGGTGGGCTGCTGCTGGTCGCTGTGGCAGGCGCCCAGCATGACAAGTGGCAGGCCAAGCGCAAAGAGGCGCAGCATGCGTGCGGGCCGGGTGGCGCGGGACATGCGGGGGATGGGCGAGTGCGGATGCATGAACGGATTTCCCGGAAAAGCTCTGGCGTCCGGCTCTGGTACGGACGCGCGACTGTCATGTTGAAACGTCATCTACCATGCCACATCCCGCGCCCTGTGCGCGACAGCGCGATGATGGCGCGGGCGGCCCCTATCTATCCCGCGGCGCGCCCGACCTCGTCACGCTGGAAATGGAAGGCATGGTTGCAAAAGGAGCAGTTCATGGTGATCGTCCCGTCCTCGGCCATGTGGTCAAGGTCGTCGGTCGGGAACGTCTCCAGGATACCGGCAAGGCGCGCACGGCTGCACCGGCAGCCGAACGCCAGCGCGCGGGGCTGGCCGATGCAGGGATCCTCGCTGTGGAACAGGCGAAACAGCAGCGTCTCCGACGACAGGCTGTCGTCAAGGATCTCCGCCTCCGTCAGGGTGGCGGCCAGCGTCGTCGCCGTCTCCCACGCATCGTCGCCATCCTCGGGCGCGCTGTCGGAGACATGTCCACCTTCGGTCGCGATGCGTTCGAGGATCAGCGCGCCCGCGCGCCATCCCTCCTCCCCCTTGTGGCAGTACAGCCGCACCCAGCAGGCATGCTGCTCGCTGGTGGTGAAATAATGCGCGGCCATGTCCGACAGGCTCTCGCCTTTGATTTCCACGATGCCCTGATGGATGTCGGTATCCGGCCCCTGGTCCACGCTGAAGGCGAGGTAGCCCGACCCCAGAAGCTGCGCCGCCGTGGGTTCGGGATGTTCGCGCAGGAGGGCTGCGACCTTTTCATCATCGGAGCGGACATGGAAGCGCAGCGCGCCCGCATCGGTGCAGTCCGCCACCAGCAGCGTCACCGGCCCGTCGCCCTTCGCCTGCAGCGAGAACGATCCCTTGAACTTCAGCGCCGACGCCAGTCCCGCGACCAGCGCCAGTGCCTCCCCCGCCAGGCGCAGCACCACGTCGGGATTGTCATGGCGCGTCAGCAGCGTGTCCGTCAGCACGCCCGGCCGCACGAGGCGGCCGCGCACCGGACGGCTGGCGAGGTAGAAGGGCACGACGCCCTGATCCACCACAAGGTTGGGGGTGTCGGGACGGTTGGTGTCAAGGAAGGCGGGGGTATCAATCATATGGCGTCAGGTTCCGGCAGGCGGGATGTGGCGGAAGGAGGGGACGGGCAGGGCGACGCGGAACGGCCACCCTGCCGCGCCTTTTACAGGTTGGCGGTAATATCCGCCTCCAGCGCCTCAAGCCGCTGGGTCAGCGCCTGCGTCGTCGCCGTGTCGAGCAGCCTGCGCTCCGTCACCTGATCGAGCAGCGCCTGGCGGCAACTGTCATGTTCCGCGTCGATGTCCTCCCCACGGCCCGCGCCCGCAAGGCAGTCGAGATAGGCGTCGCGCAGCGCATTGAGCGGCGCGCCCTGCCCCGGCAGGGCGGCAAAGATGTCATTGACGCTTTTTTCCACCCATCCGGGGACACTGGCGGTATCCTCGGTCGTGCTGGGCAGGGCGGGCTGTTCTGCGGGGCCGGTCATCTCAGGCGGTTTCCTTTCCAAAGCTCTGCCAGTCGTCGCCGCACAGGGCCCAGACCAGCAGGCCCTTTTGTGCGTGCAGGCGGTTTTCCGCCTCGTCAAAGACCACGGAATTGGGGCCTTCGAACACGTCGGCGGTCACTTCCTCGCCTATATGGGCAGGCAGGCAGTGCAGGAAAAGGGCGTCGGGGGCCGCGCGCGCCATCAGCGCCGCATCCACGCGATACGGCTCGAACGCATGCGCGCGCTGTTCGGATGCGTTGTCGGACATGCTGACCCACGTGTCGGTAATGACCGCATCCGCCCCGGCGACGGCCTGCGCCGCGTCGGTGCCCACCGTGATGTCGCCGCCATGCGCGCGTGCCCATTCCACCGCGCGCGCATCGGGGACGTGCGTCGGCGGTGTCGCAAGGCGCAGGCGAAAGCCGAACAGGGCCGCAGCCTCGATGAAGGAGGTAGCGACATTGTTGCCATCACCCACCCACGCCAGCGTCCGTCCCCTGATGGGGCCGCGATGTTCCTCGAACGTCATGATGTCGGCCAGGATCTGCACCGGATGCGAATCCGGCGTCAGGCCGTTGATGACGGGCACGCTGCTCCATTTCGCAAGTTCGCGCAGGTTCTGCGTCTTGCCCGTGCGCAGGACAATCGCATCGACAAAGCGCGACAGCACGCGCGCGGTGTCGGCGATGCTTTCGCCCCGGCCCAGTTGCATGTCACCGGGGGAGAGCAGGATCACGTCGCCGCCCAACTGGCGCATCCCGACCTCGAACGAGACGCGGGTGCGCGTGGACGGCTTCGACAGCATCAGCCCCAGCATCCGCCCGCGCAGCGGCAGGCGCGGGTGCAGCGGCCGGGCGCGGCCGTGCTGCATGCGCTTGATGCCTGCGGCGACGTCGAGGATCGCGCGCAGGGTCGCCGCGTCGAGGTCCTTCAGGTCGAGGAAATGGCGCGGCTGCGCGCGGCTCGGGGTGTTGGTGGACAGCGCGTTCATGCCACATTCTCCGGTGCTGCGGCCATGTGGGCGCGTGCGCGCTGTGCCGCGCGCGACAGCATTTCGCCCGCCGTGCGGCATTCCGCCTCGGTAATCGTAAGCGGGGGGACAAGGCGCAGGACATTGCCGCCCGCCGTGACGCTGAGCAGGCCTTCATGCATCGCCGCGTCCTGCACCACGCCCACGGGGGCCGCGCATTGCAGGCCGATCATCAGGCCGATGCCGCGATGACTGGCGAAGATGTCGGGATATTCCGCGACAAGCCTGTCGAATTCCAGGCCCAGCAGCGCGCCGCGCGCCTGCACCTGTTCAAGGAAGCCGGGGGCGAGGATGACGTCGAGCACCGCATTCGCCGCCGCACAGGCCAGCGGGTTGCCGCCGAACGTGGTGCCGTGGCTGCCCGGTGTCAGGTGGCGGGCGACCTTTTCCACCGCCAGGATCGCGCCCATGGGGAAGCCCCCGGCGATTCCCTTGGCCGTGGACATGACGTCCGGCGCAATGCCCGACCATTCATGCGCGAACAGCTTGCCCGTCCGCCCCATGCCGCACTGCACCTCGTCCATGCCAAGGAACAGGCCGTATTCATCGCATGCGGTGCGCAGTTCGCGCAGGAAGCGCGGATCGGCAAGGTTGATGCCGCTTTCGCCCTGCACGGGTTCGATCATGATGCCTGCGGTTTCCGCCGTGATGGCGGCGCGCACGGCGTTCATGTTGTTCATCGGCACATGGTCGAAACCTTCGACCACCGGGCCGAACCCGTCGAGGTATTTCGCATTGCCCGTCGCCGCCAGCGTGGCGAGCGTGCGGCCATGGAACGCGCCGTTGAAGCAGATGATGCGCACGCGTTCGGGATGGCCGCCCTTGGCCTGCGCGCGGCGGATCATCTTGATCATGCCTTCGTTCGCTTCCGCGCCGGAATTGCAGAAGAAGGCGCTGTCGGCAAAGCTGGCCGCGACGAGTCGCTCCGCCAGTTTCTCGGCCTGCGGGATGCGGTACAGGTTGGAGACATGCATCACCCGCGCCGCCTGCTGCGCGATGGCGGCGACAAGGTGCGGGTTGTTATGCCCCAGCGAGGAGGTTGCGATTCCCGCCCCGAAGTCGAGAAATCGTCGCCCGTCCACCGTGTACAGCCAGGCGCCTTCGCCCCGCTCGAAGGCGAGGTCGGCGCGATTGTATGTCGGCATCAGGGCGGGAATCATGGAATTGCCTTGTGGTTTCGGTTGCTTGATTGAAAATCGTTCGCGAAAGGGAACACGAAAAGCCAACGCCGTCGGGGGTGGGCCTGTGTCGTGGTCCATGGTGTCTTTCCGCGGGCACGGACCTGCCGGTGCAGGTATGCCGGGCCGCGCGGAATAGAAAAGAATATTGCCCAAATGGCGCGAATGCAACCATGCACGCCCGCATCCATGGCCGTCGCGCTGTGGGACACGGCGCCGTGTGGCCCGCGCGATGGACGCGGCATGTCGCCATGGGGGGCGTGGATATGGCACAGTGCGGGACATGACAGACCCTGATACGCCCCCGGATGGCACGTCCCCCCGGCGCAAGTCCCCGCGCCACGCCCGGCGCGATGCGCGCGGCCCGCGTCGCCCGCCCCCGGCCGGTCCCGCGCCGGACCGCGCGGCGCTGCGTGCGGCGGCACTGGCCCATGTCGCGCGCTTCGCCACCACCATCGCGGGGATGGAGCGCATGCTCGGCCGCGTGATGCAGCGCTGGGGCCGCCGGGTGGAGGCCGAGGGGATGGAACCATCGGCGGTCGCGGCACACATCGCGGCGGCGGCCCCGGATATCGCCGCCGTCATTGCTGACATGCGCGCGCTTGGCGCCGTGGATGACGCGCGTTTCAGCGAATCGCGTGCCCGATCCCTGACGCGGGCGGGGCGTTCGCGCCGTGCGGTGGGCGCACACCTGCAGGCGCGTGGCGTCGATGGCGCGGTGGTCGCACAGGTGATGGAAGAAACGCTGGGCGCGCGTGGCGAGGACGCGCACGAAACCGAACTGGCCGCCGCCCTCGTGTTCGTGCGCAAGCGCAGGGCCGGTCCCTTCGCCCGTCCCGACGCCACGGCGGAGGAGGCGGCCACGCGCGACCGCCGCGCGATGGAAGCAATGGCGCGTTCGGGATTTTCGCGCGATATTGCCATGCGCGCACTGGAAATGGACACGCAGGAGGCGGAGGAACGCATATGGCGCATGAAATCCGCGTGATGCGCGGCGCGGGAAGGGGCCGGGCCGTGCGGCGGATGGCCCGCGTGCTGGCGGTGGCCGCACTGCCGGCCGTGGCCGGATGCGCGGGAAGCGGTAGCGGAAGCTGGCATGGCGCGTTGCAGTGCGCGCCCTATGCGCGGCAGGTGACGGGGGTGAACCTGCGTGGTTCGGCCGCAAGCTGGTGGGCGCAGGCATCGGGGCAGTACCCGCGCACCCATGCGCCAAAGGCGGGTGCGGTGCTGGTGCTGCGCGCGACGGGCCGCCTGCCGGACGGGCATGTCGCGGTCGTGCGCTCCGTGCGCAGCCCGCGTGAGGTGGTGGTCGAACAGGCGAACTGGGTGCCCGGGCGCATCGGGCGGGCGGATCCGGTCATCGATGTTTCGACTCGCAATGACTGGTCGCGGGTGCAGGTCTGGTGGGCCCCCATTCACGGCATGGGGAAAAGTGTCTATCCTGCGTATGGTTTCATCCTGCCGCTCAGGTAATGCGCGGGGTGGAGCAGGTCATGGCGGAGCGCTGCGCAAAAGCGGCGAGGCAATGCTTGCATGGACGGGCCTGTGCCCTCATGTGAGGGGGAAGACGCGTCTGGCGCATGTCATGGCGGCATGGGCCACAGGGAAAACAGCTTTTGCGTCGGCGACGCGGGAATCGAGGATGTTATGGGTAGCTTGAGCTGGGGACATTGGCTGATCGTTCTTGCGGTCGTGCTCGTGCTGTTCGGGGGCGGGGGCAAGATCAGCTCGCTGATGGGCGACATGGCGCGCGGCATCAAGACGTTCAAGAAGAACATGGCCGATGACGAACCGTCCACCCCGCCGCAGCAGGGCGCGGGCGGTCATATTCAGGGGCCGGGCACGCAGCAGCACGACGCAAGCTTCAGCGAAAGCGGGCAGCCGTCGGGCCAGAACGTCAAATAAGGGCATGACGGCCGTCCGTCACGGCGGGGTATCGCGGCGGGCGGGCCGTCACGGGGTTGCGTGAAGGTTCGATGGACAAGGTTATTTCTTCCGACCCGCGCGCGGTCGCGGTCAATGACATCATCGCGGCCGGGCGTCGCATGGACCGCTTCGGCTGGGTCCCGGCGACGGCGGGCAACATAAGCTGCCGCCTGCCTGACGGGCTGATCGCGATCACGCGCTCGGGCGGGCACAAGGGCATGCTGACCCCGCATGGCGTGATCGAGGTCACGGCAGAAGGCGCGCCCGTGCATGAAGGCGACCGGCCCAGTGCGGAAACCCTGCTGCACTGCCAGGTCTATGCCGCATCGCCGCGCACCGGCGCGGTGCTGCATGGCCATTCCGTCGCGTCCACCGTGCTGTCGATGCTGGCGGGTGATGCGATCACGCTGGCGGGGTACGAAGTGCTCAAGGTGTTCGAGGGGCAGACGACCCACGAGACCAGCCTGCGCCTGCCGGTGTTCGACAATGACCAGGACATCGCCCGCCTTGCCCGCGTCATTGCGCCACACATGCCCGACATGCCGCTTGGCTACGTGATCCGCGGGCACGGCGTCTATGTCTGGGGTGACGACATTGGCATGGCGCTCGCCCGGCTGGAGGGGCTGGAGTTCCTGCTGGCGTGTGAACTGGAAAAACGGAAGATCCGCACATGAGCAGCCTTGCGCTCTATCGCGATGACGCGCCCGGAGTCCCGGTCGAACGGACGTCGGACCCCGCGCGCATCGCGCAGGTGCTCGGCACGGTCGGCGTGCGGTTCGAACGCTGGGACAGTCCCGTAACCCCTGCGCGCGACGCTGCGGCGGAGGATGTGCTGGCGGCCTATCGCCCCTACCTTGACCAGTTGATGGGGGAAACCGGGGCCTGGTCCGCCGATGTCATCAGCATGCATGGCGCGGGCGAGGGGTGGGAGGCCACCCGGCGCAAATTCCTGTGCGAACATATCCATGACGAGGACGAGATCCGCTTTTTCGTGCATGGGCAGGGGGATTTCGTCCTGCATGTCAACGGGCAGGTGTTCAACGTGCGCTGCACGGCGGGGGACCTGATTTCTGTGCCCGCCGGCGTGCCGCACTGGTTCGATGGCGGGGCGGTGCCGGATTTCGTGGCGTTGCGGGTCTTTACCAACCGCGATGGCTGGATTGCGCACTATACCGGCGATGACATCGCCACCCGCTTTGCCGCCCCCGATGATGAAGGGTGTAAAATTGCCGTCTGATCCCGTCTCGCCTCCCACACCGCCGCGTGTCGTCCTGCTGGATATCGAGGGGACGACCATCCCGGTCTCCTTCGTCCATGACGTGCTGTTCCCCTATGCGCGGAGCGTGCTGCCGGGCCTGCTGCGCGATCATGCCGATGACCCGCAGGTCCGCGCGCAGGTGGCGGAGATCGCGCGCCTCGCCCCCGGCGTGCCGCCGCTTGCGCAGCTTGAGGCCTGGATGGACCGTGACGAGAAGGTCGCGCCGCTCAAGGCCCTGCAGGGCATCGCATGGGCGCAGGGCTACCGCACGGGGCAACTCAGCGCGCGGCTTTACCCCGACGTACTCCCCGCGCTGCGCCGGTGGGCGGCGGCGGGGGTGGTGCTTGCGGTCTATTCCTCAGGCTCGGCGGCTGCGCAGGAACTGATTTACGGCCACACGGACGAAGGCGACGTCACCGGCCTGTTCTGTGGCTTCTACGACCTTGCCATGGGCGGCAAGCGCGTGGCGTCGAGTTACGCCAACATCCTGGCGAAGGCAGGGTGGACGGCGGGCGAGGTCCTGTTCCTGTCCGATGTCGTGGCCGAACTTGACGCGGCGGCGCAGGCGGGACTGCGCACCTGCCAGATCGTGCGGCCGGAGGACGGGACGGTGGCCGGTACCACGCACCCGGTGGCCGCGACACTGGACGGGGCCGCGCGCATGTTCGGCCTGCCGGTGGCGGCATGAAGGCGCATCTCTATACCGACTGGCGCGACATTCCCGACGCCGCGCGCGGCACGGTCGCAGCACTGGGCAATTTCGACGGCGTGCACCTCGGCCATGCCCACTTGCTGCGCACGCTGCAGGCGGCGCGGCCCGAAGGCGAACTGGCGGTTGTCACGTTCGAGCCACATCCGCGCGAACTGTTCCGCCCGCAGGACCCGCCCTTTCGCCTGACGCTGCCGGACGAGCGGTTTTCCGCCCTTGTCGCGCTGGGCGTGCGGCGAGTGTTCCAGATTCCCTTCACCCCCGAATTCAGCGCCATGAGTGCTGAGGAATTCGTCACCGGGGTCCTGCATGCGGGCCTTGGGGTGCAGCATGTCGCCTGTGGCGCGGATTTTGCGTTCGGCCACCGCAGGCGCGGCGATGTCGCCTTCCTTGCGCAGGAGGCGCATGACCTTGGCATCGGGCTTACGGTCGTGCCGGCCCTGTGCGATGCGGCGGGGCCGTATTCCTCCACCCGCATCCGCCGCCTGCTGCAGGAGGGGTATCCCGAACGCGCGGCGGAGGAACTGGGCCGCGCATGGTCGATCCGCGGCGTGGTCGAACATGGGGACAAGCGCGGGCGCCTGCTGGGCTTTCCCACCGCCAACATCGCGCTGGGCCGGCATCTGGAACCCGCGCGCGGGGTCTATGCCGTCAGCGTTCGCATGGGCGATGGCCGCGTCTGTCCCGGTGTCGCCAATATCGGGCGTCGTCCCACCATCAATGACGGGCAGGTCAGCCGGCTTGAGGTCCACCTGCTGGATTTCGAGGGCGACCTGTATGGCCAGACCCTGTCGGTCGCGCTGCATACCCTCCTGCGGGAGGAGCGGCGGTTTGACGGGCTTGATGCCCTGCGTGCGCAGATCGCGCGCGACACGCAGGCGGCGCGCGACTACCTGCTGGCGACGGGCGGGGCATGACGGGTGGGGCGTGGCGGTGTCGCGAAAGCTTGACCGCAGGCCCGCACCCTCCCCATAACGTTGCGTTGCGGTTGTACGGGGCGTGTCCCGTCCCTCCATGTTTCTTTGGATCAAGCAGTCAGAAAACAGGGTCATGACCGAGTCAAAACCACAGGATCTCTACCGGGAGACGGTGTTTCTTCCCACCACCTCCTTTCCCATGCGCGGCAGCCTGCCGAAGCGGGAGCCCGAGATGCTGGAGCGCTGGGCGGCGGAGAAGCTTGACGACAGCCTGTTCGCGCAGGCGCAGGGGCGTCAGGTCTTCATGCTGCATGATGGCCCTCCTTACGCCAACGGCCACCTCCATATCGGCCATGCCCTGAACAAGATCCTCAAGGACGTCATCAACCGCGCGCACCGCATGTCGGGCTACGGCATCCATTACGTGCCGGGCTGGGACTGCCACGGCCTGCCGATCGAATGGAAGATCGAGGAGGAATACCGCAAGCGCGGGCAGGACAAGGACAGCGTGCCCGTCCTGCAGTTCCGCGCCGAATGTCGCGCCTATGCACAGAAATGGCTGGATATCCAGGCCGCCGAATTCCGCCGCCTTGGCGTGCAGGCGGAATGGGCGCGCCGTTACGCCACGATGGATTTCTCCTCCGAGGCGGCGATCGCGGGGGAGATCGGCAAGTTCCTGCTCAACGGCCTGCTGTATCGCGGCCTGCGCCCGGTGATGTGGAGCCCGGTGGAAAAGACCGCCCTGGCCGAGGCGGAGATCGAATATCGCGACCATGAATCCACCGCGATCCACGTGGCCTTCCCCATCATCCACGACCCCACCCCGGCCCATGCGCTGGAGGACGTGGCGGCGGTCATCTGGACCACGACGCCATGGACGATCCCGGCCAACCGCGCCATCGCCTATGGCCCGGACATCACCTATGCCGTGGTGCGGGTCGATGACGTGGCCGACGGCGCCCTGCTGGAGCCGGAATCGAAGGTGCTGGTGGCCGAGGACCTGATCGAGCCGTTCTGCACCGCCGCGGGCATCAGCGCGCATCACGTCCTCTATACCCTGCCGGGCAGCGCGCTGGCGGGGGCCGTCTGCGCCCATCCGCTGCGCGGGCAGGGCTATGACTTCGACGTCCCGATGCTGCCGGGCGGGCATGTCACGACCGAGGCGGGCACGGGCCTGGTCCATACCGCCCCGGCACATGGCGAGGACGACTTCAACCTTGGGCGCCAGCATGGGCTGGAGATCACCGAACTGGTGATGGATGACGGGCGCTATGCCGACTGGGTGCCGCTGTTCGCGGGCAACCATGTCTTCAAGGCGGCGGAGCCTGTCTGCACCGCGCTGGAGGAGGTCATGCGCCGCACGGCAGGCGCCGGGCAGACCCCGGCCGGGCTGGTCGCGCGGGCGACGCTGGTCCATTCCTATCCGCATTCATGGCGGTCGCGCGCGCCGATCATCTATCGCGCGACGCCGCAATGGTTCATCCGCATGGATGGCGAAGGCGCGCTGCGGCAACGTGCGCTCAGGGCGCTCGATGACGTGACGTTCGTCCCGGCGCAGTCGCGCAACCGCCTGACCTCCATGGTGGAGGGACGCCCCGACTGGTGCATCAGCCGCCAGCGCGCATGGGGCGTGCCGATTGCCGTGTTCGTGGAGAAGCGCACGGGCGAGGTCCTGCGCGATGCCGCGGTGATGAAGCGCGTGGTCGATGCGTTTGCGGCCGAGGGCGCGGATGCGTGGTATGCCTCGCCCGCGTCGCGCTTCCTTGGCGAAGGGCGCAACCCCGATGATTACGAACAGGTGTTCGATATCGTCGATGTGTGGTTCGAAAGCGGCTCCACCCATGCCTTCGTGCTGGGCCATGGCGACATGCCGTTCCCCGCCGATGTCTACCTCGAAGGGTCGGACCAGCATCGTGGCTGGTTCCAGTCCTCGCTGCTCGAAAGCGTGGGGACGAAGGGTGTCGCGCCGTTCCGCGCGCTGGTGACCAACGGCTTTGTCCTTGATGAGCAGGGCCGCAAGATGTCCAAGTCGCTGGGCAATGTCATCGCGCCGCAGGATGTCAATGACTCGCTCGGTGCGGATATCCTGCGCCTGTGGGTCATGAACTCCGACACCAACGAGGACCTGCGCATCGGCAAGGACATCCTCAAGCAGCAGGGCGAGCTTTACCGCCGCCTGCGCAACACGCTGCGCTGGCTGCTCGGCGCGCTCGACGGCTTTTCGGAAGAGGAGCGCGTCGCCTATGACGACCTGCCGGAGCTTGAGCGCTGGGTGCTGCATCGGATGTGCGAACTGGGCGGCCTGGTGGCGCGCGCGGTGGAGACGCATGAATGGGTGGGCGTCTATCCCGCGCTGCACGGTTTCTGCGCCGCCGACCTTTCGGCATTCTATTTCGACGTGCGCAAGGACACGATCTACTGCGATGCCGCCAGCAGCCTGAAGCGGCGGGCGGCGCGCACGGTGCTTGACCACCTGCACCGCTGCCTGTGCGCATGGCTGGCTCCGGTGCTGGTCTTCACGGCGGAGGAAGCGTGGCTGGCGCGGCCGGGCAATACGCAGAGCATCCATCTCCAGCCGTTCCCCGACCTGCCGGCGCAGTGGCACCAGCCTGCGCTGGAGGATCGCTGGGCCACGCTGCGCGGGGTGCGGCGCATCATCACGACCGAGATCGAGGCCGCGCGCCGCGACGGCGTGGTGGGATCGTCCCTGCAGGCAGCGGTGACGCTGCCCCTGTCGGAGGACGAGGCCGCAACCTTTGGCGAGGTGGACTGGTGCGAACTGGCCATCGTCTCCCAGGTTGACGTGGACATCGAGGCGGGCAGCGCTTCGATCTACCTCGACACCACCACCGATGCGCAGGGCGCGCCGCATGGCGGTCCCGTCATCCGCGCGGCGCCGGGACACAAATGCGCACGCTGCTGGAAGGTGCTGGAGGAAGTCGGCACCGTGTCCGCCCACCCGCAACTGTGCCTGCGGTGCGCGGACGTGGTGCAGGGCCGGGCGTGAGTTCGTCCATCATGTCAGGATCTGGCATGCTGGACCCTGCGCCGCGACGCCGGCGCAGGGTCAGCAGGGTGGGGTGGACGGTGCTGTTCTTCTGCCTTGTCCTCGCCCTTGACCAGGGGAGCAAGCACTGGATGCTCCATGGCTACGACCTGCCGGACAGGCAGAGCGTCGCCCTGATGCCGGGGCTGAATTTCACCATGGTCTGGAACCATGCCATCACGTTCGGGATGCTGGGCGGCGCGGGCAGCGCCGGGCGCATCATCTTCTCGGTCGTGGCGCTGTTCATCGTCGTGCTGCTGGGCCTGTGGGCGGCGCGCACGCCGCGCCCGTGGGTGGCGGGTGCGCTGGGTGCGATCATGGGTGGCGCCGTGGGTAATGTCATCGACAGGCTGCAGTTCGGGGCCGTGGTGGATTTCGTGCACCTGCATGCCTATGGGTGGTCCTGGCCGGTGTTCAACCTTGCCGATGCGGCGATAGACTGCGGCGTGGCCGTGCTGATCATTGATAATCTTCTCGATCGCGACAGGGGATAGGACAGAATGTCAAAGCGGTGCTTGTCTAACTGTTGCAGGGGCGGTAAGAGGCGAATCATGGCATCCACGGCTTTCAGAACCCTTACTCTTGCGCTGGTCACCACGGGTGGTCTTTCCCTGACCGGGTGTTCGGGGGGGGACGTTTCACGCGCGTTCGGCCTCGAACGCAGCATGCCCGACGAATATACCGTAACGACCCGCACGCCGCTGTCGATGCCGCCTTCGGACGAACTGGGCGCGCCAAGCAGCGTGGCGATCCAGCGCGCGCAGGATTCCAACCCGCGCATGCAGGCGCTTGAAACCCTGTCGCCCAATGTCGCGCTGCAGGGCACGTATGGCGATGACAGCCCCGGCCAGACCGCGCTGGTGGGGGAGGCGAAGGAAGCCTCCAACGCGCCGGATAACGGCGAACTGGGCAAGGCGGGCACCAGCTTTGTCGATCGCCTGATGTTCTGGCATGGCGGTGGCGCCGGCAGCGTGGTCAATGCGAAGGCCGAGAATGCCCGCCTGCGGGAGGATTCGGCGCTGGGCCGCAACCTGACGCAGGGCGCGACCCCGACCGTGGCCGCCCCGCCCAAGAAATAACCCGTCGCGATGGGCGGGCCGGGACCATCCCGCCCGGCCATTCCTGACCTGATGAATGCCACCCCGTCCTTCCGTTCCACCTGCAAGGGGTGGCGGCGGGGGCACGGGATGTCCATGATATCGCCATGACCGAACATTCCCCCTCCCCGGATCGTCCTGTGATCCGTCGCCTGTCCGAACGGGTCGTCAACCGCATCGCGGCGGGCGAAGTGATCGAACGTCCGGCGGCGGCGCTGAAGGAACTTGTGGAAAACGCGCTCGATTCCGGGGCGCGGCGGATTTCGGTCCATCTGGAGCAGGGCGGGATCGAACGGATCGAGGTGACGGACGACGGGTGTGGCATGACGCCGGAGGACCTGCGCCTTGCGGTGGAGCGTCACTGCACCTCCAAGCTGTCGGACGAGACACTGGTGCGGATCTCCACCCTTGGCTTCCGGGGGGAGGCACTGCCGTCGATCGGGGCGGCAGCGCGGCTGAGTGTCACGTCACGCCCGCATGGCGCGCCCACCGCATGGTCGATCCGCGTGGAAGGGGGACGGGTGGAGGAGCCACGTCCCTGTGCCGGGGTCGCGGGCACCCGCGTGGTGGTGGAGGACCTGTTTTTCGCCACCCCCGCGCGGCGCAAGTTCCTCAAGAGCGCGCGCGTGGAATCTGGGCATGCGGAAAACACGGTCCGCCGCCTTGCCCTGTCGGCCCCGCATGTGGCCTTCCGCCTGCAGTTCGACCAGCGCGTGGTCCTCGACCTCCCGGCGCAGGACATGGCGGCGCGGGCGGCGGCCATCCTTGAGGCGGGGCAGGCCGATGGCCTGATCCCGGTGGAGGGCGAACGCGGCGACCTGCGCCTGTCGGGCTATATCTGTGCGCCATCGGTGCATCGCGCGACGGCCAACGGGCAGTTGCTGCTGGTCAACGGGCGTCCGGTGGTGGACCCGGTGCTGCGTACGGCGGTGCGCGTGGCCTATCGCAACGTCATGGAACATGGCCGCCATGCCGTCGTGGCCCTGTCATTGCAGATCCCGCCCGAACAGGTGGACGTGAACGTCCATCCCGCCAAGACCGAACTGCGTTACGCGGATGCGTCGGCCGTACGGGCGCTGGTCATCGGTTCGCTGGGCCGGGCATTGGGAATCGGCGCGGGCGTTGCAGGCGTGCGGCCCGGCCTGTTGCAGTCACGTGGCAGCAGCGGGGCGCGCATCTGGTATCCGCCGGAACCCGCGGCGGCCTCGTCCGGTCAGGACATCCCGGCCCATGCGCCCCCATCCCCGGACGACCTGCCCGATGCGCCGCCGGTCATGGCCGAAGGCGTGGCGGAACGCCGCCTGCCGCTGATGGATGCCGCACCGGGCGCGCGCCGCACCGTCGCATGGTCCGAAGCGGATATCCCCGCAGCGTCCCGCCCCGAGTCCCATGGCGAAGCGGCAGCCGATTTTCCCCTTGGGGCGGCCGTGGCGCAGGTGCTGGATACCTATATCCTTGCCCAGACGGCGCGCGGGGAACTTGTGCTGGTGGACCAGCATGCGGCCCATGAACGCCTGACGCATGAACGGCTGCGTGCGCAGTATCTTGGCGGGGAAATCCGTGCCCAGCGCCTGCTCCTGCCCGAGGTTGTGACCATGCGGCGGGGGCAGGCCGACCTGCTGGTGTCCTTTGCCGATACGCTGTCTGCGCTGGGACTCGAGATCGACGCCTTCGGGGGTGATGCCGTGATGGTGCGCACCGTGCCCGCGCTGCTGGGCGGTGGGGATGCGGCGGCGATGCTGCGCGACCTGGCGGAGGAACTGGCCGAAGACGAACTGCTGGCCCCCGCGCAGGCGCAGGCGATCGACGGGCGGCTGGATGCGATCATCGCGCGCATGGCCTGCCATGGCAGCGTGCGCGCGGGCCGGCGCCTTACACACGAGGAAATGAACGCCCTGCTGCGTGACATGGAGAAAACCCCCCGCGCCGGGACCTGTTCACATGGTCGCCCGACATGGCTGAAGCTGGAAAAAGGCGATCTGGAGCGGATGTTCGGACGCCGCTGAACCCATGGCGCACCCCGCCATTCCGGTGCGCGCGGGCGGTGTGTAAGGGGTGCCGGGGCGGGCTGCTCGGCAGAACGTGAGCGGCGGGCGGCTGGATTTCATTTCCGTAATGTCCCTAAGTTCGGTCCATCCTTTCATGGCGATGAGACTGACGTGCACCCGATCCTGCTTTCCCTCGTCACATATCTGCCCCTAGGGGGCGTTCTGGCCATCATGCTGACGCGAGGTACGACCGAAGCGGTCGAAACCTCCGCGCGCTGGGTGGCGCTGTGGACCAGTGCGATCGTGTTCGTCCTGTCCCTGGTGATGTGGGCGCAGTTCGATCCCACCCATGCCGGGGTGCAGTTCGAGCAGCGCGCATCATGGGCCTCCGCCTTTGGCGTGTCGTACCATGCGGTCGTCGATGGCATCAGCCTGATGTTCGTGCTGCTGTCCACCTTCCTCACCCCGCTTGCCATCATTGGCGGGTGGAAGCTGGTGAATACGCGGGTGCGTGACTACATGGTCGCGATGCTGCTGCTGGAAACCACGCTGATCGGCCTGTTTTCCGCACTGGACCTCGTGCTGTTCTATGTCTTTTACGAGGCGACGCTCCTGCCCGGCAGCCTGATGATCGGGGTGTGGGGTGGACCGAAGCGGGTCTGGGCCTCGCTACAGTTCTTCCTGTTCACCTTTGGCGGGTCGCTGTTCATGCTGGTCGCGCTGCTGGTGATGTGGAATGTGGCGGGCACCACCGATATCCCGACATTGCAGCACACCACCTTCTCCCATTCGATGCAGGGCTGGCTGCTGGCCGGGTTCATCCTGGCGTTCGGGGTGAAGCTGCCGCTGTTCCCGCTGCATGCGTGGCTGCCCGATGCCTATACCGAGGCCCCGACGCCTGCCTCCGTCATGCTGTCGGGCGTGCTGTCGAAGGCCGGGGCCTATGGACTGCTGCGCTTTGGCGTGCTGATGTTCCCCGACGCGGCGCGGGTGTTCGCGCCCTATGTCCTGACGCTGGGTGTCGTGGCCGTCATCTATGCCGCCATCATCGCGCTGGCGCAGACGGACATGAAGCGGGTGATTGCCTATTCCTCCTTCTCCCACATGGGGGTGATCGCGATCGGCCTGTTCACCCTGACGCCGGAGGGGATTGATGGCGCGATCTTCCAGATGCTGTCGCATGGCATCGTGATCGCGGCGCTGTTCTTCTGTGTCTCCGCCGTGTCGTGGCGGGCGGAAACGCGCGAAATCTCGGCCTTTGCCGGGGTGGCGCACAAGATGCCGGTGCTCGCCACGCTGACGATGCTGTTCGTGATGGCCAATATCGGCCTGCCGGGCACCGGGGCGTTCGTGGGTGAACTGCTGGTGATGGTCGGCGCGATCCACGTCTCCTTCTGGCTGGCGTTCCTTGGCGGGTCGAGCATGATCCTCGGCGCGGTCTACATGCTGGTGCTGTATCGCCGCGTGATGTTCGGGCAGGCGGCGGGCGGCATGGTCGCCCTGCTGCGGGACCTGACGGGGCCGGAACTTGCGGTGCTGGTGCCGCTTGCGGTGGTGACGCTGTGGATGGGCATCCATCCGGGCACGTTCCTGCGGGTGTTCAACCCCACGGTCACAAGCCTCGTGCAGCCTGCGCCGGTCGTGGCCTCCGACAGCGTGGCGCCCGTGGTGCGGACCGCCGCCGGGTAGGGCTGCTCCAAGGAAAAAAGGACGCCGCCACCGTATCGCCGGGTGGGGCGTCCTTTTTTTACGGATAAAAGTTTTTGGGTGCCGCCTTTTGATCGAAAAATGCGGCGTCTTTTGAAGCTTTTTGGAAAAAGCTTCACCAAAAACTTTTGGAATCTAAAGGCAGTCCGTCGTCTTAGATATCGAGGTTTTCCACCTGTCGCGCATGTTCCTGGATGAACTGGAAACGCAGTTCGGGCTTGCGCCCCATCAGGTGTTCAACCCGTTCGCGTGTCAGGTTGCTGTCCTCCATCGGGGTCACGACCTTCAGCAGCGTGCGGTGCTTCGGGTCCATGGTCGTCTGTTTCAGGTCGGATGGCGGCATTTCGCCAAGCCCCTTGAAGCGTGAGACCTCGACTTTCGCATTGGGCTTGAACTCGCGCTTCAGCCTGCGTTCGCGGTCGGCATCATCCATCGCATAGACCGTCTTGCCCCCCTGCGTGAGGCGATAAAGCGGAGGCTGCGCAAGATAGAGATGCCCGCCCCGGATCAGCGCGGGCAGTTCGCGATAGAAGAACGTCATCAGCAGTGACGCGATATGCGCACCATCCACGTCGGCGTCCGTCATGATGATGATGCGGCCATAGCGCAGGCGGCTGGCGTCAAAGCGTTCGCCAATGCCGCAGCCCAGTGCCTCCACCAGGTCGCGCAGTTCCTGGTTGGCGCGCAGTTTCTCCGCCGAGGCGCTGGCGACGTTGAGGATCTTGCCACGCAGCGGCAGGACGGCCTGTGTCTCGCGGTTGCGCGCCTGCTTGGCGGAACCGCCTGCCGAATCCCCCTCCACGAGGAAGATTTCCGTCTCGGCGGCGTTTTCGCGGGTGCAGTCCGTCAGCTTCCCTGGCAGGCGAAGGCGGCGCGTCGCACTCTTGCGCGGGGTGTCCTTCATCTCCTTGCGGCGCAGGCGCTCTTCCGCGCGCTCGATCACCACAGCCAGCAGGTTGTCCGCCTGCGGCGGGTTGCCCGCCAGCCAGTGGTCGAAACGGTCCCGCAGCGCCGTCTCCACAAGGCGGCTGGCCTCGCTGCTGGTCAGCTTCTCCTTGGTCTGGCCCTGGAACTGCGGATCACGGATGAAGACCGACAGCTTGGCGGAGATCAGGCCCATGATGTCATCGGCATTGATCGTGGCCGCACGCTTGTTGGAGCGCTGCTCCCCCCAGTTGCGCAGCCCCTTGGTCAGGGCCGTGCGAAAGCCGGTTTCATGCGTGCCGCCATTGGGGGTGGGAATGGTGTTGCAGTAGGACGACAGCCCCGTCGTGCCGCGTTCGACAAACGCGATGGCCCATTCCATGCGCCCGGTGCTTTCGCCATCCGCCGTGGTCGGCAGGTCCGCATCCCCGGCCCAGATATCCGTCAGCAGCGCGGTATTGCCCAGTTCGTCCCGCAGGCTGTCGGCCAGGCCGCCGGGGAAATGCAGCACGGCCTCCGCCGGGACGTCCGTGCCCTTGATCAGCGACGGATCGCATGACCAGCGGATGGTCACGCCACGGAACAGGAACGCCTTGGACCGGCACAGCCGGTACAGGCGCAGTGGCGAGAAGTAGAGCTTGCCGAAAATCTGCGGGTCGGGGACAAAGCGGATCTGCGTGCCGCGCCGGTTCTGCGTCGGGCCGACCTCTTCGACCGGGCCAAGCGGGACGCCGCGTTCATAGACCTGCTGCCACAGCGTGCGGTCGCGCGCGATCTCCACCTCCATGCGGGCGGACAGGGCGTTGACCACCGACGATCCCACGCCATGCAGACCGCCGGAGGTGGCATAGGCCTTGCCGGAGAACTTGCCCCCCGCATGCAGCGTCGTCAGGATGACCTCCAGCGCGGAACGCTGCGGGAATTTGGGGTGGGGATCGACCGGGATGCCGCGCCCGTTATCGCGGATCGTGAGCCAGTTCCCGGCCTCCAGCGACACATCGATGACCGAGGCATGGCCCGCCACGGCCTCGTCCATCGCATTATCGAGGATTTCGGACGCCAGGTGGTGATAGGCGGTTTCATCCGTGCCGCCGATATACATGCCGGGGCGGCGGCGCACAGGCTCCAGCCCCTCCAGCACCTCGATCGCGCTGGCGTCGTAATCTTCGCTCCCGGCCCGTGGGGTGTCAGCGGGGGCGCGGGATTTGCGCGCCTGCGTCCGGCGTTGGGCTGCGGGCTTGGAGAAAAGATCGTCGTTCATGAACTGTTCTTTGTGCCTTCGGACCGTGGGATGTCAAGACCGGGATGCCTGCGCGCGGCAATAATGCCCGATGCGCCGGGGGATGCACGCAAAAAAGGCCGGACGCATGGACCGGCCTTCCTTTTCAGTTCGCACCATGGCGATCTTGCGCCATTGCCGCCGGGCGTGCCCGTATCAGCGACCCGTTATCAGCTACGCACCGTGCGGCGTGTGGAGCGCGTGGTGGAACGCGCGGCCGCGGGCGCGGGATGGTTCGGCGCCGTGCAGGTCAGGTAGGAGGCGGGCTGCAGGATGTCCTTTGCCTGCGCATAGTTCGACAGGTCCGCGGCACTGTCGAGGACCTGCACTTCGTCGAACATCGACAGGCGCTGCTGGCAGAAGGCGGTGCCGGATTTCAGCCCGCGCTCGGACTGCACGTTCGCAAGCTGCGTGATGTAGTCGTCATGCTGGCGCTGCGCGCTGCGGCCATAGGTGGTGTGGAAATAGGACGTCAGGACCTTTTCCTCGTTCGCCAGCTTGGGGCGGAACTTGGTGACGAAGCTATTGTACTTGTCCTGCGCGCCGCACGAAAGCGCGGTGACCATCAGTTCACTCTTGAGGCCCTGCACGTCGAATGCCTCGTGCGCGGGGGAGTGGGAGCAGGGACCTGCGGCCAGCGCATGGCCGGAATTGACAAGACCGGCAAGAGCCAGGCCAGCGGCCGCGGCGCGCCAAAAGGACAAAGACATCAGGACGGTTCTCCAGATCTTGCGGCGTGGGTGTCGCCGGATCCGTGGAGCCCCACATGAACCGGCAGAATTGAAATGCTGAAAGGCTCTATACCCTAATCGGATATCGGCCAAAAGGGAGGGGACATGCCCCCGGACAAAAAAAGTGCATGCCCTGTCGTCATGGTCACCGACTCGTGTGCACCAAGGATAGGTCTTTCGCCTGCGGCCATGTTGCTCTAGAGCGGGGCGGTGGCAGTCCGCCTTGCATGTGTCCCGCGCCGGGTGCGTTCGGGCCGGGCGGGCATGCCGGATGGATACGATTATTAGAGAGCGGAGCTGATCGAGTGCGACTGCGACTGTCTGCAATGATGATGACGACGGGCGTTCTGCTCGCCGGATGTATGAACAAGCCGGCTGTGAATCTCGGCGGCCCCCCCAACCCCTACAACTACATGAAGGTGTCGGGCCTGTGCCATGTGGACCCGCTGACGACCACGGGCAAGGATACGCAGGCCACCACGATGCAGGTGCGCAGCGATGACGGCTACTGCGCGGTAGAGGTGCGCAAGCCCGATGGCCGTGCCTATGCTTCCTTCGGGGTGTCGCCCGCGCCGGAACATGGCAAGGCCTTCATCTACAACTATAACGATCACACTTATGTGACCTATACGCCCAACACGGCGTACGCCGGCAATGATACGTTCCGTGTGCAACTGATCCGTGGGGAAAAGGAACCGCGCGATACGCTGAACATCACGGCGCATGTCGAGGCACCGGGCGTCGGCACGGCGGCGAAATAACGCGGCTCACTGATTTGTGACCACAGGCATCCGCGGCAGCACGCGGCGGATGCGCCCGTCCCCCCCGGTGCAGGGGGGGCAGCATGGCTCAGATGGAAAAGGTGATCGGTTCGGGCAGGGGGCGGCGCATGCCGCTATGTTCCGCCCGCTTCACCAGGTCATCGAGCGTCAGCTTGCGGCATCGTTTTTCAACCATGTCGTCAAGCTCCTTCCAGCACGGCTCGATCACCTTCTCGAAAAGCTGGCCCGTGGGGCCGCCATCGGTGGATTCGTCCGCCGTCACCACCTCCAGCACATCCGACAGCAGGATGTCACGCCGCGGACGGCCAAGGCGATAGCCCCCGCGCGGGCCACGGATGCTTTCCAGCAGGCCTGAACGTGACAGTGTCTGCAACAGCGGTTCGATCCCGCGCCGGGCAAGGTTCGCGCGGTCGGCGATGTCCGCTGCGCTGACGGTTCCGTTGCGTCCCGCATGAAATGCCACGTCAAGCATGATCAGTATTGCGATCATCGTCCTGTCACACCGAAGAAGCATATCGTACGGTCCCGTTTGTGAAACAAAGTAGCTGGCGGTGAATTTATCAGCAATTGCCCGGATAATCCACGCTTCTGTTCATCGTGACAGTGGATTATGTCAGGGGGCACGATCCACAATGATCCCACCAACAGGAGTCCGACGTATGAATGATTCGACCGACCAGGATATGACATTCGGCTTCGCCCAGCCACGCGGCAGGGTGTACGGGTCGATTACAGAGACGGTCGGCGGAACGCCACTGGTGGAACTGCCCCACCTGATGCGCGAGGACGAACTGAAAAGCCGCCTGCTGATGAAGCTGGAGTTTTTCAATCCCCTTGGTTCGGTCAAGGACAGGATCGGCGCCGCGATGGTGATGGATGCCGAACGGCGCGGGGAAATCACGCCGGGCAAGACGACGCTGGTGGAACCGACATCGGGCAATACCGGGATCTCGCTGGCCTTTGTCGCGGCGGCGCGGGGATACCGCCTGATCGTCACCATGCCCGAAGGGGCGTCAGTCGAGCGGCGCAAGATGCTGCGCCTTCTGGATGCGCAACTGGAACTGACGCCCGCGCGCCTTGGCATGGCGGGGGCGATCGCCCGGGCGGAGGCGATCCTGAAGAACACGCCCGGCGCATGGATGCCGCGCCAGTTCGACAATCCCGCCAACCCCGCCATCCATGCCGCCACCACGGCGGAGGAAATCTGGGTCGATACGCGTGGCGAGGTCGATATTGTCGTCGCCGGTGTCGGCACCGGGGGCACCGCAAGCGGCATTGCCCATGGCCTGAAGCCGCGCAAGAAGGGATTGCAGGTCTTTGGCGTCGAACCGGTCGAAAGCGCCGTCCTGAACGGTGACGAACCCGGCCCGCACGGCATCCAGGGGATCGGCCCCGGTTTCTGCCCCCATACGCTCGACCTGCACAGCCTCGACGGCATCATGACGGTGTCGGAGCGGGAGTCGATCGCCGCGGCACGGCGATGCGCGCGCCTTGATGGCGTGCCGGTGGGGATCTCGTCGTGTGCGGCGCTGCATGCGGCCATGCAACTGGCCCAGATGCCTGAAAACGCGGGCAAGACGATTGTCACCATCGCCCCGTCCTTTGCGGAGCGTTACCTCTCCACGTCGCTGTTCAACGGCCTTGTCTGAAGGGGTGTCTGAAAACGGGTGAAAGTTTTTTGGGGGCCGCCTTTCGGACTGGAAAGGCAGCGTTCCCTGAACCGGACATGAAAAAGGCGGCTCCCGGAAATGGGGCCGCCTTTTTCATGTCCGCAATTCCCACCAGAGGGGGATGTGGGCGGGGATCAGTGCAGGATGATTTCCACGCGGCGGTTCTGCGCCTCACGCGTGTTGGGGCCGGTGGGAACCAGCGGATTGGCGTCGCCAAAGCCATGGATGTCGATCGACGGGCCGGGCACGCCATCACGCACCAGTTCCGCCTTGATGGTCTGGGCGCGGCGCAGGGAAAGTTCCTGGTTGTAATGTTCGCCCTGCGGCCCCGGATGGCTGGCGGAATTGTCGGTATAGCCGTTGACCTCGATCCGGGTGGTCTGCGTGTTGGTCGATGCCTGCGCCGCGACGGCGACAATGGCGCGCGCCCGATCGGTCAGCGTGCTCTTGTCCCAGTCGAAGAAGATGAGATAGGTGCGGTTTTCCACCGGCGCGGGGGCTGCGGGCGTGGTGACGGGCGGCGGTGGCGGCGGCGCGGGATTGAATTCATACCGCAGGCCCAGCATCAGCGAATGGTTGAAGTCCGTGCGCGTGTCGCGGTTGCCGTTGCGGAACCCGTAATCCGAATTCAGCGCCGCCGTGGCAGGGCCGGAGATGACGGAATGGTGGGATTGCGGCCCCAGCATTGTCCAGAACCGGTATTCCGCCGTGGCCGACAGCCCGACCGCCCAGGGAATCGGGAAGGCAAGGCCAAAGATCCCCTGATAGGCGAAGTTGCCGTACGTCCCGCCGACATGCTGGCTGTAGGCCTGCCCCTGATAATTGCCGGTGATGAGCGCGTTCATGTTCTGCCAGCCATAGCCGATGCCCGCGCCGAAATACGGGAACAGCCAGCTTTTGCCGATGTCGAGGTCGAACAGCGCATTGGCCATCAGGCCGGATTCTTCCTGCCGTCCATTGGTGTGGGCGTTGTATTTCCCACCTGTCGAGCCAAGGGATTCGAGGTTGTTATGCCGGAAATGACCTTCAAGCTCGACACGGAAGCCATTGCCCAGACCATAGCCGATACTGCCGACCCCGATGTCACCGGGGCTGTACTTGTCACGTGCGTCGGAATGGCGCACGACCTGTCCCTGCGGCAGGCTGGCACCGCCTTCACCTGCCATGTACAGGCCCTGAACGGGCTGTGCGAATGCTGGAACCGATACAAGCACGGAGCCCAGGGTAACCGAGCCAGCCAATAAAGACCCTGCAAGCAGTCCGTACCGCAGATTCATACTCTTCTTCTCCCTTCGACGGGCCATTTCCAACATGTTGCCCGGTCGGGTGAACGTGCCATGTTCCTCTGGGCGGTCAGTCTGTGCATTCTTTTGCGGAAAGATGCGCACCCTGACAATCCATAAGCGGTGACCATACTGCCGCTTTCGGCGGCATGACCTACTGTCATTTTCAACTGTGTGCGAGATGTCACACATCACAGCGTATTCGATGACGCTTTGTTACCTTTGCAAGATCACGCGCTTCATATCAGCCTTGCCTCAAATGGTGGCGCCAGATCAGGCGTCTCGAATTCCACAACCCACAGATCGGGATCGCGTTTCCTCTGCCGTTCAACATACGCATCCACGGCGGCCTGATCCACGGCCGCCTCTCCTGTAGCACGGAACCATGCCCGCCGTCCATCGGGGGCACGCGTCTGTGCCAGTACAGACATCGCGTCGTGACGGTCACGCAACACCACCACCACGCCGCCCGCGTCCGCGTCGCCACGATGCAGCACAACGGCAGGATTCCCCGTCAGACTGGCCTGGCGCAGCATCGCGCTGACCCAGATCGCGGTGCGCAGCCTGGGTTCTTCATCCATCATGACTGTTCCAGTTTTGCATAAATACAAAGGGAGGCATGCAGGAATAACACAATATATTGCGACCCCTATTCCGCATGGGCGGGGGGGATCGCGTGGTCTTCGGGAATGGTCGCCAGCGCCGCGCGGTATTCCTCGGGGTTGTCCAGCAGCGAATGCGCGGCATCAAGGTCGTTGTCCGTGCCGATCGCCGCCGGGCAGGATTTGCGGATCGCCAGTGTGCGCGACACCTCCATGGGATAGCGCGCCTGCCGCGACGCCCACACCCATGTGGCGCTTTCCGCGTTCCCTTCGGCAAGGTCCTGAAGCTGGCGCTCAAGGCTGGCTTCGCCAAGGCTGGAGCAGATCTGCGGCATGACGCCAAGCCCCTGCAGCGGCCATCCCAGCGGGGCGAGCACCCGACTCCACGTCACGAACAGTTCCGCGCCATTGGGCATCTGCCCGATCGTCTGCACCAGCCCCTTGCCCAGGGTCGCGCTGCCGACGACGACCGCGCGCTTCTGGTCCGCGAGGGCGGCGGCCAGGATTTCCGCGGCACTGGCGGTACGGCCATCGACAAGGATGACGATCGGCAGGCCATTGGTCATGTCGCCACCCTGCACCGCCCAGACATGGTTGGCCTGCGGGTCGCGCCCCTGCGTGATCGCCGCGACCCCGTGGTCGAGCATCAGCGCCGAGGTCGTCACCGCCTGCTGCAGCACGCCGCCGCGATTGCCGCGCAGGTCGAGGATCAGGCCGCTCAGATGCGCGATGCTCATCGCTTCATCAAGGTACTGGCTCATCTCCTCGGCGGTGTTGGCCGAAAATGCGGTGATGTGCAGGACGACGTGATGGCCGCTGGTATAGGCGAAGACCGTTTCCGGCGGGACCGATTCCCGGCGGACCGAGACCGTCATGCGCCGTCGCCCGGGTGCCGCGACCAGCAGCCGTACGAGGCTGCCGGGCGGTCCCTGCAGCCATGCGCTGACCTCCTCCACCGTGCGGTCCTGGGTGGAGCGGCCATTGATGGCGTAGATCACCTGTCCCGCCGACAGCGCGGTCGGCCATGACGGGCCATTGGCGTTCACCGCCGTGATGATGATCGCATGGTGGTCCAGCCCCAGCGTCAGGCCCGCACTCGCCGTACCGCCGGTGCGGATGCCACGGTCGGACACCGCCGCGTCGGGCGCGACATAGCGGGAATAGGGGTCGAGGTGGTTGAACAGTTCGTCAAAGAACCCCTGCAGCATGCCATCCTGCCCGGTGGCGCGCATGTCGGAGGAGCGGTCCCACGCGGTCTGCATCATCCGGGTGATGACATCGGTCCAGCCCGCAAGGTCGTCGGCGGCGGGCGTGGCCAGCGCAAGGACCGTATGCTGCGCCACCGACAGGTGCAGCATGTCGTGCTGCTCCTCTACCGTCAGCGACGGGTCGATCGCGCTCAGCCCGTTCAGGCCCCACAGGCTGAAATCGCGCACCGTATGGCTGTCGAGCGTGCGGGGCAGGAGGAAGGACAGGCTGGCATGCAGGACGGAGGAGGTCAGCGTGGGGTCGAAATGCTCCGACGCGGGGGCGTCGGTCGCCTGTACCGGCTGCGGCCGGGGGGGCGCGGCCGGCGTGGTCGAGACCAGCGCGTCATCGGCATGCGCCGCCGTCGTCAGGCGCGCGACGACCAGGATCATGATGAACGTATCGCGCGGCACCTGCAGGATCATGCGCAGCCCGCGCGGCATGTCCTCCCGCGGGGGGCGCAGGATGGTGACGGACACCATGGCGCGCAGGGGGGGCAGCAGGGAGCGGCGTTTCATCCGCGCCGCCTGCGGGCATGTGTGCGCGGCGGGAGCCTGTTCGCCCCGGCCACCTCCTCGGGCAGGCCGAACACCAGCGCCCCCGTCAGGGTCGAGGCCTCGGTCAGCCGTACTGCGGTTTCCTGTCCCAGCCGGAAGGAAAGCCCACTATTGCGGCCCGACAGGGTCTGCGTCACCTCGTCATGGTGCCACTGGTCCACCGGCAGCGCGCCGTGCGGCAGCAGCCCGGTCGTGCCGGTGGAGTCCAGCGTCACGAACACGCCAAAACGTGAAACGCCGGTGACACGGCCCGTCATGACCGTGCCGACCCGCCCCGACAGCCATGACGCGGCATAGCGTTCGATGGCGTCGCGTTCGGCGGCGGCGGCGCGGCGTTCGGTGGCGGTGACGGCGCGGCCGATTTCCTCCAGTTGTCCCAGCGCCGCGCGCCCATGGTCCGGGCCGCCGCGTTCCAGCCCGGTCGCATCAATCAGCGCGCGATGCGTCACAAGGTCGGCATAGCGGCGGATCGGGCTGGTGAAATGGGCGTAGGACGTCAGCGTCAGGCCGAAATGCCCGATGGGGTCCGGACTGTATTCCGCCTGGTTCTGCGCGCGCAGGATCAGTTCATTGACCAGTGGCGCACATGGCAGGCCGCGCGTCGTGCGCAGCACGCCCTCAAGGTCCGAGGCCCCGATCATGCCGGCCGCCGGCAGGCGTATGTCGAGCGTGGCGAGGGCGGCGCGCAGGGACTCGAGCTTTTCGGGCGAAGGCGGGGCATGAATCCGATAAAGGCACGGATAATGTCGGTTTTCCAGTTCCCGTGCGGCGGCGACATTGGCCGCGATCATGAATTCCTCCACCACGCGATGGCTGTCGAGGCGGATGCGCGGCCCGATCTCCTCCACATGGCCCGAGGAATCCAGCATGACCCTGCGTTCCGCGAGGTCGAGGTCGAGCGTGCCGCGCCGTGCGCGCGCGGCGGCCAGCACCCGCCATGCCGCAAACAGGCAACTGACCATCCCGTCGGGCAGGGCTGCGGTGATGCTGTCGCCGTGCCCTTCGGAGTCGGCCTGCGCCTGTTCATAGGTCAGGCGCGCGGCGCTGCGCATCAGGCCACGGCCGAAGCGGTGCGACGTGACCGCCCCCCCGGCATCGACCCGCATGTCCACGAACAGGCAGCCCCGATCCTCCCCGGGGCGTAGCGAACACCACCCGTTCGACAGCGATTCGGGCAGCATGGGAATGACGCGGTCGGGGAAATAGACGGAATTGCCGCGCCGCAGGGCCTCGCGGTCCAGCGCGCTGCCGTGGCGGACATACCACGCCACGTCGGCAATCGCGACGATCAGGCGAAACCCCGTGCCGTCAGGTTCGGCATAGATCGCATCATCAAAATCGCGTGCATCCGCCCCGTCGATGGTGACCAGCGGCACATTGCGCAGGTCCTCGCGCCCTGTCGCGGGCACGGCGCGCGCGGCGTCGGCCTGCTGTATGGCCTCGGTGGGGAAGACATGGGGGATGTCGTGGGCGCAGGCGCACATCAGGCTGATGGTGCGTGCGCTGTCGGCGGGGCCGATCCGTTCGATGATGCGCGCCGGGTGCAGGCCGGGGCCGGATTGCGGCAGCGGGGTCGCGATGACGATCTCGTTGTCCGGCGTATCCATCGCCTCGCCCGCGGGGATGCTCCACTGCGCGCGGGCACGGCGGTCGGCGGGGATCAGGCGCCCGGCCTCGCGGTAGCGCGCGGGCGTGCGGGCAAGGTCGGGATCATCGGGGGGTGTTACGCGGTAAAGCCCCACGACCTGCGGCGGCGCATCGTCAAGGCGGCGCAGGGTGCGGCCTTCGTACTTGCCCGGCCCGATCTTCTTCAGGCGCGCGACCACGCGCTGCCCCGGCGCCAGCGCGGGACGGCCACGGGGTTCGGCATGCATGAAGATGACGGGGCTTGCCCCTTCCTGCGCCCATGCCACGGGACGGGCGATGGGATCGCCATCGGGGTCCGTGCCCGTGACCTGCACCACCGCCGATTCCGGCAGGCGGTCGGACACGCGGAAGCGCTTCGCCCCCGCCGGAACGACCGTGCCCTCAAGTGCCAGGTCACGCAGCATGTCGCGGATCGCGCCCTTGTGCTCCGGCCCGAGGCCGAAGGCGCGCGCGATCTCGCGCTTGCCCACGCGGCCGCTCGCACTGGCGATGAACTGCCGCACGCTGTCACGGTCGGGCATCGGTCGCGGCCCGTCGGGGGTGCTGTCGGTTCGCATGTCCGGCACCGCGTCGTTCCAGCGCGGCTGTCGCATCGTCAGTCGGCCCTGTCCGTGTCCGACGTAGCCTTGTCCGACGCGGCCTTGGTGGCTGTGGTCTTGCGGGTGCGCGGGGTCGCGGCCTTTTTCGGGGCTGCCTTCTTCGTGGTGGTGGCCTTTTTCGCGGTGGTCTTCGCCGCCGCCTTGCGGGCGGGTTTCGCCGGGGCGTCGCCTTCGGCCGCGCTGTCGGTGGCCTTGGTCGCCTTCGTCCTGCGCGTCGTGGTCTTTGCCTTCGCCTTGGTGGTCTTGCCCTTGGCCTTCAGCGGCTTGCCCTTTTCCGCCAGCAGGGCGAGCGCCTCGTCCATGGTGACGTCGTTCATGTCCTGCCCGCGCGGCAGGGTGGCGACGATCTGCCCATGCTGGACATACGGGCCAAAGCGGCCCTTGCGCACCATGACCGGCTCCCCGTCCTTGGGGTGCGGGCCGATGGTGCGGATGGAGGCCAGCTTTTTCGCCAGCGCATCGACCGCGCGGTTCAGCCCCACCGTCAGGACATCGTCATCCTTGTCGAGCGATCCGTACACCGCCCCCATCTTCACATAGGGGCCAAAGCGGCCAAGCCACGCCTCGATCGGCTCGCCCGTCTCGGGGTGGATGCCCACGATGCGCGGCAGCGACAGGAGACCCACCGCCTGTTCCAGCGTGATCTTGTCGCCCTCGATCCCGCGCGGGATGGTCGCGCGCTTGGGCTTGGCCTTCTTGTCCTCGGGGTCGGGTTCGCCAAGCTGCACATACAGCCCCCACGGCCCGCGCCGCACCGTGACTTCCGGGCCGCCATCGGGCGCATTGCCCAGCACGCGCATCCCTTCCTTCAGGGAATCCGAATCCTCCGCCTCCTTGGGGTCAGCCACAAGGCGGCGGGTATACTGGCACGTGGGATAGTTGGAACAGCCGATGAACGCGCCATACCGTCCCAGCTTCAGCCCCAGCCGCCCGGTGCCGCATGCGGTGCACACGCGCGGGTCGCCGCCGTCGTCCTTCGGGGGGAAGAAATACGGTGCAAGGTCCGCGTCCAGTGCACTGATGACGTCGGAGATCTTGAGGTCCTTGGTCTGGTCCACCGCGTGGGAGAAGTCGGTCCAGAACGCCGACATCACGTCGCGCCAGTTCGCCCGGCCGCCGGAAATGTCGTCAAGCTGCTCCTCCAGCCCCGCCGTGAACTGCGTATCGACATAGCGTTCGAAGAACGAGGTCAGGAACGCGGTCACCAGCCGTCCGCGATCCTCCGGGATGAAGCGGCGGCTTTCGAGGCGGACATAGTTGCGGTCGCGCAGCACCGTCAGGATGGAGGCATAGGTGGAGGGACGGCCAATGCCGATTTCCTCCATCTTCTTCACCAGCGACGCCTCGGAATAGCGTGGCGGTGGCTGGGTAAAATGCTGGTCCGCCGTGACGTCGCCGCGTTTCAGGCCATCGCCCTCGCTCATGGCGGGCAGCATGCGGTCCTGATCCGAATCGTCCTCGGACTTCGTCGCGCTGTCGTCGCGCCCTTCGCTGTAGAGGCGCAGGAACCCGTCGAACGCGATCATCGACCCCGTGGCGCGCAGGGTGCAGCGTCCCTTTGCGTCGCGGATATCGACCGCGACCTGGTCCAGTTCGGCCGACTGCATCTGGCTGGCGACGGAGCGTTTCCAGATCAGGTCATACAGCCGCTTCTGGTCCGCGTTGAGGTAACGCGCCATGTCGGCGGGACTGCGGCGGACATCGGTGGGGCGGATGGCCTCATGCGCTTCCTGCGCGTTCTTGGCCTTGGTGGAATAGACGCGCGCCTTGGCGGGCACGTAGTCATCTCCGAATGTCGTGCCGATATGCGCGCGGATCGCGCCGATGGCCTCGCCCGCCATCTGCACGCCGTCGGTTCGCATGTAGGTGATCAGGCCGACCGTCTCGCCGCCGATGTCGATGCCTTCATAAAGCTGCTGCGCCGTGCGCATCGCGACCTGCGCACCCATGCCGAGCTTGCGCGACGCCTCCTGCTGCATGGTGGACGTGGTGAAGGGCGGCGGCGGGTTGCGCTTGACCTTGCGCCGTTCCACCGCGCCGACGCTGAAGCTGCCGCCCTCGACCGTGGCCTTGGCCGCCATGGCGCGGGCTTCGTCATTGAGGTCGAACTGGTCAAGCTTTGCGCCGTCAAGGTGCGTCAGGCGCGCGGTGAACGTCGCGCCCTTCGGCGTGGCGAAGGTGGCGGCGATGGACCAGTATTCGCGCGGGCGGAAGACCTCGATCTCGGCCTCGCGCTCACAGATCAGGCGCAGGGCGACGGACTGCACGCGGCCCGCGCTGCGCGACCCGGGCAGCTTGCGCCACAGCACCGGCGACAGCGTGAAGCCGACAAGGTAGTCCAGCGCACGGCGCGCCAGATACGCCTCGATCAACGGGAAATCGAGGTCGCGCGGATGCGCCATGGCGGTCTGGATGGCGCTTTTGGTGATCTCGTTGAAGGTCACGCGCTGCACGTCCACGCCCTTGAGGAGGTTCTTCTCCTCCAGCATGGAGCGGACATGCCACGAGATCGCCTCCCCTTCGCGATCCGGGTCAGTGGCCAGGTACAGGTGCCGCGCCCCGCGCAGGGCGCGCGCGATCGCGGCCATCTGCTTGGCGCCGCGTTCGTCGGCTTCCCATACCATGGCGAACCCCTCGTCGGGGCGGACGCTGCCGTCCTTTGGCGGAAGGTCGCGCACATGCCCGAAGGAGGCGAGGACGGTATAGTTGTCACCCAGATACTTATTGATCGTTTTCGCCTTGGCTGGCGATTCGACCACCACGACGTCAGTCATTGTGTCTCCGGATCACGCGTTTCAATCCATCGGTTGTCCGTGGTCATGCCGGGGGGCGGAAGACAGGACGACCATGTCCCCCGCAAGGACGTCGATCAGGCCCGACATTTCCATTTCCGACAGCACCGCAAGGACGGTTGCCGTCGAGAACTGGCAGCGCCGTACGAGATCGTCAACACTCGATGGTGCAAAAGACAGCAGTTCGCGCACTGCCGCATGTGCCCCCTGCGCATCCATCCGGGGGGACGAAGGCGTGTTTTCCGCCATTTCCGCCACGATCGGGTCCGCATCGGGCACTGGCGCGAAAAGAGGCGGCGGCACGGGCCCCGACGGCAGTTCACGCAGGATGTCGCGCTCATTCTCCGTCAGTACGGCGCCCTGGCGCAACAGGTCGTTGCTGCCATGGCAGCGCGGGTCGAGCGGGGACCCGGGAACCGCGAACACGATCCTGTCATAGTCGAGCGCCATGCGCGCCGTGATCAGGCTGCCTGAACGCAACGCAGCCTCGATCACCACGCAGCCCAGGCTGATTCCCGCGATCAGGCGGTTGCGACGCGGGAAATGCCGCGCCTGGGGCAGGGTGCCGGGCGGGGCCTCGGTCACCAGCGCGCCCTGTTCGGCGATTTCACGATGCAGGCGGGCATGTTCGGGGGGATAGGGACAGTCCAGGCCCCCCGCGATGGCCGCCACCGTCCGCCGCGCCGGCAGCGCGCCGCGATGGGCGGCGGCGTCGATCCCGCGGGCAAGGCCGGACATGACGGTCACGTCCGCCGCAGCCAGCATGGTCGCAAGGCTCTGGGCGATACGCATCCCCCCGGCGGAGGCATTGCGCGCGCCCACCACGCCGACGATCCGCCCGCGCAGCAGGCCCGCATCCCCGATGACCGACAGGACCGGCGGCGCGTCGGCCACCACCGCAAGGGCAGGGGGGTAATCCGGGTCACCATGGACAAGGATACGCCCGCCGATGGCCGCCGTGCGCTCCATCTCGCGGGCGATGTCGTCGATGGGCGGCACGCGATCGGCCTCGCGCCCGCGTGCGAGCATGTCGAGCGCCGCGCGCGCCGATCCATGCGCGCGGATCAGGCGGTGATAGGAAACCGGACCGATGCCCCGTGTGCGTGCAAGCCGCAGGCAGGCGGCCACATGGGCATGGTCCGGCGCGGTCATGTCCTGTCCTGGCCGATCCTGGGTTCGGTCCCGTGAAGGATGCGCGTGATATTGGCATGATGCCGGATCAGGATCAGCAGCGCGATCAGCACCCCCGACAGATAGACGGGGGAGGAGGGCGGCACATGCCCCGGCCAGATCATGACCAGCGGCAGGGTCGCGAACGCCACCAGCGCCCCGGCGGAGGAAATGCGCGTCGCCCGGGCAAAGATCAGCCAGATGGCGCAGCAGCACAGCCCGATGGCGGGCGACAGCGCGATGACGGAACCAAGCCCCGTGGCGACACCCTTGCCGCCCCTGAACTTCAGCCAGACCGGGAAGCAGTGGCCCGCCACCGCGCACACCGCCGCCAGTGCCTCGGCCGCGTCGGTATGGAACGGGCACAGCACGAAGGCGCAGAAGACGGCGAACGCCCCCTTGGTCCCGTCGAGCACCAGCGTGCCCGCCGCCAGTTTTTTATTGCCCGTGCGCAGGACGTTGGTCGCGCCGATATTGCCCGACCCGATCTTGCGGATATCCCCCCCGCCCGACAGCGCGGTCAGCACAAGCCCGAAGGGAATGCTGCCGATCAGGTAGGACAGGAACCCCACCGCCGCCATGAGCGGCAGGTCATAGGACGGGATGCCGTAGATCATGCCCGATCCAGGCTGAACACCTGCCGCCCGGCCTTCCATGTCGCCAGCACCCGTCCCTCCAGCGCGCGGCCGTCAAAGGGGGTGTTCTGCGCCTTGCCCGGCAGTTCGCCGGCCTCCACCTTCCACGCGCGTTCGGGATCGAACAGGCACAGGTCGGCGGCTGCACCCACCGCCAGCGTCCCCGCCTTGCTGCGCAGCAGGGCGGCGGGGCGGTGCGTCAGCAGGCCGATCGCATCAGCCAGCGTGAGGCTGCCGGCATGCACCTGCGCCAGCGTCACCGACAAAAGCGTGGCAAGGCCCGTGCCACCTGCCGCGGCCACGGCAAAGGGCTGCCGCTTGTAATCTGCGTCGCAGGGCGTGTGGTCGGAGGCGATGGCGTCGATCGTGCCATCGGCCAGTGCCGCGCACACCGCACGCCGGTCGGCCTCCGCCCTCAGCGGCGGCGACAGCTTGGCATAGGTGCGGAAATCCCCGATCACCGTCTCGTTCAGGTCGAAATAGGGGGGGGCCGTGTCGCAGGTGACATTCAGGCCGTCCGCCTTCGCCTGCCGGATCAGGTCCAGCCCCTCTGCGGTGGAGACATGGCCGAAATGCAGCCGCCCGCCCGTCATGCGTGCAAGGCGCAGGTCGCGCGCGATCAGGATCGCCTCCGCCGCGGGGGCGATGCCCGGCAGGCCAAGGCGCGTGGCCAGTTCACCATCGGTCGCACACCCGCCACGCGCCAGCGACGGGTCCTCCGGATGCTGCACGACCATCGCGCCGAACGCGCGGGAATAGGTCAGCAACTGCCGCATCAGGCGCGTATCGCCAATCGCGCGGATGCCGTCGGTAAACGCCACCGCGCCCGCTTCGTTCAGCAGGCCGATTTCCGCCATTTCCGCCCCCGCGCACCCGCGTGTCAGCGCGCCATAGGGCAGGATGCCGACCATGCCGGTTTCCTCGCCCCGCGTGCGGAGCAGGCGCACCAGCGCGGGATCGTCGATCGTCGGCAGGCAGTTGGGCAGTACCGCGATGGTCGTGATCCCGCCCGCGACGGCGGCACGCGCGGCCGAGGCCACGGTTTCGCGATATTCGAATCCCGGCTCCCCGATGGTGACGCGCATGTCCACAAGGCCGGGACACAGCACCATGCGCCCGTCGCCGCGCACGATGGCGGCCCCTTCGGGCGTGCCTTCGGCCTGCGGCAGGTCCACGCCCGCGATCACGCCATCGCGCACCAGCAGGCGGCCGGGCCGGTCCAGCCCGCTGGCGGGATCGACCAGGCGTACATTTTCAAAGACGGTCGTGCTCATCGCGTGTCCTCCCCGCGGGAAAGGAGGTCGAGCACGGCCATGCGCACCGCCACCCCCATCTCCACCTGCTCGCGGATCACGCTCTGGTCGGAATCGGCGACGCGGCTGTCGATTTCCACCCCCCGGTTCATCGGGCCGGGATGCATCACCAGCGCACCCGGCCGCGCAAGGGCGAGGCGTTTGTTATCCAGCCCGAAATACCGGAAATACTCACGCGGGCTGGGCACCTGCCCGCCCTTCATGCGTTCGCGCTGCACCCGCAGCATCATGACCACGTCGGCGTCACGCAGGCCCTCTTCCATCGTGTGATGGATGGTGACACCCAGTGCCGCGATCGCGCCGGGCACCAGTGTCGGGGGGCCGACTACGCGCACCGTGCATCCCATGGCCGTCAGCAGGTGGATGTTCGACCGTGCGACGCGGCTGTGGCTGATATCGCCGCAGATCGCGACCGTCAGGCCATGGAACCCGCCGAAATGGCGGCGGATCGTCAGCGCGTCGAGCAGCGCCTGCGTGGGGTGTTCATGCGTGCCGTCGCCCGCGTTAACGACGCTGGCCTCCACCTTCTGCGCCAGCAGGGCGGGGGCGCCGGACTGCGAATGGCGCACCACCAGCAGGTCGGTATGCATGGCGTTCAGCGTCGCCGCCGTATCCAGCAGCGTCTCGCCCTTGTTGACCGACGAATTGGCGACCGACATGTTCACCACGTCCGCGCCCAGACGCTTGCCCGCCAGTTCGAAGGACGTGCGGGTGCGGGTGCTGTCCTCAAAGAACAGGTTGATGACCGTGCGGCCCCGCAGCAGGTCGCGCGGCGTCTTTCGCGACCGGTTCAGCAGCGTATATCTGTCGGCGAGGTCAAGGATCGGGGTGATCCGGGTCGGGTGCATGCCCTGCACCCCCAGCAGGTGCCGGGGGGACGCGCGAAAGAACTGCCCCCCCGTCGCACGCGGTGGGGCGGGGGAGTGTGTCGCGCGTTCATTCATCGGCAACAGCCTTTATCCGGGCAAGGACCTCGTCACGGCCCAGCGCGAGCAGCGTGTCATCAATGCCGGGCGACATGCTCGACCCCGTGACCGCCGCGCGCAGTGGCTGCGCCACCTTGCCGAGCTTGAGTTCGTTTTCTTCGGCAAACTTCCGCAGGGCCGCGTCGATGGCGGGGCCGTCGAACGGGTCGAGCGCCGCCAGCGCCGCGCCGAGGCGCGCCAGCATCGCGCGGTTTTCGGGCGTCAGCAGTTTCTGCGCCTTCGCATCGAACGGCAGCGGGATGGAACGGCCAAGGAACGCCGCGTTTTCCGCAAGCTCCACCAGTGTCTTGGCCCGTTCCTTCAGGCCAGGCATCAGGCGCAGCACGCGCGCGCGCGTCGCATCCCCGGTGTCCACGCCCTCCATGTGCGACAGGCGTTCCATCACATCGTTGGTCAGGCGCGTATCATCGGCCTGGCGCATCCACACGCCATTGATGTGCAGCAGCTTGGCATAGTCCATGCGCGAGGGCGAACGTCCCACCCCGTCGAGGTCGAACAGCTTGATCTGCTCCTCACGCGACAGGATTTCCGCATCGCCATGCCCCCAGCCAAGGCGCAGGAGGTAGTTGTTCAGGGCTTCGGGCAGGTAGCCCATCTCCCGGAACTCCACCACCGACTGCGCGCCGTGGCGCTTCGACAGCTTGGCGCCGTCGGGGCCGTGGATCAGCGGCAGGTGCGCGAATTTCGGCAGGTCCCAGCCCATCGCGCGATAGATCATCGCCTGTCGGAAGGTATTGGTCAGGTGGTCGTCGCCGCGGATGACATGGGTGATGTCCATGTCATGGTCATCGACCACCACCGCAAGCTGGTAGACCGGGGTGCCATCGGCGCGCAGGATGATCATGTCATCCATTTCGGCATTGGCGACGCGGACCTCGCCCTGCACAAGGTCGTGAAGGACCGTCTCCCCCTCACGCGGGGCCTTGATGCGCACGGTATAGGGCGCGTCCTTCGGGGCCTCGGACGGGTCACGGTCGCGCCACATGCCGTTGTAGCGGGGGGGGCGTCCCTCCGCCATCGCGGTCTCGCGCATTTCCTTGAGTTCTTCGGCCGTGCAGTAGCAGCGATAGGCCAGCCCGCGTTCGAGCAGTTCGTGCGCGACCTCGGCATGGCGCGCCTGGCGCGTGGACTGGAACACCGGTTCCTCGTCCGACTGGATTCCCATCCATGCCAGACCGTCGAACAGCACATCCACCGCCTGCTGGGTGGAGCGTTCGCGATCCGTATCCTCCACGCGAAGGAGGAATTTGCCGCCGTGGTGGCGGGCATAGAGGAAGTTGAACAGGGCGGCACGGGCATTGCCGATATGCAGCAGGCCGGTGGGGCTGGGGGCGAAGCGTGTACGGACAGTCATGAAACGGCTCCTTAGCATGTGTTGGACCCTGCCAACAGGGGGCAGGTGCGTCCGTGCCCGCCAATATCGCGCCCGCAGGCCTGCCGATGTTACGCGTGCCGACCATGATATACAGGCACGAATCGCCGCCCTTTCGCGCAACCTGACGGAGCCGCCCCATTCCCCACGCCCGATGGCATTTCCCGTGGCAGCATGTCGTGCGGATATTCCCTGCGCTCGTGGCGACTCTGTCGGGGCGGCTGTGGGCGCAGCGGGGGCGGCTGGTGCTGTGGCTGCCGGTGGCGATGGGGATGGGGAACGCGGCCTATTTCACCCTGTCGCGCGAACCCGCCATGGGGTGGGTCGTGGCCCTTGGCATGGCCGCGCTGGCGGGGCCGGTGCTGGTACGCTGGCGTGGCGACCTGCTGCGTGTGCGCATCGGTGCGGGCCTGTCGTGTGCCGCGGCGTGCGGGTTTCTTGCCGCATGGGCGGCGGCGCACCATGCCCCGCCTTTTCCCGACCTGCCGCATCGCGCGACGCACCTGCGCGGGCAGGTCAGGGCGGTGGAGGACGTGGCCGCACCCGGTGGTGGCACGCGCCGTCGCGTGGACCTTGGGCATGTGCAACTGCTGGACGGCATTGATGCGGGCATGCCGCCGATGCGGCGTGTGATCCGGCTGCGCCTGCGTGATGACGATACGCAGGCGCTGGCGCCGGGCATGTGGGTGACGGTGCGCGCGCTGCTCGCTCCGCCGGGGCCGCCTGACCTGCCGGGCGGCTACGATGCGCAGCGACGGGCCTGGTTCGCCGGGATCGGGGGATCCGCCCGTGCGCTGGACGTGCCCGTCATCACCACAGGCGGGGCAGGGGGATGGGCCACATGGCTGGGGCGGGTGCGCGCGCATATTGCCGGTCGCGTCATGGACGTCCTGCCGGGGCAGCGCGGGGCGATGGCCGTGACGTTGCTGACGGGGCGTTCGGGCGGCATTTCGGCACGCACGCGCGCGGATTTCGCGGATTCGGGGCTGGCGCACCTGCTGGCGGTGGCGGGACTGCACCTTGGCATCGTCATGGGGCTTGGCATCGCGGCGGTGCGGAGCATGCTGGCGCTGTCGGAACATGCGGCGCTGCGCTGGCCCTGCCGGCAGATCGCCGCAGTGGCGGGGCTGGTGCTGGGATGCGGGTATGTGCTGCTGACGGGCGCGCACCTTCCGGCGCAGCGCAGCCTTGTGATGGCGTCGGTGGCAACATTGGCGATCCTGACGGGGCGCAGGGTCGTCTCGCTGCGCTCACTGGCGCTGGCGGCGGGAGTGCTGCTGCTGCTGGAGCCTGAGGAGATGCTCGAGCTGCCGATGCAGATGTCGGTGGCCGCCGTCATGGCGCTGGTGGCGGGGTTCGAGGCCTGCGCCACCCCGCTGCGCCTGCTGCGCGAGGGGGAACATGCGTGGCAGCGTACCGCCGGGCGCATCGGGCACCTGTCGCTGGCCAGCATCCTTGCCGGGGTGGCGTGCCTGCCGGTGGGGATGGCGCATTTTGCGGATGTCGGCGCGTGGTTCGTGCTGGCCAACCTGATCGCCGTGCCGCTGGCGGCCTTCTGGATCATGCCATGCGGGATGGTGGCGCTCCTGCTGATGCCCTTCGGGTTGGAGGCGCTGGCGCTGGTGCCGATGGGGTGGGGCAATGCGGTGGTCATCTGGCTGGCGCACCATGTCGCGGCATGGCCTGGCGCGCATGTGGGCGTGCCGCAGATGCCCGCATGGGGGCTGGCGCTGTTCTTCCTCGGCCTGTGCTGGCTGTGCCTGTGGACGCGCCCGGCATGGCGGCTGTGGGGTGTCGCACCGATTGCCCTTGCCATGATGACGCCATGGATGGTGCGCGTGCCCGATGTGCTGGTCCCGGCGCAGGGGCGGATGCTGGCGGTTGTGGATGGTCCCGACCTGCTGGCCGGGCCACGTGGGCATGTGGACCGGTTTGTCCTTGGCGACTGGGTGCGTGTGCTGGACCGCCGGGCCGGGAGTCTGGCCGACGGCATGGCCACGCCGGACGGGCGCCTGACATGCCAGGCAGGGGTGTGCTTGCTGGTCCGTGGGGCGCATCGCATCATGATGGAGTTGCGCGGCGGGGCGGATCCCTCCTGCGCCGGGGTGGATGTGCTTGTCACGCTGTCCGGGGGGCATGCGGCGTGCCGCGATGTGGTGCGGATCGATGCACTGACGCTGTGGCGTTCCGGGGCGCAGGCCCTGTACCTCGACCCGTCCCGGGGGGGGGAGGTGCGCACCGACCGGCAGGTGCGTGGCGCACGGCCATGGGTGATGGGGCCGGGGCAGCATGGGATGCCCAACCTGCCGATGGCGCGGGCGGAGTGAACGGTGAGGGGTGTTCGGGGGGGCGGACTTTTTTCAGAAGGGCTGCGTCTTTCGAAGCTTTTTGGAAAAAGCTTCACCAAAAACTTTTGAATTCTGAAAAAATAACGGGAGATGGAAGGTTCTTAATTAACAAAAGTTTTTTGGTTCTTTTTTGCAAAAAAGAACATCCACTTCCTTATGCCTTCGTCGCAGGGGCCTCGTTGCGGATATCCTCCTTCAGGCGGTACTGGCACGGCTCAAACGCGGGACAGCGCCAGCATTCCGGCTTACGCGCCTTGCACACATAACGCCCGTGCAGGATCAGCCAGTGATGGGCGGGGCGCAGCATGTCGGCGGGGATGCGTCTGACCAGTTGTTCCTCCACCGCGCGGGGTGTGGTGCCTGGGGCAAGGCCGGTGCGGTTGCCGATGCGGAAGATATGCGTATCCACCGCCATGGTGCTGTCGCCAAAGGCAATGTTCATCACCACGTTTGCGGTCTTGCGCCCCACGCCGGGCAGGGATTCCAGCGCCGCGCGATCATGCGGCACCTTCCCGCCAAAGCGGTCGAGCAGTTGCTGCGACAGGGCGACGACATTGCGCGCCTTGGTCCGCCACAGCCCGATGGAGCGGATATGCGCGCCGACCTTTTCCTCGCCAAGGGCCACCATCGCCGCCGGGTCGGGCGCGTCCGCGAACAGGCCCACCGTGGCGCGGTTGACCGACGCATCGGTTGCCTGCGCCGACAGCACGACGGAGACCAGAAGCGTGAAGTCATCGACGAAGTTCAGTTCGCTGCGTGCGTCCGGATTGGCGGCGGCAAGCTGTTCGATGAAGGCGCGGACTTCGGCGCGCGTCATGGCGCGGCGGGCGGGGCGGGGGCTGGGCCGGGAAGTGGGGCGGGCGGTGGCGGTCATGCACGATCCTGCATCACGGTGGGGCAATGGGACCTTTGTCCACCCTTTGCAATCTTCTGTAAATCCGTGCCCCACGCCACTTTGGTGCTTGTTTCACGGCCACAAGGTCGGATAGTCGTGCGCATTCCCTTGCATCGTACCACCACATGCATGCGCGCGACGGGCCGGTCGCGCGTGCGGTATCGGGATATATATGACCAGTTCCACACTTTCTTCTTCCCCGTCGCGCGATCCCGCGCGGGCGCGGCGGACCTTTGTCGCCGTCCTTGGATTCGCCATCGCGCGCTGGCGGATGCATCCGCGCCTGCTGGCATGGACGCTGGGCGGGGTGCTGGTCGCGACGCTGACGGATGTGCTGACGCCGCTGCTGGCGGGACGGCTTGTTGACGACGTGGCGCATGCGGCGGCGGACGGCCGGCATGACGCGATGGTCATGGTCGCGGGGCTGACCGCGCTGGGGCTGGCGGGCGTGCTGGGGCGGCGTGCGTCCTATCGGGGGATCACGCACCTCAATGCCCGCGTCATGGAAAACATCATGACCGGGGCCTTTGCCCGCGTGCAGCGTTTTTCCAGCGAATGGCACGCCAACAATTTCGCCGGTTCCACCGTGCGCCAGATCACGCGCGGCACATGGGCGATGGATACGCTGGGTGATACCATCATGCTCCTGCTGCTGCCGGAGGCGCTGGTGCTGGTGGTGACCACGCTGGTGTTGGGCCTGCACTGGCTGGTGATGGGACTGCTGCTGGCGGCGGGATCGGTGGCGCTGGTGGCGCTGTCGGTGGTGCTGACGTTGCAGTATGTCGCACCGGCCTCGCGCCTTGCGAATTCGTGGGATACGCGCATGGGGGCGGCGCTGGCGGATGCGGTGACGTGCAACGCCGTGGTGAAGGCCAGCGGCGCGGAACAGCGCGAGGACGCGCACCTGGCATGGATTGTCGGGCGCTGGCGGCGGCGCACCGTGCGGTCATGGCTGCGTGGCACCAATAGCGCCAACCTCCAGGCGCTGGCGGCGCTGCTCATGCGGATCGGCATGATTGCCGCCGTGGTGGTGCTGTGGGCGCATGGGCGCGCCAATGCCGGGGATGTGGCCTATGTGCTGACGATGATGTTCGTGGTGCAGGGATACCTGCGCGATATCGGGCAGCAGATTTCCATCGTGCAGCGTTCGGTGAACGAGATGGACGAACTCGTCAGCCTGTTTGCCCGTCCCGCCGGTGTGGAGGACCCGCCCGGCGCGCCCGCGCTGCATGTCACACAGGGACATATCCGTTTTGAACATGTGGGGTTCGGCTATGGCCGGCAGGGACGCGCGCCGCTGTTTACGGACCTCAACCTCGATATCCCGGCGGGCAGCCGTGTCGGGCTGGTGGGGCCGTCGGGGTCGGGCAAGACGACGCTGACGAAACTGCTGCAACGGCTGTATGATGTGCGGGCGGGACGGATCACCATTGACGGCATTGACATCGCCACCGTGACGCAGGCCTCCGTCCGGTCGTCCATCGCCATCGTCCCGCAGGAGCCTTTGCTGTTCCACCGTTCCCTGCGTGACAATATCGCCTATGGCCGGCCCGATGCGACCATGGCCGAAATCGCGCAGGCGGCGCGCCTGGCCAATGCGGCGGACTTCATCGAACGCCTGCCGCAGGGATATGCGACGATGGTGGGCGAACGCGGGGTCAAGCTGTCGGGGGGCGAGCGCCAGCGGATCGCCATTGCGCGCGCGTTCCTGAGCAATGCGCGCATCCTCGTCATGGACGAGGCGACCTCCAGCCTCGATTCACAATCGGAGCAACTGGTGCAGCAGGCGATGGAACGGCTGATGGCGGGGCGGACGGTTCTGGTGATCGCCCACCGCCTGTCCACCGTGGTGGGGCTGGACCGCATCATCGTCTTCCGCCACGGACAGGTGTGCGAGGACGGGACGCATGAGGCCCTGATGGCCCGCCCCGACGGGCTGTATCACCACCTGTTCGCGTTGCAGGCGGGGGATGCGGCGTCGGCCTGAAGTCCTAAAGGTTTTTGGGTGTCGCCTTTTTTCAAAAAGGCGACGTTCTTCGAAGCTTTTTGAAAAAAGCTTCACCAAAAACTTTTAAATTTTGACAGTCAGTTTTTGACAGGCACCGACAGGAATTATTCCGGCAGCATCGGGCCAAGCGCACGGCCCGCGAAGATATGGACATGGAAATGCGGGACTTCCTGCCCGCCTTCCTCGCCTACGTTCGACAGCAGGCTGTATCCCGGCCCATCGACCTGCAGGATGCGCGCGACCTGTCCCACGGCGCGGGTGAAGCCGGTGATTTCCGCCTCCGACGCGTTCTGGCTGAAATCGGCAAAGGAAACATACGGCGCCTTGGGGATCACCAGCACATGGATCGGCGCCTTGGGCGCGATGTCGTGGAAGGCAAGGACGTAGTCGTTTTCATAGACCTTGTTGCACGGCAGTTCGCCACGCAGGATACGCGCGAAGACGTTTTGCGGATCGTACGGTACGCTTCCCTTTACGGCCATGTCTTTGGGTGTCCTCTGTCAGATGGTGTGGGGCCAATGGTGCCGCATGGCAGCGTATCGCACAATATCACGCATGGGCAGGGCATATCGGCCCCCTATCCATGCGTCGCGTGCCCATGCGTCGCGGCGTTCACGCCAGCGGGTCGCGGGGGCGGGCGGCCTTTTCGGCGATGCCGCTTGTCCCCTCGCGGCGCAGCAGTTCGGACCAGACCTCGCCCGGTTCCACGCCCGCATCCACCCACATGACAATCAGGTGGTACAGCACGTCGGCGCTTTCGCTGATCAGTTCGTCACGGTTGCCCGCCACGGCCTCGATCAGGCATTCGACCGCTTCCTCGCCGAATTTCTGCGCGATCTTGCGCCGTCCGCGCGCCAGCAGGCGGGCGGAATGGCTGATGGACGTATCGGTGCCGCGACGCGAACTCACCACCGCGAACAGGCGGTCGAGTACATCGGGTGTCGCCAGCGGCATTTCCTCGATCAGGTCGGCGGCCCGCGCCTTGGTCGCGGCCTTGGACACCGCCTTGGCCGGGGCCTTGGGGGCGGCGGCCTTCTTCGTCTTGGCGGGCTTGTCGGCGGCGGGCTTGGATTTGGTGGGCTTGGGCATCGTCTGTCCTTTCCGTGCGTGGCGACTGTGCGTGTGGGCGGAGGGGGCGTGGATCAGCAGGTCTGGCGCACCGGCAGGCCCGCCTGGGCCAGCGCCTGCTTGACCTGCGGGATGGTGAACTGCCCGAAGTGAAAGACGCTGGCGGCCAGAAGCCCGGTCGCGCCCGCCTTTGCCCCTTCGACGAAATGCTGCAGGTCGCCCACCCCGCCGGAGGCGACGATCGGCACGCGCACTGCGCCACATGCCGCGCGCAGCAGATCGAGGTCGAATCCCTTGCCCGTGCCGTCGCGGTCCATGCTGGTCATCAGGATCTCGCCCGCGCCACGTTCGGCCACCTCCCGGCACCAGTCGATGACATTGCGCCCGGTCGGCGTGCGCCCGCCATGGGTATAGACCTCCCACGACCCATGCCCGTCCGAACGCGCGTCGATGGCGACGACCACGCACTGGCTGCCGAATTTCTGCGCCGCCTCGCTGATGAGTTCGGGGCGGGAGACCGCGGCGGAGTTCATCGCGCACTTGTCCGCGCCCGCCAGCAGAAGGCGGCGCATGTCGTCGGTCGTGCGCACGCCCCCCCCCACCGTCAGCGGCAGGAAGATGCGTTCGGCCGTGCGGTTGACGACATCGAGGATGGTGTCGCGGTTTTCGCTGCTGGCGGTGATGTCGAGGAACGTCAGTTCATCCGCCCCCGCCGCGTCATAGACCGCCGCCTGTTCCACCGGGTCGCCCGCATCGCGCAGGGAGACGAAGTTCACGCCCTTGACCACGCGCCCGTTCTTGACGTCAAGGCAGGGGATGACGCGAAGTTTCAGCATCAGGCCAGCACCCGCAGCGCGTCGGCCGGGTTGATCCGCCCGTCATAGAGCGCCCGCCCGACGATCACGCCCTCGATCCCCGGCGCCTGCGCGGTGGCGGCGCGCAGGGCCTCAAGATGTTCGAGGCTGCCGACCCCGCCGCTGGCGATGACGGGAATGTCGAGCGTGTTCGCCAGTTCGGCGGTCTGCGCGATGTCGATGCCCGTCAGCATGCCGTCACGGCTGATTTCGGTGAAGATCACGCTGGCGACGCCCGCATCCTGCATCCGCAGGCCAAGGTCCACCGCCTTCATCTCCGACGTTTCGGCCCAGCCTTCGGTAGCGACCTGCCCGCTGCGCGCGTCGATGCCCGCGACGATGCGGCCGGGGAACAGGCGGCATGCCTCGCGCACCAGGTCGGGGTTCTTGACCGCGACACTGCCAAGGATGACGCGCGTGATCCCCGCCGACAGCCAGTGGCCGATGCTTTCGAGGTCACGCAGGCCCCCGCCAAGCTGCACCGGGACGGTGGCGTTGGCGATGATGGCCTCGATCGCCTCGGTATTGGCCGAACGCCCGGCGAACGCGCCGTTGAGGTCCACGACATGCAGCCATCTGTAACCGGCATGGATCCATGCGCGCGCCTGTGCGCCGGGATCGTCGGAATAGACGGTGGCATGGTCCATTTCGCCACGGCGCAGGCGCACGCACGATCCGTCCTTGAGGTCGATTGCGGGATAGAGTGTCAGGCTGTGTCCGGTCACGGCGGCATGTCCTGCGGCAGGGATGGGGGTAAAGGTATCCTGCGGATGGGCGGGCACGATCCGATCATCATCCTGCAGGCGCTTGGTGAAGAAAAGCCCGCTGACGGTCTGTCCGTTCGCGCGGGCGTAGCTGGGATGCGTGCCCCAGTGATAGAATCCATGCGCGCGGAACAGGGCGACGGCGTCCTCCTGCGTCGCGCGGACGTCGAGGTTGAGGATCTGGTAGCCCATCGCGCGGGCGCACTGCTCCACCTCGGTCAGCAGCATGCGGCCCAGCCCCAGCCCACGGGCATAGGGCGCGATATAGAAATGCATCAGCGCCGCACTCATCGCCTGCGCCTCGTTATTGCGTGGCGGGCGGACCATCTGCGCCGCGCCGACGATCACGCCGTCATGGCGCGCGACGAACAACTGGCGTTCGGGCACCAGCAGCAGGCCGCGGAAATAGCGTTCCAGCACGTCATGGGGCGGCGGCGACAGCCAGCCGAATCCACCGCCATCCAGGATCGCGGCATGCGTGGCCTCGCACAGGGACTGCAGGTCGTCTTCCGACAGGGACTGCAGCCGTTCCGTGGTCAGGCGCGGGGCGGGGGCGGTGTTCATGGTGGCCCCTTATGCCGCGTCCATGGCGGGGGTGGGGGACCAGCGCAGGAAATTCGCCAGGATGCGCAGGCCGACCTTCTGGCTTTTCTCCACATGGAACTGCGTGCCCGCGCGGTTGCCGCGCGCGACGATGGCAGGCACCGCCCCGCCATAATCCGTCGTCGCCACCAGCGTCGCCTGGTCATGGCCGCTCAGCGCATAGGAATGGACGAAATAGCCATGGGCATCGGGCGACAGCCCTTCCGTCAGGGGATGCGCGCCCGGCGTGAAGTCCAACTGGTTCCAGCCCATCTGCGGCAGGCGCAGGCCGGGCGCGGACATCAGGGTGATGTCACCCGCGATCCAGCCAAAGCCCGGCGTAACCCCATGTTCGCGCCCGCGCATCGCCATAAGCTGCATGCCCACGCAGATGCCAAGGAACGGCGTGCCCGCGTCGGTCGCGGCGATGATGGCGTCACGCAGGCCCGGCTGCGCCGCAAGCCCCGCCGCGCAGTCCGCGAACGCCCCCTGCCCGGGCAGGACGATCCGGTCCGCCGCCAGCACGGCCTGCGGGTCGGCGGTGATGGTGACATCGGCCGCGATGCCGCAATCGTGCGCCGCGCTCGTCAGCGCCCGCGCGGCGGAGGCAAGGTTGCCGCCGTTATAGTCGATGACGACGATGGACTGGGGCTGTGGGGCGGGCATCGGTGTTCTCATGCAATCGGGGTGGAGGGGGCGGCGGCGTGCATCAGGCGCAGGCGCGCGTCATCGGCATCCCGGGCCATGACGACCGGGCCGGGGGTCAGGCCACGCAGGCCGAGTTCCCATCCGCGCAGATCGGCGGCACACAGCGCCAGCAGCACATGCATCGCCGCCAGCACCACCAGCAGGGGCAGCCCATGGGGCATGACCGCCCACGCCACCAGCGCCACGCCACCGGCCATCAGCCCGGCGATGGGACAGCCCCGCGCCAGAAGTCCGGGCCATCCCAGCAGCAGGACCAGCCATGACATGCGCTGCGGCACAAGGGTCGCATGCGCCACGTCATGGCGCCCCGGCGGCGTCCAGATGGCGTAGAAGGTCACAGCACGCCCTTGGTGGAGGGGACGATCCCCTGTGCCCGCGGGTCATGTTCGCAGGCCATGCGCAGCGCACGGGCCAGCGCCTTGAACGAGGCCTCGGCAATATGGTGGCAGTTGCGGCCCGACCGCTGCGTAAGGTGCAATGTCACCATGGCGCTCATGGCGAAGGCGCGGAAGAACTCCTCGAACAGTTCGGTGTCCATCTCCCCGATCTTGTCGCGGGTGAACTCCACCGACCATGCAAGGTAGGGGCGGCCCGAAATGTCGATCACCGCCTCGCTCAGCGCCTCGTCCAGCGGGACGAGCGCGCTGCCGTACCGGCGGATGCCGCGCTTGTCGCCGATGGCCTGCGCAAATGCCCTGCCCAGCGCGATGCCGGTATCTTCCACCGTGTGGTGGTAGTCGATATGCAGGTCGCCCTTCGCCTCCACTGTCAGGTCGCACATGCTATGCCGGCCCAGCGCGGTAAGCATGTGGTCGAAAAATCCGATGCCCGTGGCGATCCGGGTCTGCCCGGTGCCATCAAGGTTGATGGACACGGTGATGTCGGTTTCGCTGGTGGCGCGGTGAATCGTGGCTAAGCGGGGTTCGGTCATGGTTTTCGCTTCTACAGCAAGGCGCAGGGTGGAATCCATACCGATCCTGTCACGCATTGGCGCACATGTGCGCTTCCCTTGGCTTTGGCCGGCATCTGCGGCATGGTGCGACGCGCATTGCGGATGCGCGGGACGGGGTGCGGCCATGATGACGGCCACATGCCGCGATACGGCAGGTGCGGCGATGGCGGCATCGCCCGCCGTTACGCAGGCCCTTCACGCCCGGCCCGTTATCGAAGGAACGTAACATATGACATCGCTTGATCTTCTGCTGTCACGCTTTTCCACCGATGCGCTGGTGCAGCCTGCGCCCGACGCGGCGCAGTTGGAACGGATACTGTCCGCCGCGATGTGCGCCCCCGACCATGGGCGGCTGCGCCCGTGGCGTTATGTCGTGATCCGTGACGAAGCCCGCGCCCGTGTCGCCGAACTGGTGGTGGCGAGCATGAAGCGCCTCGACCCCGAAGTATCGGAAGCCAAGATCGAGAAGCGGCGCGGACGGTTTTCGACCATGCCGCTGGTCATCGCGCTGGGCATGCACCTGCGTCCCGATCACAAGATTCCCGTGATCGAGCAGGAAATGGCCGTGGCCGCCGCGGCGATGAATGTGCTCAACGCCCTGCATTTCACCGGCTTTGGCGCGGTGTGGGTCAGTGGCGACGTGACCTATGACCCGCAGTTCGCGGCCGAACTGGGCTTTGACGCCCCGCACAGGTTGGCGGGCTTCCTGTTTGTCGGCACGCCCGCCCCCGATGCCCGTCCCGCGCGGCGCGCCCCGGTTGATGGCTATGTCGCGCAGTGGAATGGCCCGGCCACCCTCTTCGCCGCGGATGAGAAAGACGGCAGGTAATCGTCTGGATCACGGCCCATGGCGGGAACGCTCCGCATGTGCGGGACATGGGGTTGATGCAGGCGCACAGGTAAGGATCCGAGACGTGCAGAGTGATGTGACGATTATCGGTGGCGGCCCGGTCGGGCTGGCCACCGCCCTTTCACTGGAGGCGCGGGGCCTGTCGGTCACGGTCCTGGAACGTGCGCCTGCCGAAATGCTGGCGGAAGCGCCGTTCGATGGCCGTGAGATCGCGCTGACCCATCATTCCATGGGTGTGCTCAGGGCGCTGGGTGCATGGCCCCACATCCCGGAGGTGGCGATTTCCCCATTGCGGGAGGCCCGTGTGGAAACCGGGCGGCACAATCACCCGCTGACGTTCGATACGCGCGGACGCGGGGTGGAGGCTCTGGGCTACCTCGTCTCCAACCACCTGATCCGCCGCGCCCTGTATGCGCAGGCCGCGCAGCGTCCGGGCATCACCATAAAAGCGGGCACTGCGACGCAGTATGTGCGTAACGGTCGTGGGGACATGACGGTCGTCCATGACGGGGGGGAGGAAACATCCCGCCTGGTCGTCGCGGCGGATGGCCGGTTTTCACAGATCCGGCGCATGCAGCGCATTGGCGCGGTCATGCATGATTTCCGGCGCTCCATGCTGGTATGCCGCATGGCGCATGAATCCCCGCACCATCACGTGGCCACCCAGTGGTTCGATGAGGGGCAGACCGTGGCCCTGCTACCGGTCAATGGGGGGGCGTCCTCCATCGTCCTGACCCTCCCGCCTGATCGGATCGAGGAACTGCGCCATATGGAGCGTGATGCGTTCAACGAACAGATCATGCAGCGCGTGGGCAACCGCCTGGGGCGCATGCGGCTGGTCAGTACGCGCCACGTCTATCCCTTGCGCGGCGTCTATGCGCACCGTTTCGCCACGCCGGGATTCGCGCTGGTGGGGGATGCGGCCGTGGGCATGCACCCGATTACCGCCCACGGGTTCAACCTTGGCCTGAAGGGGCAGGAAACGCTGGCGCAGGAAATCGGTGCGGCGATGGAACGGGGGGAGGAGATCGGCAGCCTGTCGGTCCTGCGCCGGTTTGAACGTCGGCACCGCCTTGCCACGGCGCCCCTGTTCGCCGCGACGAACGGAATCGCCACCCTTTATACGCGTGACGAACTGCCGTTCCGTCAGTTGCGCCGTGTGGGCCTGCAGGTGGCCGATGCGCTTTCACCGTTCAAGAACGCAGTGACCAATATGCTGATGGATCGCCAGAAATCGGCGTAAAACTGCCGGAAATACGTTTTTATCCAAGGGCTTGTTGCATCATCGGAATACAAAAAACGATCTTTTTTTCATTTTTGGATTGACGGTTTTTGGTGAGGGGCCTATATCCCCGTTCACCGCTTCGGGGGCAGAAAGTTCTTGAGTTTAGCGGGCTGGTTTT
>NZ_NKUF01000138.1 GCF_003206495.1 Gluconacetobacter entanii | reverse complement strand
CTGTTTGGCATGTGTCCGGATACCTCCTTCCAGGTTTTCTATGCTTTCGTTCAGTCGACCATACTGTTCAAAGAGCAGCATGGTTGTCTGTTTCAGGGCATCAGGCAGATTGGATGAGGTTTCGATTTTCGCCAGAAGTTCGGGGAGACGGGCATTTCCAAGGGGAACAATCAAACCGAATTCCGCTGCAAGTGCACGCAACGCATTCACCAGCATCGTTTGCTGTTTGACCAGAAGGGTACGAGTTGAGTGCAGCGATAACAGGCTTTGCTGCTCCCGATTTTTAATCGGGACGAAGCGCGTGTCGGGATGGATCGCGGCAAGACAAATCGCGGCGGCATCAACAGCATCGTTTTTCTTGCCACGTTTGACAAATGGTTTGACCATTTCAGGGGGAATGAGTTTTACCTCATGACCGGTGTCACGGATGACACGAGCCCAGTGATGCGACGTGCTACAGGCTTCGAGTACGACCAGGCAGCGCTCCAGCTTTTCAAAGAATGAGATAACTTCACTCCGCCCGAGTTTCTTCTTGAGCAGACATTTTCCGCTTGCGTCCGTGCCATGCACTTGAAAAACAGACTTGGCGATATCCAGGCCGATTATGGTAACTTTCATCCGGGCGGTCTCCTCTGAATGGTCTTCCGACCTCATCATGGCACATTGATGTCGCATGGAGGCCGTCCACCCCATCTGG
>NZ_NKUF01000157.1 GCF_003206495.1 Gluconacetobacter entanii | reverse complement strand
TGATCTGCTGCGACAGATTTCGGAGCAGAGTGTGCGGATTGATGTCAGAACAAAGAAGATCAGGATGCTTGCCCAGGAAAGTGAAAACACCTGCAGATTGCAGAGCATGCCTGGAGTGGGTCCTCTGACCGCTCTTGCGATTGAAGCTTTTGCGCCTGACCTGCAGAGCTTCCGGCGCGGGCGCGACTTTGCTGCGTGGCTGGGGCTGGTGCCCCGTCAGTTCTCATCTGGCGGAAAGGAAAGGCTGGGGAAGATATCAAAAGCCGGGCAGGCTGATATCCGCAGGCTTCTCATCATGGGCGCCATGACCCAGGTGAACTGGGCCAGCCGTAAGGCCCCTGCACCGGGAAGCTGGCTGGCACGGATGCTGGCCCGCAAGCCCCGTATGCTGGTAGCCATTGCGCTGGCCAACAGGATGGCACGAGCCATCTGGGCCATGGCAACAAAACAGGAGGATTATCGGGATCCGGCCCTGTCCGTGGCAGCCTGAGCGATGGCTCGGCTCCCGCGGATGGAACCGGTAGGGGTGTGAGAGGGCGATGACCTGAATGGGCGCATGATCGTCTGATCCGGATCGGAAAAACCAGTGGATTTCTCTGTGCTTTAAAGCACGCCTGTGAGATTTGGATCTGATCCGCTGATCACCATACTGGCCAGTGGCTTCTGAAAGGCCACATCAACAGGCCTTACAGAAGACCGCACACGATCACACGTCAATATGGGTCAGAAAACT
>NZ_NKUF01000137.1 GCF_003206495.1 Gluconacetobacter entanii | reverse complement strand
GTATTTGTTTGAAAGCATTCAGGACGTGCAGGAGGTCGCAACACAATGGCTCTGGACATATAACCATGACAGACCCAACATGGGGAACAGCGGGCTAACCCCCGCCCAGAAACTAAAAACAGCTGCCTGAATTCTCATTCAATGCCCCACTAAAAATGGGGGGATTACCCTTCCACGATTGCAGCTGTTTTTTTTGACGTTGACCAAGGGGAGGAAATCCTTCGGGAGACCTCTTCAGAGCCCTATGCTCTGGCTATCTATCTGCTTTACAGCACGGAAAATGATCCTGACGTGGCGAATCAAGCGGCTGAGTCTGCAAAGCGAGGTATCGTAAAGGCGTTTCGTGAAAAGTGCTTTTCCGAGGAGGCTAAGGCTTGGCATGATATTGAGTTGATCGAGTGTGAAGTGATCTCAGATCAATCTATGACAGTTCAGCAGGCTGAAAGCCTTAAGAGATGGTCGGCAGACCACATCAGCTTAAGAACGGATCCAGCACAGACGATGTTGCGTGACGAATAGAAATATTAGACATTGAAGGTAAGTCAACCAGCGGGTTTGATCCGCAGGACCGATTATCGACTTCATGCGCTATAGTATCATGCTGATTGGCTGGCTATAAATAGTCCGAACTCGGATCGATGAGAAGTGGTCCCCATTTTTCGGACAGGGCGATAAGCTATCATCTGGCCTGAACGAGGACGGGTTTTATGGGCAAGGTTACGCGGAAACGGTATGCGGCG
>NZ_NKUF01000136.1 GCF_003206495.1 Gluconacetobacter entanii | reverse complement strand
CGCGACGGCTTCTGGTTTGCCGTCCGCCTGTTCGACAGCCGCAAGCAGCACCCCGGCCAGCGCCTCGATCGACAGGGTATCGGCTCCCGTCGCCTCGACCAGTTCGCCGAGCTGGAGGGTCCGTTGCGCCTTAAGCTGTTTTGCCTTTTCCTGAAGCGCCTTCAGTTCCGCATCAATGTCCCGTGGCCTGCGCATTTTCCGCCCTCTGTCCTGCTGGTCTGTGGCATACTCTACCACGCAGGCGAGAACCGCGTCACTCATCCAGAGCAATCAACCCTTGTGGCACAGTAAAATGTGAGTGCACGTCTCCAGCGTGCTTTCAGGTCAATCGGAGCAGTATCATTGCTGCCCTGTAGTTGTCCTGCAATATCCAGAAAAGCCCCGAGCAGGGTGGCGCGGTCATCATCGGTCAGATCGACCAGTCCCGCCTTCTGGACCAGACCGCCCAGTTCGATCAGATGATGAGTGCGTTCCCGTCGCGCCTTCGCCCAGTCGCGCATGTCGGTGCGTGCCTTTCGTGCCTGATGGCGATGGATCAGGGCCGCCTGCTTCCTGATCCGTCTTTCAAGCGCCAGCACTTCCGTTCTGATCGTTTCCGGTTCCTTTCCGGCCGCCCTTTTTTGCGCCAGCCTGAAAGAACGCCGTCCCCCGTTCGGTCCACCTCGCGACGGCTTCTGGTTTGCCGTCCGCCTGTTCGACAGCCGCAAGCAGCACCCCGGCCAGCGCCTCGATCGACAGGGTATCGGCTCCCGTCGCCTCGAC
>NZ_NKUF01000135.1 GCF_003206495.1 Gluconacetobacter entanii | reverse complement strand
AACAGGATGAAGATGCTCGCCGTCTTTTGACCATCCCGGGCATTGGTCCGGTAACCGCCTCCCTGATTGTCGCGTCTGTTACCGATATTGGGGCCTTCGATACGGCCCGGCACTTCGCAGCCTGGCTTGGTCTCGTACCGCGCCAGCATTCATCGGGCGGAAAAACCCGATTGGGCAGAATTACCAAAACGGGCAACCGGGAAATAAGAAAGATGCTCGTTCTGGGCGCAACATCCATGCTTTACCGCGCACAGAAATGGGATAGCGCTGCGGGAGTATGGCTTTGCAAGCTTCTGGAACGTCGCCCGGGCCGTCTGGCAACCGTGGCGTTAGCCAACAAGCTGGCCCGGATCATCTGGGTTTTGTTGTCGCGCAAAGAGATCTATCGTCCGGCCGGTCGCAGTGTCGCTATAGTCTGACATGTACCACCAGGATGATGGATACCGGAATAAGCTCCGGTAGATCCGGCAGTATGCACTGACCGCGTGATGGGAAAGACTGTAATCAGAAGCAGTTCAGGCAATACCGAATGTCCCCATGTGCCATTGAGCACGAGATCCAGATTGGTGCCTGACACGCAAGCGAACACCCATGATGGCCAGCGAAGGATTTCGCATAAACAGGCCGGACATAAGGGCGCATCTGACCGGATCTCCACATCATGACAGTATCAGTGCATTTCGCTGGAGCGAAAATACGCAGAAGAAAGATACGACAATGCAATCAATGTGACCTCTTGCATCGTAAAGGCCGTCCACATAAG
>NZ_NKUF01000134.1 GCF_003206495.1 Gluconacetobacter entanii | reverse complement strand
GGCCACGATCTCACGCGCACGGCCGGTAAGGGCTGCGCCGTCCCAGTCAAAGAAGACGAGGTAGGTGCGCGCCGCGGTCGGTGCGGGCGGGACAACGGCAGGGGCCGGCGGCGGCGGCGGCGGCGCGTTGTTGAACGCGTAGCGGACACCGACGATGAACTGGTGGTTGAAGCGGTGGTCGAAGCTTGCGTGACCGTCACCCGCCGTAAAGTTGCCCATCGTGAAGGACTGCGGCTGACCGATCATGCGGTATTCGGTGGTCATCTGCAGGCCCGGGACGCCGGGGATGTCATAGGCCGCACCGACGATGCCCTGGTAGGCGAAGCCGCCCTTGGTGCCGCTCAGGCTGCGTGCGCCGCCGGGGTTGTTCGCGCCGATGGTGACATCATGCGCGCCCTGCCACAGGTAGCCCGCGCCGACACCGACGAACGGGGTGACGGGGACGTCGATGCTGAACAGACGCTTCAGGTCGATGTCATACAGCACGTTGACGAAGCCGCCATAGGAGCGGTCGGAGCCCTTGTCGCCACGGCTCTTGCTGTAGATTTCGGACCAGTTGTAGTCGCCCTCGACCTCGGCGCGCAGGCCGTTCCCGAAGCCCCAGCCAACCGCGCCGAAGCCGGTCCAGCCGTGACGGTGGCCGACCTTTTCACGGCCCGGCTCGGTGCCGCCATCGGTGTCGGCAAAGTGGCCGTGCTGGGTCTGGGTCAGGTTGTAGCCACCCCCGATGTCAACATACGGACCGGTGATCGTCGTGGCCATTGAGGCCGC
>NZ_NKUF01000133.1 GCF_003206495.1 Gluconacetobacter entanii | reverse complement strand
AGAGGTGGACCCGTCTGTTCGGACAGTTTTTGGGTTTGAATAAGCTATACCCGGTTGTTGTTATGCCGCCATTCTGACGGCGTTGCTGTTGGCCATCTGGTCCGGGGTTAACGCCGGACCAGATGGCGTCGGCGCGCCATGATACGCCTCATCAGGCGTTCGTCCAGCCAGGGCCGTATGGGGACGTTGCCCGTTATAATGGGTGATCCATTTCGTGAGCCCCACTCGAAGTTCTGATCCGGTCTCAAATGCGTGCAGGTAGACACATTCGTATTTCAACGACCGCCACAGACGCTCGATGAACACGTTGTCCAGCCAGCGCCCACGCCCGTCCATGCTAATGCGGATCTGACGTTCTTCCAGGATACCGGTAAAACGGGGCGTCGTGAATTGTGAGCCCTGGTCCGTGTTGAAAATCTCCGGGGTGCCGTAACGCATCAGCGCATCCCGAAGTGCCTCAATACAGAACTCCGCGTCCATCGTGTTCGACAGACGCCAGGACAGCACCTTGCGCGTGAACCAGTCCATGATCGCCACGAGATAGAGAAATCCCCGTTTCATGGGAATATATGTGATATCGGAACACCAGACCTGGTTAGGTCGATCAATGACCAGATCCCGCAGCAGATATGGATATTTCCGATGCTCCGGATGGGGCACACTCGTGCGTGGCTTCTGGTAGATCGCCCGCAGGCCCATGATCGCCATGAGCCGGCGGACGCGTTTGCGCCCCACTTCATGTCCCAGGCGGCGCAGATGCCATGTCATCTGCCGCGAGCCATAATACGGCCTTTCCAGGAACTGGGCGT
>NZ_NKUF01000132.1 GCF_003206495.1 Gluconacetobacter entanii | reverse complement strand
TCAGGCAGGACCGCAGGTGCAGACGTCATTATGAAAAAATAGCAGAAAACCTAAGAAAATTCAAAATGTTCTGCACTCTCACGCCATAAAAATCAGGCCACGCGAGACGGTGGTGCAGACCAGGAAGGGCGTCTCCACTCCATGCCTTCCCACAGCATGGCCATCTGTGCTGTCGTCAGGCGTGCAACGCCCTCTGCCGGAGACGGCCATGGAAAACGTCCCTTCTCAAGCACCTTGTAATAAAGACAGAACCCCTGACCGTCCCACATCAGAAGCTTGATCCTGTCCCCACGGCGACCACGAAAGGCAAAGAGCGCCCCTGATGTCGGGTTCTGACGCAGCACGTCCTGTGCCAGTGCTGCCAGACCCGATATGCCCTTGCGCATATCGGTCACCCCGCAGGCCAGATAGACACGCACGCCGTTGCCCACGCCAATCATGCCGTCTCCGCAATCCGGATGACCCGGGCCAGAAGATCTTCGGCAGGATGTCCCGTCACCCTGATACTACGGCCATTGCGCAGCACTATGGCCAGTTCGTCAGGATCACCGCCAGATGCCACAGCAGGTGTCGTCACTGAAGCAACAGGAACAAACGCCACAGACTGATCTGGGGAAGATAGTCTTTGACGGAATGACGTCCGCCATTGGTAAAGATGTTGGCGGGTCAGGTCATGTCGACGTGCCACATCCGATACACTTGCTCCATCCACACCAACTTCAGCCAGTATCGCCAGCTTCCGTTCATCCGACCAGCGGCGGCGGCGTTCAACGCCAATCAGGATTTCCTGGGTCATTCTTACCTCTCAAATGACGTCAATAACGACGTCGTTAACGACG
>NZ_NKUF01000131.1 GCF_003206495.1 Gluconacetobacter entanii | reverse complement strand
CCCGCTGACAGACGACGCCAGGCCTGGTCTGGCAGTCCTGCTGCAATATCTTTCGCCTCTCCGGCAATCAGCGGTTCCGTTGCCCATGATCCGAACCAGTGATTGCCCTTGACCCCAAGCACATATCCAATTCCTGCCCGGCGAAGCGTGCGTTCTACGTCGCCCACGCCATACACGCTGTCTGCTGCAACCCAGCGGAACGGCACACCGGCCTCAATACTTCGCTCAATCATCATCGAGGCTAACGCCGGTTTGGTTGCAAACACCACGTCATCGGGAACGTGGGCCCGCTTCAGACGCTCAGGCTTTGATGTCCAGTCTTTCGGGAGATACAGGGCGCGGTCAATAAAGGCATGCCCCCGTTCCGAAACATAAGCGCCAAACACACCAATCTGGCAGTTCGTGATCTTGCCGGCAGATCCCGTATACTGCCGCCCCACACCGCAGGACGCCTGACCCTTCTTCAGAAAACCGGTCTCATCAATGACCAGCACGCCCTCTTCAGTGCCCAGATGCTCAATCACATAATCCCTGACGACGTCACGAAGGGCATCGGCATCCCAGTGCCCGCGTCCCAGAAGCGCCTGCTGCCGCCATGGACCAGGATCTCCTGCGGCTTCCGCTCGCATCCATCCCGTCTTGCGTGGTTCATTGCCAATCAAAACATCAAGAAAAGCACAGGCCGAATCTACGACACGTTTTTGCGTGAACAGCGGCGCCATCCGATCCTTGGCGGACCGAAGCGAGCGCGCCCATAATTCCAGCGTCTCTTCAACAGACGTACCGCCACTCATCATATCCTGAATCATGGTTACCCATAGATTCAGAACTCAACACAAAATGCAACTGTAGTG
>NZ_NKUF01000130.1 GCF_003206495.1 Gluconacetobacter entanii | reverse complement strand
GCCGGCATCCCGGAAGGGAAACTCCGCCCGCTCCGGCAAGCCATCACAATCACCGATAATCCTTAGCGTATATCTGTGCCCGTTTTATGTACGTCCCCCAAGAAAGCCGCTGCCAGCTCACTTGTGCGGGCCTTTGGCCGCAGTCGCCGGGCTGAACAGGAGACCGAGGCCAGATATGCCGAGATGCTGCGCCAGCGTGAGGCGGAGCAACGACGGCAGGCCGAGGAGCAACAGGAGCGGGCCGCAGAAGTCCGCAGGAAGGTTTTGAAGCGGCAGGAGGAGCAGAAGCGGCGGATCGAGAGCAGGCTGGCGCAGCTCATTCGTGAAGCGCCGGAAAAGAGGGCGGAGCTGTTCGCCAGATTTTACCCGACAGATCCTCTCGCCCGTGCTGTGGATACCAAGCTGCATCGTATGGGGTTGGAGGATCTGGAGGCCGAGGAAAAGGCCGTCAGGACCGGACTGGAGCGATACGAGGCGCAGGAACGGCAGAGGCGGTCCGAAGGGCCAGGCATGCGCATGAGAGGTCGAGGACGTGGCCGGGGTGGACCGTCTCGGTCGAGGGGCCGGGACACGGACCCCGATCCTAGTGGCGGTGGATCGAGCTTCGAGCCGTTTTAAGGGAATTGGGGTAGCGAACGTGAACTACTGCGCCATGATTTCGCGCAGACCAGTATCTCTTTCGCCAGCACGATAGAGATAGGAATGCTCGGATGATGGTCGAACGATCTCCCTAGAATACTGAGGAATGTGCATCGATTAATGTCATTGCTTGCGGGAAAGTAATGATTGCATTGCGGCCATCAACACTGTGCTGTCTGAGAGCCCGATCCGAAAGTTTTTGAACAATACCAGCCTGTTGTGATTCATCCGTCTTTGCGAAGAGATGGAGTGAATGGTGACATGGACTGGTATTGCCC
>NZ_NKUF01000013.1 GCF_003206495.1 Gluconacetobacter entanii | reverse complement strand
TTCGTCAATTCCGAGAGTATGCCGTTCTTGCCAAACAGGTCGCCGGGTGAACGTCCTTCCATCAGGCGGTCCAGGAGGTCTTTATCAATGCTCATGCGGGGGCTCCTCTTCGAGCAATTTATCACCACACCGCACAAAATTCAGGATAGTCCCTTCCTGTCCCATCGGGATCCAGATGTCACAAAGTGCGGCAGGTTCACGCCGCGATGAAAGATGTCAAACCGCCGCCCGCTTCTTCTGAACATAGATGTCAAGGCGCGCCGCGTCTTCATCCGTCACATGCAGGCCCATACGCGACCGCCGCCACAGGATGTCCTCCACCGTTTCAGCACGTTCATGTGTCATCAGGTAATCGATTTCGCGCGCCGTCAGGCCACCGCCAAAGCTTTCGCCCATGTCCGCCGCCGATTTCGCATCCCCCACGATCTCCGTCGCGCGTGACCCGTAATTGCGCACAAGCCGCCAGTGCTGGTTCGCGTCAAGGAACGGCGTCGCCTGCGCAAACCGCGCCAGCGCGCCCTCGAACCCGCCTTCGCCAAGGTCACCGCCGGGCAGGACCCGGTCCGCCGTCCATCCCGATGCGGACAGCACCGGCAGGAAGGGCTGCAGTTTTTCGATCGCATGTTCGGCAAGGCGGCGATAGGTCGTGATCTTGCCGCCAAAGATCGACAGCAGCGGCGCCTGCCCGTTGGCCGCGTCGATATCAAGCACGTAATCGCGCGTCACGGCCGACGCATTCTTCGACGCATCATCATAAAGCGGCCGCACGCCGGCATAGCTCCAGACCACGTCGTCGGGCGTCACCGGCTTTTTGAAATAGCGGCTGACGCTTTCGCACAGGTACCGGATTTCCTCGGGCGAGATCTCGACCTTGCCCGGCGCCTGCGTCCAGGGGACGTCGGTGGTGCCGATCAGGGTGAATTTCTGCTCGTACGGGATGGCGAACACGATGCGCTTGTCCGGGTTCTGCAGGATATAGGCCTGGTCGCCTTCGAACATGCGCGGCACGATGATGTGGCTGCCCTTGACCAGGCGCACCTGCTTGTCGGTCTGGATGCAGGCGCGTTCACGCAGGATCTCGCTCACCCACGGGCCGCCGGCATTGACCATGATGCGCGAACGCACGATTTCACGCGTGCCGTCACGGGTGTTCTCGATCACCGCTTCCCACATGCCGTTGACGCGCTTCGCACTGAGCATGCGGGTGCGCGTGCGCACATCCGCCCCGCGCGCCACGGCGTCCATGGCGTTGAGCACGACAAGGCGGCTGTCCTGCACCCAGCCATCGGAATAGGAAAATCCCTTGCTGCATGCGCCGTTGAGCGGGACACCCACCGGGTTGGTCGTGAAATTGATCGATTTCGACTTTGGCAGAGTCATCTGGCGACCGGCGAGGTGATCGTACAGGAACAGTCCCACGCGCAGCATCCACGCCGGACGCGCCTGCGGCGTATAGGGCAGGATGAAACGCATCGGCCAGATGATGTGCGGCGCAATGCGCAAAAGCCGTTCACGTTCGATCAGGGCCTCGCGCACCAGGCGGAATTCATAATATTCCAGGTAGCGCAGGCCGCCGTGAATCAGCTTCGTACTGGCGGACGAGGTATGACTGGCAAAGTCATCCTGCTCCACCAGCAGGACGGAGGCACCCCGGCCCGCGGCATCGCGCGCGATGCCTGCTCCGTTGATCCCCCCACCTACAATCAGCAGATCGACAGTCGTGCCGTTGTCACGGGGCACCTGGGGCGATGACTGGGACGTTTCATCCATGGACAGCATGTGCGTAATTCCTCCTGTCATGTTCGTAAACGAACATTGAGGGGTTATCAATACGAGTTCCACACTTATTTCATTGATCTGCATCAAGCGTGAAACTGCTGAAAATCCATCCAATATGAACCTTTTCTGTCAGAAATCGGGCATGGATGGATTCCGGGGGCCACAATGCGCGGTATCGCGCACCATTGCGAACGTGATACTACAATGGTGCACCGCACAAAATACTTTATAAGAACATGTTACGCCGTCAGGTTTCTCATATTATAAAAATTTTTATAGCATTCTCCATCACATTTCCTTTGCCCTTCAAAATAATCATTTTGAAGACGACGATGTTCGTGTAAGAACATTCGTGATCACAAGGATCGTCGGGCGACGGTCCTGACCGACCATCGCCCATTGACCGAATAATAAAAGAGCAAAGTAGGTCCGATGTTCACAAACCGACAATTCCTCGGGGAACTGATCTCCGAATGCCTCGCTGTCATGATTATCGTCCTGATCGGCGATTCCGTTGCCGCGATGTACACGCTTTACGATCCCAGCCCCTACAAGCTGTCCTACTGGGGGGTGTGCATCGTCTGGGGACTGGGCGTGACGATCGCCATCTATATCACCGGCAGCGTGTCGGGCACGCACGCCAACCCGGCCGTCACGCTTGCGCTGGCGCTGTATCGCGGGTTTTCATGGCGCAAGGTGCTGCCCTACTGCATGGCGCAGGTCGTGGGCGGCATGATTGGCGCAATGCTGGTCTATACGCTGTATCAACCCGTGATCGACCATTACAACCTTGCGCATCACCTTGACCGGGCCACCGATGGCGGTGCGGCGGGCGTCTTCTTTACCCATCCGGGGGAATTCGTCACACCCATGCATGCCTTTCTGGATGAAATCATCCTGACGGCGCTGCTGCTGTTCGGCATCTTCGCCGTGACGTGCGAATATAATACCCAGGCCCCGCAGGCGAATTCGAGCGCACTGATCATCGGCCTGCTCGTCGCCTCCATCGGGGCGTGCGCGGGTTATCTGGAGGGATGGGCCATCAATCCCGCCCGTGATTTTGGCCCGCGCCTGTTCTGCTTCCTTGGGGGATGGAAATATTCCGCGCTGCCGGGACCGGACAGTTTCTGGTGGGTTCCCCTTGTCGGGCCGCTCTGTGGCGGGGTGATCGGGGCTGGGGGCTACCAGTTCCTGGTGCGTCCGTTCATTCCCCGGCCTGCCACCACCGCCTCCGTGGTCGAGGTGGCCGTGGTTTCGGCGCCTGAACAGGAAGACCTCCTGCGCATGTCCTGAAAAACCGCCTTGCGCAGGTCGGCAGGACATAGACAGGCCGGGCGGCAGGAATGGCGCCCGGCCTGATGGCATCACGAGGACTTGCGCAGGACGGTGCGGATGGCAAAGTTGCTCTGGATACGTGCGACACCGGGCATGCGGGACAGTTCCTCCTTGTGGATGCGTTCATAATCGGCGGTGTCACGCACCTCCACCCGCAACAGGTAATCCGCATCCCCGGTCATCAGGTAACATTCGCGCACGTCGGGACAGTCGCGGACCCGTGCCTCGAACCGGCGCTGGCATTCGTCGGTCTGGCGTTCCAGCGTGATATGCACGATCACGGTGGTCATGCCATGCACCGAACGTTCGTCGATCATGGCGCGATAACCGCAGATAACCCCCTGCTTTTCCAACAGTTTGACCCGTCGCAGGCATGCCGAGGGCGACAGCCCGACCTTCTGCGCAAGGTCCGCGTTCGTCATCCGCCCGTCATGGGACAGATGGCGCAGGATGGCATCATTCACCCGGTCCACGATCATGATAACATATTCCGCCATTATTCGCATTTACATGCGCAACCGGACAATATCTTAGCAGATCATGCCATTAAATGGCAGGACATTTCGTTTTGATCCGGCATAGGATTTTCCATGACTTCCCCTGTGCCGGAATCCGTGCCCGTGTCACCTGCCCCTGCCTCCGCCGTTTCCTCGCACTGGCCCCGCCACCGCGCTGGCGCGACCCTGCGGATCGACCTTGATGCGATCGCGGCCAACTACCGCCTTGTGCGCGACAGGCTCACCCCGCGCACGACCTGCGCGGCCGTGGTCAAGGCCGATGCCTATGGGCTGGGCCTGGCGCAGGTGGCGCCGGCGCTGCAGCGCGCAGGGGCGGAACATTTCTATGTCGCCCATCTGGAAGAAGGCATCGCCCTGCGTCCGCACGTCACCCCTGCCACGCGGATATTCGTACTGCATGGCCCCCTGCCGGGCACGGAAGAAGAATTCACGGCACATGGCCTGACCCCCGTCCTCAATTCCATCGAACAGATCGCAGGCTGGCGCGCGCTGGCCCGGCGGCAGGACAGGGTGCTGCGTGCCGTCATACAGCTTGATACCGGCATGTCGCGCTTCGGACTGTCGATGGACGATGTGCGCGCCATCGCCGATGATGCGGGCCTGCTGGCGGGCATCACGCCGGACCTCATCATCAGTCACCTTGCCTGTGCGGATACGCCGCGGGATCCCGCCAATGCGCAGCAGAGGGCACGCCTGCTGGACATGGCGGCCCTGCTGCCTGCCGCCCCGATGGCGCTTTCGGCGTCCTCCGGCATCTTCCTCGGCCCCGATTACCATTTCGACATGGTCCGTCCCGGCGCGGCGCTGTATGGCATCGCCCCGAACGAGGATGGCCCCAATCCCCTGCGCCCTGTTGTCCGTCTCAGCGCGCGCATCCTGCAGGTCCGCGACATCGCGGCGGGTGACGGGGTGGGCTATGGCCTGACCTATCGCGCGTCCGGCCCGCGCCGCATCGCGACGATCGGGGCGGGCTACGCCGATGGCTGCCTGCGGCAGGGGGCCAGCCACGGGGCCGCATGGTTCGGGGAGACGCGGCTGCCGATCCTCGGCCGGATTTCCATGGATTCCATCACCATCGACATCACGGATGTCCCGGCAGGGGCGCTGGGGCCGGACATGGCGGTGGACCTGCTCGGACCGCAGCATGACGTCGATGCGGCGGCACGCGCCGCAGGCACGATCGGCTACGAGATCCTGACGTCCCTTGGCCACCGTTACCACCGCACCTACGTGGCCGGTGGCTGATATCTTCCTTTCACCTACCTTTTGCACGAAAGCACAAGCGCAATGAAAATCATCGTTCTGGGCAGCGGTGTCGTCGGCGTCACATCGGCGTGGTATCTGGCGCAGGCAGGGCATGAGGTCACGGTCGTGGACCGCCAGCCCGCCGCCGGTCTGGAAACCAGCTTCGCCAACGCGGGACAGGTCTCCCCCGGCTATTCCGCCCCGTGGGCAGGACCGGGTGTGCCGCTGAAATCCATCAAGTGGCTGCTGATGAAATACCGCCCGTTCGTGTTCTGGCCCATGCCTGACCCGCACCTGTGGTCGTGTCTGGTGCAGATGCTCGAAAACTGCACGACGTCGGCCTATGACCGCAACAAGGGACGCATGGTGCGCCTGGCGGAATACAGCCGCGACGTACTTGACGACCTGCGCGCCAGCACAGGCATCACCTATGACGACCGCCAGCAGGGCACGCTGCAGGTCTTCCGCACGCAAAAACAGGTGGACGACGCGGCGGGTGATATCCGTGTGCTGGAACAGTACAACGTGAAATACGAGGTGCTTGACGCCGCAGGGTGCATTGCCGCCGAACCCGGCCTGGCCAGCGCGCGTGACAAGATCGTCGGTGGCCTGCGCCTGCCGGGGGACCAGACGGGGGATGCGTTCAAATTCACCCAGAACCTTGCCGCCATGGCGCAGAAGGCCGGGGTGACGTTCCTGTATGATACGAAGATCCGCGCCATGCACGCCGATGGCGGGAAGATCACCGGCGTACAGACCAGCCGTGGGCTGCTGAGCGCGGATTCCTATGTCCTGTCGCTGGGCAGCTATTCCCCCGCGATGGTACGCTCGCTGGGGCTGGACCTGCCGATCTATCCGGTCAAGGGCTATTCCATCACCACGCCGATCACCAATGAGGACCGCGCCCCGGTCTCCACCGTGATGGACGAGACGTTCAAGATCGGGATCACCCGCCTTGGCAACCGCACCCGCGTGGGCGGGACCGCCGAACTGGCGGGGTTCAGCACCCGCCTGCGCAAGCCCCGGCGCGAGACGCTGGAACATTCGCTGACGGACCTGTTCCCCGGCGGCAACAACCTGTCGGACGCCACCTTCTGGACCGGGCTGCGGCCCATGACGCCCGATGGCACGCCCATCATCGGCCGCACGCGCTATGACAACCTGTTCCTTAACACCGGTCATGGCACGCTGGGCTGGACCATGGCCTGTGGGTCGGGGCGTGTGCTGGCGGACCTGATGTCCGGACGCATGCCGGAAATCCCGTTCGAGGATCTGGGCCTCGTGCGGTACGGGCGCTAAAACCTTCCGGAACCGGCAGGCATGATGTGCCTGCCGGTTCCTTTCTAAAAAAAACCCAAGAAATATCAAAAGTTTTTGGTGAAGCTTTTTTCCAAAAAGCTTCAAAAAACACCGCCTTCCTAAAAAAAGACGCCCCCCAAAAGCCCCGAATAAAGACAGCCTAGCCCAGCCCCGCCCATGACAGCGCGGCGCACAGGACCAGGCCGCTCACCCCGATCAGCGTTTCGATCACCGACCATGTGGCGATTGTCTGAGGCACGCTCAGGCCCAGCGCTTCCTTGACCTGCCAGAAACCGGAATCGTTCAGCGGCCCGAACATCACGGCCCCCGCCCCGGTCGCCAGCACCATCAGTTCGGGCGACACGCCATGCGACTGCAACACGATCGGGCCGACGACACCTGCCGTCGTCCCCATCGCCACCGTGGCCGATCCCACCGCAAGGCGCAGTGCCGCCGCAATCAGCCACGCCAGCAGCAGCACGGGAATATGCATGCCGATCGCGGCCCCGGTGATGGTGGTGGACAGGTTGCTGTCCATCAGTTCCTGCCCGAAGCCGCCCCCTGCCCCGATCATCAGGAACAGCGACGCCAGCGGGCCAAGGCTGTCACTGCTCAGCCGCAGCATGTCCTGCCGTGACATCCCCTGCCGCGCGCCAAGCGTGTAGAAGGACAGCAGCACCGACAGCACCAGTCCCACATTCGGATCCCCCACAAAGCGCAGGACCGTGCCCGGCAGGCTGCCCGGCGCGCAGGCCAGTCGCGCGACTGACCCCGCCAGCATCAGCACGACGGGGGCAAGGATCGTCAGCAGCGTGATGCCAAAGGACGGCATGGATTGCCGGCTGGCCGGCGGCGGTGCGGCCAGGACCATGTCGTGCGGGTTGGGGGCCAGTCGCGGCACGATGAAATCCGCATAAAGCGGGCCGGAAATGATGGCGATGGGAATACTGAGCACGATGCCCAGCACGATCAGGCGCCCGACATCGGCATGGTAGGCCGCCTGCGCGAACATCGCCCCCGGATGCGGCGGTACCAGTCCCTGCACCACCGACAGCGCCGCCGTCATCGGCAGCGCCACACGCAGCATCGGCAGTCGCGTCTGGCGCGCGACCGACATCGCCAGCGGCACGAGAATGACGAAACCGACCGTAAAGAAGACCGAAATCCCGACCAGAAGCCCGATCAGCATCATGGCCCATCCCATATGCCGCCGCCCCGACAGCCGCACGACCGTCAGCGCGATCTGGTCCGCGCCACCGGATGCCTCCAGCATCTTTCCCAGCATCGCGCCAAGGGCAATGACCGACGCGATCTGGCCCAGCACCTGTCCCGCCCCGGTTTCAAAGGCGGCGATGACATGCGCAGGCGCCATCCCGGCGCACAGGCCAAGGAACAGAGACGTCAGGAACAGGGCGATGAACGGATGCAGCCTGCACCGCTGGATCAGCACCACCGCCATGATGATGGAAACCGTGACGGTCAGGAACGCCAGTGAAACCGACATCCGCCCTTACCCTCCCCCCTGCGGCACGCGTTACCCGCGCGTCCGGGCACCGGAACGTGACGGAAGCGGCGGGGCGTCATCGGCCTCGTGCTTCCACCCACCACCCAGCGCGCGGGCCAGATGGATGCTTGCCAGCGTCTGCATGTCCTCGTTACGCAGCACCTGCTCGCGCGCGTCGAGTTCATCGAGGCGGGCGCGCAGGATGTCCTGCATCATGCGCTGTCCCCCTTCATACAGGCCCGTCACGTCGGACACGTTGCGTCCCGCCTGCGATACGGCGGTGGCAAGGTCATGGGCGCGGGTATCGGCACTGGTGCGGGCCTCATACGCGTCCTCGACCTCTCCGAGGGCATTGAGCACGGTGCGGTCATATCCCGCCACGGCGGCGTCAAGCCGCGCATGGGCGGCATGGATGCGCGCATGCACCCGTCCGGCGGTAAAGATCGGCAGGTAGGTCGTCAGCGCGATCAGCCCCCCCGTGCCCGACAGGCCGGGGATGCCGTCAAAGCGCAACCGCCCGTCGCCGCCAAAGAATTCCAGCCCGAAACGGGGCAGCAGGTCGGTCTTCGCACTCTTGAGGCGATCGAGCGCCGCCTCCACCTGATCCCGCCGGGCCAGCACATCGGGACGGCGTTCCAGCACGGTATCGGGCATCTCCCCCGATGGGGCAACGGGGACGAAGAACGCGCCGGGCGCAGGAAGCGACGGCGCATTTTCCGGCGCCTGCCCCGACAGGATCGCAAGCCTGCGGCGATGGAGGTCATATTCCTCCACCAGCAGCGGACGGCGCGCCCGCTGGAGCGAGAGTTTCTCGTCCACCGCCCGCACGTCGGCCGAAACCGCCTGCCCGGCCACGAACCGCGCCTGTGTATAGGTGCGCAGGCGCTGCAATATCCCGATGCTGCGATCAAGCAGGTCGATCTGCCGCTGCACCCCCTGCGCACGGAGGTAGTTTTCCGCCGCATCGGCCGCGACCAGCATCTGCATGCCGTGATATTCGGCCTGCTGGCCCAGCATCAGCGCACGCGCGGCACGGCTGTCGGCATGGCGTCCGCCAAACAGGTCCGGCTCCCACGACGCCCCGATCCCCGCGAGGTGGGCATCCGTGGCGGGATCCCCGTCCGAGAGTTGCGACAGGCCGGCGGGATTGCGCCAGCTCATCCCGCCGCCGCCAATGTTTCCCGTCGCCCCCACCGTGGGATACAGCGTCGAACGCGCGATCACATGCGCCGCGCGCGCCTGCAGCACGTTGTCACGAGCGATGCGGATATCGGGATTGGCCGCCAGCGCCGCCTCCACCACGTGGGTCAGGGCCGGATCGTTCCACGACCGCCACCATGTCGTCAGGTCCGTCGCCGGATCGGTCCCGGCCGGGGCCTGCGCGAAACGCGACGGGACCGTGACGCGCGATGGCGGCGTGCGGGTATGGAAGGGGGAACACGCGCCAAGCGTGGCGATGGCCGCAAGGCAGATGATGCGCGAAAGTTTCTTTTTCATTATCCCTGCCTTGCCAGCATGGAGCGGAAGCGCATGAGCGCACAGAACAGGAAGACCACCCCGGTCACGACAATCGTCAGCAGCGGGGGCATGATCGTCCCCAGCCCCGCACCGCGATAGAGGATGGCCTGCGACAGGTTCACGAACTGCGTCGTCGGCAGGAACCGCACAAGCATGCGGATCATGGTGGGCATGTTTTCCACCGGCGTCGCCGCCCCCGACAGAAGGTAGGCCACGGCATAGACCGGCACCGCCAGCAGCCCGAACTGCGGCATGGTGGGCGCCACCGTCGCCAGCATGATCCCCAGCGACGTCACCGAAAACAGGTAGATCAGCGCGCATCCCGCAAACAGCGCCACCGACCCCGCCAGCGGCACGCCAAGCCAGCCATGCACCACCAGCCATAGCGACAGCATGGTGGCGACAAAGATTACGAACCCGTTGGTCACGATCTTGGAAATCGCGATCTCGCTGGCGGAGACGGGCATGACCAGCAGATGCTCGATCGTGCCATGTTCACGCTCGCGGATCACCGCGGCCCCCACCAGGATGATCGACAGGATGGTGATGTTGGTGACGATCTGCATCACCGACGTGAACCACTGCGATTCCCCGTTGGGGTTGAAGCGGATGCGGCTTTCGGCGCGGAAGGGAATGGCGTCGGCCAGATGGCCTTCATGCAGGACGGATTCGACCTCCCCCATGAAAATCCCGTCCAGATAGGTGGTGCCAAGCCCCGCCTGCGTCATGGCCGTGGCATCCACCAGGATCTGCAGCGCGGGCGCGCGTCCCGCCAGCACGTCGGCCTCGAACCGGGGAGGGATATCGACGACGAAGATGTAATCCCCCCGGTCCATCAGGCGCGACGCATCCTCCCGCGCGATCAGAACCGGCGGCTTGAAATAGGGTGGCAGCACCGCATCGTGCAGGCGTCGCGACAGGGCGGAATGATCCTCGTCCACAAAGGCGATGGTGGCGTTGGAGACATCGGTGCGCACCCCGTTCGCCACCAGCAGCACACCCGCCGTAAAGGCGAAGACAATCAGCCCGAGCAGGATTGCGTCATTGAACAGGCTGCGGAATTCCTTGCCGCACAGCAGGCCGACATTGATGATCCAGCGTCCCATCAGCGGCCTATGCTTCCTGCTTCTTCAGCAGCAGGCGCGCACCGAGCATGTAGAATGCCGCAAATCCCGCAAGCGCTGCATACATCCGCATGAAGGCGAACACCCCCATGCCCTTGGTAAAGCTGCCCAGGCTGATCAACTGGAACCATGACGCGGGAAAACCGAACCCGACAAGGCGGCTCAGCCCCGTCAGCGTGGAGGAGGGATAGAGCATGCCGGAGAAATTCACCGCCGGGATCAGGCAGATGATGGCGGTGCCGAAAATGGCCGCGACCTGCGAATTGACGAAGGTGGAAATCAGCATCCCCAGCCCCGTCGCACCTAGTATGAACAAAAGCGCACCGATGCTCAGCGCCACGAACGATCCCTTCAGCGGCACCCCAAGCACAAGGACCGACAGCACCACCAGCACGACATAGCTGCACGTCGCCAGCGCGACATAGGGGGCCTGCTTGCCCACCAGGTACTGCCCCACCGTCGCGGGCGAGGCATAGAGGTTGACGATGGAGCCGATTTCCTTTTCCCGCACGACCCCAAGTGCTGTCAGCATCGTGGGAATGAGGATCAGCGCCAGCATCACCATCCCCGGCGTCATGGCATAGATGCTGCGGAATTCCTGATTGTAGATGAAGCGTGGTTCAAGCACGACGGGCACGCTGGCCGCCTGTGGCAGTTCACGCCCCAGCGTCGTCGCATACCGCGCCAGCACCCCTTCGACATAGGCGCGCACGTCGGCGGCAAGGAACGGCACCGCGCCATCAATGACCACGCCCACGGCGGGACGGCGCCCGGCCTCCATGTCCCGGGCGAAACCGGGCGGGATATCCAGCCCCAGTTGCGCACGCCCGTCATGCAGGGCCCGGTCCATCTGCGCCGGGTCGTCGGAGGGCGCGATTTCCACGAAATATGGTGATCCGCGGAAACTGTCGATCAGGTCATGGCTGATGCTGGTGCGGTCATGGTCGCACACGGTAAAGGACACGCCATTGACGTCGAAGGAAATGCTCGACGCGGCAATCAGCAGCAGCACGACCGGGCCGATGATGGCGAAGGTCAGGCGCATGCGGTCGCGCAGCAGCTCCACCGCCTCGCGCCGGGCAAAGGCCCACGCGCGCGGCAGCCACGTCCCGCCACGCCATCCCTTCCATGTCCAGCCACGGTGCCGGTGGGAGGGCGTGGCCGGTGCGGGCGCGCCGCCCGGCTCCGCCTCCGCTTCCTTGAGGTAGGCGATGAATGCCGCCTCCAGGTCCTTCGCCCCGCGCCTGCGGACCAGTTCGGCGGGCGTTCCCACCGCCAGCACGCGCCCCCGGTGCATCAGCGATATCCGGTCGCAGCGCGCGGCCTCGTTCATGAAATGGGTGGAGACGAAGATCGTGACATGGTCCTGCCGCGACAGCTTGATCAGGTGCCGCCAGAACATGTCACGCGCCGCCGGGTCCACGCCGGAGGTCGGTTCGTCAAGGATCAGGATTTCGGGATTGTTGATGCACGCCGCGGCCAACTGCAGGCGCTGGCGGATGCCCAGCGGCAGGGCGGACGGACGGACATCGGCCACGCCATCAAGTTCGAAATCCGACAGCGCCTGTGTCACGCGCTGCGCCGCATCGCGCGCGGGGATACGGTAAAGCCGCGCCTGAAGCCGCAGGTTCTGCCGGACGGTCAGTTCCTCGTACAGCGAAAAGGACTGCGACATGTAGCCGATGCGCATGCGCGTGGACATGTCGCCCGGCGTGATGACGCGCCCGAACAGTTCCGCCGTCCCGCTGGTGGCATCAAGCAGGCCGGTCAGCATCTTCATGGTCGTGGACTTGCCGCAGCCATTGGAGCCGAGGAAGCCGAAGATCTCGCCACGCCCGATGCGGAAGCTGACATCGTCCACCGCGACAAAGCTGCCGAACCGCTTGGTCAGGTCCTGCGCCATGATGGCCGGCGCGCCGCCGGGGTCGTGGTAGGGCGGGATGGAAAAGCCCGTGGCATTCGCGCGCTTTTCCTCCGGCAGGAGGGAGATATACGCCTGCTCCAGCGATGTGGTGTGCGTGCGCGCCAGCACGTTGGCCGTCCGGTCCGCGATCAGCACATGCCCCGCATCCATCGCGACGAGGTAGGCGAAGCGCTCCGCCTCGTCCATGTAGGCGGTGGAGACAAGGACCGTCATGCTGGGGCGCTCGCTGCGCAACTGCCCCACCAGTGTCCAGAACTGCTGGCGCGACAGCGGATCCACCCCGGTGGTGGGTTCGTCAAGGATCAGCAGGTCCGGGTCATGCACCAGCGCGCAGCACAGGCTGACCTTCTGCTTCATCCCCCCCGACAGGTGCCCCGCCGGACGGTCGGGAAACGGCGCAAGGCCCGTGGCGTCGAGCAGGCGGTTGATGCGCTCTTCACGCTCGTCCGCCGCAAGGCCGAACAGGCGGGCGAAGAAATCCACGTTTTCCCACACCGACAGGGTCGGATACAGGTTGCGGCCCAGGCCATGCGGCATGAACGCGACACGCGGCAGGAAGGCCTCGCGCTGCGCACGGTCGGCCATGTCGGTGCCCAGCACGTCAAGATGCCCCGCCTGCATGCGCCGCACCCCCGCGATCAGGCCGAGCAGCGTGGACTTCCCCACCCCGTCAGGCCCGACAAGGCCGATGGTCGTCCCCGCCGGGAGGGAGAGCGAAATGTCGTCAAGCGCCCTTACCGGGCCATAACGATGCTACAGCCCCTTTATGACGATCCCGGCGTCATGTTGCGTGCCCGCGCCCATCATCACTTCGCATTGGCAAGGAACAGGCTGTCGGGCCACCTGATGGTGGGATCGGCACGGACATAGCCATCGCCCGTCATGCCGGATTTCAGCATCGTCCCGTACTGCTTCGCCGTCTCCGGCGCGACCTGAAGCTTCACGCGGTAGACAAGCTTTTCACGTTCGGTCGTTGTCTCGACATATTTCGGGGTGAACTGCGCTTCGGGCGCGACAAAGGAAACCGTGGCGGGAATGACCTGCCGGTGCAGCGCATCCAGCACGATGCGCGCCTGATCGCCCACATGCAGGGTGCCCGCGACCTCCGCCGGGTAGAAGACCGTGAGGTACATGTCGGACGGGTCCAGCATGGAACCGATCCGGCCGCCGCCGGGCACCACGGCCCCCTTCTCCACGATACGGTATTCGATCCGGCCGGAGACCGGGGCGTGGATGACCATGTCACCAACGACCGTCCCGGCGCGATCCGCCTGCGCCTGCACCGCCTGCGCGGCCGCATCCGCCGCGGCCACCGCATGGTCCGCCGCCTGCACCGCCGCGTCATGGGCGTCATGATCGGCCTGCCGCTGCTGCACCTCCATGTCGGAGACGAGGTGCTGGCGCGCCATCACATGCACATGGTCCAGTTCAAGCTGCGCCAGGTGGGCGGCGGCCTGCTGCGCATCACGTTCGGCGCGCGCGCGCTGCCCCGTTTCACGGGCCTCGAGGATCTGCGCGCGCGCGGCGGCCAACTGTGCCTGTGCCTCGGCATCGTCCTCGTGGGCGAGGACCTGCCCGGCCGTGACCTCGTCGCCTTCGGAAAATGCAAGATCGGTGACGCGGCCGGGATATTTCGCCGCGATGTCAAGCCGTGTCAGTTCAAGCCGCCCGTTGGCCCGCGCAATACCGGCAGGCAGTACATCGTGATGCGTGACATAGAACCATGCCGCCCCGCCACCGGCAATCGCGATCGCAAGCCCGGCGCCAATCAGCAGGTCACGGGTATTCACGCGCACCATCCGGTGCCTATGCGCGGATTCTTCGTGCAAATACGCGACAAGTATCCTGCTCCCCTTAATCTTTTACGCACGACTGATCCTGACGTCACCAGTATGATCAACAGTGTTACAACGGCATTACAGGGTCAAAAGGGCATTGGGCAACAGGCGATCACATATTCACATTGATTAATGTCAAATGACGATCAGGCAGCCTGCAATGGCCCATTCACCATGACCTGCGCATGACCAGGCGGACCTCAGCGCACATCCCCCGATGATGCCCCCCGCGACAGGACGCTGCCGGGGCGGGCATCGTCTTCTTCCTGCGCCAGCGCTTCCGCCTGCCGCAGGATCCGTGACAGGGCCTGCATTGTCTGTTCCATCATTTCCGCCGGGACATCACGCAGCAGGCGTCCTTCCACCTCGGCGCAGATCTCATGCAGGCGGGCGCATCTGTGCCTGCCCTCGGCCGTCAGGAACAGGCTCTTGACCCGGCGGTCCACCGGGTCGGGACGCCGTTCCACCAGTCCTTCCCTTTCCAGCAGGTCGAGCACACGCACCAGCGCGGAACTGTCGGTGTTCATCGCGTGCGCCAGGTCACGCTGTGACACGCCATCGGGCATCATCATCAGGTAGGCCAGGGGACGCATCATGGCCATGCTCATCCCCTCGGGGCGGATGGCGCGGTCCAGCACCAGACGCCACGTATTGGACAGGCGCATCGTCAGGAACGTCATGCGCATGTCCTGAAAGCCGCTTCCTTTGATATCGGGCATGGGGGGGCGTGCTGACATGATGCTCCAACGTGTCTGTCGCGGGTGGGCCTTCGATATCATGAAGGACGACGCCGGGGGTGCCGGAATTCTGCACGGCATCCCCGCATGCCCGGCGCAGGACATGCCGGCCACGATTTCCAATGCACGCATAACATTGACATGGCAATGATTGTTATGAAATGAATGTGCCACCCCCAGCGGAAGACTTGCCCATGTCCTCGCCCTGTCCGTTCCCCTGCCCTCCCTGCCGCGCCCGGGATGGGGGCGCACGTTGGTAAAGGCCCTGTCGCACCTGCGAGACATCTTTCGCGACGATGCGCGGTGGCGAGCGAACATGGCCACGGCGGCATTCAGCGCGCGCGTCCTGATTTCAATGGGCATCGCGCTGTTCCTGGCCTTCAGTTTCCAGTTGCAGTCCCCCATGAGTTCCGTGACCACCGTCATGATTGTCGCCAACCCGGCGGTCGGCGCGCTGGTGTCCAAGAGCATCTGGCGCATGATCGGCACGGTCATCGGCGCGGTCATCAGCGTGGCGCTGATGGCGGCCTTCGTGCAGTCGCCGATCCTCTACATCATGGCGCTGTCGGTCACGGTGGGACTGGCCTGCATGGCGGCGACGTTCCTGCGGCTGTTCCGCGCCTATGCCGCCGTGCTGACGGGTTATACCATCGTCATCATCGCCGCCCCCGCCTTTGGTGATCCCGATGGCGTGTTCCTCAGCGCGCTTTCACGCCTGTCCGCCGTCGTGGTGGGCATCGTGACCACGGCGGCGGTGTTCATGGTCACGTCCCCACGCCGGTCCGACCCGCTGCTCGACCAGATCAGCACCATGTTCCGCGACACCGTCCGCTATGTCCTGTCACGCCATGATACGGGGGGTGCGGCCATGACGGACGCCGCGTTCCATGCCCAGCGCGCCGGGCTGCTTGCGGGGATCGGACGCCTGTCGGATGCGGTGGAATATGCGGCGACGGACAATTACGACATCAGCGTCCGCCATCGCGAAATCCGCGCGGGCCTGGCGCGCCTGTCGGGCATTGTCGCCGCCTACCATCCCCATGCGGTCATTGCGTCGGGACCGGCGCATGCATCGGCTTCACCGCAGGACCATCCCCCCGCCGACGGGCTGATCGCGGACCTGATGCGCGCGCTGTTGCAGACGCTTGAGGCGACGCCCCTCGCCGAAGGCTGCGCAGGTGCCTGCCTGCGGATCGCGCAGACGCGCGAGGCCCTGCTGGAGCGTGCGGAAAACACCCCCTCCCCCCGGCAGTTGCTGTTCCTTGATGATGCGCGTGACCTGCTGTCACGGCTGGAACATGCGCTGCGCGACCTTGCGCATCGCGGGGGCAATGACCGCAGCCTGCGCCTGCGGCCGTTCATGGAATGGCCCACGGCCCTGCGCAATGGCGCGCGCGGCGCGCTGACGACGCTGCTGGCGGGGCTGACCTGGTATGTCCTGCACTGGACGGCGGGACCGATGATGATGCTGTATGTCGTCGCGGCCTCCAGCCTGCTATCCACCGCGCCCTCCGCATCGCGCGCGTCGGGACTGCTGGCGGGCGGGACCGCGCTTGGCGTGCCGGCGGGGCTGCTGTGCCACCTGTTCGTGCTGCCGCGGATCGACGGCTATCCCCTGCTGTGGCTCAGCCTCGGGCTGTTCCTGCTGCCGGGGATATGGCTGCAGTTCAATCCCCGTCTGGGCATCGGAGCGTTCGGATATTCGGTGTTTTCCACCATCATGCTGCAGATCAACAACCCGATCCATTACAACGACATCTCGCTCATGAACGAATGGATGGCGATCCTGATGGGGTGCTGCATGCTGGTCCTGTCGTTCCGCGTCATCCTGCCGCCCAACCATCGGCTGGATGGTGCACGGCTGGTAGCGTCCCTGTCGCGCAGTGTGCAGCGCCTGGCCCTGGGACGCGCGTCCTTTGCGGGACAGTGGATCGTATGGGAGAACCTGCAACTCCAGAAAGTCGCGCGCCTGGCCATGCGGCTGTCCTTCTGCGCGCCCGCCCCGGTGGCGAACCACTATGTCGATGCGGCGCTGGCGGCCATTTCACTGGGACGTCTGGTGGAACGCCTGCACCGCCTGAGCGACGCCGCCGACACGCCTGCGCCCGAGCGCCGGCAACTGGAGGAAGCACTTGCGGCCTTCAGGAACCTGACCCGTGATCCGCTGGCGACCGCGCACGCCCTGCGTGACATCTGCGCGCGGATTGGCGCGGGACAGGCCCTGACCTCCCTGCCGCCACGACAGATGGAGGCCGTCGCCTGCATGGAGCAGGCGGAACGCATCATCGTGGACATTCCCACCTTCCTCGATCGCAATGGCCCGATCCAGTGGTCCGATGACTATCCCCGAGCGCGCGAATTCTTCGCCGTTGCGCAATCTGGCGGCACAGCGCCCTGATAATGGTGACAGCCGGGATCATGATCGACGATCATGCCCATCGCCTGCATCCACGCATAGACGATGACCGGCCCGACAAAACGGAACCCCCGCGCCCGCAGCGCTGCCGACATGGCCTGTGACAGTGGGGACTGCGCCAGCACATGGCCGGTGCGGTTATGGACGGGACCGTCTGGCGTCAGGCTCCACGCGAATGTCGCGAAATCCTCGCCGCGTTCGTGCATGCGCAGCAGGGCACGGGCATTGCCAATCGTGGCCTCGATCTTGCGCCGCGCACGGATGATGCCCGGGTCGGCCATCAGGCGTTCGACGTCATTTTCATCAAACGCCGCAACGCGCACCGGATCGAAACCGGCGAACGCACGACGGAACCCCTCCCGCCGTTTCAGCACCGTCACCCATGACAGGCCCGCCTGGAACCCCTCCAGCATCAGGCCTTCCCACAGGGCGCGCCAGTCATGGACGGGCCGTCCCCATTCCCCGTCATGGTAGGCGGCCAGCAGTTCGCTGTTTCCCACCCATGCGCAGCGACGCTGTATCACGCCACCACTCATCCCTCATGCTCCATCTCCACCGTGGGCGGAGGTTCATGGCCGAAGATGGAACGGCCCCCATATTCATGGGACCTGCGTCGCTCCTGCGCGATGAAGTCCGGCAGCGTGGGGCCGGTGGCGTGGCGTTCCAGACGCCGGGCCTGCCGGTCGAGGCGGCGGATGGCGTCCAGTCTTTCCTCATTCCCCAGCCTTGCCGCCGTAACCGCCGCCTTCATGACCGAAATCGTGCGGTCATAGACGGCGACCGGCACGGGATAGGGCTGACGGTCCTTGCCCCCATGGGCCAGTGAAAAGCGTGCCGGATCGGAAAACCGGCAGGGCGCGCCATGCACGACCTCCGCCACCTGCGCCAGCGACAGCACGGTGCGCGCACCCACACCCGGCACCAGCAGCAGGTCGGAAAAATCCTGCGGGCCGCACTGCGCCGCCGCCGCCAGCGCGCCATGCAGGCGTCGCAGCACCACGTCGGCAGGTCGCACGTCATGATGTTCGGGCATCACCAGATGCGGCAGGAACGGCGTGTCCGTGGCGGCGGGCGCCCCACCACGCAGGCGCGAGACCTCGCGCACGATACGGTCAGGCCCAAGGTCATTGAGAAGTTCAAGCTGCCCCTGCCGCGAAGGCGCCGCACGCTGGTCCGTCAGGTTGACGATCGCCCCCTGACGACGCCCCTCGATGGCGGCATGGGGCGTTTCGACAAAGCTGCGCAGTCCTTCCGACAGCCAGTGATAGCGCCGGGCAAGGCGCTGCGTGCCATCCATCCCCTGCTGCACGACCGTCCAGTGCCCGTCATCCGTGACGATGAAGCCGTGCAGGTAAAGGTCGAACCCGTCCTGCACCGCCGCACTGTCCACCTTTGCCACCAGCCTGCTGGCCCGTATCCATGCGGCCCCGTCGCCCCCCGTCCGTTCCGCCACCGACAGCAGTTCATCGGGGGTACGACGCGAATGTCGCCCCCTGCCGCCGCAGACATGCAGGCCAAGTTCGTGCGAGACCGGGGCCAGACCCCGCTTGAGCGCGCCGATCACGCTGGTCGTAATGCCGGAGGAATGCCAGTCCATGCCGATCACCGCGCCAAGGGACTGGAACCAGAAGGGATGGGCAAGGCGGCGCAGGAATTCGTCGCGCCCGTAATGATGGATGATCGCCTGCGCAATGATGCCGCCAAGGCGCGCCATACGCTGCCCCAGCCATTGCGGCACCCGCCCGCCATGAAGCGGCATATCCGCGCTGCCTGCCCGTCGTGCCATGCCCCACGCCCCCAGAACATTCCAGAAACATGCGCTGTAACACACACTCCGGCCCACAGGCCAGACATCAGGATGCGCGTATCGGACATGGTGTGGCCATATCCTGAAAGGCTGTTGGAATAATACCTTGATAAAAAAAGAGAAGTTTTTATGCAGGTGTTACTGTGCGGGTGGCAGCGCACCCTTGGCTTCGCCCACCTCCGCCATGGCAAAAATCTGCCGCAGGACGATACATTCCTCATCGGTCAGAAGACTGCCGAGCGTCGCACCATCCAGCACGGCCATGAAGGCGGCAATGGCCTGCCCCAGCAACCCGCGAAGGCTGCACTGCCGGGCCAGCACGCAGGCCTGGCCATCCGGGGTCGTGGGTTCACATGCGACGAGGGTCATGTCTTCCTCGGTATAGCGCACGACATCGCCAATGCGTATTTCATCCGCCGCACGGGCCAGCGTCATGCCGCCCCCACGCCCGCGCATCGTCTGGATGAAGCCACCGCGCCCAAGCTTGTGAATGACCTTGACCAGATGGTTTTCAGAAATGCCATAGGCATTCGCAACTTCGCGGATGGAAACACGGCGATCCGTATGCAACCCTACATAAAACAATGTCCGCAAGGCGTAGTCAGTATGTAAGGTCATCCGCATGCGACCGTCTTAACATTGGTATCATACGGGCAAAAGAAAAAACAAAGATACTACTTTTATCTATGTTTGTGGAAATAACTTCAAATTCTTCATTTACGCCTGTCATCTGCCCCGCCAGGGGGAACGGCGGGAACATGCCCCGGTACATCACAGATTTGTGATAAAACAATGCGACCGGTCAATTACAACGTTACGAAAGCAGAATTTGCGAATCGTACAGAGATTATAGCATGCAGGCCCCCGAAGACCCGATGAAAGTTTCAGATATTGTTTATGGAATCAGGGTTTTTCAGGACCCGCATGCATATTCCCCGCATCCATGGGATGACCCATCCTGCGTAATGGCGGATGCGACATCATGTCGATGATGGCCGCGGCGGTTTCCTCCACCGAGCGATGCGTCACATTGATGACCGGCCAGCCATGCTGCGCGCATAGCCGCCGTGCCCAGACCAGTTCCTCCTGCACCCGCGTCGGATCGACATATGGGCGCATGGACTCATCGGAAACCCTGCGCCGCGCGAACTTGCGCCCCGGCAGCATCATGCCCACGCGGGAGCGGCGGATTTCCACCAGGGTATGCGGATCGATCATCAGGCCGACCACCGTCCCCCTGTATTCCAGCAACCCCTCCGGCAGGGACACGCCCTGCACCAGCGGAACATTCGCCGCGCGTATCCCGCGATTGGCAAGGTAGAAGCAGGTCGGCGTCTTCGACGTCCGCGACACGCCAACCAGGACGACATCCGCGTCTTCCAGCGACTTGACGCGCTGCCCGTCATCATGGCCGACGACGTACTGCATGTCGTCTATCCGCCGGCGGTATTCGTCATCCATGACATACTGGCCGCCGGGATGACGCTCGGCGCGGGTGCCGGTCTCACGTTCCAGAAAATAGATCGTGCTGTCGAGGATGTTCTCCACCTGCACCCCCATGCCGCGACACCCCGCCCGCAGGGCGTCGCGCAGGCTTGGCGTCGTCAGCGAGGACAGCACCGGCCCCGGTTCCGCAGCGATCCACGCCAGCACACGCCCCACCTGTATCTGCGAACGCACAAGGTTCCAGTTGCGCTGGAGGAAGGAGGACTCCCGAAACTGCGCGCCACAGGCACGCACAACCGCCTCCAGTGTCTGGCCCGTGGCCTCCGACACCAGATGCAGGACAATCGGCCGAGTATTCATGGGACCATACAGCACGGTGCCGCCGCACGACGCGACGGCACCGCCTGCCTCTGCGCTTTATGCCGAAGCGTTTTCCTTGCGATGGGCCAGCGCCGCCTGTGCCGCGGCAAGGCGGGCCACCGGCACCCGGAAGGGCGAGCATGACACATAATCCAGCCCGACCTCGTCAAAGAACGCGATCGAGTCCGGATCACCGCCATGTTCGCCGCAGATGCCCAGCTTCAGGCCCGGATGCGCGGCACGTCCCCGTTCCACCCCCATGCGTACCAGCGCGCCCACGCCCTCACGGTCGATGGAAACGAACGGGTCCTTGGGCAGCAGTCCATGATCGACGTAAAACGGCAGGAACGATCCCGCGTCATCGCGCGACAGGCCGAATGTCGTCTGCGTCAGGTCATTGGTGCCGAAGGAGAAGAAATCCGCATGATGTGCGATTTCGCCCGCCTGGATCGCGGCACGTGGCAGTTCGATCATCGTGCCGATACGATAATCAAGCGCCGCCCCACGTTCCTGCAGCACGGCGCTGATTTCCGCCTCTGCCGCACGGCGTGCGACCTCCAGTTCCGCCCTGGTCGCAACCAGCGGGATCATGATTTCCGGCACGATCCCCTTGCCCGTCTCGTCAGAGACCTGCAACGCGGCCTCGATGATGGCACGCACCTGCATCGCATAGATTTCCGGGTTGGTCAGGCCCAGACGGCATCCGCGATGGCCCAGCATCGGATTCGCTTCGGCCAGGGAGGCGCAGCGGGCGCGGATTTCCTCGACCGTCTTGCCCAGCGCCGTCGCCACCTCGGCGAATTCCGCCTCGGCATGCGGCAGGAATTCATGCAGCGGCGGGTCCAGCAGGCGCACCGTCACCGGCAGTCCGGCCATGATGCGGAAGATGCTGACGAAATCATCGCGCTGGAACACCAGCAGCGCATTGATCGCACGCTGGCGCACGGTTTCCTCGTCCGCGATGATCATCTGGCGCACATGGCCGATGCGGTCGGGGCCGAAGAACATATGTTCCGTGCGCGCCAGGCCGATCCCCTCTGCCCCGAAACGGCACGCGGTCTTCGCATCGTCGGGGGTTTCGGCATTCGCCCGCACGCCAAGGCGACGGATGGAATCGGCCCAGCCCATCAGCGTGTTGAAATCATCCGACAGGATGGGCGGAATGGTCGCGACCCGCCCGAGATAGACCGCGCCCGTGCTGCCATCGAGCGTGATCCAGTCCCCTTCGGCAATGGAATGGCCGTCGATGGTCATGACCATCGTGGCGTAATCGATATGCACGCTGCCGGCACCCGCGACGCAGACACGCCCCATGCCGCGCGCAACTACGGCGGCATGCGACGTCATGCCGCCACGCGCCGTCAGCACGCCACGCGCGGCATGCATGCCATGCACGTCCTCGGGCGAGGTTTCGACACGCACAAGGATCACATCCTCCCCACGCGCGGCGCGGGCCTCGCACTCCTCGGCGGTGAAGACGACCGCACCCGACGCCGCACCGGGCGATGCCGGCAGGCCGCGCGTCAGTTGCACGCGGTCGGCCTTGGGGTCGAGCGCGGGATGCAGCAACTGGTCAAGCGACGTCGCGGGAACGCGGCAGATCGCGTCTTCCTTGGAAATCAGCCCCTCTCGCGCCATGTCGATGGCGATCTTCAGGGCCGCGGCCGCAGTCCGCTTGCCGTTGCGGGTCTGCAGCAGGTACAGCACGTTGCGCTGCACGGTGAATTCGATGTCCTGCATGTCGCGATAGTGACGCTCCAGCAGGGTGCGCACCCGCAGCAGTTCGGCATAGGCATCCGGCAGCACCGTCTCCATCGGATGCTGCCCCTCCTCCGCCCTGGCACGCGACATGGGCTGCGGGGTGCGGATCCCGGCCACGACGTCCTCGCCCTGCGCGTTGACGAGGTATTCGCCGTAGAACACGTCCTCCCCGGTGGAGGGATCGCGCGTGAAGCACACGCCCGTGGCGCAGTCATCGCCCATGTTGCCGAACACCATCGACTGCACATTGACCGCCGTCCCCCACGAGGCCGGGATGTCATGCAGCCTGCGATAGGTATTGGCGCGCGGGTTCATCCACGAACCGAACACCGCCCCGATCGCCCCCAAGAGCTGCGCCTGCGGGTCGGAGGGGAATTCCTGCCCGGTATGTTCGTGGATGATCTCGTGATAGGCCTTGACGACCTCGCGCCACTGCGCGGCGGTGATGGCGGTATCGTCGATCACGCCGAGCGTGCGCTTGAACTGGTCGAGCACGTCCTCGAAATGGTGATGGGCGACCCCCATGACGACGGAGCCATACATCTGCACGAAACGGCGATAGCTGTCCCACGCGAAACGTTCATCGCCGGAGGAACGGGCAAGCCCCTGCACCGTTTCATCGTTGAGGCCAAGGTTGAGGACGGTGTCCATCATCCCCGGCATGGAGACCCGCGCGCCGGAACGGACGGAAACGAGGAGCGGGGCGTCGGCATCGCCGAAACGCAGGCCCATGGCCCCCTCGATGCGCTGCATGGCCGCATCGACCTGCGCGCGCAGGTCTTCGGGATATTTGCGTCCGTTGTCATAGAACGCCGAGCAGACTTCGGTCGTTATGGTGAAGCCGGGCGGCACCGGCAGGCCGATCGACGCCATTTCCGCCAGATTCGCACCCTTGCCGCCCAGAAGGTTGCGCATTTCCGCGCGTCCCTCGTTCAGGCCGTTTCCGAAACTGTATACCCACTTCGTCATGTCTGCTCGTTCCCACTTGCGATGGCATCGCGTCCTGAATCCTTTTCTGGCGCAAGGAATGCAAGGGCGCGCCGCCATATTTTTTCATATTGTTGTTTTTAGTATGGCCAGAAGGAAAAATTATGCGATTTTAAAGATTCCAGCAATAGATATTTTCGCATCATGGCAATCGCGAAACATTAACAATGCGAATATATCGCAAATGGGTGACGGCGGGATAGATGACGCGACAAGTTGTGTTGCATTGCAGCATGTTTATTTCATTATTTTGCAATTCGCATGCCTGCTCCCGGCTTTTCTACTTGGCCGGAGCCTTCCCCTTCGGCAGGATCGGTGATAGGCCCTGCCTGATGAGGGTTGCATGGCTTTGCGCTACCCCGTCATGAAACGTCATGCCACCCACCGGCAGTCCTTCATGATCATTCCCTAGGCACCAAGGACAGGAAACATGATCCGCGATCCCAAGATCATCGAACATCTCAACACGCAACTCACCAACGAGTTGACCGCCATCAACCAGTATTTCCTTCATGCGCGCACGCTCAACCACTGGGGCGTCACCCTGCTGGGCAAGAAGGAATACGAGGAATCGATCGAGGAGATGCGTCACGCCGACTGGCTGATCGAACGCATCCTGTTCCTTGGCGGCCTGCCCAACGTGCAGCGTTACAACCAGGTGCTCATCGGCCAGAACGTCGAGGAAATCCTCAAGTGCGACCTGAAGCTGGAGGAAAAGGCGATCGCGGACCTGCGCGAGGCCATCGCCTATTGCGAAAGCGTGCGCGACTATGTCTCGCGCGACCTGTTCCTCAAGATCCTTGATAACGAGGAAGAGCACGAAGACTTCCTCGACCGTCAGTTCGACCTGATCAAGATGATCGGCATCGAACGCTACATCCAGCTTAACTCCGCCTCTGCCGAGAAAGAGTAACCAGACCAAAGGCCAGCCATCCCAATGGGGTGGCTGGCATGGTCCCGCCCATGGCCGGGACCGTACGGCATGTGCTTCATGCCATGAGGGTACGCCCCTCACCGCCTGACAGGTCGAGCGTCGCTCCCTGTCCCTCGCGGGCCTGACGCAGGGCCCGGCGCAGCAGGCACACGACCCCCGGGACACAGTTCCCGCACTGCGCCTTGCATCCCTTTGCCGCATAAACCTCCCGCGGATGGGTGGCCCCCTTGCTTACAGCGATATTTACATCCGTATCCGTCAGCATGTTGCACGAACAAACAAACATGAAACACCCATCCATTGCCGCGAGTCCGCCTCACCATATATGAGAACAATTCTCAATATCAATGGGGGATGAAGGATTTTCTGCACCTTTTGCGAACACGCCCGCGCGAACTGCCCGCCCGCAGGCGGCGCCTTGCGATTCGCCCACCGGGATCGGCGGTTTGCCCGGCTGGATGGGGCACCGGGCCCAAACACAAACGCCGCCTCCCGGACGGGCGACGGCGTTCATGGACCGTGGTCAGGACAGGCCCCGGATCACAGGGCCTGCTGCGGATGGAGGGATCAGGACAGTTTCTTGCGCAGGCGGGCGTCGAGAACGTCAAGGAACGGCTGCGTGTCCAGCCATTTCGTCCCGTTGCCAACCAGCAGGGCAAGATCCTTGGTCATTTCACCGCCCTCGACCGTCTCGATGCAGACACGCTCCAGCGCCTCGGCAAAGTGGATGACGTCGGGCGTATTGTCGAAACGCCCTCGATAGGCCAGTCCGCGTGTCCATGCGAAGATGGAGGCGATGGGGTTGGTGCTGGTGGGGCGTCCCTTCTGGTGCTCGCGGAAATGGCGGGTCACCGTGCCGTGCGCGGCCTCGGCCTCCACCACGTCGCCCGTGGGGTTGAGCAGCACGGACGTAATCAGGCCAAGGCTGCCGAAGCCCTGCGCCACGATGTCGCTTTCCACGTCACCGTCATAGTTCTTGCACGCCCAGACATACCCCCCCTGCCATTTCAGCGCGCAGGCCACCATGTCGTCGATCAGGCGATGTTCGTAGGTCAGGCCCAGCTTTTCGAAATCCGCCTTGAATTCGCGCTCATAGACCTCCTGGAACACATCCTTGAACATCCCGTCATAGGCCTTGAGAATGGTGTTCTTGGTGGACAGGTAGACCGGCAACTTGCGGTCCCGCCCATAGTACAGCGACGCACGGGCAAACCCCTCGATGGACGCACGGGTATTGTGCATGCCCAGCGCCACGCCCGGCCCCTTGAAATCATGCACATCGAGCACCTGCTCCTCCCCACCATCGGCAGGCTGGTAGCGCAGCGTGACCTTGCCGGGACCGGGGATGCGGGTTTCGGCGGCGCGGTAGATGTCACCATAGGCATGGCGGCCGATGACGATCGGCTTGGTCCAGTGCGGCACCAGTCGCGGCACGTTCGCGCAGATGATGGGTTCGCGGAAGATCGTGCCATCAAGGATGTTGCGGATCGTGCCATTGGGCGAACGCCACATCTTCTTAAGGCCGAACTCCTTGACCCGCTCCTCATCGGGGGTGATCGTCGCGCACTTGACGCCCACGCCATATTTGCGGACGGCTTCGGCGGCCTCCACCGTCACGCGGTCATCCGTTTCGTCGCGATGGACAATCCCGAGGTCGAAATATTTAAGGTCGATGTCCAGGTACGGCAGTATCAGGCGGTCCTTGATGAAATGCCAGATAATGCGGGTCATTTCATCCCCGTCCATTTCAACGACGGGATTTTTTACCTTGATTTTGGCCATGTATTGGGTCCGCTTCTTTATTTTACATCCATGCGGGCATGGACATTTCCTTCGGGCGAACATTCATAAAGGCCACGCCACCACAGAATAAAGAGATAGAGCGCCTCTCCCCCTTCACAAACGTGACAGCACGACGGCAAGGCGCGCATCGTGGCCACGTTCATGCCATCGGGTATCCCTCATGCCCGCAGGCGCCGGACCTGGCGCGACACCGTGCCGAATGCGAACATCAGCACCACACCAAACGGCACCAGCCATGAAAAGGCAATGACATGGCCATAGGGATGGACAAACATCATCACGCCGCACACCACCAGCAGCGTCAGGATGAACGCGGGCAGGACATCGCGCACATCCGCCTGCGCCACGAACATGGCGAACACGAACGCCCCCAGCATCGCGCCATAGGAACATGCCGCCACCGACAGGCCGAACACGACGGCAGGCCCGTGGCTGTGTGAAAAACCCAGCGCGGCCAGCACAAGGATCGCGGCCCATGCCAGCGTGACCAGGCGTGCGAACGCCAGCGGCGCCATATGCAGGCGTTTCGTCACCGATGTGCAGAATGCGGAAAAATCAAGCAGCGTCGCACTGGTCATGGAATTGAGCGTCGCCGACAGCGATCCCATGGTGGCACTCAGCAGGCCGGCAATCAGCAGGCCGGCCAGTCCATGCGGCAGGCCATGGACAATGAAATCGGGAAACAGTTCATCCGACGCCCCCAATCCCACTTCCGCCAGCGGACGCCCGCCATTTCGCGCCCATAGCAGGATTCCCACCAGCGACAGCAGCGTGAACAGTCCCCCCACCATGAAGCCGCTGCCAATCAGCGCCTTGCGCGCATCGCGCAGGTTCCGTGCGGCAAGGATGCGCTGCACCATCAACTGGTCGGTCCCGTGCGACGCCATGGACATGATGGCCCCGCCGACGATGGCGGCGAGCGGGGTATAGGGATTAAGGAAAAACAGGCTGGATTTCTGGAACAGGTGGAACCGCGACGAATGCACCAGCATATGCGTCTGCGCCGCCGTCTGATGGTGGTACAGCAAGAAGACACAGTCCGCAGCGCCGGTGACATAGACGGCAAGCTGTATCGCATCCGACCAGACCACCGCGCGCAGGCCACCAAAAAGCGTATAGAACAGGGTCAGCCCGACAATGATCAGCATCACTACGAAATGTGGCAGCGGGAAATGCATGGCCGCAAGGATGGCCGCAACCGGCAGCATCCCGGCAAACATCCTTATCCCTTCCGCCAGCACGCGCATCAGCAGGAACGTGACCGAGACCGTACGTTCCATTGACGTACCGAAACGCTGCCCCAGGTACTGGTAGACACTGCTGAACTGCCCGGAGAAATAGTGTGGCAGGAACAGCCATGCGACCAGTGAACGCCCGATGACATAGCCGATCGCAAGCCCGACGAAGACCAGTCCGTCCCCATAGGCGATGCCGGGGATGCTGATGACCGTAAGGGTGGAGGTTTCGGTCGCCACCAGCGACAGGCAGATCACCCACCACGGCAGGTCATGCCCCCCACCGACATAGGCGGAGACGGACTCCTGCCGTCCGGACAGGAAAAAGGCAATGAACGGCAGCGTCAGGCAGTAGATGCAGATAATCGAGAGATCGATGGGAGACATGCCAATTCCATCATTTCAGGGACACAAATCATATAACCAAAGCAATACCACAGGAAAGCCGGGAATCATCAGATTCCGAAACAATTTTCTTTCGTTAACGCAATGACATAATTGCTGGAAATACATCCTTCCTGCCATGGGAACCTGCATTCACGATTATGTCACCGCTCCACCCGGCAGGCATGTGTACCTGAAACATGATGAAACGCCATTGTTATTGCGACTTCATAATGGTATTATTCCTGTATCAGATACTGCAACGCCTTTCAGCCAGCGGATCCCCTGCACCATGCACGCATTCCCTGCCACACGACACCTGCGTCGCCGCCACGCCCTGCTGCTCGCCACGGCCGCAACACTTGGCGCATGCGCACGCACCAGCCACGGACAGCGCATGACGCGGAACATGGCGGAAGTCGATCACCTGCTTGAACAGGCCGTCACCACGCATGCCACGCCGGGCGTCGTATGCGCCATCGGGCATGCGGGAAAGGTCGTGTACCGTTCCGTCCACGGGCAACGGTCCGTTGCGCCCACGCACGAAGCCATGACATGGGATACCGTGTTCGACATGGCATCCCTGACCAAGGCGGTCATCACCGCACCCAGCATGATGCAGTTGTGGGAACAGGGACGATTCAACCTCGACGACCCGGTGTACCGCTACCTGCCGCAATTCGCGACGCAGGGAAAATCCGGCATCACGATCCGGCATCTGCTGACCCACTATTCCGGCCTGCGGCCCGATCTGGGCCTGCAGGACAAGTGGCAGGGCCGCGATGCGGCCTTCAGGCTGGCGATGAACACCGTTCCCGACCATCCGCCGGGCAGCGGGTTCGTCTATAGCGACATCAACTTCATCACGCTGGGATTCCTGGTGGAAAAGCTGTCGGGCATGACGCTCGATGCCTATGCCAGCCGTTATATCCTGACACCGCTCAATATGCGCATGTCAGGCTTCCTTCCGCCGGAAACATGGCGCGCGCACATCGCACCGACGCAGTTCGATGAAAACGGCCAGATGCTGCGCGGGCAGGTGCATGACCCGTCCGCCCGGCGCATGGGCGGCGTCGCGGGACATGCGGGCCTGTTTTCAACGGCCGACGACATGTGCGTCTATGCGCAGGCGCTGCTGGACCGGCGCGCGGGCAGGCCGTCACTGTTCCCGCTGCAGACCAGCACGCTCATGATGATGACCACGCCACAGCAGCCGCAGGGCAGGACCGACCTGCGTGGACTGGGCTGGGACATCTCCACGCCCTATTCATCGCCGCGGGGCGAGCGTTTTCCCGTGGGGTCGTTCGGGCATACCGGCTTTACCGGGACATCGCTGTGGCTTGATCCCGACAGCGATACCTATGTCCTGATCCTGGCCAACCGTGTCCATCCCGATGGGCATGGCAATGTCATCAAGCTGCGCCATGATGTTGCAACTGCTGCCGCTGCCGCCCTTTCCATACCCCGGTCCTGACCTTTTCCACCCTTGATACTGCCGGAGCGCGTGCTTCCATGACCCCGAATTCCTCCCCTGCCCTTCCTGTCCTGACCGAGGGGCAGGATCCGCGTTACGCGGATGTTGACCTGTGGCCCGTCTCATCGGTCCTCGATGCGCTGGCGGAATCACAGATGAGTGCGGTCGCCGCCGTCCGCGCCGCCGTCCCCGAACTGGAACGTGCGGTCAACGCAGCCCTGCCCCGCCTTCTGGCGGGGGGACGGCTGTTTTATGTCGGCGCAGGGACATCGGGCCGCATCGGCATGCAGGACGGGGTGGAACTGCTGCCGACCTTCGGGTGGGAGCCCGAGCGCCTTGTCCTGCTGCTGGCGGGCGGCAACGATGCGATCTATCAGGCCGCCGAGGGCGCGGAAGACCGCAAGGACGTCGCCCAAAGCGAAATCATGGCCCACAATCCGGGGCCGGACGACGTGGTCATCGGCATCGCGGCAAGTGGTTCCACCCCCTATACCTGTTCCGCCATCGCAACCGCACGCGCGGCAGGCAGCCTGACGATCGGCATTGCCTGCAATCCGTCGTGCCTGCTGCTGGGCGCGGCCGAAGTCGGCATTTCGATCGTGACGGGACCGGAAGTCATTTCCGGCTCCACGCGCCTGAAGGCCGGAACCGCGCAGAAGGCCACGCTCAACCTGATTTCCACCACCCTGATGATCCGCATGGGCCATGCCTATCGCGGGCAGATGGTGGACATGCGCGTCGTCAATGAAAAGCTGCGCCGCCGGGCCTGCCGCATGGTGCAGAACCTGACCACCAGCACGGCGGAACAGGCCATGGATGCGCTCAAGGCGACGGGCTTCAACGTCAAGCGCGCGGTCATGCTGCGCTGGGGCATCGCCGCGGACCGGATCGATCCACTGCTGGCGGCCCATGACGGCAACCTGCGCACGATCGAGGCGCAGATGGATGCGACGGGTGAGCGGAAGGATTGATCCGGGTGGAGCATCACGCAAGGTTCGAGGAAGCACTGCGGCTTGATCCCGCCAGTCACATGCCGCTCTACCTCCAGTTGGAGGCACGGCTGCGGCAGATGATCGAAAGCAGCCAGTTACGTCGCTGGGACGCCATCCCGGCAGAGCGTGAACTGGCCAGCATGACCGGGGTTTCGCGCGTGACCGTGCGCAAGGCCATGGCCAAGCTGGTGCATGAAGGCCTCGTGATCCAGAAGACCGGGGCCGGCACGTTCGTATCGGGACGTTTCAGCCAGCCGCTTTCGGAACTGAGCGGCTTTTCACAGGACATGCGTGCGCGTGGCTTCACCCCCGGTTCGCACTGGCTGGACCGGCAGCATGCCACGGCAGGACCGGATGAGGCCATGGCCCTCGGGGTCGCGCCGGGCACGCGCATTATCCGCCTCAAACTCATCCGGACCGCCAATAACGAACCCATGGCGGTGGAGACCGCCATCGTGACGGCGCGCGACCTGCCCGATCCCTATCTGGTGCAGGACTCCTTCTATGCCGTGCTGCGGGCGCGGGGGCTGGTGGCGGTGCGCGCGCTGCAACGCCTGCGCGCCGGGCTGGCAACCCAGCAGGAAGCACTCTGGCTGCACCTGAAACAGCCGGCGCCCATCCTGCAGATCGAACGCCGCGCCTTCCTTGCCGATGGCCGCGTGCTGGAGGTCACATACTCCTCCTACCGCGCGGATATGTATGATTTCGTAGTCGAACTCAGGTCTTCCGACCCGACGCCATAAGGGCCTCGATCCCCGGCACGATCTCCTGCACAAGATCGGCTGGCGGTTGTGCCATGGTGTGCGCCGCCTTTGTCGTGGCGGAGGCGTCGATCTGCTGGTGCGCCAGCGTGATCGCATGGCGCGCACTGTCCCGCCAGCCGTGGCCGCCACCATCAAGCGCCGCCAGTCCCGCGCGTGCGAGTGCCGCCAGTTCGGCCGACACCGGCAGCAATGGCTGCAGCACCGGATACTGCGCCACCAGGCGCACCATCGCCGCATCATTGTCACGCCACGCCACAAGCCGGGCGCGCAGGTCAGTCTTCAACGCATGCTGCCCCGCAAGACAGGCGCGGACATCGCGATTGAACGCCTGCGCGGCGAAGCTGTCCGGGGCGGCGATATCGGCGGGCGTGTCGAACTGCTGCTGTGTGATCGGCACCTTGTGCAGATACTGCCAGGCCTGATGGTTGCGGGCATAGTTGCGCACCGGCCCTGTCACCGACAGCAATGTCAGCAGCGGTTGCGGATCGGCGGGCGCCAGGCGGGCCGCCATGCGGTACGTATTCGCCTGCGCCCGGTTGCCCAGCACCTGCAGTTCATCCTGCATGACAGGCAGGCGCGCGGACAGGCTGTCGGGATCACGCACATCCTGCAGCGACCAGAAACGCTCCGCAATGGCGGCCGTGCGGGGCCATAACCGCGCGTCGAGCATCTCTTCGGTCACGGTTTCGGTCCACAACGCCGCCTCCGCCCCGATGACCTGCTTTTTCTGGCCATCGGACAGCGTATCCGTCGGGTCCACGCGATAATGCTCGGCCGCGGGCTGCAACAGGTCGAGGTAGTAGCCCGCCGACACCACGACAGGATGCCCCGCCGCCGCGGCGGAGGCGGCATATTTCTGACCCCGCCACGCCTCCACCATCACGCCTTGCGGCACCGGGGCCTCGCTGACTTCGTCCCAGCCCATCATGACCTTGCCATCATGTTCCAGCATACGGGCAATCCGCGCGGTGAATGCCGCCTGCAACGCCTTGGGGTCGGCATAGCCATGCGCCTTCATGTAGGCGGCGATGCGGGGATTTTGCGTCCATTGCCATCCCCGCACCTCGTCCCCGCCCGCATGGAAATAGGTATCGGGAAACAGGCGTGCCATTTCGTGGTAGAGATGGCGCAGGAAAACGTAGGTTTCCGGCCGGGTCGGATCGAATGCATCGACATAGACCTGCCGCTGGTCCATCGCATCGGGCGTCTGGGCCGCATATTGCGGATAGGCCGTCAGCAGGGCGAAGGAATGGCCCGGCGTGTCGAATTCAGGCACGACGCGGATGGCCCGTTCCGCCGCATAGGCCACAAGGGCGCGGATCTGCCCTTGGGTATAATACTCCCCCCGCGCGGCTATTTTCTGGATACGCGGATAGCGATGGCTTTCAACCCGGAATGACTGCCCGTCCGAAAGATGGAGGTGCAGGACATTGAGCTTTGCAAGCTCCATCGCGTCAATCTGGCGCTCCAGCGTCGCGGGCGTCATGAAATGGCGGCTGACATCAATCAGGAGACCACGCCATGCGAAACGTGGCCGGTCATCAATCACGGCGGCATCAAGCACGGGGCCATCGGCCGTATGGTCCACAAGCTGCAGCAGCGTGGCCAGCCCCCGGATCACGCCCGCAGGTCCATCCGCCGTCAGCAGCACGCCATGATCGTCAACCTGCAGGTGATAATGCTCCCGCATTTCGACCGACAGCATGTGCGGGTCCTTCGCCGTGCAGTCGATCTGGAGCCGCAGCGGGACGACAGGGCCATATTCCGGGGCATAGCGACGTCCCGAAAGCACATCCAGACGCCTTTCAAACCGCCCCACGACACGGTCGAGCAGCGGGGAGCGCACGCGCGGCCATGTGACCTCCACCCGCCCGGTCAGCGTGATGGGGCGGGCACCGGGAACATAGGATGCGGGCATCGGTATCAGCGCGGGCGCAGCCATCGCAATGCAGGGTGTGACAAGTATTGCCGCAGCAACAAGCGCATGGCGCATATGTAAAAAAGCCAATACCCGTTCCCCCGCCATGCCCCGGCCGCCCCGCGATCAGCGCAGACGCCGTCCGCCGACCCAGACTTCCTCGATCTGCAATGCGCTGTTCATGACCACGAAATCGGCACGGCAGCCACTGGCGAGGCGACCGCGATCCTCCAGCCCCAGATACCGCGCGGCGTTGGTGCTGACGAGGGCGGCGGCGTCGGAGAGTGACTTTCCCGCCGCGACCGCGTTGCGCACGGCGACATCCAGCGTCAGCACACTGCCCGCCAGCGCCCCGTTATCCAGCCGCGCCACGCCATCCCTGATATGCACGGTCTGGCCGCCAAGCTGGCTGATCCCGTCACCACCGCCGGTCCCGCGCATGGCGTCGGTTACGAACAGCAGCCGCGATCCCATGACGCGATGCGCCAGGCGGAAGGTCGCGGGATGGACATGGTGGGTGTCAAAAATCATCTCGGCATAGGCTTCGTCGCTGCACATCAGTGCCGTGACCGGGCCGGGACGACGGCTTTCGATCGGGGCCATCGCATTGAACAGATGCGTCGCCCCCGCCACGCCACCCGCCGCACAGATACGGCAGATCGCGCGCTCCGCCCCTTCGTAATCGGTGACCGTATGCCCCAGGCTGACGCGCACGCCGGCACGGGCGAAGGTTTCCATCGCGGTCTGCGCATGCTCCAGTTCCGGGGCAAGGGTCACGACCCGCACCACGCCGGTGGCGATGGCTTCCCCGACATGGACCGGATCGGGGGCGATCGCGAATGGTGGCTGCGCGCCAAGGCGATGCGGGCTGACGAACGGCCCCTCCAGATGCGCGCCATGGACCAGCGGGCCATCGGGGATGACATTGCGCCAGACTTCCGCCACGGCGTTGAGCGCATCCATCACATCGGCCCATGGGCGTGTGATCGTGGTGGGCAGGATGGTCGTGGTGCCATGCGCCAGATGGAAGCGCGACAGGCGGTGGATGGCATCCACCCCATCCATCGTATCCGCCCCGTCCCCGCCATGCACATGGCCGTCGATGAAGCCGGGCAGGATATAACGTTCGGGGGCATTCGCGCTGGGCGTGATGTCCCCGATCATGCCGTCAAAGGACATCGACGCACCGATGATCCGGTCCTCAAGGACAAGCTGGCCACTGATATTCATGGGTTACGTCCGATCATAAATCTCATCCGTCATTGGGTCCGTGCCGCGCTCAGTCGCACGACAGGCCGGTGCGCAACTGCGCCAGCCATGCCCCATCGACTTTCCATCCCGCAAGGCGCGCCGCACGCATCGCCCCGCCCCCTATGGCGGAAAACTGTGGGGCGCGCGGGGCCTCCCCGAGCAGGCGGGTCACGGCCTCGATCACGGTGTGGCTGAGGAATACACTGCCGCTATGGCTCCACGGCAGGGCCTGCCCCAGGCGCGCACGCGCGGTCTGGACCTGTGAGGCAAGGAATCCCGCCGCGCGTTCAAGGATCTCCACCGCATCGGCACAGCCTTCGTCGGCAAGGCGGCTGACCTCCCGGGCCAGCGCCGCGATCGCCGAACGGGGATGGTCCTGGATGCGCTGCCATTCCAGCAGGGCCTCCCCCGCCAGTTCGGGGTCAACCGGCAGGTCGAGCGCACGCAGGATGAGGCCCGCGAACGCGGCCCCGTCAGGGTGGCGGGTGTCAAGGAAATGCACCACCTTGCCAAGGGCGGCGCACCCGATCCAGTACCCGCTGCCCTGATCCCCCAGCATGAAGCCCCACCCCCCGATGCGCAGCGGGGGATGGCGACGGTCTTCGGCCCAGATGACCGCACCCGTCCCCGCAAGTGCAAGGATGCCCGGCCCGTCGGCAAATGCGCCGATGCAGGCAATCTCCACGTCCGAGCACATCATGATGGTCACATCAGGCCCAAGGACGTCACGGACGACCTCCTCCTGCAGGCGCGAGGACGGGCGCAGCGCGCTGTACCCCGCAAGCCCGATGGTCGCCGCCCGCAGGGGAACCGGGCTGATATCACGCAGCAGGTCCGTCAGCGTCCGGGCCCAGTCCGCCTTGTCATACGGATTGCTGCCACCTGCATGGCGGCGCGCCAGAACACGTCCGTCAGGGGCGACCACGACGGCGCGGGTACGGGTCCCCCCGCCATCAACCGCAAGAATTGCCTCGTCTGTCACGTCATGCCGTCCCACGAAAATACCGTACCGTCACGACCCGTCCCATCAGGCCAGCAACGCCTTGAGTTCCGGGTCATGCTGCATCAGATATTCGATATAGGGACGGCATGAAAGATCCGCCGCCGCCGCCTCGTCCACAATCACAAGGCAGTCGGCGTGCATCTGCAGGACGGTCGCGCTGATGCCTGCCGTGACCGGTCCCTCGATCACGCGGGCCAGGATTGCGGCCTTGGCCGCCCCGGTCACCACCATCAGCGTCCGCCGGGCATCGGCGATGGTGCCGACCCCCATTGTCACCGCATGATGGGGCACCTGCTCCAGATCATTATCGAACATGCCCACATTCTGCCGCCGCGTTGCAGGGTCGAGCGTCACGAGACGGGTGCGCGACGTGAGGGCGGACAGGGGTTCGTTGAAACCGATATGACCATTTTCCCCCAGCCACAGAAGCTGCAGCCCCAGGCCGCCGCTATCGCGCATGGCCTTTTCATATGCCGCGCACTGCGCCGCCATGTCGGGGGCCATGCCATCGGGCACGTGCGTGGCCTCCAGCGGCACATTCACCTTGGAGAACAGGTGCGCGTTCATGTAGGTGCGATACGAATGCGGCGAGGTCGGTGCAATACCGGCATATTCATCCAGATTGAACGTCCGGCATGCCGAGAAATCCAGCCCGTCCTCCTTATGTGCCCTGACCAGATGGCCGTACACCGCCTCCATCGTCCGGCCTGTCGCCAGTCCCAGCGCGATATCGGGCTTCTGGCGCAGGGCCTGTTCAATGACACGCGCCGTCAGCGCGGTTGCGCGTTCAGCAGTCGGACAGATGACAACCTTCATGACATTCTCCACTTCCGATGCGCTGGTGCTGCCCTTTTTGCCCTATGCAGGGGCAGGCAGGCCATCCAGTGCCCGATATATCCAGTTGAGGTTTTCCCGGCGCAGATGACCGAAATTGTAAAAGGCGAAATCCCGCACGCCACGGCGGGACAGCGCCTCGACCTGTGCGACGAAGGCCCCGGCATCGGCAAAATCGCAGGGGGCCGGACGCAGGACCGGGCGCAGGGGACGATCGGCGGGGACGATTTCACGGATGTCCTCGAAACGCGCCAGCAGGGCCTGCGTGTCAGGCCCGTACAGGCAGACCTCCAGCCCGTCACAGGCACGCGACAGGGCCTCAAGGTCACTGCCCTCGATCCATGAACGGACCGGATTGGCCTGAACCGATGGGATGACATGAACCGTTGCATCCGCGCGGACCGCCTCGTGGATGTCGCGCACCAGTGACGTTACCTGCCGGCAGCGCCAGCGCAGGAAGTCACGCAGCGCATCATCCTGCACGATGGCGTGCATCAGCCTGTCTTCCCCTTCCGCTGGCGTCCCATCGCACTGTCGCGCCAGATATGAAGACAGGTGTCCACGCACGCGCCGTCGTAGCCCCGCCGCATTCACGCCCGCACGGGTCGCGCCCTCCATGCAGGCGTCACAGAAGCACAGGCCGAGCAGGGTATCAGGCCATGCATTGGCGGACAGGAGGCTCATTTCATGATGGAAACCATGATGGAACGGCTGCCATCCGGGGGTTTCGAGAATGATGTCGCCAATATACGGATGCGATGCGATATCGCGGCACAGGGCGATGCCATAGGCCCGCACATCCGCGTTCGACGGACACAGGCTGTAGGGATAGCAGTCCCCAAACGCATTATGGCACGCAGCCTGCGGATGGCGCGTGCCAAGGGCGGTATTGTGAAACAGGACCGTCCATGCCGAAATGGCCAGACCATGGTCATGCAGCGTCCGCAGCACATCCATCGGGGGCATCCGTTGGGCCATGATGGGCCGGATGGTTCCATACCTGCCGGGATCGGTCGGCAGGTACACGGCCCCGTCCTGCGGGAAATATACCCGCGCATCCCGCCCATGGGGACGCAGGAACTTTCCCGTATGATAGGCCGCGGCCATGCACAGCCTGCTGATCCCAAGCGCCTTCAGACCGGCGGCAAGGTCGGGCAGGTCGTCGTGGTCCATGATATCCCACGGATAGATGTACAACCCGTGACCAGATCTCATGACTCAACCATCATCACCGGCACGGGGCGCGACCGGTTCCGCCGCTGGATCAGGATATTATACAGCACGATCAGGCAATATGACGGCGCCATCAGCACGACAAAGGCGCTCTGCACCCCCAGGACCGGCATTAACTGCACAAACAGTTGCGGCAGGACCGCACCCCCTGAAAACGCCATGACCAGAAGTGCCGTCGCCTGCGCGCCCCGTTCTTCCACATCGCGGATGACGATGGGAAACAGGGATGGCAGGATCATGGAATTCGCGAAACCGAACAGCGCGACACACATGACCGAAACATATCCCTGTGTCAGCCATGTCAGCACGCACAGCGCCAGGCCGCAGATTGCCGACAGGCCGAGATAACGTTCCTGCGAGAAGACACGCGGCACGAGGAACATGCCCAGGATGTATCCCCCCATCATCGCCGCAAGCGTCAGGGAGGTGAAGAATTTTGTCTGGTCCAGCGGCAGGCCGAGGCTTGCGCCATATGCCCCGATGGCGTCACCGGCCATTACCTCGGTCCCGACATAGACAAACATGCACAGCACGCCCAGCCACAGATAGGTCGGCCCCCGGGGCGTGGTTCTGGCTGCGTCGTCCTGCGTCGCGGGCGGCGTGCTCGGCGTGGCCGAGTTACTGCCGGAGATGTCGATTTCCGGCAGCGAGGAACGCGCAAGCCCCACCGCCGTCACCAGCAGGATAACCGCCATGACAAGGTAGGGCACCTGCACCGCATGGGCGAACTGGTCCAGGATATGGTCGCGCGCGATGGCATCCGGCGCGGCCTTCACCCTTGATGCGATATCGTTGATATTGCGCATCACCAGCATGGCCAGGACGATCGGGGCGACAATCCCCGCCAGTTTGTTCGCCACCCCCATGATCGCGATCCGCTGCGCCGCCTTTTCCGTGGGGCCCAGCAGGGTCACATACGGATTGATCGTGATCTGGAGCAGCGACAGCCCGGCGCCGATGACAAAAAGTCCGGACAGGGCGCCCGGATACCATCGCATGCTGACGCATTCGCCAAAAATCGCAATTCCTACCGCCATGATGACCAGCGCCACCACAAGGCCGCTGCGCAGGCCAGTCTTCTGCGCCAGCAGGGTCGCAGGCAGCGGGAACAGCAGATAGGAAAGGTAAAAACACATCGGCACAAGAAACGCGCTGACGGTGCTCAGATTGAACGCCACCTGAACAAAGGTGATCAGGGGACCATTAAGCCACGTCACAAACCCGATAATGAAGAACAGACACGCAATGACGATGATCGGTCGCCAACCATAGGCGCCAGCGGGACTTTCGGGATGCGATGGGGACAATGAATCCTCCTTGGCCCGTCAGCGGCGACAGCATCCCGAAAGGAATGGCTGCCGCCACAGCAGGCAGTTATCAGAAACCAGCCTATACAGAAACCATCGCGGCAAATGCGCCACCCACAAGATAGACGGGCGAAGACGTCGTTGCCACACCATTACTGCTATACATGTTTCCCGCAACCGTTTTGGTCGGATGGGCGTTGGTGGTGAAGCTCGAACCACCAGACAGGTAGTGGTTGTCACCGATATTCATGATGTTCAGCTGAATCTGCGGGGCCTTTGCCGGACCAAGCTTCTTCAGGCGATAACCCAGCGTGATATCAGAGGTGATATAAGAGGGGATCTTCTGGTCATTCATGAAGGTCGTGTACTGGGAGTCGACATAACGCAGCGCGAAGTTGCCGAAGAAGCGGCCATCATCATAGTTCAGGCCAATGGCCCCCGTGAACTCCGGTGACTCAACCGCCACTTTCCCGGCCGTCGGCAGATAGTTCCCGCCACCAGCGTTGAAGTTGTTGTCCATCGTCGCATGCAGATACTGTCCCGACAGGTACGGGCTGATGTGATGCCAGCGACGCAGGCCGAATTCGAACTGCGCACCACGTGACGTCTGGCCACCGATGTTGATCGGCTCGGAAATCAGCTGGTTGGTGCCAGGGATGTAGTTCATCGACGTGACCTGGTGGTTGGTCATGTTCAGGTTAAACAGGGACACCGCGATGTTGTAGAAACCCGAGTGACGGAAACCGATTTCCTCGCCAATGGAATATTCCGGCTTGAGCGAACCGGGCTGTTCCACCGCATGCGACGAATTGGGATCGAAGATCTGGCTGTAAGCCTCGACCGATGCCGGGGCACGGAAGGCCGTGGTGCCGTTGACATAGATCTGGTCATGCGGCGTGATCTTGAAACTTGCCGAGAACTGGGGCAGAGGTTCGAAATAGTTGCCCGCCTTGTAATAGGGATCAGCACCCGGAACGTTATTGGTGCCCGTCCTGCTGACCATCGCCGCGCGGAAACCGGCACTCAGCGTCAGGCGGTCATGCAGCAGCTTGAGCGTATCGGCAATGAACAGCGTGTTGACCTGCTGCTTGAAGTTTAGGTCATAGCCGGTCAGGATCCGGCCGGTATCCGCGACACGAAGCGGACTGTCGGAATAGGACCCGTCGGCGAACACACGGTTGAAGCTCGAAAGTTCCTGATGGGTGGTATAGTTATACCAGTACCCAATCGACAGCTTGTTATGGCCCATCGTCCAGTCAAGCGATGTATTGAGCGATGCGCTCTTCTGGTCCCACGGATCGATGGATTCCGTCAGGATCGAACCGGTCCCGGTGGGGACACCGGTCAGGCCGCTATACTGCTGGGTGCCCATGTATCCGCCCGTGGTCGGGATGCTTTCCCCACCGTTCGACGGACCGAACTGATGTTCGTAATAGGGCGTGACATGCAGCTTGAGGTTTTTCGTCAGCGTGAAGTGCGACGGCAGGATGATGGTCTGCGCGTTCAGGTTCGTAATGTTCAGGCCATAGAACAGCGGATCATTCTGCGTAAAGTCGCCATGATAGTTGAAGTTGTCACCATACTGCTTCCACTGCGCCAGGGTGGGCGAACGCCATGAGGTCTGCTGCTGGCGGTTATAGGAGAAGATGGCGGAAATACTGTTTCCGTCGCCCCATTCCTTCACGAACTTCGAATCAATGTGATAGCGGAACAGGCCGCCCGGACCACGCCAGTTGTTGTAGCTGGTGTGGGAGAAAGACACGAAACCGCGAATACCGGTATTGCCGATATCACCCGTTTCGTAACGGATGAATTCCTTGTTCGCGCTGTGCGTCCCGCCGGCGAGGTCAACATAACCGCCCTGACGATGTGACGGGTTGATTTCCTGCGACGAAATCTGCCCACCCACCGCGTTGTACAGCGGCGCGTCCATGTCGGGCGACCCCTGGGAGACGGTGACCGAGCCAATATTCTCGGAATCCACCATCATGCTGCTATAGGGCTGGTAATTGATGGGGTCAGCCATCGGCGCACCTTCGAACAGGTACCCGATCTGCGCCTGCGTCATGCCGCGCATGGTCATGTTGTTACCCGTCAGGCCAAACGGATCCTGACTGGAGTAATTGACACCCGGCAGTTCGGCAACAAGCGATGAAATATTGGCCGTCGGCGCCTGCTTTGCAATAAAGTCGCGTGTCAGGCCACTTTGTGAACGCGGGGCGGTCTGTGTCGGCATCAGGCCGCCACCCGGCGTCAGGTTGGTCACGCCGTTCGACGTCGTCATGCCATGGCTGGTCACATGGATCTGTTCGACTTCGGAATGGGGCTGCGCATTGGTCGCGGCCGGCTTTGCAGCCTTTGCCGTTGCGGACGCATGCCCTGCCTTAGAACGTAACGAAGCGTTCGCTCCCCCTTCGCGTGTCGTGGCCACGCCCTGCCCATATGCAGGAACGACAACCAGGCTCGCCAATACAGTACAACAGAGGGATAGATTACGATACGAAACGTTCATGAACGTGAATCCCTGCATTCAGGTGAAAAAGCGGCGAAACAAACGTTTTGTTCCGTTAATGGATAATGACAGACCTATCGAAACCAAAGCAATAGTTCGGAAACCGTCCAATGATAGTTTTGGAATGAAAACAAAGTGGGTGCGGTATTTTTCAGTGCATTTTAGCCATGAAAATAGCCTGAAAATACCATAAAAACGTATCAACTCTTTGTTTTATATTTATTATTTTTCGAAACACACCCAGATTACAGCCCCATCAGGATCGTAGCATTTTTGTCACAATTCCTCCGGGCACCTGCGATGGAGGCCCTAAAGGCAGGCGCCCTGCATTAATTCCGTTGCCAGACAATCCGGGAAAGGAAGCGCCCGCCCCTCAATCCCTGAGCCATGACGCACCGATCAGGCCGGAATCCGCCGGCAGGCTGGCCGGAACGACCAGTACGCTCCCCTGCTCCCGCAGGATGCGATCGCGCACCATGCGGTCCAGCGCCCAGATCAGTTCCACCTGATGCGCCAGCCCACCGCCAACCGGCATGATGGAGGCCCAGGTCACGTTGGCGATCATCGCCAGACCGGCGGACATGCGATCCAGCCAGACATCGACGGTGCGCCGCGCGGAAGCCTCGCCCTCCTGCCAGTTGGCCAGAAGGTCGCGGGCATGCAGCACCTCCCCCCCCAGATGCTGGTGCAGGCGTTCGATCCCACGCGCGCCGCCAATCGTATCGAGGCAGCCATTCTGCCCGCACTGGCACGGCAGGCAGGGGATGGCGTCCGCCCCGGCAGACTGCGCAATGAAGGGACCATGCCCCCATTCGCCCCCCAGGCCGCCACGGCCGATGACAGGACGGCCATGGATGATCAGGCCCCCTCCGACCCCTGTCCCCAGAATGATCCCGAAAACGATTTCATGCCCCTTTCCCGCGCCCTGCATGGCCTCGCTCAGCGCAAAGCAATGTGCATCGTTGGCCACCAGCACATGCCGCCCCAGACGCCCGGTCAGCAGTTCACGCAACGGCACGTCATTGACACAGGGGATATTGGCGGTGCGCGTCTGCCCCGTATCGGGCGCGCAGACGCCGGCAATCGCCATATGCAGCGGAATGGCGGGATCATACCCGGCGGTCATGGTGGCCAGTGCCGAAACAAACCCTTCCAGATCAGAAGTCGGTGTCGGCAGGCGTTGCCGGTGCGCCAGTTGATGGCTGGGGTCGGCTTCCGCAAAATCGATATAGGATCCACCGATATCGGCGCAAAGTATCACCGGATCTTCTCCTGATGGTTATGTATGACGGGCTGATCTCGATACGCAGAACCTGTATCGGTGGCAGGCCGTGCCCACGGAAAAGCATCCGGAATCATTCAATTAACTCACTAAGTTCGACATTCATACTAATTGTCTTCCGGCTTCGTATCAATTAAAAACAATCTACAGGGACAGCCAGTCAGGATGCAGATGTTTACGTCAGGACAATATCGGGTGCTGCGCGCCATCAGCACGATGGGCAATATCAGCAGGACACAGCTTGTAGATATCACGGGCCTGAGCAAGGCTACAGTCTCGACCCTGACGCGTGAACTTCTTGACCGCAACATCCTGTCCGAACGGGAACTGGTGTTCGGGCAGGGACGGCCCGCCATCCTGCTGGGACTGAATGCCGTCTCCGCCTGCTTTGCGGGGGTTTCGCTGCAATCGGACCCCGGACAGATCCTGCTGACGGACCTGCATGGGGAAATCCTGGTCCAGATGGACCTGCCCCGCATATCCGACCCGGACCTGTGCGTGGACCAGATCGCCAAGGCGATAGACGACCTGCTGGAACAGGCAGGTGACAGGGCCGGCCCACTGGGCGGGATCGGCATTGCCATTCCCGGTTTTGTCGCACGCGACAGGCGCATGTGCCTGCGCTCGACAGCGCTGGGATGGCGCAATGTCGATATTGTCACGCCACTCAAGGACCGGATGAAAGTACCTGTCTTTGCTGAAAATGATGCGAATGCGCTGGTACAGGGCGAACATCTGTTCGGCATCCTGCGCGACTGTCCGGATTTCAGCATGATCATCGTGGGCGACGGGGGCATCGGATGCGCCCATATCGTCGATGGGAAACTGCATCGCGGCTTCCATGGCGGTGCGGGCGAAATCTCCCACACAACCGTTTTCTGGCCTGACGGGCGCGAGCCCGAACGCCCGTGCAGTTGTGGCAAGCGGGGATGCCTGGACACCGTTTCTTCGCTACAGGCCATCCGGTCCATGGCGCATCAGCATGGCCTGCCCGGATCACCAGAGGAACTGGAAATGCTGGCGCGCGACGGACATGCCGACGCACTTCGCATCCTTCATACCGCTGGCGGGGCCATGGGACTGGCGGTGGCGCAACTAGTGCAGCTATTCGACCCGAGCCAGGTGGTCGTGCTGCTGGACGAACCGTTCCGTGAAGGCGTATTTGGCGCGGTACTGCGCCAGACCATGGAAACCAACGTCATGCCCCGTCCCGACTGGGAAACGACCCTGACCCTGCGCGAAACGCGGCGTACCGACTGGGCCACGGGGGCGGCTGGCATTGCCACCCGGCAGTTCCTGTTCAGTGAATGAAGGGCCGTTGCGGAAAACCTGCTGACCCGAAGGTTGCCGGATGCGGTCTTTTTTTCAGGAATGACTGTTCTCTTGAAGCTTTTTGGAAAAAGCTTCACCAAAAACTTTCTGTCGTTTGCGCAGGTGCGCGATATTCTTTCCCTGCGCCCCGGATTCAGGAATAAAGCATATATTTCTTCCGTGTTTCCATGAAGCGGGCAAGTTCCGGCTGCCATGACTGGATAATGGCGTCGGGCGCCGTTCCCTGATCAAGTTGGTGACGGACCGTATCCGTTCCCATGAGAAGGTCGAATGTCCGTGCATCCTTTCCCCGCCACGGCACCGAACCCGTCAGATTACGCAGGGTGGACAGCAGCGTCAGTCCCGTCCGCACGGCATCAAACCGTTTGCGATCGGTAATGACGATCTGCAACCCATGGTCCATCGCCCCCTTGTCCACAAATGCCACGGGGGCGAAAGCGACATCGCGGAATGCGACACCGGGCAGCCCGGACTGCTCCATCCGGTCGCGCCACGCCGTCGCATCAAGGCGTGGACCGCCAAGATAAAGGAAAGGCATCGCCGTGCCACGGCCAACCGACAGGTCCGTCCCTTCGAACAGGCACGTCCCGGGATAGGCGATCGCCGTCTGCACTGTCGGCATGTTCGGGCTGGGCGGAACCCATGGCAGGTCCGTCTGGTCAAAGAACAGGTCGCGCGTCCATCCCTTCATCCCGACATGGCGCAGTTGCACGGGACGACCGGACACCGTGGGAATGAAACATGCGTTGAACAGGCTGGCGAGTTCGCAGACCGTCATGCCATGCTGGATGGGGATGGCCTGCCGCCCGACAAACGAGGCAAAGCGCGGATCCAGCACCGGACCACCCACGCGGGTTCCCGAAATGGGGTTGGGCCGGTCAAGCACGACATAGTCAATCCCCAGTCGCGCGCACGCCGCCATCGTGTCATAGAGGGTGGAGATGTAAGTATAGAACCGCGCCCCGACATCCTGAATGTCAAAGACCATCGTATCGATGCCGGAACTGCGGATGATCGCATCAAGCCGGGGGCCGGACACGTTATAGATGTCATAGACCATGACGTCGGTCTTCGGGTCCCGGGTCAGGGCCTCTGACGAACCTGCGGGGGCGGACCCGCGAAAACCATGCTCCGGCCCGAAGATGGCCTGTAGGTTGATGCTGGCATCGGCGTGGATGATATCGGCGATATGATGCAGGTTGCGGCCAACACTGGTCGGATTGGCAATCAGCCCGACCTTGCGCCCCCGCAGCAGCCCATAACCGTCGGCGCGCAGCCCCTCGAACCCTGTCTGGACCGTATGCACGACATCGGTGTCGCAGGCAGGATTTTTTGCAAATGCCCCCCGGACGCCCGAAAATCCGCCCCCACACAGGGCGATCCCGCCCCCTATGACCACCCTGCGCGTCAGCTTCATGAAAACAGCCATTTCATAGGCCCGGCATTACAGGGATCAATGCGCGTGGTTCACCAGCGCATGCAGGCCCGGCAGGATATCGATCAGCAGGCCCGAAGGGGGCTGGTCATGCGTATAGGACGCAACGGCATCCGCGCACCCGGCAAAAGTGGCGTCCTGCTGGGCCAGCAGCCTGTTGACGCGCTTGTGCCAGTGATGGCCATGGCTGCGATGCTTCCTGATCGCCTCCAGCCCGACACGCGCCACGGCGGCCAGTTGCTGCGACACAGGGCGCGCATCCTGCAAAAGCGGCGTCGTCGCAACGGCGGCATATCCCGCATCATTGGCCAGGTACAGCTTCAGCATCTGCCGCAGCGGAACGGCAAGGTCCTTTTCCCCCGCGACGTAACGCGCCGCCATGTCATTGAACCTGTTGGCCTCGAAACTGTCCGGGGCGGCAATCGCGCCCGGTGCGTTCAGCATGGCGTCGCCGCTGTGCGATGCCAGCCTGTTCATGGCGTAATTGCGCACGGGGCTTGTCACCGATGTCAGCACCTGCAGCGGGCCGACATTGCCCGGCGTCAGGCGCGCGATCATGGCGTTTTCATGCGCGCTGGCCTGCAGGCCCGTCGCCTCCAGTTCATGCTGGATCACGGGCAGGCGCTTTTCCATGTCCGCCACGTCCCGCACCGAGGCATCGGACCAGAACCGTTCGGCAATCGCGGCCGAACGCGGCCACAGGCGCGCATCGACCATCTCATCGGAAACGATTTCACTCCACAGCGGGGCTTCACCACCAAGGACCAGTTTCTGCTGCGCGGCGGTCAGGGGCTGCACGTTCGGGTCGAGCGCGAAGGCGTCGATCATCGGTCCCTGCCTTGGCCGCGCACGCGCGACTTCCTCAGGCGACAGGCCGACCGCCTTGGGGTCATAGGGATCGACCTTGTAATGCTCCGACGACGGATTCAGCAGGTCGAGATAGTAGCCCGAAGACACCACCACCGGATGCCCCGCCTGTGTGGCCGACGCGATCCATTTCGACCCACGCCATGCCTCCACCACGACATCGCGCGGGATCGGGGCCTCGCTGACCTCATCCCAGCCCATCATGATCTTGCCCTGCCGTGCCAGCGCACGCTCCACCTGCGCGGTAAACGCGGCCTGCAGCGCCGGGGCATCGGCATAGCCGTGCTTCTTCATATAGGCGACGATGGCGGGATTTTCGTTCCACTGCCTGGGCGCCACCTCGTCCCCGCCGGAATGGAAATAGTGGTCGGGGAACAGGCGGCCCATTTCGGCATAGAGTTCCGTCGCGAACTTCAGTGTCTGCGGCTTGGTCGGATCGAACGCGGCGTTGTTCAGGTTATAGACCTTGTTGCAGATCGCCTTGGTCTTGACCGTGTTGATGGTGATCGAACAGGGGGATTCCCGCTCCTCCGCCGTGGGGACATGCTGGGCCGCCAGTTCGGGATAGGCCTCCAGTATGGACAGCGTATGGCCCGGCACATCGAATTCCGGCACGATGCGGATACCGCGATCGGCGGCATAGGCCACGATGTCACGCACCTGCGCCTGGGTGTAATACTGGTTATGGCCACCAACCTGATGCAGGCGGGGGAAGCGGAGGCTTTCGACACGGAAACCGGTCCCGTCACTCAGATGCCAGTGCAGGACGTTGAGTTTCGTCAGTTCCATGGCGTCAAGCTGACGCTTCATGGTCTCCACCGACATGAAATGACGCGACACGTCGATCATCACGCCACGCCATGCGAAACGCGGCGCATCGTCGATCGTGGCCTCGTGGATGACCGGCCCCTGCGGCGTCTGGACCACAAGCTGCAGCAGCGTCGCCAGCCCGTGCACCACGCCGGCAGGGCCATCGGCATCGAGGCTGATCCCGTTCTGCGACGTGACGTTCAGGGTATAATGTTCACGTTCATGCACGCTCAGGTACGCAGGATCGACCCTGCTGGAGATACGCAGCACAAGCGGCGTGCCGCCAGCGGACGTGGCGCCTGCAAGCATCGCGAAGCGGGCGGAAAAACGCTCTGCCGCGCGGCGGAGCATCGGCGTTGGCCTGCCCGCCCATTCGATACGCACCCCACCCGTGGCCGCGACATCCTGCCCCGACAGGGTGACGGAATGCGGGCGCGGCATCAGCGCAACGGACGACGTATCGGCCAGCGCGGGCGCGCACAGCGAGGCAAGCAGCGCCATGGAACTGCAGGCGGCATGCAGGAAGCGGCGGGAGCGGTGCAGGATAGGAAGCATCAGGCAAAAATCTTTCCGTTCTGGGAATCCGGGGGCCGGCTCCACAAAAAACCGGGGTGGCGGCATGTGCGATAATCCATTACTGGCACGCCCCATTTTGTTCGGAAAGTAAAATAAATTGGTCCCATCCGCATGAAATTGCGTGCTCTTTGCACAGGACGGACGCCACGCGCCCAAAATGCGCGCGGGACGGCGCGGCGGATTCAATCACAAATCCACGCCACACCACAAAATGAACTACCAACCTGCGAGATATGCTTTATAAAGATAGATTGGCAATGCAACAAATCGATACGAGGCATAACCATTCATGCCCACCACCGCTTATTCCGATGGCTCCCGGCATGGAAAGCGCACCAAGGTCCTGCACGCCGCACGATGGCTGTTCAACCGTGTCGGTTACCAGAGCGTGAGCGTGGATGCGATCCGCGTCCGTGCCGGCGTGACCAAGGCCACGGTCTTTCGCCATTTCCCGACCAAGGACACATTGGTGTCAGAGGCAATCGCCACGCACATCCACCAGATCGAGGATGAACTGGCGCTTGCGATCAATGAGCAGCAGACGCCGCTGGCGAAGATCCGGGCGATTTTCGACTGGTACGACGCGCTGTTCAGAAGCGATGATTTCCACGGGTGCATGTTCATGCATGCCGCCGCCGAATACCGCCGCCGGCATGACGAGATCACGCAACTGCTCCAGGCGCAGAAGGACAGCATGTGCAGCGCCTTCAGCCAGCTTCTGCAGGCCGGCGGGATGGAGATCGAGACCGCGACGACGCTGGGCCGCACGCTGTGCATGCTGCTCGACGGGGCGATGGTCCAGGCGGAGATGTGCGATAATCACGATGCCGCTCGTGAGGCATGGTACGCGACATCGCGCCTGCTGCTGGCCCACTGTTTCATGGGCGAGGACGATTTCTGAACCCCGGCGTCCGTTCAGCCCTGCATGCCGCTTTCAAGCCACAGGAAGACGACGAACACGATATCCAGCCCCACCAGCATGGGCGTCAGCCGCCACCACTGCCGCCGCCCCAGAAGCAGGAGGGTGTGCAGCAGCAGGCCACAGGCCAGCGCCAGCATGAAATTCCCCGTCATGAGGGTGATCACCACCATCAGCAGGGGGGAGGCAAGGTCATCAAGGGCGTGCGTCTGTGGCGATGCCAGCGTGGACAGCATCCCCACCCCCACGACAATCAGCACCGGGCCGGTGGCGACCGCGGGAATGGCGGTAATCAACGGCCAGAAGAACGACGACACGGCGAACAGCACCGCAACGACCATGGCGCACAGGCCCGTCCTGCCCCCGGCTTCCACCCCCACAAGGGATTCCAGATAGGCCGAGACCGTACTGGTGCCGAGGCTGGCCCCGATCACGCTGGCGGCCCCATCGGCGCAGAAGGCCGAACGCCCCAGCGGCAGCGGCGGCCCGCCCCTGCCCTGCGTTGCACGCTGGGTAACGGCCATCATCGTCCCCGTTGCATCGAAAAAGTCGCTGAGGAAAAAATACAGCGTAACGGGAAACAGGACGAGGATGTTCGCGAAAAACCCATGGAAATCAAACGCGAACAGCAGGTGATACGGATAATGCGGCCAGTCGGAGACATGCGCGGGCAGGCGTGTCAGCAGCCTGCCATCAGGACCATGCACGAACAGGCCCGCGCAGCTTGTCACGACGATCGACAGCAGCATCGCCGCAGGCACCCGCAGGTATGACAGCACCATCGCAAGCGCCAGCCCGCCCAGCGCAAGCTCAACCGCAGGCTGGCGCAGCAGGCCAAAGGCGAAACCATCGTGCGAGGGCACCAGCAGGCCGCTGGTCGTCATGCCGATCCGCACGATGAACGCCCCGATGGCGCAGCGGATGCCGCAGACGACAGGTTCGGGAAACCCGTCGATGATCTTCTGACGCCATGACGTCAGCGCCAGCAGCACGAAGACGATCCCGCCCAGGAAGACCATGGCGAAGGCGACGGCCGGACTGATGCCCATATGCATCACGACGACCTGTGCGAAGATGATGTTGCTGCTCATCGCCGGGGCCAGCGCGATCGGCAGGTTGGCCATCAGCGCCATCAGCAGCGTCCCGCATACCGATGCGGCGATGGTCGTCATGATCATGTCGTGGTGGTCCAGTCCCGCCATCGACAGGATGGCCGGGTTGACCGCCATGATATAGGCCACGGCGCCAAAGGTGGTCACCCCGGCCACGACTTCCCGCCCGGGGGTCGAACCACGTCGCGAGATGCTGAAATACCGGTCGAGCCACCCGCCCGCACCACGTATCGCCTGCCTCACGCCGCCATTTCCTTCATTGTCGCCCGACCTTTTCCCACTGGCTGCATATGGTGTGCAGAGGCATGCATTACGGATTTCAGTAGACCACCCCCATGCCAAAGTCGAATGCAGATATATGCACACCGTGTTCTGATAATCTCAGCGCCGGGCGCGCCGGGCATCCGGTCATGGCGGCGGCCGAAAATTGACAATGATAACAATTATCATTATCAGCACACCCTGCTCAGGAATTCCCCGTGCATATCGTGCGTATGGCGACAGCGGGGCAACGCAAGGCAGGAAAACCGGCATGAAACGAATTTTCCATCGGTGCGGACGTGTAATGACGGCCCTCCTCGCGGCCATTTCGCTGACCGGCGGCCTGTGCGCCACGCAGGCCCACGGCGCCACCATTACGGACATGGCGGGACGCACGGTTGAAATCCCGCAGGACGTACACCGCATCATCCTTGGCGAAGGGCGCCTGATCTATGCGCTCGCCCCGCTGGAGCGCGCACACCTGTTCGACCGCATCGTCGGCTGGCAGGGGGAATTCCGTGGCGCCGATACCCAGAGTTATGACCAGTATGTCGCCCGTTTCCCTGCGGCGGCCAAGGTCGCGCTGATCGGCAAGACCACGGCCGATACCGTCAGCCCCGAAAAGGTGCTGGACCTGCATCCCGACCTTGCCATCCTGACGGTTTCCGGGCACGGCCCCGGCGCGTCAAGCGAGCTTGTCAACCAACTGGAGGCCGCGCACATCCCCGTGGTATTCGTGGATTTCCGCGCCAATCCCCTGCATGACACCATCCCGTCGATGCGTATCCTCGGCACCGTCCTGAACCGCGAAGCCGAAGCACGCGAATATATCGATTTCTACCAGTCGCACCTTGATCGCATCACCCGGACCGTTGCCACAATCCCGGCGGACCACCGCCCCAGGGTCTTTATCGAGATGCTGGCGGCGATGCGTGAAAGCTGCTGCCACACGGCGGGCAAGGGCAACATGGGCGCGTTCATCGAGGCCGCGGGCGGCAACAATATCGCAGCCCCCCTCCTGCCCGGATATATCGGTGACATCTCGCTGGAAAAGGTGATCGCGTCGAACCCCGACATCTATATCGCCGATGGCACCAATGGACCGAAAGCGGCAGGACCGGGACTGCGCATGGGGGCGGAGGTCTCCCCCGAACTGGCCCGCTCCTCGCTCAGGGCGGTGGAGGACCGGCCGGGGATTTCCACCCTGCGCGCCGTAACCGGCGGCCATGCCTATGGGCTGTGGCATGCCTTCTACGACTCTCCTTACAATATCCTTGCGGTGGAGGTGATGGCCAGGTGGTTCCATCCCGACCTGTTCGCGGATATCGACCCCGCGAAGACGCAGAAGGAACTTTATGACCGTTTCCTTCCGGTCCCGCAGACGGGCACATTCTGGATCACGCCCTGAGGCCGCATGAGCAGTATCTCCCCCACCCCCATCACCAGGCGCAGTCTCGATACAGGCGACATCCACGCTCTGTACCGCGCGATGTTACGGCGGCGCGTGCTGGTCATGGCGGTCATCACGGGGCTGATCGCATGTTCCGTGACGCTGGATTTCGCGCTGGGCCCGTCGGGCCTGTCGCCCGCGCGCCTGTTGCATATCCTGCTGCACCCCCATGACGCCCCTGCGGGTGAAAGCGTGATCGTCTGGCAGATCCGCATGCCCTATGCCCTGATGGCGATCTGCGTGGGGGCTGCCCTTGGCCTGTCGGGGGCGGAGATGCAGACCATCCTTGCCAACCCGCTGGCCAGTCCGTTCACACTGGGCGTTTCGGCGGCGGCGGCGTTAGGGGCGTCACTTGCGATCATCCTGCAATGGCATATCCCCGGCGTGCCGGAAACGTGGATCGTCTCCACCGATGCCTTCGTGTTCTCGATCGGGTCGGTCTTCCTGCTCGACCTCGTCTCCCGCCTGCGCGGGTCGGGCACGGGGACGGTCGTCCTGTTCGGCATCGCGCTGGTCTTCATGTTCCATGCCCTTGTCTCCCTCCTGCAGTTCATCGCCAGCGAAGACGCGCTGCAGGACCTCGTCTTCTGGACGATGGGCAGCCTGACACGTGCGACATGGCCCAAGATCGGCATCCTTGCCGCCGCGTGCGTGCTGATTGCGCCGCTGTCGTTCCGCGCGGCATGGCGCCTGACGGTCCTGCGCATGGGCGAGGAACGCGCCGCAAGCCTGGGGGTCGATATCCCGCGCGTGCGGCGTGCGGCGCTGCTGCGGATCAGCATCCTGTCCGCGCTGGCGGTCTCCTTTGTCGGGACGATCGGCTTCATCGGACTGGTCGCCCCCCACATCGCGCGCCGCCTGCTGGGGGAGGACCACCGTTTCTACCTGCCGGGCAGCATGCTTGTCGGTTGCCTCATCATGTCGCTGTCATCGGTTGCCGCGCGCAACATCATTCCCGGCGTCATCATCCCCACCGGCATTGTCACGGCACTGGTGGGGATTCCGTTTTTCCTGACGATCGTCCTGCGCCGGCAGGGCCTGTCATGAGCGAAAGTGGACTGTCCGCGCAGCATGTCAGCGTAAGTTACGGCCGCCGCACCGTGCTGCATGACCTCAACCCCGCCCCGTTTCCCTGCGGGCGCGTCTGCGCGCTGCTGGGTCCGAACGGCAGCGGGAAGTCAACATTCCTGCGGGCGGTGGCGGGGATCGTGCCTTCACCGGCCGTCATCACGCTCAACGGCATGGAACTGTCGCGCATGCCACTGACGCAGCGCACGCGCCACTGTGTCTACCTGCCGCAGGCGTTACCTGCACCTGTGCATCTGCAGGTGCTGGAATCCCTGATCGCCGCGCGCCATGTCAATGGCATGCAGGCCATGGGCGAAACCGGCGTGATTGATGAAACCCTCGAGACGCTCGCCACCTTCGGGATCGAGGACCTGGCGATGCGCTACATGGATGAACTCTCCGGCGGGCAGCGACAGCTTGTGGGCCTCGCGCAGGCGCTGGGACGGCGGCCGGAGGCGATGCTGCTTGACGAACCGCTCAGCGCGCTGGACCTGCATCATCAGTTTTCGGTCATGGATATCGTGCGGCGCACGACGGCGGCGCGGGGCATCGTGACGATGATCGTGCTGCATGACCTCAACATCGCCGTGCGCATGACCGATGACGCCATCATCATGCGTGACGGACGCCTGATTGCCGCAGGCCCCGCCCGCACGGTCATCTCGCCCGACCTGCTGCAACAGACCTACGGCATCCATGCCCGTGTCGAAACCTGCTCCCGCGGGGAGCCCTTCGTCATGGTGGATGGCACCCTCGACTGATCCCGTTTCCGGCATGAAACACGGATTTGTTATCCTGTTTTCCCCTGCCCTGTCCGTCCTTTTTCCTGACTTCGCCGTTCTGAGCCTATCATCGGGTCGCCCTGCCCATCCGGGATCGCGGCCCGCCGATACGCAAGCCCGAAGAAAGAACCGGCATGGTGTCAGGCAATCCGCAACCGCATGTCCACACCAGCGATGACGACCTGCCGTCATGGTCGCCGGTCATCCGCTACCTGCCCCCCGCGGCGATAGGACGGCCAGAGGGTTGGGCACGGCTGCTGGCGCGCGCGGCCGCCAGCGGTTTTACCGACCTGCTGGTTGCGCCCCTGTTTGCCGCGACCGGGGATCCGTTCCTCGTATCCTCCCATTCCGAAGGAAGCGCGGACCTGTCATGGGATGTCCCGTTCGCGACGGGATTGCGCCAGTTATGTGCCGCGGCGCGCAAACATGGGATCGCCATCCTGCTCGACCTGCCGCTTGACCGGATGGCGCGGGATGGAACGCTTGCGCGCCAGCATCCCACATGGTGCCTGCCGGATCATGACCCGCGTGCCGCCAGATGGGATTTTGCCGGACATTCCCAGGAAATCCTCCGATACTGGGCCACGGTCCTGCGTCCTCTTCTGGAGGCAGGCGTGGCGGGGTTCCGCTGTGACGCACCATGGGATGTGCCTCCCGAAATGCTGCGGGACATCATCCGCTCCTCGCACGCGATCACACCCGCATGCCGCTGGATCGCATGGACGGCGGGCCTGTCCCCCGACATGGTGCGTCAGGTCGCCCTGAGCGGGGTGAACATGGTCAGTTCCTCTCTCGCATGGTGGAACCGGCGCGATCCGTGGTTCGAGGCGGAATGGGCGCCCCTTCCCCCCGGTGTCGGGCGGCTTGCATGTCCGCAGCCCCTGCCCGGCGGGTCGGCCCCGCTGCCGCCGTGCGATCAGGTGGTCATGAACCTGCGCCTGTGCGGGGCAACCGGGGATGGCCTGCTTGTTGGCGCAGACGATGATGACGGGCAGGACATCAGGGTGCGCGATGCGATCATCGCGGCGGGGCGGATGATTGCCATGCGACGTGGGAAGACGCTGCCACGTCCCATGCGCCTGACATCCGCCGACGCACCGGTCACGGTCCTGGCGTTCCACACGGAGCGTTATACGCGGCTGGTCCTGGCGAATGCGTCCTTAGGGCAGGAGGCCTTCCTCCCCATTGCGACCCTGCCGCTGGATCCGGCGGCGTTCGGGCCGATTGATGGCGATATCGCGGTCGCGCACCAAATCCGCAAGGGGCGGCTTGGCCTGCGTGCGGGCGAGGTACGGGTGCTGGAGGGCGCGCGGCAGCATGCGCCGGTCATGACCCATCCCTCCCCGGATGCGCGCACCGCCGCACGCCACAGTCGCATCGTCATTGAAAACGTCACCCCCGCCATCACCCCCTCCCGGTTTTCCGCCAAGGCGGAAATTGACACCCCGGTCATGGTGGAGGCCGATATTTTCATGGACGGGCATGACCTTCTGGCGGCCCGCCTGTGCTGGCGCGCCATGGACACGGCCTGCTGGCGGCATGAACGCATGGAGATGATCGGGAACGGCCGCTGGCGCGGTTTCATGTATCCGGACCGGATCGGCCCATGGGAATACACGATCACGGCCTGGGTGGACAGTTACGCCTCCGTTGCGCGCGCCCTTGAGAAGAAACAGGCCGCAGGCCGTGTCAGCGCGCAGGACGTGGAAGATGCGCGCCTGCTGATCCACGCCGCCGCAACGGACGCGCATGATACGGAGCGCCAGCAGTGCCTGCACCTTGCGCAAATACTACCGGACCTGCCGCAGGAGGAGGCGCTACGCCTGCTGCTTTCGCCACAGGTGCGCACCCTGATGGCGCATGTCGCAAGACGGCCATTCCTGACGCAGCTTCCGGCCCCCGTCCCGATCTTCGTGGATCGCCGCGCCGCGCGATATGGCAGTTGGTATGAACTGTTTCCCCGTTCGCAAAGCCCCGTACCGCACCAGCACGGGACCCTGCGCGACGTCATCGCGCGCCTGCCCCATATCCGCGACATGGGCTTTGACGTGCTCTACTTCCCGCCCATCCATCCGATCGGTCGCCTCAATCGCAAGGGGCGCAACAATGCCCTTCATGCGGACGCGGACGATGTCGGCAGCCCGTACGCCATCGGATCGGACGAGGGCGGGCATGACAGCATTCATCCGCAGCTTGGCACCTTCAGCGATTTTCGCGACCTGAACCAGGCGGCACGCGCGCACGGCCTGGAACTGGCGATGGATTTCGCAATCCAGTGCGCGCCCGACCATCCGTGGGTCACGCAGCACCCGCAATGGTTTGACCACCGCGCGGACGGATCGATCCGGCATGCGGAAAATCCGCCCAAGACATATGAGGATATCGTAAATGTCGATTTCTATGCCGAAGGGGCCATCCAGTCGCTATGGCTGGCCCTGCGCGATATCGTGCTGCTGTGGATCGGTGAAGGTGTGCGGATCTTCCGCGTGGACAATCCCCACACCAAGCCCCTGCCGTTCTGGGAATGGATGATTGCCTACATACACGCGCTTTATCCGGAAACCATCTTCCTGGCGGAAGCTTTTACCCATCCCGGCATGATGTACAGACTGGCAAAGGCGGGATTCACGCAATCCTATACCTATTTCACGTGGCGCAATGGCAAGGAAGACCTGATGTCCTACATGACGGAGATCACCAGCGCGCCTGTCTGCGACTTTTTTCGCCCCCATTTTTTCGTAAACACGCCGGATATCAATCCGTTTTTCGTGCAGGACAGCACGCGCGCCGCACATCTGATCCGCGTGGCGCTGGCCACCACGCTGTCGGGCCTGTGGGGCATGTATGAGGGGTTTGAACGGTGCGAGGCAACGCCCATTCCGGGGCGCGAGGAATATATGGATTCCGAAAAGTACCAGATTCGGAAGCGCGATATCCAGCACGGACCCGACATCATAGCTGAAATCACCATGCTGAACGCGATCCGCCGCGACCACCCCTGCCTGCAGACGCACCGGGGCGTGCGTTTTTACAATATGTTCAATGACGCCATTATATATTTTGCAAAGGGCATGACCGACATGTCCGATGTCGTGCTGGTCGCCATCAACCTTGACCCCGCCCGCGTGCAGGAAGCCGATTTCGAAGTTCCCCTGTGGGAATGGGGATTGGCGGACAACGCCTCCATCCGGGTGCATGACCTGGTGCATGACCGGCACGGGACATGGCACGGAAAGATCCAGCACATCCGCCTTGATCCGCACGACCTGCCATTCGCGATCTGGCATGTCCGCCCGGTGGAAGGACATGAAGCATGACAGGACACGTCCCGGCACAGGCAACCGACCCGTTATGGTACAAGGACGCGGTCATATACCAGGTACATGTCAAATCATTCTTTGATTCCGACAATGACGGGATCGGCGATTTCCGTGGCTTGACCTCACGGCTGGACTACATCGCCGACCTTGGCGTCAACACGATCTGGCTGCTGCCGTTCTATCCCTCGCCGCGTAAGGATGATGGCTACGACATTTCGGCCTATCGCGCGGTGCATCCCGATTACGGCACGATGGCGGACGTGCGCCATTTCATCAACGCCGCCCATGCACGCAACATCCGCGTGGTCACCGAACTGGTGATCAACCACACATCGGACCAGCATCCATGGTTCCAGCGCGCGCGCAAGGCGAAACCAGGATCGGTCGCACGCAATTTCTATGTCTGGTCCGATACCGGCACGGAATATGCCGGTACGCGCGTCATTTTCTGCGATACGGAGATTTCGAACTGGACGCGCGACCCGGTGGCGGGGGCATTTTACTGGCACCGTTTCTATTCCCACCAGCCCGACCTGAATTTCGACAATCCGCATGTCCTGCGCGCGATCCTCGGGATCATGGCGTTCTGGCTGAAACTTGGTGTCGATGGGCTACGCCTCGACGCCATTCCCTATCTGGTGGAACGTGACGGCACCAGCAACGAGAACCTGCCCGAAACCCATGCCGTCCTGCGCCGTATCCGCGCCGCACTGGATGCACGCTTTCCCAACCGCATGTTGCTAGCCGAAGCGAACCAGTGGCCGGAAGACACGCGGGAATATTTCGGCAATGGCGATGAATGCCACATGGCGTTCCATTTCCCGCTGATGCCGCGGATGTATCTGGCCATGGCGCGGGAGGACCGCTTTCCCATCACCGACATCATGCGCCAGACACCCGATATCCCCCCGACATGCCAGTGGGCGATCTTCCTGCGCAACCATGACGAACTGACGCTGGAGATGGTGACCGACAGCGAACGCGACTTCATGTGGAACGCCTATGCCGCGGACCGGCGCGCGCGCCTCAACCTTGGCATCCGCAGGCGCCTTTCCCCCCTGCTGGAACGTGACCGGCGGCGGATCGAACTCCTCAACAGCCTGCTTCTGTCGATGCCCGGAACGCCGGTCGTCTATTACGGCGATGAAATCGGCATGGGCGACAACATCCAGCTTGGCGACCGCGATGGCGTGCGCACGCCGATGCAGTGGTCGCCCGACCGCAATGGCGGCTTTTCGCGCGCGGACCCCGAACGCCTTGTCCTGCCGGTCATCATGGACCCGCTTTACGGATATGCCGCCGTCAATGCGGAGACACAGCGGCGCGACCCGTTCTCGCTGCTGAACTGGATGCGGCGCATGCTGGCGGTGCGGGCGCGTTCGCATGCGTTCGGCCGGGGCACGCTGACGTTCCTTTCGCCGGGCAATCGCAAGATACTGGCTTACCTGCGTGAACATGAGACCGACACCATCCTGTGCGTCGCCAACCTGGCACGCTCCGCGCAGGCAGTGGAACTTGACCTGTCGCTGTTTGCGGGGCGGGTTCCGGTGGAAATGATGGCGGAAAGCGTCTTTCCCCCCGTGGGGCAACTGCCCTACCTGCTGACCCTGCCGCCTTACGGCTTCATGTGGTTCCGCCTGTGCAGCGTGACGGAAAACCCGACATGGCATGTCCCGGCCCCCGAACCCCTGCCGGAATTCCGCACGCTGGTCCTGCGCCGGTCCCTGCGCGAACTGACCGACGCGCCCCTGCGCACGGTCATGGAAGGGGAACTGCTGCCACTCTATCTGGCGATGCGGCGATGGGCGTCCGCGCGGGGACATGCGATCGACCATATCCATATGACCGAGGCCATAACGCTGGGTACGCAGTTCCTCCTGTGCGAGATCGCGGCAACCACGGGCGAGCGGGAGGCCAGCTATTTCCTGCCGCTGGGCATCGCGTGGGATACGGACAGCCTGCCCGCCCTGCCGCAGCAACTGGCCCTGTCGCGCGTGCGCCGCGGCAGGCTGACCGGATACCTGACCGATGCGTTCGCCCTGCCCGCATTCGTTGCCGCCATGCTGAAGGCCATGGCGGAGGAAACCCGCCTGCCCGCGCGTGAAGGCGAGGTCATCTTCCGCCCCGCCGACGCCTTCCGCACGCTTGAACTGCCGCCTGACGCACCCATCCACTGGTTGTCCTCCGAACAGAGCAACAGTTCCCTGATCGTGGCGGACAAGGTGGTCCTCAAGCTGATCCGCCAGCCACATGCGGGCCTGCATCCCGAAGTGGAGATGACGGAGTTCCTGACACACAGGGGCGCGCGCGGCATCGCGCCCTTCCTTGGCGAAATGCTGCGGATGGACCCGCAGGGCACGCCCCATACACTTGCCATCATGGAGGGCTTCATCGGCAACCAGGGCGACGCATGGAGCTGGACGCTGGGCTACCTGCGCGGGACGGCCACCGACCTTGCGCTCAGTGGGGAGGAACAGGTCGGCATGCGCGCCGAACATGTCGCATTCTTCCGCACCCTTGGCCAGAGGCTGGGCGGCATGCACGCGATCCTGGCGCAGGACAGCGACAATCCGGCCTTCACCCCCGAACGGGTGGGCGCGGATGATATCGCCGCACTGGCCGCCACCATCCATGAGGAGGTCGTGCGTGCGCTCGACGTCCTTGCCGGTATCCACGACTGGCCACATGCCGAGGATCAGGCGCGCGCGGCCGCACTGCTGGCGGGGCGGGACGCGCTGCTGGCACAGGTCAGCACGCTGGCGTCCGCAGGCGTCGGGACGCTGCGGACACGCATCCACGGGGATTTTCACCTGGGCCAGGTGCTGGTGGTGGAAAATGACGCCGTCATCATCGATTTCGAGGGGCAGCCCCTCACCCCGCTTGCCGAACGGCGGAAAAAGGCAAGTCCGCTGCGTGACGTGGCGGGACTGCTGCGTTCGATCGCCTATGTCGCCGATACCGCGCGCCTTGCCGACAGCGATACGACCAGCCACCCCGCCGCCGAACAGTCCGCCGAGCGGGCAACGGAATATGTCAGCGCATTCCATGACGAGGCCTGCCGGACCTTCATGGAAGGATGGCGCGAAGGAATCGGGGAAAGTGCGACGGCCCTTGGCACGGAACAGGCGCGATCCGCGCTGCTGCATCTGTTTGTGATGGAAAAGGCGGCCTATGAAATCCGTTACGAGGCCGCGAACCGCCCGACATGGATCGGCACGCCGATCGCGGGACTGCACCAGTTCCTTGACCCGCCCCCCACGCAACCCCCTGTAAAACCCTCAGCACAAGGAGAACGGCCGTGACGGAACATCTTCCCACCCTTCGCGCCGGGCATGATGCCGACGCCCGGCTTGAAGCCCTCCTGTGCGGGCGGCTTGGGGATCCCTTTGCATTCCTTGGCCGCCATCCCGGCGAGGGGGAGGATATCATCCGCGTGTTCATGCCCGGTGCACGCGCGGTCACACTCGTCAACGCCGCCCCGTCCAGGCGCGGCCGCCGCAAGGGGCCTGCGGAATGGCCGATGGAGCAGGTCCATCCCGGCGGCGTCTTCATCGGCCATGTCCCGACCGGCACCCCCTACCGCCTGCGGGTGGAATGGGAAGGCGGCGTGCAGGAGACCGAGGACGCCTATGGCTTTGGCCTGCTGCTGGGGGATTTCGACCTGCACCTGATCGCACGTGGGGAACATCAGGACCTGTACCGCGTGCTGGGTGCGCACGTCATGGAAATCGGGGGCATCAGTGGCGTGCGCTTTGCCGTATGGGCCCCCAATGCGCGCCGTGTCTCAGTCGTGGGGGATTTCAACATGTGGGACGGGCGCCGCCATCCCATGCGCCTGCGCCATGAACATGGGATATGGGAACTGTTCATCCCGCGCATCGGGGCCGGAGAGCGCTACAAGTTCGAGATCCTTGACGCGCAGGGGGACATGCTGCCGCTCAAGGCCGACCCGCTGGCCTTTGCGGCCGAGGTCGCGCCCGCCACGGCCTCCGTCGTTACACCCACGATCGATTTCGACTGGTCGGACGATGCATGGATGCATACACGCGGGACACGGCAGGACATCAATGCCCCCATCAGCATTTATGAAATCCATGCCGGATCATGGCGCCATGCGCAGGCAGGTCATGTGGACTGGGACGAACTGCGCCTGACATTGCTGCCGTATGTGGTGGAGATGGGGTTCAGCCATATCGAACTGATGCCCATTGCGGAATATCCCTTTGGCGGGTCATGGGGATACCAGCCACTGGGCCTGTTCGCGCCGTCCGCCCGGTTCGGGCCGCCCGACAGCTTCGCCCGGTTCATCAATGCCTGCCACCTGGCGGGGATCGGGATCATCGTGGACTGGGTGCCGGCGCATTTCCCGACCGACCCGCACGGGCTGGCGCGTTTCGATGGCAGCGCCCTTTATGAACATATCGACCCGCGCGAAGGATACCATCCCGACTGGAATACCCTGATCTACAACACCGGACGGCGCGAAGTCAGCGGGTTCCTGATCGCCAGCGCCCTGTTCTGGCTGCATCAGTACCATATCGACGCCCTGCGCGTGGATGCCGTCGCCTCCATGCTGTACCGCGATTACAGCCGCGCGCCGGGGGCGTGGATCGCCAATGTGCATGGGGGACGCGAAAACCTTGAATCCATCGCCTTCCTGCGGCACCTGAACGCAACCGTTGCGGTGCGCTCCCCCGGCGCCATCATGATCGCGGAGGAATCCACCGCATTGCCCGGTGTTACGCGCGCCGTCAGCGAAGGCGGCCTGGGCTTCACCTTCAAATGGAACATGGGGTGGATGCATGACACGCTGGATTACATGGGCCATGACCCGATCCACCGGCGTTACCACCATAACGAAATGACGTTCGGCCTGCTTTATGGATTTTCGGAACATTTCATCCTGCCCCTGTCCCATGACGAGGTCGTGCATGGCAAGGGATCGCTGATCCAGCGCATGCCGGGCGACACATGGCAGAAACATGCGAACCTGCGCGCCTACCTTGCCTTCATGTGGGGACATCCGGGCAAGAAACTTCTGTTCATGGGCGGGGAACTTGCCCAGCGGGAGGAATGGAATCACGAATCCCAACTGGCCTGGCACCAGCTTGACACCCCCGAGGGCAACGGGGTCCGGCAGCTTATCCGTGACCTCAATCACCTGTACCGCACCCATCCCGCGCTTTACCTGTCGGACGGTAACGCCGAAGGGTTTGCATGGCTGGTGGGAGATGATTACGAAAACTCGGTCTTTGCATGGATCCGGCGGAGTGCCGGCACACCCACGATCATGGTCGTATGCAACATGACGCCCGTGCCGCGACATGATTACTGCATTGGCGTGCCGCATGCAGGAACGTGGCACGAAATCCTCAATACGGACAGCAGCCTTTATGGGGGATCAAATGTCGGCAATTATGGCGGCATACAGACGCGGCCCCATGCCGCGCACGGACATTCCTGCTCCGTCAGCGTGTCGCTGCCACCCCTCGGGGCCCTGTTCTTCCGCCACGAAGCGGAACAGGCATAAAACCTTCAAAAGTTTTTGGTGAAGCTTTTATAGGGGGTTTCCCGAAACCGCTGACTATCCTGCCACAAGGTCGAACAGCAGCACCGAACGTCCCACCGCGGGATAGGAAGTACAGGCCGGGAAAAGCCGTTCGTCCCCTTTCTCCTGATGGGCCATATTGGTATCCAGCAGCAGGCGCCAGTGCTGCTCCGCCACGGAGGGCAGCACGAACTGCACATCCTCATGCCATGAATTGAAGACCAGCAGCAGGGTCGCATCCTCCCCACGTTTCATGATCCCGGTCCTGCGCGCCCGCCCGTCGAGCATCAGGCCAAGGCAGCGGGTCACGTCCCAGTCACCGATCGCCATTTCATGGCCAGTGGCGTTGACCCATGTCAGTTCCTTGATATCGAGTTCACTGTTATAGGCTTCCGTCAGGAACCGCCCGCGACGCAGGATGGGAAACTGCCTGCGCAACGCCGTCAGGCGGGAGACGAACCGTACAAGCGACCCGTTACGTTCCGGCATCGACCAGTCGATCCATGAAATATCGTTATCCTGACAATAGGCATTGTTGTTTCCCAACTGTGTCCGCCCGAATTCGTCCCCCGCCAGCAGCATGGGCGTGCCCTGTGAAAACAGCAGTGTCGCCAGCATGTTGCGCATCTGGCGTTCACGGATACCGATGATCCGTGGATCTTCCGTCGGGCCTTCAACGCCATAATTGCTGGAATTGTTGTCCGACGCCCCGTCACGGTTTCCTTCCCCGTTGGCGTCGTTATGCTTGTCATTGTACGAAACGCAGTCATTGAGCGTAAAGCCGTCATGCGCCGTTATGAAATTGACGCAGGACCATGGCTTGCGCCCCTGATGGTCAAACAGGTCCGGACTGCCCAGAAGGCGTGGGGACAGCCTGCTCGCCAGTTGCGTTCCTTTCCAGTATTCGCGGACATCATCACGAAACCGGTCATTCCATTCGGCCCAACCCGGCGGAAACGCCCCCACCTGGTAACCGCCCGGCCCACAGTCCCAGGGTTCGGCGATCATCTTCACCGTCTCCAGCGTCGGGTCCTGCGAACAGGCCTTGAGGAATCCGGACTGGTTATCAAAACCGTTGGGTTCGCGCGCCAGTATGGTCCCAAGGTCGAAACGGAAACCATCGACATGCATTTCATCGGCCCAGTAGCGCAGGCTGTCGGTCACCATCTGGATCACGCGCCGGTGCGACAGGTTGACGGTATTTCCGGTGCCCGTGTCATTGACGTAATAGCGCGGCTTATCCGCCACAAGGCGGTAATAGGAAGCGTTGTCGATGCCCCGGAACGACAGCGTCGGCCCCAGTTCATTCCCCTCGGCCGTGTGGTTATAGACAACATCAAGTATGACCTCGAGCCCGACATCATGGATCTGCGACACCATTTCCTTGAATTCCCGCAAGGACTGCGCACGGTCAGAGGCATAGCCGGGGTCGGGCGCGAAAAAACCGATGGTGTTGTAGCCCCAGTAATTCCGTAATCCCTTTTTCAGCAGGTATTCATCACTGATGAAGCTGTGTACCGGCAGGAATTCGATGGAGGTCACGCCAAGGGACTTTATGTACTCCAGCACCTCGCGCACAGCCATCCCGGCATAGGTGCCACGCAGGCCTTCGGGCACATGGGGATGCTTTTTCGTATATCCCTTGACATGGGTTTCATAGATCACCGTCTGGTCCCATGGCAGCGGATTGCGACCCGATTGGCCGCGCCAGTCAAAATTCGGGTCTATGACGACGCATTTCGGCACAAATGGCGCGCTGTCACGGGTATCGAAGCTGAGATCCGCATCCCGGTGACCGATGGTATAGCCAAAAAGCGCATCGTCCCATTTCAGGTCGCCCATATGCGCACGTGCATACGGATCAAGAAGCAGTTTGTTCGGGTTGAAACGATGCCCTGACTCAGGCTCATACGGTCCATATACACGGTATCCGTAAAACTGCCCCGGCCGTACATCGGCAATCCAGCCATGGAAAATCTGGTCGGTATATTCCGGCAGGGTGATGCGTTCGACTTCCTTTTCCCCATGTTCATCGAACAGGCAGACCTCAACCCGGGAGGCATGGGCGGAGAAAAGGGAGAAATTGACGCCTTTCCCGTCCCATGTCGCGCCACGGGGATAGGGGGAGCCTTCACGCAGACGTGGATTTACCGGGTTGGTCATCGCAATTTCCTGCCCTGCAAGCAATGTCATATCCCGGCTAACCCACGGGGGACGAAACAGTTGCGGCATGGTGCGTTCCACGCGATCATCGCGACAGGTGATGACCTTGCAAATAAACCCGTTCACCTCGAATCTTTACTTTACAGTCGGAATACCAACAAAACACAGACCAAGTCATACGGGTATTTTTTGTGCATCGCAAAAAACTTACCTGTAATTTAATTTGTTTGACTGGCTTATTTTTTTGATACGATCCCAAGAAAACATAAAAAAGAAAAAACAATACTATGCCTGATACATCCCAGCGTTTTCCGGACATTTCCCATCCACAAACCGTCATGTCCTGCCCTGACCGGCAGGTTCATGTCCTGGTCCGACCGGACAGGAGGAATGCAGCGCGCGTACCATGACATGGCCTTCCCCACGGGACGGCACTCTGGAAAATCCATAACAAGCAAAACCTGACAATAATAAAAAAAGAACTGTCATGGTCATGAAAAACATGCCGCACGATTTCCGCACGGCGTCTTCGTCCCCGCGTGCGCTGCCTGCATTTATGTGTTCCGTCATGACGGCGGCGGCGAGCCTTGTCCTGCCACATTGCGCACATGCCCAACCCGTGGCGGACACCACCACATCGCACGCACCTGCGCCGTCCTCCCCTTCCGCACCCGTTCCGGCCCACCGCGAAAATGCCGAGGAATATGGCCCGACCCCGCGCAGCATACAGCGTCCGCCCAACACCCCCATTCCACCAAGCGGCGTGCCGCTGATCCCCACGGCCGGCCTTGCCCCGCTCAGCGTGGCGCCCATCAGCAGTCCCGGTGACAAGACATCGTTCCACAAGATCGAACTCGACGCGCTGAGCCATCATGAAGGGATTGCCGGCCTGCTTCCCGCCTCCGTGGATGCGCTGCGTGATACCGACCTCGAGGATCCCTACTACGTCCCGACCGCGGGCACCGGCCATCTGGTCCCGCAGCTTGGGGACTTCAGGTCCATGCTGCTCAACCATGGCGTCAGCTTCGCCTTTACCTACAAGGGGGAGGCCATGGGCGTCATTGACGGCGGCGTGCAGCGCGGGATGAGCTACGTCCATGAACTGACCGGGCAGGTCAACTTCGACCTTGAAAAGATGGCGAACCTGACGGGATGGTCCGTGCATACGCTGGTCATGGAGCGCGCGGGCCGCGCCGTAAGCCGCGACCGGGTGGGGGAATATTACGTCAACCTGCAGGAAGTCTATGGCCTGTCGGGACATATGGTTGCGCATCTGGTTGATTTCTATGCGGAAAAGAAGCTTCTGAACAATCACCTCGACATCACGTTCGGCCGCATGGCGCTGACCCATGTGTTCGCGACATCACCGCTGCTGTGCTCCTTCATGGTGACATGTTCCGCCCCCGTGGCCCTGAAGCTTGACCCCGGGTTCAGTGTCTATCCCAAGGCCACGTGGGGCGCGCGCCTGCGCCTGCGCCCCACGCGCGATACCGCCATCCAGCTTGGCGCGTATGAGGTCAGTCCACTCGCCAGCAATCCCAGCGGATGGGCATGGGGCAGCGAACCGGCGACGGGCCTGATGCTGCCTATCGAATTCACGTGGCAGCCGTTCCTGACGCGCAACCGCCTGCCGGGGCATTACGTGCTGGGATATGCCCATGACACCACGCGCTATCCCGACCAGATCGGGGTCAGCCTGCCTGCCGCCCTGCGCACGGCCGCCGGGCGGCAGCGTTCGGCGCCGATGGACATGTTCTGGTTCGAAGGCGACCAGATGATCTACCGCCGGGGGGGACGCAACCAGATGGCCGGTGGCTACCTGATGGCGGGATATATCCATAACACCCCGCATGTCACCTCCATCGCGGACCAGGCCTATGGCGGCCTGTCGTTCGCCGCCGTCATCCCGTCACGCATGACGGACCGCCTGGGCATCATGTATTCATGGTACCATGTCAGCCACCGCAAGGAAGAAGGCCAGGTCCTGATCCAGGATGCGGGCTACTCTCTCGGCAGTGCCGTGCGGGCGCCACAGACCAGTTCACATATCATCGAGGCCTATTACGCCATCGACGCGGCACCGGGTGTACTGGTCCAGCCGGAATTCGAATACATGATCCATCCGGGTGAAACGCACCACATTCCCAATGCGGCGCTTGTCGGCCTGAAGGTCATCGCCAACCTGTAGGGAATGGTACATTTTGTCACGACATGAACACACAAAGAAAGAAACAGATAAATATTTGAAATAAACAGGAAAAAGACAGGAAATATATTTCCACATATAAAGGTTTCATGGGAAGTTTCAGCATAGGGAAAATTGAATTCCGGAGTTTCCGCTTCTTTTCACATGTGTGCTTTCTTCTTGTCATGACAGGCCTGCTTGGCGCGTGTTCCGTTGGCCCCCACTACCACCCGGAACACGTCGCCCTTCCCGGGCATTATCACGAGGACGAAGCCAGCGATAAGGACTTCCGCCCGCAGGAACTGGTGCAGTGGTGGCAACAGTTCCATGACCCGATCCTTGATCGCCTGATCCTGCTGGCCTTCGACGCCAATCACGACATCCGTGCCACCGCGCAACGCGTCCTGGTCGCCCATGCCCTGCGCGATATCGAGGCATCGCAATGGTATCCACAGATCGATTTCAGCAGCCAGAATGGCGACCTGATGAAATCCACAAGCCTGTCGAATGCAATGCCGCATATCGACGAGCTGCCACGTGATCCGCATGCCTCCATGCTGTCGTACGGCTTCGGGGCAAGCTGGCAGATCGACCTGTTCGGGCGCATCGGCCATCAGGTGGATGCCCGTGACAAGATAATCGCGCAGGCACAGGAAAACCGGCATGCCATCATGCTGACCGTGTTGGCCGAAATCGCGCGGAACTACATGACGCTGCGCGGCACGCAGCATCGACTGGCCATCATTGACCAGCATATCGTCACGGCCGGACACCTGCATGACCGCGCCATACGCCTGCAGCAGGCCGGGGTGGGCAATACACTGCATGTTGCACAGACGGCCTCCCTGCTGCATGCCCAGCAGTCGCAGCGCGCGGTTTTGTGCAAGACAATCAGCCAGAGCATGCATGCACTGGAGATCCTGGTGGGGCGCCTTCCCGGGGACCTGCGCACGGAACTGGCCTCCACCGTACCGCTGCCACATGTGCCGCCCGCGCCCGAGACCCTGCCCGTTCGCCTGCTGCGCCACCGGCCCGACATACGCCGCGCGGAACGGGCCTATGCACAGGCGATGGATGATATCGGGACCGAAGTGGCCGGGATGTATCCCGACCTTGTGCTTCCGCTGACCTACAACCCCAATGCCTCCACCTTCTCGCAACTGTTCGCGGCGGGCGCACAGGCGTGGCAGGCGCTGGCCATGACGTCACTCCCGCTCGGGCATGGGGGGCAGCAGCAGGCGCGCGTCAGGTCCGCACAGGCCATCGCCGAGGCCGGGCGACTGAAATACCACCAGCAGATCCTGACGGCCCTACGGGAGGTGGAGGATGCCATCGTCGCATGGAATGGCAAGAAGACGCATGTGATCCTGCTGCACCAGGCGGCCCGGCAAAGCCGCCTGGCCAACCAGCGCAGTCGCCGGCTTTACGAGGCGGGGATATCCGACCTCCTGAACGTGCTGGAAACCGAGCAGTCGGCCCTGCGGGCCGAGGACACGGAATTATGCGCCCATATCGACTGGCTCCACAGGACGGTTGACCTGCACGTGGCACTCGGCAGCGGATGGGAAAGCCGAAGCTGATCCCTGTTTTTTCATGTCCGGATGAAATGCATCCATTGTGCGTCGCACAATTTTACTGGTGATATTTTTGTAATTACTTAGAAATATATATTAATACTTGACATATTGAACAATTTTTCAGATGTTCCTGCACGGCCACTAAAAACAAAAAAGACGGTCAGCATGAAACAAGCCTGTTTGCTCCTTCTCCCGTTCGTGGGCCTGCTGTGGGTGCCACTGTATAACCGCACGGACCCGATCCTGTTCGGTTTTCCCTTTTTCTACTGGTACCAACTGGCATGGGTGCCCGTCACCTCCGTGCTGATCTGGTGCGCATGGAAAGCGGGGAAACACTCATGAACACGGCCCCTGCGCCCGGCATGGCCGGGATTGGCGTTTTCATCTTCTTTTTCCTCGCCACCATCATCCTCGGCACGACCGTGCGCCTGTGGCGACCGCTGCTCTCACGCGGGCGGGCACGTCCCGCCACGGGGGGAAATGACGAATGGGGGCTGGGCGGTCGCGAATTCGGCGCGTGGATTACATGGTTCCTGGTGGGGGGGGATTTCTATACGGCCTATACGGTCATCGCCGTCCCGGCACTTGTCTATTCCACGGGGGCGTATGGCTTTTTCGCGCTGCCCTATACCATCATCGTCTATCCGTTCCTCTTTGCCGTCATGCCACGACTGTGGACGATCGCACGCAATGGCGGCCATTCCACTGCTGCTGACGTGGTGCGGGTACGCTTTGGCAGTCGCACACTGGAACTCGCCATCGCGGTGAGTGGACTGGTCGCGGTGCTGCCCTATATCGCGCTGCAACTGATCGGTATCCGCACGGTGATCGAGGCGCTGGGCTTTTCGGGCACCCTGCCGCTGGTTTTCGCCTTTGTCTCGCTCGCGGCCTATACGTGGCTGGGGGGACTGCATGCGCCTGCGCTTACGGCCTTCATCAAGGATGTCATGATCTATATCGCGGTGCTGGCCGCGGTGACGATCGTGCCGATCTATCTGGGTGGTTATGGCCACATGTTTTCCGTCGCGGCACGGCACCTGCCCCCGACGGCAACGGGGCAGCCACTGTCATCCTCGCAGGTCATCCCTTACGCGTCCCTGGCGCTTTCCTCCGCCTTTGCCGCGTTCCTGTATCCCCATACCCTGACGGGGATACTGGCGGCGAAATCTGCTGATACCATACGGCAGAATGCCGTCTTCCTGCCGATCTACACGATCGTGCTGGGCCTGATCGCGATGCTGGGCCTGATGGCGCATGCGGCGGGCATCGTCACCTCCTCCCCCTCGCAGGTGGTGCCACAGCTTTTCCTTGCGATCTTTCCGTCATGGTTTGCCGGATTCTGCTTTGCCGCCATCGCCATCGGCGCGCTGGTGCCTGCCTCGGTCATGGCGATTGGCGCGGCCAACCTGATTATGCACAACATCCTGACCGGGCATAAGAATTCGGTCGCAGGGGCACGGATCGCAGGTTTCGGCATCAAGGTGGGCGCACTGCTGTGCGTGCTGTTCCTGAACGCAAAATTCGCAATCGACCTGCAGTTGCTGGGCGGGGTCATCATCCTGCAGACCTTCCCCGCACTGGTTCTGGGACTGCTGCCGCTGCGCATGCCTGCGCCGGCACTGATCGCGGGATGGGCCATCGGGTCGGTGTCGGGACTGTCGCTGTGCTGGATCGACGGACTGAAGCCCCTGCACACGATCGGGGCCGGCACGATGACGGTCGCCGTTTCCACCGGCCTGCTGGCGCTGGCGATCAATATTGCCGTGACCATGGCCTGTTCGGTCGCCATGCGTGCTGCCGCACCACGGCAGGTTGCAGTCCCGGCGGAGCCGCAGGGGGAATGACCCCCTGATCGTTTCATAACGATGGATACCGGCCGCGCCCGGAAATGCGTTTGACTCATTGAAAAGTTTCTGGGTGCCGCCTTTTTTCAGGAAGGCGGCGTCCCTTGAAGCTTTTTGAAAAAAGCTTCACCAAAAACTTTTGTGAGTTTAGGACATTTTCTTATTCGGGAAGGTCTTTCTCCTTGCGTTCCTTTTCCGCGCCGATGCTCATGCGCTGGTAGATCCCCAGCACAAGCACGATCAGCGTGGCCGTCAGCAGCAGGAACACCGGATAGACCATGTCCGCCGGGCTTTTGTTGCTGACTTCGAAGACACCGACAAGGCCTTCGATAAATACGGCAATGATGATGGTGGTGATGAAACGGGTCAGGCTGACGCGGGCTTCGGCAAGGGTCTGCTTGCCCTTGGTCTGCACCACCTCTTCCTCGACAAAATATTTCGCGACATCAAAGACCGCAATGGCGATCACGACGTAGCTGACGGCCTGGATTACGGCATCGCGCATCCCCAGCCATGAAGTCCGCATTGCGAAGATCGGCCCGGAAATACCGTAGGCCATCAATGTCATGGCCAGCATGATCAGGACGATACTGGCGATGGCGAAAGCAATTCTTGACAGGAAGCGCATTTGAAACAAAGCGACCTCGCATCAGAATTTTTTCATATTATATTGTAACAGTCGCAAAAAAGGGGCGCCAGAGCACCCCTTTTCCCGTGGCAATCAGACAGCCTGCAGGTTTGCTGCCGACGTCTTGCCATTACGACCTGTTTCCAGTTCGTAGGTCACTTTCTGACCTTCATTCAGGCCATGCAGGCCCGCGCGCTCTACAGCGCTGATATGGACGAAAACATCGGCCGTGCCGTCATCCGCCTCAAGAAAGCCAAAACCCTTCTGGGCGTTGAACCATTTAACTGTGCCTGTAGCCATGACAGGACTCCTATATAACCCGGCAGCCATGCGACCTTGCATGGATTAAAACCCTTCATTTGCGGAGAAACTCGACAGTGCCTCCAGGGGCACGTGATAGCTTTACCGTGGCAGAAAAGTTCAGCCGTGCGCCTTACATAAATCAAAGCACTTTCAAATGCACGGTTTTTATTATTCCAGACACAGAATATTTCATGTCATTCGCGGAAATACAGGGAAAATCAGGCATCATGACCCTGTAAAAAAGACTTCTTCACACCCGGCGCACCTCCCTCAGGCGCATCCATGACCGTCGCACGGCACCGGCGCGGGGACAGAACAGGCCGTATCAGGACCGTTGGGTTCCATCGCAATGACTGCACCGGTCCCACCCGGGGATGCATGTCCGTTCCCGGTGCCGGTCATGTACATACGCACGCGCCGGGGAAGCATAGCCGCCCCCAATCCTGAATATTCCATGTATCATATAATATTTATTCATATATTTACTATATAGAATGGATCATACACACAAATACCCGTGTCAATACCATGTATATGTCTGGGAAATAAAACAATTTATCGCATATCAGGGCAGCATTTTAAGGCATGCGTTTTGCCATTCATGTCTGCGATAACCCACGCCGCCTGTGTGGCATGCTGAATGAAGCCCCCGCATTTACGTCACGGACAGGCTGGACATTGCTGTCGGGACGGAACGTGGATCATGCGTCATTCTCTGGATATTCCTCATTGGGGTGCGACCTCCCTGCCCCGTTTCCCGCGGCCCCGCGCGACACGCAACCGTCCTGCATCCGTGATGCTGCGCATGGTCGCGGTGATGGTGATGCTGCTTTCGATCGGGGGCGTCTGCCCCCCGGCACGTGCGGAAGAGGCCACCTCCCCGGGCATGACTCGCGAACAGGCCCAACAGGTCCTGTCGGTCATCAATGATCCCGAAAAACGGGCGGCGTTTGAAAACACGCTCTCGGCCATTGCCACGCAACTGCCACCGCCTGCACCCGTCACGCCGCCCGCACGGCCCGCGTCCCATGCCGCCACGGATGCCCTCTCCGTCCAGCCTGACAGCCTTGGCAGCGATTTCGTGCAGGACATGACATCGCTGCGCCATCGCCTGCTGGTGCAGGCCCAGCATTTTGTCGCGCTTTTCGGTGACCTTGTCTTTGTGGTGCACTGGACGCACACGGTCCTGACCGATCAGCAGTCGCGCGGCATCATGCTTGACGCGGTGGGACGGGCGACTTTCATCCTGCTGATCGCCCTTGCGGCGGAGCATGTCTTCTCGCTCCTGCTGCGACGCCCCCTCAAGAATGTTACGGCCCGTGCCATCGCCACCGAACAGCGCCTTGGCCAGGCCGCGGCCACGACCACGACACAGGCCGGGTCCGATACGGATACACAGCAGACACAGCAGCAGGATGCACAGGCGCAGCACGCGACATTGCGCCTGCTGGCACGCGTGCCGTATTCGCTTCTGCACCTGTTGATAAAACTGCTGCCGGTGGGTCTGTTCCTTGCCCTGGGATATGCGTTCGCCGCCCTTTTGACGACCACGCATCAGGCGGCCCTTGTCACGATCACGCTGACCAACGCCTATGTCGTCGCGCGCGTTGTCTATCTGCTGATGGAAACGCTGTTCGTTCCACATTCGCCTGCCATTCGCCTGTGCAATGCCAGCGACCAGACCGCCTTCATGGTGACGCGCTGGCTCAATTTCCTGGTGGCGGCGCCTTCGGTGGTGGTGTGCCTGTCCACGCTTGGCGGGGTGTTCGACATGCCGGCACGCGGGACGGAGGCGATCATCCGTACCGTGGTGCTGGTGGAACATGTGCTGGTTGCGATCTTCACATGGCGGGTGCGCATGCATGTGGCCGTTGCCCTGCAGCCATCCGAACGCCTGCGCAAACAGCCGTTCTGGATGTTCATGGGCAAGCTGGTCTACCTGTGGTGGATCCCGGCGATGTTCTTCAACTTCGCCCTGTGGCTGATCTGGGCGACGCATATCAGCGGCGGGTATGAATGGATCATCCGCACGGTCATCCTGACGACGCTGGTCGTGATCCTGTCGCGCCTGTTCTCGGTGCTGGCCTACAACCTGCAGAACCGCCTGTTCCATATCTCTCCCGCGCTGGAGGCCCGCTATCCCGGCCTGCAGGCGCGCGTGGACCATTATTATCCCATTTCGCGCAAGACACTGACCTTCCTGCTCTATTTCGGGACTGCCGTGCTATTCCTGCAGTCACTGGGCCTGCCGGCGATCCATTTCTTCATGTATTCGCGGCTTGGCACCAAGGTCATCGACGCGATCCTGACGGTGCTTGTCGCCTATACGATCGCGATCATCGTATGGGAAGGCGTCAATGCGGCGCTCCAGACACAGATCAACCATTTTGACGCCACCGCGCAGGAGGGACGGGCCAGTCGCCTGCGCACCGTCCTGCCCATCATCAAGACGGTGCTGCTGGCGATCATCGTCATCATCGTGGCGGTCACCACGCTGTCACAGATCGGGATCAACGTGGCCCCCCTTCTGACGGGTGCCGGGATCATGGGCGCCGCCATCGCCTTTGGCGCGCAGAGCATGGTCAAGGACTTCATCACCGGCTTCTTCATGCTGGCGGAAAATTCCATCCAGGTGGGCGACTGGGTCACCGCCAGCGGCATTTCGGGCACGGTGGAACACCTGTCGATCCGCACGCTGCGCCTGCGCTCGGTCAATGGGGACCTGCATATCATCCCCTTCTCCGAAGTGTCGTCCATCGCCAACACCTCGCGCGACTACAACCTCGTGGTCACGAATTTCATGATCGACCTGAGCGAGGACCCGCAGCGTGTGGCAACGATCCTGCATGAGGAACTGGAAAAACTGCGCAAGACCACGCAGTACGGGCACCTGATCCTGTCGGAATTCTCGTTCCTCGGGGTCGAGCAGGCCGATGGCAACGGTGCTAGCTTCCTCGGGGCGTTCCGCACGACACCCGGTTCGAAATGGAAGGTCTATCGCGCCTATTACAGCCGGCTTGCGGTCAGGATGAACAGCGAGGGGATCAAGTTCCCCGCGCCCAGCAACATCAACCTGCTGGGCAACATGCCCGGCGCGCCTGCGCTTGACATCCGCATCAGGGAGGCAGCGCCCCCGACGCCTGCACCAGCACCAGCACCGGCACCGGCACCTGCGGATGCGCATCCGCACGCCTGACATTCCCTGCGCGGGGGTATTCTCCTGCCCCGCCCCTGCATCCATGCGCAGGGGCGAAGCCGGGGAGAAGGCCGGTGGTCAGGCCACGCGGATCTCGACCTTGTGCAGGCCCTTGAGGGCATGCGCATCGGGATGGCCGACATGGAACGGTTCGGACGGCAGCAGCTTCAGGTCGGAAATGTCCGTCAGCGGCAGGCAGCTCCACTGTCCGGTGGGCGGCACGCCCTTTTCATGCGCATCTTCACCGCGATAGATCAGGACATGCGCGACCCCATCGGTTTCACCCAGCGCATGCGGTGAACCCACATAGTTCTTTTCGTCGAAGGTGAACCCGACAACGACTTTTTTCTGGATTGCCTCACGCAGGCTATCATGAACTGACATCAATATTTTCCATCTTGACTGGAGAAGGCTTCGTACACCGTCTGTTATAACGGAGCCCGCCTTTATACCCTTCCCGCCCGGACAGAGAAGTGGGCCATGCTGCCGGCGCACGCAATCCAGCCCTGCATTGCGCCACCACCACGCAGACATGGCAACCCGACAGGCGTCTGATGGCAAAGTTTGCAATTGCCTTGTCCTGCATCACCCGTCAAAAGGGAATCTGGCCGGCTGCATGTTCCTGCCGGCGCACCCGTTTCCATGAAGGTCACGCAATGACAGCCAGACGACAGCAGGGAGGCCCGATCATCATCGCATGGCCGCTGATCCTGCTGGCGCTGGTCGGCCGTATTGCGTTTGGCGGGCTGGCCGCCCCGGATAACGTGCTGCACCCGCAAAGTGAGCAGCAGTCCCTGCTGTCGATCCTGTGCGCAGGCGACATGCCCGCGGATGATGGCCACCATGACCATCACCTGCCCACGGCCGACATGGCGACCGTACTGGCCGAAGCGCACGGACTGGACGCCCCCCTGATGTCGGGGGCCGGTTTCGTGGGGCCGGGTATGTTCGCGATGCTGGCCGGGTCGTGGATATTCCCGCCGGTTCGCGGGCCGCCACGGGCACGGTATTCCGCCCTGTGCCCGCAGGGGCCCCCTCACCTGAACTGAATCTGCCGCCTTCTGCCCCCGCCATTGCGCGGGCGCGCCCGATTCATCTTTCAGGTTCCTTCAATCATGCGTTCCACATTCAATGCGCCGTCGCGCCTTATGGGCGTTGCTGGCTGCATGGTGGCCGTCGCGGCCTGTGCCGCGATGTCGCCGGCCCATGCTGCCGACGTGCCCGCACATCGCGCCACGCCAGCGCCCCCACATCAACATGCCCGGCATCAACATGGCCTGGCGCCCCGTCCCGCGCCGCAGACGACATCCGGTACAGGCGAACGGATTACCGTCATCGGCACATCGCATGCGCCCGCGACATTCCATCCTGCCGGCCAGACGACCTACAGCGCCCCGCGCGAAAACTTTGCCAACCATGTCGGACAGAGCGTGGCCGACATGGTGGTGACCATCCCCGGCGTCAGTTTCGTCGCGGGAAACGGTCCGCGCGATGTCGTGGTGTCGGTCCGGGGATCGGGCGACCGGCAGGCCTATGGCATGAAAAACATCCAGGTTCTGGAGGACGGCTTCCCCATGACCCAGCCCGACGGGACGGCGCGCTCCGACCTGATCGACCCGCATGCCTATGACGGGGTGGATGTCTTCCAGGGTCCGGCCTCCACCGTGTTCGGCAATTACGCGATCAATGGCGCAATCAATTTCCGCACGCGCCAGGGCGCGGATATCCACGGGGTGGAGGTCGGGTCGGATTTCGGCAGTTTCGGCATGGTCAACAACTATGCCACGCTGGGCCTGTCGGGGCGGAAATATGACCTTGTCATCTTTGGCAGCGACGTGCGCGGCAACGGCTTCATCGCCAACAGCGCCTACCAGACCTCGACGGAGAACCTGCGCCTGCGGGTCAACCTGACGCCGTCGGACCGGCTGGTGGTGAAATTCGTCAACAACATTACCGATACACGCCTGCCGCTGCGGCTGTCGCTGGCGCAATACGCCGCCAACCCGTTCCAGTCGGGATGCGCCAGCGCCAGCCACGCGGCCGCCGGATGCGCCACGGTCAGCCTGCTGGCCAATGGCAGCTATGGCGCGCGCATCGCCGTCAGTCCGCAGGCGGCAGGGCTTGGCCGCTTCGACCGCCGGACAGTTGCGGGCATACGCTGGGAGCATGACGTCAACGCATCAACCACGGTCCACACGCAGTTCACCTATGACCAGCGGCATATCGACCAGCCCACCTCGCCCTATGCCTATACCGGCCCGTATGATTCCTATGCCGGCAGCAGCGATGTCACGAATACGGCGCATGTTGCCGGCATGGCGCTGAACAGTTCCGGGGCCATCAGCTTTGACGACCTCGACGCCCTGTCCGCGGTCCGCAATGTCACGACAGCGGGCCATGACCATCCTGGCGCCCTGACGCAGTCAAGCTGGAGCCACCAGTGGAACGCGGGCCTGCGGTTTCAGGAGGACCTGCAGTTCGCACGGGCGTGGCACCTTGTCGTGGGGCTGGGGGGCACCTATTCCGGGCTGAGGGCGCAGGAGACACTTTTCACCAGCAGCGCCAGCGGCACCAGCCGGCGTCCTGTCGCCGCCGACCGGCATTTCTTCAACCTTGCCCCGGAGGCCGCGCTGACCTATGCGCCCTCACGCGACTGGACGCTGCATGCGCGCGTGGGCACGGCCTATGCCACGCCCACCACGTCAAACCTGTTCATCACACCGCAGGGCACATACGGGAACAACACCCGGCTGAAGAGCGAGACAAGCCTTGGCTTCGATTTCGGGGCGGACTGGCATCCCTCCGCGACCCTTGATGTACAGGCAACGGGTTTTTACGAATTCTACCACAACGAACTGGTCAGCCAGTCGGCGGGCGTAAATACGGTGGGGGCCTATACGTTCAACGCCCCCGCCTCCCAGCATCGCGGCGTGGAGGTGGGTGCGACGTGGACGCCCCTGCCGCGCACGCTGTCGGGTGCGCGGATCATGCTGAGCTATACCTACGACAACCAGATCTATACCCGTTATACCGAAGTCCTGTCCAACAGCACGATGTCGCGCGCGCTGGACCGGTCGGGGAACAGCATTCCGGGCGTCATCCCGCATTTCCTCAATGCGCGTGTCCTGTATGACCAGCCAACCGGCCCGCTGCAGGGACTGGGCGGTTATGCCGAGGTCACGTGGCGGGGCGATTACTGGCTGGACAACGCCAATCTGCTCAGGGCGCCGGGATACGCACTGCTCAACCTCGAACTGCATTACGACCCGCCTGCACGTTTTGGATGGGCGCAGCGGCTGCATGGATTTTTCGAAATACAGAATGTCGCCAACCAGACCTACATCGCCGGGGCAACGAACATTACCGACACCCTGGCATCCAACGGGCATAATGCAGGGGCGGCCGTCCTTGCGACCAGTACAGGCTCGATCTATGCCGGATCCCCACGCGCCTTCTATGGCGGCGTGAAGGTCCGTTTCTAAGGACGCCCCCATGAACATCCCCCATGATACCCGCCCCCGCCGCACGATGCGCGCGCTGTGGCCCGATTACCGCATGGTCTGGCGCTGGCATTTCATTGCCGGGCTGCTCTGCCTGCCTTTTGTCGCTTTCCTGTCGCTGACGGGCAGCATTTACCTGTTCAGGCCACAGATTGATGACCTGATCGACTGGCGTTACGAACATCTTGCCACAAAGGGCGACGTGGCCGCGCCCTCACGGGTGGTCACGGCCGCGCTTGCGGCGGTACCGGGATCGCACTTCCTCGCCTATGAACTGCCACGCACATCCCACAGCGCGGTGCGTGTGATCGTCAGCCACGGCGGCGACGCCATACGTGTCTATGTCGATCCCCAGTCCCTTGCGGTCCTGAAGCAGGTTTCCGAAGAACATCGCTTCGAGCGCATCATCTTCAATCTGCATGGGCAACTGCTGCTTGGCAATGCAGGCTCCATGATCGTGGAGATGGTGGCGTCATGGACGATCGTGCTGGTTGTGACCGGCCTGTACCTGTGGTGGCCGCGCGGACGCACGGGGCGGTCCGGCGGCATTGCATATCCGCGCCTTGCGGCCGGGGGACGCCTGCGCCTGCGTGACCTGCATGCCGTCACCGGCGCGTGGCTGTCCATCTTTGTGGTGCTGTTCCTTGCCTCCGGCCTGCCATGGTCGTTCGTGTGGGGGTATGCGTTGCAGTCCGTTGAAAAAACCGTCGGCCGCTTCACGGCAATACAGGACTGGGAAATCGGCCATGTGCCCGCGCGCAACGTGATCGCGGGGACAGGCGGTACGCCCGCGGCAATGGACGCCATGGCGGGGATGAAGGACATGCCCGCCATGCCCGGCATGGATATGCCGCCCACCCCTGCGGCGGATGCCCCCGTCGATGGGGCCGCGCTCGACCGGGTGGTGTCCACCGGGGCGACGCTTGGCCTGCGCTATCCCGTGCTGGTGACACCCCCGCCACAGGCCGGACGGGCATGGCGGGTGCGTTCCGATACGCAGGACCGCCCCTGGCGCATGACGGTCGATGTCAGCGCCAACGGCCATGTCGAGGGACGCGATAGGTTCGCGGACAAGCCGGTCATCGACCGGGTCATCGGATATGGCGTGGCCGCCCATGAAGGGCAACTGTTCGGGATCGCCAACCAGATCCTCAACCTCGTGGTGGCGGTCGGCCTGCTGGGCATGAGTATCGCAGCCTTCCTGATGTGGACCCGCCGCAGGCCACCCGGACATATTGGCGTTCCGGCGTCGCTGCCGGATGGGCGCATCGGGGGCGCGGCCATGGCCTGCATCGTGGTCATGGGGATCATGCTGCCGGAACTCGGCGCCGCGCTGGTGGTGATTGTCCTGCTCTCCGCCCTCATACGACCTGAAAAAGGAAGTTCCTGAAAAAAGTTTTTGGTGAAGATTTTTTCAAAAAGCTTCAATAAGCGCCGTCTTATTTGAAAAAATTGCTCCGCCGGAGACTTTCACCCACAAGCAATTTCCGCCCTCCCCTTGCTATTGGGCAGGCAACAGGTTGCGCAACCGCGTGGCAATTTCCTCGGCACTGGAATCCACGGGGAACATGGACACCAGATGGTTGCGCCCATCCATCAGGAACAGCATCGAACTGTGATCCATCTGGTAATTCCCCGCAGTGGCGGCTGTCATCTGCCGGGGACGGACCATGACGTGAAACTCCGCCGCCACGTTGCGGATCGCCTGCGCATCCCCCGTCAGGCCGACAATGCGCGGGGAAAAGGAGGTGACATATTCATGCACCCGCGCCGGGGTGTCACGCGCCGGGTCGATGGAAATGAAAACCGGCACGACCTGCGCCCCACGCGCGCCAAGCCGGTCCAGCGCCGCCGTCACGGTCGCGAGGGTCAGAGGACAGACATCAAGACAGTGGGTATAGCCGAAATACAGCAATGTATAATGGCCATGAAACGACTGCTCCGTCACGACATGGTCCGTATCGTCGGTCAGGGTATAGGGACCGCCGATTTCCTCCGCCGGCCTACCAAGCATCAGGGCGCGAAGCCCCGCCGCCGCGCACAGCAGCACGGCAGTCGCGGCCATCAGGCCGAGCAAGGCACGGCGTTCGCGGCGTTTGCGCACATCCGGCGCGATGCCACGGGCGTCCTTACGCGCGCGCGCCCTGCCGGGGGAAGAAGACGGTTCCTTCATACCCCCGTCCCTATCCCATCCGCGCGCGCAATACCACGACCGCACGCATGACGGTGTACATGCCCTTCAGCACACCGGCAGGTCACGGTTATTGGCGATGGCCTCCATCGTGATGTACGACGTGATGGAATCCAGTTCGATCTGTTCGATCAGTCGCTGGTAGATCGCATCGAACGCGTTCATGTCCTCCGACATGATCTTGAGCATGTAATCATAGTCGCCCGCGATGCGGTAAAAGTCGATGACATTGGGAATCCCCAGCACGATCATGCGGAATTTCTGCAACCACTCGCGCGAATGGTGACGGGTGCGCACCATGACGAACACCGTCAGTCCCAGGCCCAGCCGTTCCGTGTCAAGGCGCACGGTCTGCCCGGTGATGACCTTCCTTTCCCGCAGGGCCTGCACACGCCGCCAGCACGCATTTTGCGACAGCCCCACACGATCGGCCAGTTCGCGTTGCGACAGGCTGGCGTCATTTTGCAGCGCGCGGAGAATCCTCTGGTAAAAATGATCCATATTTTTGCTCATTGTGGATCATATGACCACAAAATGACGAAAACAAAGCAGAAAATGGGAAAACACCTCCCGTAATGGCAGATAGGCTCTGCGCAGCACGACAGTCATGGGAACCCCACAGATGCACGACCCGGCCACCCTCTATGGCTCCTTCGCCAACAGCCTGCGCGATGGCGACACACTCGCCCTGCTGCGTGCCGGACTGATCGGCGAAGGTGCGATGATCCCCGGCCCCTTTGGCGCACATAAACTGCTTTATGCCGATTATGTGGCGTCTGGCCGTCCCCTGCGGCAGGTGGAGGACTTCATCGCCACCCATGTCCTTCCCTATTACGCCAACAGCCATACCGAGGCCTCGTTCTGTGGTGCCTACATGACCCGCATGCGCGCCCATGCCCGGGCGGAAATCGCCCGCCTGTGCGGCGCGGATGACCGGTTTTCCGTAATTTTCACCGGATCGGGCGCAACCGCCGGGATCAACCGGCTTGTCCACCTGCTGGGCGTGGCACAGGACGCCCGGGCGAGCGAGCGGGGGCGGCCGATCGTCTTCATCGGACCTTATGAGCATCATTCCAACATCCTGCCCTGGCGCGAAAGCGGCGCCGAGGTCATCGAAATCCCCGAGGCGGACACCGGCGGCCCCGACCTTGTGGCCCTTGAGCGCGCCCTGCATGAAACGCCCGCCGGCAGGCTGCGGGTCGGGGCATTTTCCATCGCATCCAACGTCACCGGCATCATCACCGATGCCGATGCGCTAAGTGCGCTGCTCCGGCGGCATGGGGTGCTGTCTGTCTGGGACTATGCAGGGGGTGGCCCGTACCTGCCGGTGGACATGAAGGCCGGGACCCCGTGGGAAAAGGACGCCGTCGTGCTGTCCGCCCACAAATTCGTCGGCGGCCCCGCCGCATCCGGCGTCATGGTCGTGCGCAACGCGGCCCTGCGACAGGCGCGCCCGACCGCCCCCGGTGGCGGTACGGTGCGGTTCGTCTCCCCCTGGGGGCATGATTATTCCCAAAGCCCCATCAGCAGGGAGGAAGCCGGCACCCCCAACGTGATCGGCGATATCCGCGCGGCCCTCGCCTTCATGGTGAAGGACGCGATCGGGGAGGATGTGATGGAGGCGCGCCATGCCGAACTGCGCCAGCGCGCATTGTCGGTCTGGTCACGCAATCCGTTCCTGCGCATCCTTGGAAACCCGCGTGCCACCGCCCTCCTGCCCTTCTTTTCGTTTCAGGTGCGCGACCCGGATACGGGCGCACAGGTCCACCAGCAGCTTTTTACCCGCATGCTGTCGGACATCTACGGCATCCAGGCACGTGGCGGATGCGCCTGCGCGGGGCCATATGCGCATCGCCTGATGGGGATTGACCAGACCCGGTCGGACACGCTGCGCGCGGCCATCCTGTCGGGACAGGAAATCGACAAGCCGGGGTGGGTGCGCCTCAATTTCAGTGTGCTGATGGATGATGCAAAGGCTGATACCCTCATCCATGCGGTCGATACCCTCGCCCGCAGGGCCGCAGGCTTCGCATCCCTGTATGAGTGCGATACGCATAACGCACGATTCAGCGCCCGTCCCATGCCGCAGGCGCGGATTGCGGCGCTGTCGGACCATGCCGGGACCGAACAGGCATGAGGACGCCCGGTTCCCGCCGTCCTGCCGCGCAGGGCAGCGCCACGTTGATACGGATTGCCTGAACGGCAGGTTCACGGATACGATGCGCCCGGTGACGCAATCTGCGCGATAGGGGATTTTGTTGAACATCAAGCGCAACCTGCTACTGGTCGCGGCGGCCGTGACCGGCCTTTGTGTCCTGCTGCTGATGGGCGGTTATTTCGTGTGGTCGGACCATAAGGACGTGGATTTCGCACGGCACAACACCCTGATGAAGCATTCGCAGGAAGAGGCCGCCTATGCCCGGCAGCTTGACGAGGCGAACCAGACCGTCGTGCGTGACCAGAGCGTGTTCCTTGACGTCCATCTTGCGGATTTCGACAAGATGGCCAGCAGGGAGGACAAGGCATGGCTGTCGCAGGAAGTCAGGAAATTCGACATCAGCCGCGTCAAGGTTTTCGACGGCGAGACTGTGTAGAATTTTGTGCGGTGGCACTTTTTCAGGCCATTGGGAAACGATCATCGAACATGATGGCGAGCTGGCATCTGACAGCATACCATTCGCTCACTGAGCGCTTCCACTCTGAGGAGGTAGCATTGAGCGCCAGGTAAATCAATTTTGCTGCGGCCTCGT
>NZ_NKUF01000128.1 GCF_003206495.1 Gluconacetobacter entanii | reverse complement strand
TCGCAGGTAGTACCGCGTCCCTATCTCTTAAATCGCTCATGCTTCATAGCTGAACCAGACCAGAAGTATTCAGCAAGGCGTCAGTCGCCGGGAGCTTACGATCGAGGCGGCGTTCCTGCATGTGCTGGAGTTGGCCCGCGAGACGGGGTTGATGCGGCTCGGCACGGTGTCGATCGACGGCACGAAGATCGATGCCAACGCCTCGAAATACCGTTCCATTCGTTATGATCGCGCGAAAGAACTGCGTGAGAAACTGGTAATCCCCCCATAAAAAGAGTGACTTTTGAATGAGAATTTTCTCAGCGTAAGGATGAGGAGATTCTGATGAAGAGTGATCGCTTTACTGACGCCCAGATCATGGGTGTGATCCGCCAGGCTGAGGGCGGTGTCCCGGTTCCTGACCTGTGCCGGGAGCATGGGATTAGCAACGCCACGTTTTACCGGTGGCGCGCGAAATATGGCGGCATGGATGCTTCGATGATCAGTCAGATGAAGGCTTTGGAAGAGGAGAACCGTCGGCTGAAGCGCATGTATGCGGATTTGAGCATGCAGACGGATATCCTGAAGGAAGTCCTTGGAAAAAAATGAAGCGGCCAGCCCAGCGCCGGGAACTGGCCGCACAAGCTGTGGCGCATCATGGGGTCAGCATTGCGCTGGCCTGTCGGATTTTTGGGATATCCGAGACCTGCTTTCGCTATCGTCCGCGACTGGCAGCGGAGAACGACAGGATTGCCGATCTTCTGGTGGGGCTGACCCAGGCTCACAGGAGATGGGGATTTGGTCTGTGTTTCCTGTATCTGCGCAATGTGCAGGGACATATCTGGAATCATAAGCGGGTTTATCGGATCTATCGGGAACTGGAACTCAACCTGCGGATTAAACCCCGCAGGCGTCTGGTTCGCGAAAAGCCTGAAAAGCTGTCGGTTCCGGCCCTTCCCAACAGGGTCTGGTCCATGGATTTTATGGCGGACAGGCTGATGGATGGACG
>NZ_NKUF01000156.1 GCF_003206495.1 Gluconacetobacter entanii | reverse complement strand
CGGGGATTTCCGGTTTCCCGGATAGTTCTCGCTTCAACGCCGCAGTTACCTGCGGCTCCACGATCGGAGTGCTCCCCCGATGCAATATATTAACGGCAGCATTGTGATCGGCATTGGCGCGGAAGCCGCAAGCAGTGCAGACAAATCGAGATTGGTTTTCTCTCGATCTGCTGTCTACGGCTCCGCAGCACGAACACTTCTGCGAGGTAAATCGGGGATCGACCTTCACGACCTGATGCGCCTTGTAAAACAGCATCGTCTCGATCTGGCGCCATCCCACGTTGAGAATTGCGCGGTTCAGTCCACGCTTCTGCGCAACGTTTTTGCCGGGGTTCTCCATAGTTCCCGACGCGGATTTCGTCATGTCCCTGGTCCGCAGGCGCTCGATCACGACCGACCCGAACTTCCGGCATATGTCCGTGGTCGAGACATGCGACCAGTGCTTCCGGGCGCGGGCCTGCTTGGCACGGATTGCCGCGACACGGCGCTGTGCCTTCGCATGACGACGCGATCCACGCTTGCGACGGCTGGCAACGCGCTGGGCTTTGCGAGCCTTCTTGTCCAGAGCATCAATGTTGCCCGGAAGGGTATAACTGCTTCCATCCGAGAGCATCAGTGGAACAGTCACACCCCGGTCGATGCCAACAGCGCCATCCGTGGCGAAGTCCTGAACGTCACAGTCCTTACACCCGATGCTGATCTGCCAGCCGAGAGGCGTAAGACTGACGGTGGCTTCCGTTATCTTTCCGGACAGGTTGCGCGTCATGCGGAACTTGACCCATCCGATCTTCGGCAGACGGACACGACCCCATCGGTTGTTCAGGCGCTCAACGGTTATCTCACGTCCGTTGAAGGTGAAGGCATCGTTCACGCCTTTCTTCTTCGGTTGCGGATAGCCGCCAAGGCCCTTGAAGAAGCGGCGGTAGGCGGCGTCCAGTGCCTTGAGCGCATATTGCTGACTGGTCTGGCTGACGGCGCGGACAAAGTCCACCTCGCGGCGCAGAATGGTAAGCTCCCGCGCCTGCGTCACGTA
>NZ_NKUF01000127.1 GCF_003206495.1 Gluconacetobacter entanii | reverse complement strand
CGCCCCCTTCCATCCGATCGCGCGCGGACGCGCCGGCCCATGGCTGCTGTCGACCATCCTGTGCGACAAGTTCCTGCAGCATCTGCCGCTGAACCGCCAGAGCGATGCCTTTGCCCGCGAAGGGATCGATCTCGACACATCAACGCTGGCCGACTGGGTGGGAGCCTGCACCGCGACGCTGGCCCCCCTGACTACGCTGATCCGGGCGCATGTGCTGGCGGCACAACGCCTGCACGCGGACGACACCACCGTGCCGGTTCTGGCGAAAGGCCGGACAGTCACCGGACGATTGTGGAATTATGTGCGTGATGATGGTCCATTTGGTTGGCCAGCACCGCCAGCCGTCTGGTTCCGGTATTCCCGGGACCGCAAGGGCGAACATCCCACGGACCATCTCACCGGCTGGACCGGCATTGTGCAGTCAGACGCCTATGCGGGTTATAATACTCTGGCGAAACCGGGACGCCAACCCGCGCCGGTTGTCTCCGCCGGATGCTGGGCCCACGGACGCAGAGGGCTGTTCAAAATCGCCGAGAGGGACAAGGCGCCCCTCGCCATAGAGGCAGTAGGCAGGATCGACGCCATATTCCAGGCCGAGCGCACCATCAACGGTACGCCCCCAGAACATCGGCTGGCAGTCCGTCAAACAGACATAGCCCCTCTGGTCGACGATCTGTTCGACTGGATGCGGGAGTGTTGCCGGCGCATGTCGACAAAAAATCCCGTTGCCCACGCCATGAACTATTTTCTCAGACGTGCCGATACATTCACACGATTCCTCACTGACGGCCGGATCTGCCTCTCAAACAATGCAGCAGAACGCGCCCTGCGCGGCATCGCCCTGGGCAGGAAAGCCTGGTTGTTCGCCGGGTCCGATCGTGGCGGAGAGCGCGCCGCCGCCATGTATTCCCTGATCGTCACCGCGCGCCTGAACGATGTCGATCCCCATGCATGGCTCGCTGATGTCCTGGCACGGATCAATGACATCCCCAATCCACGCCTCCATGAACTCCTGCCCTGGCACTGGAAAGCCCACCAGCAGGT
>NZ_NKUF01000126.1 GCF_003206495.1 Gluconacetobacter entanii | reverse complement strand
ATCGGTGTCGGCAAAGTGGCCGTGCTGGGTCTGGGTCAGGTTGTAGCCACCCCCGATGTCAACATACGGACCGGTGATCGTCGTGGCCATTGAGGCCGCCGGAGCGGCAGCCATCAGGGTCGTTGCCAGTAACGCCGTGCGAAGACGCATATTTTCGTCCTTCCTTAAGACTCGTTCTTTATAGTCGTGCCGCCGGGATGTCTGCGGTCGCTAGTCAGCTTCATGCGTAACATCCTATACCGCTATCGGTTTCGTTTTAGAAACCCATCAGTTTGGCAGGGCTGATATTACACTTATAATACGTATACACGATATATTATAATGACATGATAATAAAGGATAATTTAAGGATTTTCCGCATTGTTGCACTATGTTTCCCAAAAGGGGCGGCGGGTTGGCGATGCCGGTTTTCCCGGGACGTTGCCATAATAACACAATGTCCCATGGCCGGAGTCTACGGCGTCGTGTGACCGTCATCCGCCGTGGGGGAGGGCTTTGTGGATGATGACGGTGTGGCATCGTGCACGAAGACATGCCTGCGGCTGATGTGGAAATTGGCGGCCATGCCACTGAGCGCTCCCGCAACCAGCGCGAAGACAGGATGGATCCGGCAGGTGACGGACAGGTGGAACAGCACAAGGACGCACCCGCGGTTCAGGCAGAATCCGGCACTATTCCCCACCATGAACCGTGCCCACTGGCGCAGGGCGTGCTGCCTGCCCGCATGGCTGCGGAAGGTCCATAGCCGGTTGCACAGCCAGTTTGCCGAAGCGGCAACGAAATATGCACTGAGGGCAGCGCCACTCAGTCCGATCAGAGGGCGCAGGGCATAGACGGTGGCCGTATCCCATCCCAGGCCCATTACACCGACAATCCCGAAGCGCAGGAACTGAAAAACGGGGGCAGGGGATCTGTCAGGCACCGAAATGCGCTCCTCACTCTCCGGCGTGGTGCATATGGCGGCAATCCATCATGCCGTACAGCAAAAAGGGAGTGCCGAAGCACTCCCTTTCGCTGAAGTCAGTCTGACTGATTTTGGGATCAGTGCAGGATGATTTCGACGCGACGGTTCTG
>NZ_NKUF01000155.1 GCF_003206495.1 Gluconacetobacter entanii | reverse complement strand
CCGCATGAGCATTGATAAAGACCTCCTGGACCGCCTGATGGAAGGACGTTCACCCGGCGACCTGTTTGGCAAGAACGGCATACTCTCGGAATTGACGAAGGCTCTGGCGGAGCGAGCGCTCAACACGGAGATGACTCTTCACCTTGATGAGGAACGCGCCGATGGTGCACCTGACGAGGGTAATCTGCCGCCCAATCGCAGAAACGGCAGGAGCCAGAAGACCGTGACCACGGAGAGCGGCAAGGTTGTTCTGGATATTCCCCGGGATCGGAATGGCACGTTTGACCCGATGCTGATCGCAAAGTATCAGCGTCGCTTTCCCGAGTTCGACCGCAAGATTATCAGCATGTATGCCCGGGGCATGACGACCCGCGAGATCCAGGGGCATATCGAGGAAATCTACGGCGTTGAGGCCTCCCCGAGCCTCATTTCCGCGATTACCGACGCGGTGATGGAGGAGGTCGCCGCCTGGCAGAACCGCCCGCTGGAACCGTGCTATCCGATCGTCTTCATGGACGCGATCCGGGTCAATATCCGCAGTGACGGGGCTGTCTCGAACAAGGCCGTCTTTGTGGCGCTCGCGATCCTGCCTGACGGCACACGGGACATTCTGGGGCTGTGGTTCCAGGAAAATGAAGGAGCCAAATTCTGGGCCAAGGTCCTCAGTGACCTGCGCAATCGGGGGGTGCAGGATATCCTGATCGCCGTCGTCGACGGGCTGAAGGGCTTTCCGCAGGCTATCGAAGCGGCTTTCCCCAGGACCCGCATTCAGACGTGCATCGTTCACCTGCTGCGTCATTCCATGAGCTTTGCCAGCTACAAGGACCGCAAGGCCGTCGCCACCGCTCTCAAGGCAATCTATACGGCAGTGGACGCCAGCGAGGCCGAGGCAGCCCTCGGCAGGTTTGAGGAAAGCGATCTGGCCAGACAATACCCGGCCATCGCACCCAGTTGGCGCAGGGCCTGGAATGAGGTCATTCCGTTCCTTGATTACCCCCCGGAAGTGCGCAGACTGATTTACACAACGAATGCCATTGAGGCCCTGAACGCAAAGATCCGTCGTGCTGTGCGCACCCGTGGCCACTTCCCCAGTGACGAGGCCGCAGCAAAATTGATTTACCTGGCGCTCAATGCTACCTCCTCAGAGTGGAAGCGCTCAGTGAGCGAATGGTATGCTGTCAGATGCCAGCTCG
>NZ_NKUF01000125.1 GCF_003206495.1 Gluconacetobacter entanii | reverse complement strand
TCGAAGAACCCCTGATTGATGTGCTTGGCCGGTAATTTCTGGGTTTTGGCGATTTGATTGACGGTTTTTGCGATGGCCTCCGGTCTGCGTTTTGAGCAGATTGGGAGTTGTCCTCCGCTGGATGGCTATGCGCTCGCGTTCAATCTTTCGAGGAAGAGGAAGCGGCGCATATTGTAGACGATATTGGCGAGCCCGATCCTCATGGTGGCTCGGCTGATACCGACAGTCCGGACAAACAGCCCCGTCTGTGACTTCTGATCGGCAAAGACATGCTCGACACGCGACCGGATAATGGATTTTCCTGCATTCGATTTCTGGATATGCCGGGGCATAGGCTTGAGATGCGGCTTTTTGCGATGAACCTTGGAGACAAAGCCCTGCTTTTCCATGAAGTCTTCATTGGCTTTTGAGCGGTAGGCCGTGTCAGCCCAGACACTTGAGGCTGTATTGGTTTTATCCAGCAGCCCCTCTCTCAATCGCGCGCCATCACTGGCGGCGGCATGCGTTGTTTTCCATTTCCGGATGAACCGGTATTTTCGATCGATGGAAACATGCGATTTATAGCCAAAGAACGGGATAGCGAGATCGCTGGATGGCATGGTTCCATCATCCTGCCGCTTCGCCTTCGTGAACTTCAGTGTCCATCGCGCATGACGATCCTTGTGCGACAGCTTTGCGGGTTTGTCCTGCCAGTCTTCAGGAATACGTCCTTCCCGAAGATCGGCTTTCTCTGCATTGGTGTTCCGCTGCTTCGGAGCCGCTACCAGCGTGGCATCCAGGATCTGGCCTGACATCGGCAAATACCCGGCGTTGCGCAGGGTGGCATCAAAGCGGTTGAACAGCCAATCGATCGCACCCGCCTGGGTCAGACGCTTTTGATACAGCCAGACCGTTTTGGCATCCGGCACCCGATCTGAAAGTCCCAGACCAAGGAAACGCATAAAGGAGAGGCGATCGTTGATCAGATATTCCGTCCGCTCATCAGACAAATTGTTGAGCGTCTGGATCACCAGAATTTTGAACATCAGCACAGGATCAAATGGCGGTCGTCCGCCTTTGCTGCCGTCAGAATACGCCAGAGCCTTCTCCAGGTCAGGGCGGAAGACTTCAAAATCCACAGTCCGGGAAAATGCTTCGAGCTGATCACCAAGCCCGCTCAAGCGGGCAAGCCGCTCTTCAACGTCAAAAAATCCCGTCTGCTTCAT
>NZ_NKUF01000124.1 GCF_003206495.1 Gluconacetobacter entanii | reverse complement strand
GCCGCCAAGATGGCAAAGCGCCTGCCCGACCGGCTGGAGCGCACGGCGAAGAAGGCCGACGAATATGCGCGCGGCATCATCACCGGCGGCACGCTGTTCGAGGAACTCGGCTTCTATTATGTCGGCCCGGTCGATGGGCATGACATGACGCAGCTTGTCCAGATCCTGCGCAACCTGCGCGACGCGGACGACCTTGGCCCCGTGCTGCTGCATGTCATAACAGAGAAGGGGCGTGGCTATACCCCTGCCGAATCGGCGGGTGACAAGTACCACGCCGTCGCCAAGTTCAACGTCGTCACCGGCGAGCAGAAGAAGGGCCCCGCCGGGCCGCCGTCCTACACGTCCGTCTTCTCGCGCGAACTGCTGCGCCAGGCGGAAGCGGACGACCGGATCGTGGCGATCACGGCGGCGATGCCGTCGGGCACGGGGCTGGACAAGTTCGCCAAGGCCTTCCCCGAGCGCTTCTTCGATGTCGGCATCGCCGAGCAGCATGCCGTGACGTTCGCCGCGGGCCTTGCGACCGAGGGGATGCGCCCGTTCTGCGCGATCTATTCCACCTTCCTGCAGCGCGCCTATGACCAGGTGATGCATGACGTGGTGCTGCAGAACCTGCCGGTGCGCTTCGCCATCGACCGCGCGGGCCTTGTCGGCGCGGACGGCGCGACGCATGCCGGCGCGTTCGACCTGAACTACCTCGGCTGCCTGCCGGGCATCACCATCATGGCGCCCAGTGACGAGCTTGAACTGCTCAACATGACCACGACGGCGGCGGCATTTGACGAGGGACCGATCGCCCTGCGCTACCCGCGCGGCGGCGGGTTCGGCCTTGACCTGCCGGCGGCGGGCAAGGTGATGGAGATCGGGCGCGGGCGCATCGTGCGCGAGATGACGCGCCAGTCCGGGCCGGAGCGTGGCGGGATCGCGATCCTCTCGCTCGGCCCGCGCCTGGCGGAGGCGCTGAAGGCCGCCGACATGCTGGCGGCGCAGGGGCTTGCGCCCACGGTAGCCGACGCGCGCTTTGCCAATCCGCTGGACACCGCGCTGATCGAACAGCTTGCGCGCAACCATGCCGTGCTGATCACCATCGAGGAAGGCGCGCCCGGCGGGTTCGGGGCGTTCGTGATGATGCACCTGGCCAAGACCGGGCTGCTCGACCGCGTGCGCTTCCGCCCCATGGCCCTGCCCGACCGCTTCATCGACCACAACACCCAGGCCGCCCAGTACCACGAGGCAGGCCTCGATGCGCAGGCGATC
>NZ_NKUF01000123.1 GCF_003206495.1 Gluconacetobacter entanii | reverse complement strand
GCAATACCAGTCCATGTCACCATTCACTCCATCTCTTCGCAAAGACGGATGAATCACAACAGGCTGGTATTGTTCAAAAACTTTCGGATCGGGCTCTTATATGTAGCACCATGAAGCTGAACTCCCATCAGGTTGCTCTGGCAGCAATAAGAAAGCAAACCCTTGCGAACACGAAGAGCAAGCGGACAGCCCATGCGGCTTTGCTGCGAATGGGGATTATCGATAGCAAAGGCGCGGTTACCAAAGAGTACACGCGTGACCCACGCATTGAGGGCATGCTTAAAGCGTAACTGCGTTGACAGCTCTTCATACATCTTTTGTACTCGGTTATCATGGTTGTTCTGAAGAGGTCGGCCGGAAACTGATTAACGGAGAAAGCGCACCAACTCCGTCGGAGACCGACTACGATTGGCTTGGACCGGGTTTCTATGTCTGGGAGTCCGACCAGTTACGTGCGCAAGAATGGGCATATCAGAAACAGCGCCGGGATTCCGGTTTCAAACCGTTCGTTATTGGTCTGGTCGTAGATCTGGGCAACTGTCTTGATTTAACGACACGCGAAGACCTGGAGATGCTCAAGACCGCCTATGAAGGCCTGCGAGAGACATTAAGCACGGATGATATACCGATGCCGGTGAATCATGATTCCCGGCACGACGTAAATAGTGATAAACTTTTTCGTAACCTCGACTGCGCTGTTATCAGGTATCTTCACGATTCTATTGAAGCCACAGGGTCTCATCTCGCACCTTATGATACGGTGCGCGGCCTTTTCCAGGAAGGCGGCGAACTCTATCCCGGTAGCGCCTTCCGGGAAAAGACACACACGCAGATCGCAATCCGCAATCTGGATTGTATAAAAGGAATCTTTCGTCTGCCGGACTCTAGGGCCTGTTAGATCTTGAATTTCTTCCCATATTGTAGGGATGGAAGAAGGAGACAGAACAGGCACCTTTACGGACGAGACATGGGCGATCTGGGAACCTCTGATTGAGGAGGTTCGCCCGAGGGGCAAGACGCCGCCACATGATCTGCGGCGGACGATAGCAGCGATTTTCTGGCGTCATGAGAATGGCGCGAAATGGCGGAGTATCCCCGCTGAACTGGGTCCGTGGTGGCGGGCTGCGCAGCTTTTCATCCGCTGGGCGAAGCTCGGCGTATGGGAGCGGCTGCTCGCACTGGTTCAGGAACAACAGGGAGTGGCATTCGGAATGACTTTTCTGGATGGCACAAACATCAGGGCTCACCACAAAGCGGCGGGAGCCCAAAAAAAGGGGCCTCTTTCGAAGAGC
>NZ_NKUF01000012.1 GCF_003206495.1 Gluconacetobacter entanii | reverse complement strand
AGTCGTTAAACAGGCTCAGACCATGGATCCAAAACACGGAGAAGAAAAAATGATCTCGCAGTGAAAGTGGCCATTGACGTGAAACTCCTCATGTGAGGGGCGGAAAAAGGGAACCGGAGGCGTTAAAATCGGCATCATGAAAATGTGATTTCAACGCTGATTTTAACTTGGACAGTTGCAGTGAAACTACAGATCGCACAAATCTGTTCAAACAATCGTGTGTACAAACAATCGTGTGATTTGTATTTCCTGAACCTGCCCTGCATCTTCATCCGTCATGCCGGGCGTAATAATCCTGGTACCAGGCCACAAAACGCCCTACCCCCGCCTGCAGCGGCGTCTGGGGGCGAAAACCCGTCAGGCGTTCCAGCAGAGAGGCGTCGGCCCATGTCCGTTTCATATCCCCCGGCTGCATCGGCAGGAAGTTGATCCGGGCCGGCCGGCCAAGGCATGTTTCGATTTCGTGGACAAAATCCATCAACGGCACGGGCTGCCCGTTGCCCACATTGACCACGCGATAGGGCGCGACCGGACTGCACCCCGTCGCCACATCCCCACTGACCGGCACACAGGGCAGCAGGCGCAGGACGGATTCCACCACGTCATCGATATAGGTGAAGTCACGCTCCATCTGCCCATTGCCATACACGTCGATCGCACGTCCCCGCAGGATCGCATCGACGAACAGGAACAGCGCCATGTCGGGGCGGCCCCATGTCCCGTACACGGTAAAGAACCGCAGCGCCGTCACCGGCGTGCCCGACAGGTGGGAAAAGGAATGGGCCAGCACCTCGGTCGCCTTCTTGGTCGCGGCGTACAGGCTGATGGGATAGTCGCAGCGTTCGGTCTCGGCAAAAGGAAGGTCGGTTGCGGGACCATAGACGGACGAGGTGGAAGCCAGCAGCACATGGTCCAGCGTCATGCCGCGCGCCAGGTCGAGCAGGTTGGACGTGCCAACGATATTGCTGTCGATATAGGTATCGGGCCGGTGCGCGCCGTACCGCACCCCCGCCTGCGCGGCAAGGTGGATGATGGTGCCGATCCGCGCGCCCTCCACAACACGGGCAAGTGCCGCCCGATCCTCCAGCATGATCTCGTGGGCGACAAAACGCGGATGGGCGCACAGGAGCAGGTGGCGCCGCCGCTTGAGCGCAACATCGTAATAGGGAGTCATACCATCGATACCGATGACTTCGTGCACTTCTTCCAGCAGGCGACGCGCCACATGGAATCCGATGAAGCCCGCACTTCCGGTGACCAGCACCCGCACTCTATCCTCCTGCGTGCCATAAGGTGGCACTTCTGTTGTCGTGGGCGGCAGATACCGCATATCCGCGCGCCTGCCGATCCCTGATCGCATGACCGTGGCATGCGTTGTCCGCCGGAAACACGTCTGGAAATAACCTGCTGATAAAAAATAAAAGTTTCTGGGTGCCACCTTGTCTCTAAAAAGGCGGCTTTCTTCCGAAGCTTTTTAGAAAAAGCTTCACCAAAAACTTTCTTCTGATGATCTGGCTTCTGAAACGGTGGTTATTGCTGCCGTGCATGTCGCCATGCCGCTTCCAGCGCATCGACCATCGTGTCGTGCCCGGTGCACCATTGCGTCTCTTGTCCCGCCTGCTGCGGGCCGACGGCAGCACGCCACGACATCGCATCCCCTTCCCCCGGCGTCCGCTCGACCCAGATCGACCAGTCGGCGGGAATACGCGACAGGACACGCGCCAGGCGTTTTTCCGGCGTCATGGGGGTAGCATAGTTGTGTGACATGGCATCCTTTCCCGTGTCTGGCGATATGCAGACCCCTCCCATACCAGAGGCCGTCCGTTTTATCAGCAGCAGGCATCCTCCTGTCCATGACATAGGCGCAAATGGCTGTTTCCGGCAGCAATCAGACCGAAATCGCAACATTTCCCTCTTGACGATACGCGCCACAGCCACACAATCCGCCCCTTCCTGACACCCCAAGCCAAGACTGGAGCACCCCCCGTTCGTGACCCTTCTTCCCGGCCTTTTACCCGATGAGTCCATTGACGGCGCCACCCACCTGATCCAGACCGCGCTGACGCCGGTTTTCATGCTGTCGGGCATTGGCACGCTGCTTGGCCTGTTCAACACGCGCCTTGCCCGTGTCAGCGACCATATCGAAAGCATCCGCGACAAACTCGACGCCGCCACGCACACGGATGGCAAGGGCGATAATGACAAGGACGACAGTGACCGCCACATGCTGATGCAACGCCTGCGGCACCTGCATTACCGCACGTTGCTGCTTGATGCGGCCATCCTGTTCGCTGGCGTGGGCGGTGCCTCGGCCTGTGGGTCGGCCTTCGCCCTGTTTGTCGGCAGCGTACGTGATTCCGCAAGCGCCTGGTGGCTGGTGCTAATGTTCGGCAACGCGCTGATGTGCACGGTTGGCTCGCTGGCGATGTTCCTTGGCGACAGCATCGTCGCGTGGCACGGCCTGCGGGTCACGACCTTCCTGCCGCACAAATACACGCAGGTGGATTAAGACGCATTTTTAAAATACTGAAAATATTAAAAGTTTTTGGGTGCCGCCTTTTTTTAAAAAGGCGGCGTCTTTCGAAGCTTTTTGAAAAAATCTTCACCAAAAACTTTTATTCTTCTGTCTACGGCGTTGTCGCTGGCACCAGTGCAAAGGGATCAACGGCGTAGGTTTCCAGCGCGACATCATGGCTGATGACGCCATGGGCGCGCAGGAACGCCGTGAATGCGCGATACCGCCGCGCATTGAGCAACGCTGGCTGCTTCGCCAGACGCGGCAGGGTTTCACGCCATGCCGCCCGGTTGAGCGGCGTATCAAGTTCCGGGTGATCGGCAATCGCCTTCGACAGGATCTCGTCGGAGTGGTTGAGAAGCGTGTTCGTTCCCTCCTCCAGCGCCGCCATGAACGCACGCACCCACGGGTCGCGTATGTGATCCCGTGCCGCAAGGAAAACCAGTTCATCATTCAGCGGCACGCCATGCTCCTCAGGGAAGAAGGCGGTCACGGTCATGCCCTTCTGTTTCAGGTCGATGAGTTCATAGGTCCGTACCGCCCCCATCACCGCATCGACGGAATGCGACATCAGCGCCTGTTCAAGCTGAAAATTGACATTGACCTGATGGATGTCGCCCATCCCGACCCCAACGGTAGACAGCATGGTCGCCAGCACCGCATCATCCGCGCCCGACAGGGAAACGCCAATCACCTTCCCCTTCAGGTCGGCAAGGGAATGGACATCCCCTGCGGCGATCAGGGTATTGAGCGGCGTGTCGATCAGCGTCCCCACCCGCACCAGCGGTATCCCCTGTTCCGAGAGCATGCCAAGCTGCGTCTGGTAAGACACCGCAAGGTCCGCCTGCCCCGCCGCCACAAGCCGCGGCGCCGCCCCTGGGTCGGCCGGTGCGATCAGGTGGACATCAAGCCCATGCCGTGCGAACGCCCCGTCATATTGCGCGGCAAGCAGCGCCGCATGATCGGCATTGAGGAACCAGTCCAGGATCACGCTGACACGACGTGGCGCGTCAGTGGCATGGGCGTGGCCGATCCCGCCCATCATGATGAGAAGACATGCAATCCGTAACAGTATGGCCTTCATCATCGTGCGTCCCTTCGTGCATCCGTCCGGGGCAAAAACCGGACAGGGGCAGCACGGGGAAGCCAGCATGGCGGAGGCAGGTCCGGCATGATGCTTGTTCTCCCTACGCTGGCATGACCCAGGTCAGGTTCAACGGGTGTGATCTCAGCCAGCATCGCGGACACCCCGGTTGGTGCAGATGATGGGAAATCCGGTGATGCGTCAACCATGCAGGGTGGCACATCAGTGTGACCTGTCGGCTGGCTTTCTGTTCTTTTTGCAAAAAAGAACCAGAAAACCTTTATTCATAGAAGAAATCTGTTTCGCGACCTTCAGAAATTCATAAAGAAGTTTTTGGTGAAGCTTTTTTCAAAAAGCTTCGAAAGACGCCGCCTTTTTCGATCAAAAGGCGGCACTCAAAAACTTTTATTCGTAAAAAAACTTCATCCTACGGCTGCAACCCATACAGCCCGATCTCCAGATGCTTCCCGGTGGAATAGTTCAGACCACTGGCCATCCCCAGTCGCCGGACATGCAGGCCATCATGTTCCAGCCCGCCTTCGAATGCAGGCAGGTCCTTTGACCCCACCAGTACCAGTGCGCATTTCCCATACTGGCGCAGGAAACCCGCCGCCAGTTCCGGCTGCATCAGCTTCGTATCCTGCCCCAGCAGGAAGACAAGGCTCGGCTCCGAATCCGAAACCGATGCCACCATCGTGGCAGGACAGGGACGATGCTCCGCCACCAGTGTCGCCAGCCGGGGACTGAGCCAGATCGTCTCCAGCTTGGGAATAACGGCAAGGAACAGGCCGACATGGATGATGACGGCCGCCGCAATCGACGCCATGACGGCCTGAAGCACCGCGCCACGCACCAGCAGCAATGCCGCCGCCATCAGCAGGGGCAGCGCACCCGCCGTAATCGTCATGGCGGCGGGGGACATGATCCCCTCCATCCGCCACAGCAGGACCGGACCCGCCAACGCCAGGACCGAGCCCACGCCAAACCAGATCACGCCATAGGCCGACAGCAATCCGCGCCCCCACAAGGACTGCGGCCACCGCCAGCCTTCGGGCATGCTCACGATCGCCGCCGCCGTCAGGATGGCGATGGCGGGATAGGTCGGCAGCACATAATGCGGCAGCTTGGTTGCGATTGCCTCAAACACCAGCCAGTGCGGCACGATCCAGCAGATCAGGAACCGCACCGGCGGCTGATGCCGCTGCTGCCACACGAAAGGCAGCGCCATCGCGGCGAACAGGGAACCGGGCCAGAATGCAATGGCAAAGGCCAGCAGGTGATAGCCCGGCGGCAGTCCATGGGATTCCTGACCACTGGCCACCTTGCCAAGGAAATTGTGTCCCACCGCGCGGCTGTAGAAATCCCCATGGCTGACCACACCAATGGCCACGCACCACGGCACGACAATCGCCAGCATCACCAGCCAGCCCCATGCCGGACGCAGGCGACGCCACCAGTCGGTCCGGCGTTCAATCAGGGCAAGGGCGATTGGCGTGCCGAAACCGGGGATCAGGACCACCGGCCCCTTGAGCATCAGCCCGCATCCCAGTGCCGTCCAGTACAGCAATGCCGCCGCCAACGGGGTCGGCAGATCACGCTCGCGGTCCAGATAGGCCCGCAGCAACCCACATTGCGCCAGCAGGATCGACAGCAGCAATGTCGTGTCGATGGTCGCCATGCGCCCTTCGGCGGTCATCAGCACCGATACCGCCAGCAACGCCGCCGCCAGCAGGCCACTGACCGGACCGAACAGGGCCGCCCCCATCCATGCCGTCAGCACGCCCGCCGCCGTCACCGCCAGAAGGGAGGGAATACGGTACGGCCACGTCGCATGGGCATCGCGCATGCCCGTCAGGCTGACGGCTGCGGCCTCCAGCCAGTAGATCCCCGCCGGTTGCAGATATCTGGGCTGGTCCAGGAAACGCACATCGACGTAATCGCCGCTGTGCAGCATCTGGGCCGTTGCCTCCATATAGCGGGGTTCATCCCGGTCCAGCGGCGGCAGCGATGCGCGGCCGGGCAGGAACAGGACGAAAATCGAGACAGCGACAATGATATAATGGCGCAGCGTCAGGCGTGTCATCGCACCGCCCTCTCAGCGTTCGGTAATGTGGTCCGGAATCCTGGCGCGGTTGTTCAGCCACATGACACCAAGAACGTCACGAATCCCGACCAGCGCCCGGTTGAGGTTCGTGTATTTCGACTGCCCGTGCAACCTGCTGCGATGGCCGACCGGCGTGCAGACCAGCGGCACGCCATGACGCCCCATCAGCGAAGGCAGGAAACGATGCAGTCCCTCGAACTGTGGCAGGCGAAGGAAATCCTGCCGCAGGAACAGTTTCAGCGGTGCCCCCGTATCGGGACACCCATCCTGCAGCAGGCGGCTGCGCAACCCGTTGGCAAAACGTGTCGCCAGCCGCCGCGACAGCCGATCCTGCCGCTTGGCCCGCACACCGACCACCAGAGGCGCACGACCGGGGGCCTGCTGCGCCAGTTCAAGCATACGGATGAATTCGAAGGGATTGTCCTGCCCGTCACCATCAAGCGTTGCGATCCATTTCCCACGCGCCGCCTCGATCCCCGTGCGTAGACCGGCGGATTTGCCAAGACGACGATCGTGGGAGAGGATCCGGAGTTGCGGCAGGATGCCTTCGGCCCGGACAGCCTTCAGGATGGCCACCGTGTCATCGGTGCTGCCGTCATCGACAAAGATGACTTCGGCAGGGGGCAGTTGAGTCAAGGCATCGGCCAGTTCCTGACAGACGGGGCGAATGTTCGCCGCTTCGTCAAGAACGACCGATACGATGGACAGGACGGGATTACCGTCCGTATGGGGAACCGGAGAACTCAGCGTTCCGCCGTCCGGCTCAGGCCGCGCGACGGGACAGGGCCGACGGAAGTCCCGAAATGGCGTTGTCAATCAGGGTCTTGTCACCATCGGCCGTCAGTGAACCCGCCAGGGTCTCCTGCGTGGCCTGCATCGCGATATCGATGGCGGCTTCACGCACCTCACGGATCGCGCCACGCTCGGCGGCGGCAATACGGTCACGGGCCATCTGTTCGCGACGACGCGCAATGTCATCGGCGTCCTGACGGGCCTGTGCCGCGATACGGGCGGCTTCCTGCAGGGAATGTTCGACCATTTCACGGGCTTCCGCCAGTGCGGCTTCACGCTCCCGCGTCGCGTCCTCGAGCATCTGCTCCGCTTCGCGGCGCAGGCGCGCGGCTTCGTCAAGGTCGGCGCGGATCTTCTGGGCGCGGGCGTCGAGCGCCGCACTCAGCGGACGCCACAGCTTCGCGCCGAACAGGATGAAGAACAGGAAGAAGGCGACAGCCGACCAGAAACGGGGCTCATGCAACATGACTACGGACCTGTCTGTAGAGGGGGCCCATTAGAAACCACGGGCCGTCGCGGCACCGTCAACCTTGGACGTCACCACGTCCAGAGGGGCCGAAGTGCCGGATAACTGATGGATCAGGGCTTCTGCCGTATCGGTGGAAATCTGCCGCAGAGACCCCAGCGCCGTTTCACGGGCAAGGGCGACGCGGGCTTCCGCCTCACGGATTTCGGCACCCAGTCGCGTATTCATTTCCTGCGTCTGCTTTTCAGCAGCGGCACGGGCTTCTTCCACGACCTTGTCAACATTGGCCTGCGCCTCCGCCATGGCGTCCTTGCGGGCCTGGCGAAGTTCGGCCACCGCGTCATCGGCGCGGGCCTTGGCCTTGTGCGCGATCTCAAGGTCATTCTCGATCGTCTGGCGACGAAGGCTCAGGACCTTTTCGACCTTCGGCAGGGCCGAACGGCTCAGCAGCAGGTAAAGGATGAGGAAGATGCCCGCACCCCACACCACCTGACCGATGACGTAGGGATTGCCGAAATCAAGCTGGGGCATGCCCTCGGCGCGTGCGCCAGGTGCAACCATGGCCATCAATGGCAGGGCCAGCACGGGTGCCGCCGCGCGCGACGCCACCCTGCGGATGTTTTTATACACCGTGGAACGCACCACGCACCCCTCCTGTATCAGACGAACAGGATCAGGAACGCAATCAGCAGCGCATACAGGGCGACGGCTTCCGTCAGGGCGAAGCCCAGCATGCCGAGGCCGAACACGTGCGGACGTGCGGACGGGTTGCGCGCGATGCTGCTGACCAGCGTGGAGAAGATGTTACCCAGGCCAATGCCCACGCCAGCGAGGGCGATAACGGCGATACCGGCACCAATTTCACGGGCTGCTGCGATATCCATGTCAGTTTTTCCTTGTTTCAGACGTTCTGGATGAAATGACGGGGGATGGTGGCCCTCAGTGGGCCACGGCCTCCCGCAGATAGATGCAGGTGAGGATGGCAAACACATAGGCCTGCAGCGCACCCACCAGCAATTCGAGAGCCATCAGCGCGACATTGATGACGATCGGTCCCACGGCGATGACATCGCCAAACAGGCCCAGACCAGCCAGCATGATCGTGAAGGCGGCAAACATGTCGAACATCACGTGACCGGCGACCATGTTGGCAAACAGACGGATCGACAGGCTCACGGGACGGGAAAGGAAAGAAAGGATCTCGATCGGGATCAGCAGCGGCGCCAGCGCCTTGGGCGCACCGGCGGGCATGAAGTGGGCGAAGAACTTCGCCCCCTGCACCTTGAGCGACACGATGATCGAGAGACAGAACACCATCAGCGCCAGCGCCAGGGTCACGGCGATATGGCTGGTGAAGGCGAAGGAGAAGGGCAGCAGGCCGAGGTAATTGCCCGCAAGGATGAAGAAGAACAGGGTGAACACGAACGGGAAGAACGCACGTCCCTCAGAACCGATCGTGTCAACGGCCATGTTGTAGATGAAGTCGTAGCACATCTCGGCCGCGGCCTGCAGGCGACCGGGCACCACGGCGGCGGGCCGCATCCCGATATACAGGAACGCCAGCACGATGACGGATGCGATGATCATCATCAGCGGCGACTGGCTGAACCTGAGGGACTCCCCAAGGGCGCCAAGAACTGGATGGAGCTCGAACTGACCGAGCGCGTCGATGGATGATCCGGCCGCCAACTTCGTTCTTCCCTAAAATATCTCTGCCCGGTTCCCCGTCAGGAACCCGAATCGCCATCCGTTATGGCACCGGGCCTGACAAGACGCCAGACATTAAGCACACCTGCCGCACCGCCGAGAAGCGAGAACAGAACCAGAAACACCGCCCGCAGGTGCAGCCAGTGATCCATACCCCAGCCGATGCCTACCCCCACGATGAGGGCCGACACAAGTTCGGTTCCCGCCCGGAGCATCAGCCCCAGTTCCGAAAACCCCCGTCCCGTGTCCTTCTCCTGCTCTGCCTTCCCCGGCTTTTCCAGCCGGGTCTGTGCCGCGCGCAGGCGTTGGTCAAAGGACGTACCGGATGGATCTTTGTCCGTGTCCATTTTCGCACCTCCCGATGGGTGCAGGCGCTAGCTAACGATGCTGCAATAACCTGTCAAGCAAGCGTCGTCCAGCAAAGCATGACAATCTTGGGTCAGTGCATGAAAACAATATGTTTTCCCCTGTACCGGACAGGGGAAAACCGAAACTTATTCCGCGGACGTGTCGCTGCCGGGAATCCGGTCATAGGCGGCGCTTCCGGGGAAGGCGCCCGGCGGCGGCGCATCGGCGGGCACGATGTGGATCGCCTGGTTCACGTCCGGCCCGATCTCACGCGCGTTGATCGCCGTGCCACGGCCACCGTTCACGCCGGTGCCGATCGCATGCAGCGTCGCCCCCGGACGCAGCCAGTTGCCAAGCCGCGCGGCATTGGCGCGGCCCACGTAAACGAGGGAATGGTCACGCATCACGACACCCTGCACCGCGCCGGTGATGTCATAAAGCTGCGCCAGCACGGTACCGTCCACCGCAACGTCGGGTCCGATATTGGCCGGCGGCAGGACCGTTTCCGATCCCGGTTCGTCCGCGATCCGGCGGCCACGCGGCCCGCTGATGACGTAGGCACGCACGATCGGATGGGCGCGTCCCTTCAGGCCGCTGACACTGACCTGTTCACCCGGACGCACGACCTGCGTCGCGGCATCGCCCAGACGGTGCGGGCACAGGACCTGCGTTCCGTCGGACAGCAGCAGTCCCGCCACGTCGCCCGTGCTGGTCAGCAGGTACTGCGCCACCGTCCCCGTCACGACCGGCAGGGGGGAATAGTCGAACGCCGAGGTCGCCTGCGCCTGCGAAGGCTGCGCGGCAGGGGCCGCCGCCGGGGCATGCTGAGCCTCCGGCGCGGCCTTGGACGCGGCGATGGCCGGTGCGCCCGCGAGGCTGGCCACAAGGCCAAGCGCCGCTGTCACGTAGAGGGGGGAACGCCGATGAATGTGCATGCCGGATCTCGTCTTTCGTCTGCATCCACCGGCCTGTCGCGATGCCGGGGCGGTGTCTAGTGATATCCCTCGCCCCGCGACAGGCAAGTCCCCGTGATGTGGGATCAGTGCCGGAAATGGCGCATACCTGTGAAGACCATCGCGATCCCCGCCTTGTCGGCGGCGGCGATGACCTCGTCATCACGGATGGACCCGCCCGGCTGGATCACCGCGACAGCGCCCGCCGCGATCGCGGCCTCAAGCCCATCGGCAAACGGGAAGAACGCGTCCGAGGCCACCACGCTGCCCTGTGTCAGGGGCTGTGCCTCGCCCGCCGCCTTCGCCGCGTCCGCACTCTTGCTAGCCGCGATGCGGGCCGAGTCGACACGGCTCATCTGGCCCGCGCCGATCCCCACCGTCGCCTGGTCCTTGACGTAGACGATGGCATTCGACTTCACGTGCTTTGCCACACGGAATGCGAATATCAGGTCTGCCATTTCAGCATCGGTCGGTGCACGCTTGGTCACGACCTTCAGGTCCGCGCGGTCCACGCGCCCATTGTCGCGGGTCTGCGCCAGGAAGCCACCGGCGACCGAACGCACGACAATGCCGGCCGCCGTGGGATCAGGCAGGCCGCCTGTCAGCAGCAGGCGCAGGTTCTTCTTCTTTGCGAGGATGGCGCGTGCCTCCTCCGTCGCGTCGGGGGCGACGATGACCTCCGTAAAGATGGTGGCGATCTTTGCCGCCGCTTCGGCTTCCAGCGGGCGGTTCAGCGCGACGATGCCGCCGAACGCCGAAACCGGGTCGCATTTCAGCGCCTTGTCCCATGCCTCGGCCTGCGTCGCGGCAACAGCGATGCCGCACGGGTTGGCGTGCTTGACGATCACGACGGCAGGGTCGGTGAACTCGGCCACCGCCTCGAACGCGGCGTCGGTGTCGTTGATGTTGTTGTACGACAGCGCCTTGCCCTGGATCTGGCGCGCGGTTGCAACGCCCGGACGGTTGGTGCCGTCGGTGTAGAACGCCGCCTTCTGGTGCGGGTTCTCGCCATAGCGCAGGCTTTCACGGCGCACACCCGCCACCGTCATGCGCGCGGGCAGCAGGTCGTCGCGCTGTTCGGCGAACCACTGCGCAATTGCGGCGTCATAGGCCGCCGTGCGGGCATAGGCCGCACCCGCCAGCGCCCGGCGCTGCGACAGCGTCGTGCCACCTTCGCCAAGGGCGGTGATGATGTCGGCATACTGCGCCGGATCGGTCAGGACCGCGACATGGTCATGGTTCTTTGCCGCAGCCCGGATCAGGGCCGGACCGCCGATATCAATGTTCTCGATGCAGTCTTCCGCCCCCGCGCCAGACGCCACGGTCGCCTCGAACGGGTAGAGGTTGACCGCCACAAGGTCGATCGGCGCAATCTTGTGCTCTTCCATCTGGCGCAGGTGTTCGGGCAGGTCGCGACGGCCAAGGATGCCGCCATGGACCTGCGGCACCAGCGTTTTCACCCGGCCATCGAGGATTTCGGGGAAGCCCGTATGTTCGGACACGTCCTTGACCGGGATGCCCGCTTCACGCAGCGCGCGGGCGGAACCGCCGGTGGACAGGATCTCCGCCCCGTGGGCGACAAGCGCGCGAGCAAGATCGAGCAGGCCGGTCTTGTCCGAAACGGAAATGAGGGCGCGCCGCACCGGCACAGGCGTCTGGGGGGCCATCGCAGTGACCTTTCACTTTAAACCGCGGGACGATCCGAACACGGATCCGATGGGGGTGATTAATCCAACCCCGCCTTTTTGAGCAATAACCGAAATGACGGGACCGGTGAGCTTACGCCATCAGGGCCGCCCTAATCCGCTGCGCCGTGGCGGGTTCACGCGGTAGCGGTGTTGCGTCGAGGGAGACCGCCTCGCGCACCGACAGGCTGCTGACCAGCACGACGGCCTCCGCCCCCAGCAGGTCCGCGCGCGTCAGGGCCTGTTCACGTGCAAGGCGCATGTCCAGCAGCACGGAGCGCGCGATGCCGGGCAGGGCACCGTCAGTCACGGGCGGGGTCAGCAGCATGCCGTCGCGCTGGATCAGCAGGTTGCTGGCACTGGCCTCAGCCACACGGCCCGCCGTGTTGAGCAGGACGGCCTCGTTCCCGCCGCGCTGGCGCGCTTCCATCAGGGCAAGGATATTGGGTAGGTAGTTCAGGGTTTTGGTTCGGGACAGGGGGCTGGTTTCATCACGACGCATGCGACTGATGACCAGATGCGCCTCAGGCATCGGGACGGCGGCAGGGGGAAACGGTACGATCATGACGGTCGGCGCAGCACCTTCAGGCGGCAGCAGGCCACGTGGGCCGCATCCGCGCGTGATGGTCAGGCGCAACGACCCCGCCTGCATCGCGTTTTCACTGATGACACGCGCCAGCGCGGCCTCGACCTCCGTCCGTGCGGGTGGCGGGATCATCAGCGTCCCCAGCCCCGCATAAAGGCGCGCCATGTGCCGCGCCAGGTGAATGATGCGACCGGCCTGCACGCGCATCGTCTCGAACACGCCATCGCCAAGCAGCAGTCCCCGGTCGGCAGGATCGATATGCACCGCGTCCCGATCCCGCATGGCCCCGTTGAACCACAGGCGGTCAGTCATCCCCACTCCCCCGTTGCCGTCGTATTGCCAAACACCGCCAGAAGGGCTGCAACCTTCAGACGCATTTCATCATATTCCCTTTCAGGATCGGAAAGAATCGTAATTCCGCCTCCCGCTGCCGCGCATATCCGGTCACGTGTCATGACGAGGGTGCGGATGATGACCGAACTGTCCATCGTCCCATCCCCGCCAATGCGGAACACCACCCCACAATAGGGGCCGCGCGCCGAGTGCTCCAGTTCGTCGATGATCTGCATCGCGCGATGTTTTGGCGCGCCGGTTACGGAACCGGGGGGCAGGGTCGCGCGCAGCAGGTCGATGGCGTCATGACCGGGCAGCAGGGTGGCCTGCACCTCCGACACCAGATGATGGACATGGGTGAAATGTTCCACGTTAAACAATTCCGGCACGCGGACGCTGCCAATCCGGGCGAGTTGCCCGAGGTCGTTGCGCATCAGGTCCACGATCATCAGGTTTTCGGCGCATTCCTTCTCATCAAGGCGCAGGTCCTGCGCAATCTGGCGGTCGCGTACCGGATCGGGATCACGCGGGGCGGTGCCCTTGATCGGACGCGTGCTGACATTGCCGTCAAGATCAAGGGCGACGAACCGTTCGGGCGAGGCCGAGAGCAATGCAAAATCATGCCAACATGACAGGAACGCCCCGAACGGCGCGGCCGAAGTCTGCCGCAGGGCACGATAGACGGACATGGCCGACAGTCCGGCGGGCCTGTCCCCCCACATGCGTGAGGTGATGTTGACCTGAAAGATGTCGCCCGCCGCGATATAATCACGCGCCCGCGATACCGCCTGCCGGTAGGCCGTGGGTGCGCAGTCCGCCACGAAGGAAACAGGCGGGATGGGCGCGATGGGCGCGTCCGCGACAATACGGGCCCACAGATGCCTCACGTTGCGCCAATGGCGCGCCTGTATTTCTGCCGTGCCATATCCGGCCAGCCAGGCCCGCCGTGCCTGCCGGTCAAGAACAATGGCGTGGTCATAGATCCCCCCCACGAATTCCGGCTGTTGTGGATCCGGAACGTGCCGCGTCCCCAGGCCATGATGCCTCTGCCCGTACCGGTAATCAGCAAATCCGATGGTCCCGCCCGCAAAGGGCACCTCCACCGGACAGCGGAAGGTCGGAACAAGGTTACGCAGCAGTTCCAGCGAAGCCGTCGCCTGTTCCTGTCCGTCCAGAAAACACCGACCTGCATGTACCGTCACCACATGGACCGGATCGCGGCAGATGATGGTCCACCGTCCACGGGGGGCAATGTCGCCATTGCTGTCGAGGCAGGCAAGCCACGGTTCCCCGTCGAGGGCTGCAAGCACGTCTTCCGCCTCCCGCCAGGGCAGTTCATGTGCATATCCAACTGACATCACGGGACACGCCACATCTGTGCCTGCCGACCCTTCAGGCGGGGTTGTCATCCACCTTCGGCTGCGTACCACCATGGGGGGAACCGCCTCCGGAGGTGCCATCACCGGGACGGTTGGCCCAGCGCCAGCTACTGCGCCCCTGTCGGGCCAGTTCACGGTGCATCACCACAACGGGCCATGATCCACGGGCGAAATCCTCAGGGTTGTTCCCCTTCCCGGCGGGGGGCTGTGGCTGGGTTCCACTCAGGCGATGGGCCAGGGCTTCGACCAGCGTCACGGACCGATGACGCCCCCCGGAACAGCCGACGGCGATCGTGGCGTATTTCTTGCCTTCCTGCACGAAGCGCGGCAGCACGAGTTCCAGCAGCCCGTCGATATGGTCGAGGAACGCGGCATAATCCGGGTCCGCCTGCACATAGGACGCAACCTGCGGATCAAGGCCCGTCAGCGCGGACAGGGACGGATCGTAATACGGGTTCCGCAGAAAGCGCGCGTCGAACACCATATCCGCCTCCCGCGTGAGGCCGGCTGGGAAGGCGAATGACATCAGGGCAACCGTCAGTCCCTCGCCACGGCCATCTTCCCACTGCCCGAAGCGGGCCTCCACAAGCTGTCGCAGTTCGGGCGGTGGCAGGTCGCTGGTGTCGATCACGACATCGGCAGCTTCGCGCAGGGGAGACGTCAGGCGGATTTCCGCCTCGATCCCTTCCTTGACGGTACCATGGCTGGCCTGCGGATGGCGGCGACGCGTGGCGGTATAACGGCGAAGCAGGACGCTTTCCTCCGCCGTGGCATAGATCAGTTGCGCATGCAGGTGCGGATTGATCCGCAACCGCGACAGCGCGGCCAGAACCGTGGTGGCGTCAAACCCGCGCGTACGGGAATCCACACCGATCGCCACCGGCTTTTCCGCACGGGCCACGATTTCATCCAGCATGCCAAGCGGGGGGTTGTCTATGACCTCATGCCCCAGATCCTCCAGGATGCGCAGGATCGACGACTTCCCGGCACCGGAAAGCCCGGTGACAAGCAGGATACTGCGCGGCGGTGGTGAATCTTCATGCATGTATGTGGCAGTCACGCGAAACCCTGATACAGACATCTTGCCAGCACGGACCGGTACCGGATGCCAGATTTTACGAATTGGGTGGAAACCCTGATTTTCGATGCAGGGATTTTCCCCTGTTTCAGCAAATAAGGAAAGTCTCCTCATTATCACATCTGCATTTCGTCAGACACGGGGATCAGCAATGGCAACGCCTTTCCCCTTTCCCTGTTGCGTGACCCGGATCACATATGATTCCATGGACGCAAAATTAATCATGGACAAAATATGACTGTTTTGTGATTTTTGTGGGGATGAAAGAAACAACACGACCGCATGCTGACATCCACATCCGTCACCTGACAGGACGCGATCCGGATACAGGGCTGTTTCCCCCTGCCCTGCTTGCGCAGTTCCGGCAGGCGCTGGCGCAGGGAGCATCGGAACTGCAGCGCGACGGATATACGCTGCAGGACGTGACACATATTGTTTTCACCCTGACCGGGACCAAGGATTTCACGTCATCCTTTTCCCTGCTTAACGAACTGTTCGGGCATAGTTGCCCCGCAACAACGTTCCGGCTTGTCAGAACTTATGACAAACCCGGCCAGCTTATTGAACTGGATCTGATGGTCCGGCAGGCACGGTCCTGAAAGACTGTCCGGGAACAACAATTCGATAAAAAGAACAAAAGCGTTTCCCGCTGATCAACCAGGCAGCACGGGAATTTCGGCATTTGCGCGATGGCGCGGCATGCGCCCGGGATCCTGCCGGATATGTTGTGTCTTCGACTGGTGGTGTGGAATTACTGAATGTTCAGTAATACGGGCATGGGGTGCTCAGGTAATCCTTTATATATTTTGCAACACCATCTTCGAGACTCATGAAGAGCCGGGAATAGCCCGCAGCCTTCAGGCGCCTCATGTCCGCACAGGTATAAGACTGGTACTGCCCGCGAAGTTTTTCCGGCATATCGACAAATTCGACATTGCGCACAACACCTGCCGCATCGCACACGGCATGGGCCAGATCCAGATAGGTGCGCGCAACACCCGTTCCGCAATTGAACAGGCCGTTAACCCCGGAATTGTCCAGCAGCCAGAGCATCACATCGACAACATCGCCCACCCAGATGAAATCACGCGCCTGCATCCCATCAGGCAGGCCGGGGACATCGGAACGGAACAGGCGTAGGGGCGCACCGCTGCGAACTTCGTCGTACTTCCCCTTGACGACCGAAATCATGGCCCCCTTGTGATATTCATTGGGGCCATAAACGTTGAAGAATTTGAGGCCAACCCACTGTGGCGGTGCCTTGGCCTTCTTTTTCAACTGATGCATCACCCATTGATCAAAGGCATGTTTTGACCAGCCATACAGGTTGAGGGGATGGAGTTCATCCCACCTGTCCGGTGCATCCGAAAACTCTTCCGGTCGGGATGCCGCGCCATAAGTCGCCGCGGAAGACGCGTAAATGAAACGCACCCCATGTTGTGCGCACCATGTCCACAGTTTCTGTGACAGTTCGACGTTTGACTGCCAGACGAGATACCCATCCGTCGCTGTCGTCGTGCTGACGGCACCCATATGAAAAATGGCGGTAACGGACGGATTCTCTTCGAGAAAGGATTCCAGAGATTCAGGCGGGATGATTTTCAAGGGCGCATGACGCTGCAGATTCCGCCATTTTCCAGCCTCTCCCAGCCAGTCAGAAACGACGGTCTCTTCACCGCGGCTACGTAGCTTCCCCTGCAGGTAAGAGCCGATAAACCCTGCACCGCCCGTTATAACAATCATTTATCAATCCCATGATGCCCACCTGCATGAAATATCATCATCCGACTTGGGAGAGCAACAAATGCTTACTGGCACAGTCCATGCCGGATGAACGGCCCTGCGGGAACGCAAATCACTTCTCAAAACCGATATCAGAGCGCGGTGGAAACGCTATCCGGGGTTTCTGAGATCACACGCGCGATGCATTTGGCCACCAGGCCATGCGCAGTGGTAATGTCGTTGAATTCGTCGCCTTCCGGGCCAAGTTGATGGGCCATCTGCTGTTCGTCGCGTTCCTTGATACGGGTCTGTTCATAACGCAGCATCTCGACCTGCTGGTCATGGTCCAGCAGGCGGATCGCCTTTTGCAATGCGACTTCCAGACAGCCAACATACGCTTCCAGCAACGCAATCTCGTTCGCATTCACAGGCGCATCGTCGTTCATCATATCCATTACTCCCGTTTCGGGAACAAAGGATGCGGTACCCCAATGATGCGGTCAATCTTGAAATATTTCGTATAATATTCCACGCCATCGCAATAGCGTGACCTGTCAGTATCCGCTTACCGACCCCGTTACATCCTATTGATGAAAATTTTCAATAATATTATTTATAAATATGATAGTTTTCAGAAATATATTTATTTAAAATAATAAAAGTTTTTGGAAGCCGATTTTTTAAAATATTCACTGAAAACTTTCTGTAATTTTCAGGGTGCTTTACAGCCCATCATAAAACGCTTTCAGCCGCGCAATATAGGCCGCGCGTGAAAAGAACCCGGCCCGCGCATGACCTCGTGCCACAAGATCCCGACACAACCCTTCGTCTTTCCTTTCGTGATCGAGGGCCATGATCGCCCTTGCGATGTCATCCACATCGAACGGATCGACAAGCAGGGCGGCGCCACCTGCAATCTCCTCTGTCGCCCCACCGCGGGAAGTCATGACAGGCGTCCCCAGCAGCATGGCCTCGACAATGGGAAGACCAAAGCCTTCGGCGAGGGAAGGAAAGACCAGCGCATGTGCCTCGGCCAGTCCACGCAACAGCGAAGGTCTCTCGCTCCACGCCATGCGGATCAGTTGTCCCGGCCCCTGCGGCAGCGACAGGTCCGGCCTGTCATCCCCATCCGGTCCCACCAGAACCAGCGGACGGGCACTGCCGCTGCGGACATAGGCGGCAATCAGACGTTCAATGTTCTTGCGTGATTCCACCCGCCCGATATGGATCAGGCTGCCGGGAGGAATGATGCGGGGACTTTCCATTACGGCAGGAATGTCGATATCGACCATCTGGTACAGATTGACCACACGCTGCGGGCTGATACCCAGAATGTCGATCATCTGCTGCCGAACGGTTTCCGAAACCGTGACAATCACGTCCACCCGCATGAACAGCCTGCGCAGCAAACGGGCAAACCGGACAGGATCGATGCCCGTCAGTCCCGGATTGAGGATCGGCACAAGGTCATGGACCGTCACGACATTAAGACATCCCTGCATCACCATCGGCAAGGGATAGGTCCAGTGCATCACCGCAGGCGGCGTGTCCGTAACGACGGAGGTCAGTTGGCCGAATGTCTTGTACCGAACATGCGCCCTGCGGTACAGGTCCGGACAGGAAGCACTTTCATGTCCATCCGCATCCCGCCCGACTTGCACATGCCGTCGCGGCCACAGGGAACGGATCAGACGGTCAACTTTGTCAAACTTCCTGAGAAAAGACGGTTTTTGTCCCTTGACCCGGCCATCGACAAAAACCGTATGGATACCAAGATCACCCAGGCAGGTGGCAAGATCCTGGGTATATCTCGTCACGCCGGTACCGTTATTAAGCCCGATATTGCGACTATCCAGCCAGACCGGGCCGATAGCAGGAAGAACTGACAATGCCAGAGGGCCTTTCGATCCAGTGTCGCTTTCACCGGCCCCGTCAGGAGCGCATTATTTTGCCAGCCACGCCGCCGTGATACCCGGACTGATGATGGTGCTCAGCAGGTTGAAGAACTTGTTGAAGCTATTGATGCCAGCATTCGCGACATAGATCAGATCATGATTCTTCATCGGGAACTTCTGCGCCAGGAAATAATCCTGTGCATTCATCAGGTCTAGCTGGTACACTACCGGAGTACTCTGCTGGCCTGGGTCTATCTGAAGGCCCAGCTTGGTGGCGATGTCACGATCCTCGAACCGGAACAGGTAAACCGCACTCGGGTTGCCCTGTCCATCAGACACGCCCCCGACCCGCGACATTCCCTCCGCCAGGGTAAGCGTCGGGGTTCCGAACGAAACCTCGGTTACTTTGGAACTTGCACCGAATACTGTAAATGTACGCGGTTCCTGCAAAAGCTCGAGCCGATCGCCCGGTTGCAGCACAATATCCTGTTCCGGGTTCTGTTCAATTAGCTTCAGCGGAGCCTCCACCACACGGTCGCCACGCGTCAGTTGGACGATGGTGTCTTCCGACAACTGCTTCGGACCGCCCGCCAGCGCGATGATGTCGATCACCCGTTCCTGGCTGGGGGTCAGCGGTATACGACCCGTGCGGGCAACCGCACCATAGACGATCACCACGTTCGTTTCATCCAGTACCGGACGTACGACCACGGCGGGGCGGGAAGACATGTGCTTCAGGCTGCTGCTGACACGCTGTGAAATCTCGGAAATCGTCATGCCAGCGACATGCACCTTCCCGACATAGGGAATGGTGATGTTGCCTTCGTTATTGACCTGCACCACCGGCAGGCGCGTTTCAACGGCGCCAACGGGCGGCCCGCCCCCCACACCGTTCATGCTGGTCAGGTTGCTGGGATCAGACACCGCAGAAGTGGAAACACTTCCGGTAAAGACACCATCCCCGATTTCATAGATGGAGATTGCCAGGTTATCGCCCGGACCGATACGGTCATTGTGGCTTGGCGTATAGCTGGTCGTGTTGAGCGTGGAAAGCAGCGGGAGCTTTTCCTCATCCAGCCATGACACCAGTTCGGGCGTGATGCGGACAATCTTGAAGCCCAGCGTATTCTTCTTCGGGTTCTTCTGCTCAGCGGTGATCTGGGACTGCACCGGGCCGCTATTGGGAAGGGTGTCGCAACCGGCAAGGACCCCGCCCACAAGGCACAGCATCCCCATGCCACGCACAAGACAACATATCCTGTTGCCCCACAAAGACACACGACCGCCAGTTGCAACCGGCGGTGTCGTCATTCCGACGGTATTGCCGTCTTCATGACGCGCCCTCAAAACAACAGGATGGTCCAGCATGCTGATTAAATGTTTTCTCTTTGCTAGGAACAACGTGCGACTTTCCGAAGCACTCAGGAAACCGCCGGAAGGAAAAGTCAGATATCTCTACCCTGCCAGCAAAGAACGATCAACCGGAACCTGTCAGGCCTCCCCATTGCTCAGCATAATGGCCTGGGGACGAGGACACGCCTGCCTGCAATACCGGGGATATCACCATGATATGGGGAACGTGGTGGAGCTGAGGGGAATCGAACCCCTGACCTCCTCATTGCGAACGAGGCGCTCTACCATCTGAGCTACAGCCCCACATTCCGTAACCGGCGATAAATCACAGGAGCGCGCATGATGTCAACCCTGCGCAAAGATCACGGATGCGTTTCATGTATCGGCGCACATGATATTGTAGGGCCCGCCCCGAGAGGCTAGATTCCCGGACATGCTCCCTCTTTGAAAGTTGGCCCATTGATTACCATTGTGTTCAGGCTGCTGTTCGAACTGATACAGCTTTACACCTGGGTCGTTCTTCTGGCCTGCCTTTTCAGCTTCCTGATTGGTTTCGGGATCCTGGATCCGCGGGAACGGGTAGTATGGAAAATCTATAATTTCCTGTCGCGCATGACCGAACCCCTGCTGCAGCCCATCCGCAATATCCTTCCCCCCATCGCGAATATCGACCTCAGCCCCATCGCGCTGCTGCTGCTGATCCAGTATGTGCTGTGCCCTGTCCTGGGCAAGATATATGGCATGCTGCTTGTAGGGATTGCCTAACGGGCCGTCTGCCTGAATGCTAGGGGCGATACGCGCCGTGGCGGAAGCGGGTTCCGCCACGTGTCCCGCGCATCCTGCCCCATGGCAATCAGGAGTGCCCATGTCCATCATCAAGAAGCTTTCGGCAGCATGCCTTGCCCTTCCCCTTCTCGCTGCGGTTTCGACTGCGCCAGTCCATGCGCAGGGACTGTCCGGCCTGACGGGTGGCGGCAATAACGGATCTTCCCTGCTGGGAAATGCCGCGTCCGGCGCCCTGTCGAACAGCGGCCTGAACATCCCGTCGGTGTCTTCGCTGGCCCCGTCGAACGTGACGGGCCTGCTGAGCTACTGCGTTGAAAACAACTATCTCGGCGGGAATTCCCCTTCGACGGTCCTCTCCTCGCTGAAGAGCAAGAGCGGCCTTGATACTTCCAGCCAGCTTTATTCCAACGGCCAGAAGGGAATTCTCGATACCGGGAACGGCAACACCTTCTCGCTGTCCTCGCTGGAGGGCAACATGAAGCAGAAAGTTACCAAGAAGGTCTGCAGCGCTGTCCTCAAGCAGGGCAAGTCGCTTCTGTGATAACAGGTTCCCCTTGGGGAACCTGCGGTCGGGACGATGTCCCGGCCGCGTACCCCTTCCCGGAGCGTTTTTCAAAAGCCTGTCACTAAACATCCGCAAATCATAAAGACGTTTCTGGTAAAGCTTTTTGAAAAAAGGCACTCCAAAAAACTTTTATTATTTATCAAACAGTTATTTTAAAGAAGTCCCGTCAGAAGGGGCGGACGACAATCATGATGACGACAATCATCATCAGGACGGTCGGAACCTCGTTCGCCATACGGTAAAAACGTTCATTGTGAATATTGCGGTCCTCGGCAAAGGCGCGCCGCCATGATGCACATGCACCATGGAACCCCGCCAGACCGAATACGGCGGCAAGCTTCGTCAACCACCATCCGGCATGCCAGTCTATCAGGCCCGGCATTATCGCCAGAAGGCCGCCGAACAGGAACGTGCTGCACATCGCAGGCAGCATGATCATGCGCAGCAGCTTGTATTCCATCACTTTGAAACGTTCGGATTCCGCCGATCCCACCGCCACCTGACAGTGATAGACAAACAGGCGGGGCAGGTAGAACAGGCCCGCCATCCATGCAACCATGGACATGATATGGAACGCCTTGATCCACAGCATCCAGGGCCACAGCACAGCCATCACGCGGCACGTCCCTGCGAACGCAGGATCCGTTTCACCAGTGCGGTGAACTCCGTCAGGTGCCCGACCCGCAGCAGGCCCGGCCAGCTTACGGCTGGCAGGTCCAGAGGCCGCAGCAGCACGCACGCCATGCCCGCCGCACGTGCCGCCGCCGCCCCCGTTTCGGTGTCCTCCAGCACGATGCAATCCTCCGGCAGAACCACTTCGCTCTGGGCTGCGGACATGTAAACCGCCGGATCTGGCTTGGGTTTGCCCATGTCGCGCGCCGAATGGATACATTCCGGCGCGATCAGCGCATCCAGACCCGTCCGCCCGAATTTGGCGTCCATTTCCAGTTTCGAGGAATTGGATCCAATGCGGAAGGGAATGCCGAGTTCGCGTATTTCACGCAGCATGGCGGCTGATCCCTCGATCGTTTCCGCCTCCGAGCGCATCAGTTCCACCAGCGCGTGCTGCATCCTGACTGGCCAGTCACGACCCAGTTGCAGCCCTGCCTGATCTTCCATTTCTTCCTTCAGGGCCGTCAGGGCCTTGCCGGCGAAACGTTTAACCGCGTCCTCATCACTGATTTCCAGCCCGACCTTGCGCAGTTCACGCGCCAGCATGCGGCACGATGGACCTTCGCTGTCGATCAGTACGCCATCACAGTCAAAGATGATCAGCCGCAGTCGCCCGTCGGGCCTGATGGAAGCAGGTAGCATGCTCAGATATTCCTGATGGTCTGGATCAGATCGCCGACATGTTCGGGCGGTGTCGCAGGCACGACCCCATGACCGAGATTGAAGATGTGGGGACGCCCCTTCATCGCATCACTGATGGCCAGCGCCTCCCTGCGCATGCCTTCCCCTCCGGCAAGCACACGCAGGGGATCAAGATTGCCCTGCAATACCAGCGTTGCGGGCAGTTGCGCGGCAACCGCCTTCATGTCCGAACCGGTATCCAGCGCCATCGCATTGATGCCGGTCTCCCGCCCGTATTCCACTGCCATGACCCCGGCGAGGCGTGGGAAACCGATCACCGGCACGCCCGGATGGCGTTCGTTGATGATCCGCACGATCCGCTGCGCCGGGGCGATGACATGCTGGCGGAACTGCGACGGTGGCAACAGGCCGGCCCAACTGTCAAACAGCATCACGGCTTCGGCCCCGGCCTCGATCTGCTGGCACAGCATGTCCGCCGTTGCGGTGGTCAGCATATCCATGAGTTCGCCAAAGAATTCCGGATCGGAATAGGCCATCCCGCGCGTCACATCGAATTCCCGCGATCCGTGGCCTTCGACCATGTAACACGCCACGGTAAACGGCGCACCGGCAAAGCCGATCAGCGTGACCTGACCGGGTTTCGCGACACCGATCGGCTCCGGTCCGTCAACGATGCTCCGCAGCCTGCGCAGTGTTTCCATGACCGGCGCGGTCGCCTTTTCCACCCGTGCGGGATCGAGGCGCTTGAGGTCGCCCAGGCTGCGCACCGGTTCCAGCACCGGCCCCCGACCATGGATGAACTCCAGCGACTGCCCCATGGCCCAAGGCAGGATGAGAATGTCGGAAAACAGGATCGCCCCGTCCATGCCAAAGCGCCGGATGGGCTGGAGCGTGATTTCGGTGGCCATGTCGGGCGTCATGCAACGCGTGATGAAATCGGCCTTTTCACGCAGGGCGCGGAATTCCGGCAAAAAGCGTCCTGCCTGCCGCATCAGCCATACCGGGGGTGGCCAGATCGCTTCTCCCGCAAGAGCGCGCAGAAGTGGTTTGCCTGTTTCCGTCATCGGTCCGTCGTTCTGTTTCATCATTGCGGGGGGACTATCTCGTACTTTTCCTCACCCGAACAGCACGGATACGCACCTGCGACATTTCCCCCGGCGTGTGCGTCTCACTCCTAAACAATAAAAGAAAAGAGAAAGAAATTCTTGAAGGGGTTAATAGGGCATGTGAGTGATGGGGTACCCATGTTTCCGAAAATGTACCCCGTTTTTCCCACAGTGTGTACAACCCGCCATTACGCAGTTTTCAGCCATCAGGGAAAGTTATCCAGATTTTCCCTACAGGGGGCTGTGTACAACTCAGGTTTTGCGGGGGTGTTCGCCTTATCCACGGTACTCGGTACGATGCGGAATCATCCGAAGTACCATCCCCATGTACCACAGTACTCCCGGAGTACTACCAGGCCTGAATTTCATGTTTCACTTTGAGAGTACGGAGCGGCAGATGACAGACGACTCGAATTTAGTACTAAAGGCCCATTCATTACAGGCCGAGTCGCCACGGATAGTACTCGCAAGCCAGTCCGCGGCCCGGCGCGGGCTGCTGGAATCGGCGGGATTGGCCATTTCATGCCAGCCCGCCAGTGTGGATGAGGCAACCGTAAAGCGGGAGTGCCGCGAAGCCGGACTCGATGTCGATGCGACTGCCCTGACGCTGGCGCGGGCCAAGGCCGCACGAATCGTAGCGCCGGATGCGATCGTGATCGGCGCGGACCAGATGCTGTCGTGCAACGGTGAATGGTTTGACAAGCCGGAGGACCTGGAACGTGCACGGGCGCAGTTGATGCGGCTACGCGGGCAGGTGCATGTCCTGCATACGGCGGTAGTCGTGATGCGCGACAGCGTGGAGGTCTGGCGCCACATTGCGCGTCCGTGCCTGTGGATGCGTAATTTCAGCGAGGAGTTCCTTGACAGCTACCTCCGGCTGGAAGGCGATGCCGTCCTGTCCTGCGTCGGGGCCTATCGACTGGAGGGGCCGGGGCTGCACCTGTTTGCCAGTATCGAGGGGGACCATGACGCCATCCTTGGCCTGCCGGTCCTGCCCCTTCTGGAATTCCTGCGTGAACAGGGGACGGTACGAACCTGAATTTAGGGGCTTGCAAAGCTGTTGGGCACTCGCTATACCCCGGCAGGCAAGCGGGTCGTGCCCATGCGATCCGTTCTATATTGTGGGGCCATAGCTCAGTTGGGAGAGCGCCTGAATGGCATTCAGGAGGTCGTGAGTTCGATTCTCATTGGCTCCACCATATTGCTTCTTCTAAAAATCAGCATCTATATAGTCCGTACCATGGTAATACCTGCCTATGGTAGTTCGTCGGGGGAATAACCATTCCCCTTCCGGTAGCAAATTTCGTGCTGAAGAAAGTCTTTTTGCTTCTTTTTCTTCGAAAAAAGAAGATAACCATTTTTCATAAAGACGACGTTCCCTGAAGCTTTTTTCAAAAAGCTTCACCAAAAGCTTTCCCATGTTTTTTCAGGAAGTTTTGGCAGGGGATTACTCAGCGATAGAGTTCGGCCGCATCATCGATCGCGGCATCGATCGTGTCGTAGAAGGTCAACTGGCCATTCTGCAGGACGGCGCCCTTGTCGCAATATTCGCGCAACGTATTGGGATCGTGCGACACCATGATGAGCGTCCCGTGTTCGCGCCGTTCCAGCAACGCTTCGCGACATTGCAGGCGGAAGGAAGTGTCACCCACTGCGGTGACTTCGTCCACAAGGTAACAGTCGAAACGGATGGCAAGTGATACGGCAAAGGCAAGGCGCGCCTGCATACCGGAAGAATAGGTCTTCACCGGCGCATCGAAATAATGTCCCAGTCGGGCAAAGCTGTTGACGTAATCAAGGATGTCATTGATTGGACGGCGATAGATGCGGGCGATGAAGCGCGCATTGTCCGCGCCGGTCAGGCTGCCCTGGAAGGCGCCGCCAAATCCCAGTGGCCATGAAATCGACATCGTGCGCGTGATACGCCCGCTGGTGGGATATTCGATCCCGGCGATCATGCGCGTCAGGGTCGATTTACCCGCGCCGTTGACCCCGACGATTCCTATGGACTCACCCCGTTCGATCACGAAGGACTGGTGATCCAGCACGCATTTGTTGACGCCGCGCGCGTGATACACCTTTGTGACGTTTTCGAACTGGATCATGGTCTTGTATTTGCGGCCTGTTGGAAAGCGTTCTGATTATGGAGTATCGTGTGTCCGTAACGGAGGTCATACCGTTATCGCAGGATCAGGGTATGCACGTACCGGCCTGACTTACGCTATCACGCAGGATCAGATGATGCAATTGCGCGGGCGTCAGCGCTTCGGCCTGACTCCGGGGCTGACGGTCCCTCCCCTGCGCGTCAAACGGAATAACGACATAGGGGGTCCCGCGGGCGTCGTTCGGTGTCACCATGCCGGGAATGGAGGGACGATGGTCCCCGAAGAAGACCAGCAGCCCTGACCTGCCGCTGGCCGCCAGGGTATCCATCAGGTCGCCCAGCATCCGGTCGCTGTTGCGCAGGTGACGCAGATAATGGGCAAGCGCCGTTTTCGGACCGTCGGGCGACGGGGCGGGCCATGGACCGTGATTTTCCATCGTGACCGCATAGATGAAGGTCGGCTTCGTGCTTTTGCTGACCAGTTGCCCGATCTGCCGTGCCAGCGCGGTATCCTCGATATAGGGCATGTCGGGTCGGGGTGTGTGGGTAAAGGCATCTTCGCCGATGATGCGGGTGAACCCGCATGCCGGCATCAGGCGGGAACGCCCATAGAACTGCAGGTCATGGGGATGGGCGAAAACACATTCATACCCCGCCTGTCCCATGATGGCCGGCAGGGACAGGGCCACATCCCGGTTCGCGCTCAGAAAGGGGTCATAGGCGCGGAAGCCCAGCGCATCTTCCTCCTGCCCGAACAGGACACCATATTCGGTGCGCATGGTATAGGCGCCAAACCCGCTGACATTGAGCGTTCCCCAGTCGCTGGCCATGGCCTGTGCCCGCTTCAGGCCCGGCAGGTCCGGAAGTGGTATGGGGGCAGACCTGCCCGCAAACAGGTCGGCAGGCACCGCAAAGGACTCACACTGCACCACGATGACAATGTCACGCGCCGGATGCCCCATGACGGGCGGGACGGTAACAGTCTCGGGCAGGGAGGCAAGTTCGTCGCGCCAGCGTCGCCAGTAAAGGAACAGCGACCCCGGCAGGCCAAGTCGGTCGATATCGCGGGGCATATCCGGTACGGGCGCCCAGCGCGCGGCCGGAATGGCCCGTAGGGCGATGACGCAGGCGATCAGGCATGCGAACCCTGCCAGATGGGGAAGCGGATTGAGGCTGAAACAGACCGCCAGCAGCAGTGGCAGCGCGATCATGCCCCCCACCAGGGCGATGCGTCCCGGCACGGGAATGGAAAACAGGTAGAATTTGGGATTTTGCAGGAAACTGCGCGCCGCGACCACGTCGCAGAACAGCATGGGTTCACCAAGGATCGACAGTTTGATATTCGATCCGATGATCAGGCAGGCGCTGAGCGCCATCGTCAGGCATGCCGCCAGGACCGGCGCGCCCGACAGCGCGAGCCACCCGCCAAACTGCACGCCACTGAGCAGTCCATCAAGGACGCATCGTCGCAGGGATGGAAAGCCTGATATGCTCGGCCGTACCATATTTCCCATCAGGCAGACGGAAATTGCTGTTACGATCAGAGAGATAAAGGGAGGCCATAATTGCATCAAATAAGGACTACATTCTATCCGGACGGCATGAAGCGGGAAGGGTGTGGTCTTTTCTTGCCGATGCCGTGTGGAAGGGCAAGTGCATGGCTGCAGTAATCGCGCCAGCCATGAACCGGCATGGAAACGCAGGCGTGATCATGAGCATTATCGTAGCAGGACAGGGGAAGTGGCACGGCATTGGGATGTTTTCATGAAGGTGGTACTGGATGACGCTTTCTTCGTCCGTGCCCCTCCCCTGCGTCGCGATATGCCGCGCCTGGCGTCGCGTGGAAGCGGGATGGCGGACCCCGATGCGGTGGCATGTCTGCTCGATGCCCGTGTGGGGGGCGAATTCTGGGCCTCTCCTCCTGCCCTGACACGGCCTGTCATCGTCACGGCGACAATAGCCGAACAGCGCAGGAGGGGACAGGTGGGTGTTGCCGTCCTTCTGGATCATGTGCTGCGTCAGGTCCGGTGCAGCGATGTCGTGCTGGTGGTGCGTGAACCCCATGGCGCCGCGGCGCGCATCGCCCGCCACCGTGGGGTTGCGATCGTCCATGGTGCGGTGGAACCCCATGCCCTCCTTGCCGGGGCCCGGGAAGTACACAGCCTCGGGACCGGGGATCTTGTCCGTCTCGCCGCGCTGCGCGGCATAAGCGCCCGGCGTTATGCCTCGGGGGATACGCCGCCAGTGACACTGACAGCGGCGTGGGTGGTGCGCGACCTGACCCTGCGGACGCGTTATGTCGATCCGTTCGACGGGCAGATTGTGCCGCTGGGCCGGATCGTCGATATCCTGTCACTGTGGCGTCGCCGGATCCTGTCGAACCGGGAGGTCGCCGTCTGCGTTGGCATGGCGTTGTGGAAGCGCAGGCGGATTGGCGAATTCCTGGCCCAGGCGCCGGGTCGGCCGGCCTTTCGCCGTCATGCGGACGCGGCGTTGCGACTGGCGACGCGCAGGCATGGTGGCGGGGCGATCGCCGGATGGGCCACGCGCCTGCCCGAAGGGATGCTTTCCAAGGCCAGTGCCGCGAATGTGGCGGTATGGCGGGTGGAGGACGGGTTTGTCCGTTCGGTGGGACTGGGCAGCGACTTGTGTCCTCCGTGCTCCATTTTCGTGGATCGGCGGGGCATCTATTACGATCCCTCCCGCCCCAGCGATCTGGAGCATATCCTTGCAACGGCGGAGTTTGACGAGGCATTGCAGGCGCGTGCCGGGCGGCTGATCCGTTATATGGTCGATGGGGGCGTGTCAAAATATGGACGTGTCGAGGCTGCCATTCCCGCCCCGGCATGGAAGGCGGACGGACGGCGTGTGATCCTTGTGCCCGGACAGGTCAGCGACGACCTGTCGGTACGCACCGGCGGCGGGGCCATTCAGGACAACCTGCAACTTCTGCGTGCCGTAAGGGATCATAATCCCGACGCTTTTGTCATCTATCGACCGCACCCTGATGTTGAGGCCGGGCACCGGGCCGGACATTTGCGTGAAGCGGAAGTCATGAGATATGCTGATTACATAAGCCGAGGCGGTTCCATCACCACCCTGATGACGCAGGTGGCTGAAATTCATACCCTGACTTCACTGGCGGGGTTCGAGGGACTGCTGCGGGGCTGCAGGGTGGTGACCTACGGGGTACCGTTCTATGCCGGCTGGGGATTGACGACCGATCTGGGCGCGGTGCCGTGCGTACGGCGTAACCGTTCCCTGTCTATAGAGGCTCTTGTGGCGGGTACCCTATTGCTCTATCCCCTGTATATTGATCCCGTAACGCAACTACCCTGTGAAGTGGAAACGTTGCTAGGGCGGTTTCGAAACACGGATATCTGGCGGGTGAGCATGTTAACCCGACTGCGTCGGTTACAGGGAAAGCTACCTTACCTTGGCGGAAAAAGAACCAATAATGAATAATGTTTCTGAAAGAAGCGTTGTGGGTGAGCGCAGATTTCTTTTCCTGCAAGGACTGATGGGGCCGTTTTTCCGTGAACTCGGCAAGGCGTTCCGGCGCGCGGGTTACGGGGTCTATAAAATCAATTTCAATGGGGGGGATTACCTTTTCTGGGGACTGCCCAATGGTATTGATTTTACAGGCGATATGGAAGAATGGCCTGCGTTCTTCAACAATGTGATAAAGAAATATCGCATTACCGATGTCCTCCTGTTCGGGGATTGCCGCCCGTTGCACCGTATTGCCATCGCGGCATGTTCGCAGATGCATATTACCGTGCATGTATTCGAGGAAGGTTATATCCGCCCCGACTGGGTCACGCTTGAACTGGGCGGAGTAAACGGTCATTCAGCACTCCCGCGCGATCCCGAGTGGTTCCGTAAGGAAGCGGCGATGCTTTCACCCATGCCGCCCCATTACCAGGTTCCATCTTCCTTCCGGCGTCGCGCGCTGGAGGCGGTTGCCTACAACTCCGCCGACCTGCTGAGCCGCTGGCACTACCGGCACTGGTGCGATTACCGTCCGTGGCATCCGCTCAAGGAAGGCGTGGGCTGGGTCAAGCGTCTGCGCCGGCGCAAGGTGGCGACAGAAGAGGCCACGCAGATCATGCAGGGGATCGAGACCCGGCATATTCCTTACATGCTGTTTCCCCTGCAGCTTGACGCCGATGCGCAGGTGCGGCTGCATTCCCCCTTCGCCGGGATGGAACCGGCGCTGCGCAAGGTCATCGGTTCCTTCGCCGCCAACGCACCACAAGACCTTGTTCTGGTCATCAAGGAGCATCCCCTCGACAACGGGGTGCGTGACTGGCGCGCGCTGGTCGCGCAGATCGCGCGTGAGGAAAAGGTTCAGGGCCGGGTCCTGTTCCTGGAGGCCGGAGATATCGCCCTGATCGTGCGCGCCGCACGCGGGGTCATCACGATCAACAGCACCACGGGCACGCTTGCCCTGTCATCGGGCGTGCCGGTCATTACTCTTGGGGAAGCCGTCTATGACATCCACGATATTACCGACCAGAACGGGCTGGACAATTTCTGGACCCACCCGACGCCGCCGGACAAGGCGACATTCGATGCCTTCTATCGCGTCCTGGTGGATCGCTGCCTGATCGCGGGCGGGTTTTTCTCCACCGAAGGGCTGTCGAGCCTGGTTGACGGGGTCGTCAGGCGTGTGTCGCGGGTGCTTCCGGCCAACAACCGCATGGCGCGGGTGCCCGACACCATTACCGCCGCCACGGCCGTGTCGGAAGTGGTGCGGGTGTCGCGTGATGTCGTCCTGTCCGACGGCGTAAACTGACCCTTCCTCATGCCTGAAACCTCGTATCTCTATCTGGATATCTCACGTCTGATCGCGCGCGCCGGACATGTGGTGCCAACCGGGATAGACCGGGTTGAATTTGAATATGCCGATTACCTGCTGCGCCACGATGCGCGGCGGGTGACGTTCGTGGCGATCTCGCCGCTGGGGCAGATCGTACTGCTCCCCTTTGCCGAGGCGGAACAGTTCATACGCCTGACGGAGCAGGTATGGCGCGGACAGCATGATCTGTGCTGTGACGTCAGGCGGGCGGCCCGACTTATGGTTGGCAGGGCCATGCTGCGGCGCGGGCAGACGCCGAAGGTCGCCGGAACCTACCGGCAGGCGATCTATCTGCTGCTGTCGCATCACCACCTGAACCGTCCCGGCAGCATTGTGCGCTTCCTGCGTCAGCATGCGGCACGCTTTGTCCCGATGGTACATGACCTCATCCCCATCGAATTCCCGGAATATGCCCGGCCGCGTGAACCCGCGCGGCATGAGGCCCGGATGAACACCGTCCTCGAACTGGCACGGGGCGTCATCGTGCCGTCCCGTGTGGTGGAGGAATCCCTGCTGCGTTACGCGCGTCACAAACGCACGAACCTGCCCATCCGCGTGGTGCCGCATGGGGTGCTGGACGCCCCGCCTGTCCCGGCGGGTGGGGCTGTGTCTTCGCATCCCTATTTTGTCTGCCTGGGGACGATCGAGCCGCGCAAGAACCATCTCCTGCTGCTGAACCTGTGGCGCGACATGGTGGAAAATGCGGGGGATGCGCCGGTACCGCATCTGGTGCTGGTGGGGCGGCGTGGATGGGAAAACGAAAATATCGTGGATATGATCGAACGATGCCCGTCGCTGCAGGGCATCGTCCGGGAATGCAACAGCCAGTCCGATCCTGAAGTCACGGCACTGCTGCGGGGGGCGCGCGGACTGCTGTTTCCCTCCTTTTCCGAAGGGTACGGCCTGCCCCTGTCCGAAGCGCTGAAACTGGATGTCCCATGCGTCTGCAGCGATATCGAGGTTTTTCATGAAGTGGCGGGAAAGGCCGCGACCTTTATTGACCCGCTTGACGGGCCGGGTTGGCGTAACGCGATTGAAGGTCTGATGACGGGCAGTATCGACGCCCATCGTCCGGGGGATCGTGTCGCCTCGGCGGCGCTGTTTCCCTGGCCGCAGCAGGTTCGGGACGGCCTTGCTTTCCTTGAGGAAAAGTAGGTGCACGCAAACGCACCCGGACGGGGAGAATGTTTCGATCAACTGTGCATGATATCGAAACTTTGGATCGAACCGACCGTATTTTACGAAATGCCGCATCTGTCGTGAGGTCGGACCTATGAAAAAAATCCTGTCATTATAAGTCGTGCAGCGTGGTTTGAGTTGGAGTGCAGGGAATTATGCAACCGGTTTCTGACGATACTGGAAAATGGATGTGTTCTGTTTACTTAATGTAATCACCACGACACGGTAATTAACAAGTAAATTTCGCATAGATTTGGAGTTTTTAATGTCTGCCGTTACAAAAAGCACGCCAGAATCAGAAAAAACATCAGGTATTTCCAGGAACGTCATCCCTGTCATCCTGTCCGGTGGATCGGGAAGCCGGTTGTGGCCGGTTTCGCGCAAGAGTTTCCCCAAACAGTTCTGGGCGCTCCTTTCACAACAGACATTGCTTCAGGAAGCAGCGCTGCGGGGAACGGACTGCACGCTCAATGCGCCAGTGGTCGTGTGCAATCAGGAACACCGCTTCATCGTTGCCGAGCAGTTGCGTGAGGTCGGGATTACCGATGCCCGTATCGTGCTGGAGCCGACGGGACGCAATTCGGCACCCGCCATTGCCGCGGCTGCCATGATCGTTGCCGAAACGGATCCTGACGCCATCCTGTGGATCATTGCCGCCGATGCCTCCATCGGCCGGCCAGATTCCCTGAAGGAAGTGCTGGCCCATGGGGTACGGGCGGCGCAGGATGGGCAGATCGTCATGTTCGGGATGCAGCCCACCGGGCCAAATACGGGATATGGATATATTCGGAAGGGTGTCCCCCTTTCGGGTGACGAAGGCGTTTATGAAGTATCGGCCTTTATCGAAAAGCCGGATACCGCACGGGCCGAAGCGATGCTGGCGTCGGGGGATTATCTGTGGAATTCAGGCATGTTCCTGTTTCGCGCCTCCACGATCCTGCATGAACTGGAACGGTATGCTCCTGACGTTGTGACGGCGGTGCGCCAGTCCATCGAACACCAGACGAAGGATATGGACTTTATCCGCCTTGATCCGGAAAGCTTCGGCCGGGCGCCTGACATCTCGATCGATTATGCCGTTGCGGAACGGACGCAGCATGCGGCGGTCATACCTGCGGATCTGGGATGGTCCGATGTCGGTAGCTGGGATGCATTATGGGATCTCAGCCCCAAGGATGATGACGGCAATGTCGCGGTGGGGGATGTCTTCCTTGCCAACAGCCACAACTGCTATGTGCGTTCCGAAGGGATTGTGGCAGCAGTCAGCGGGGTCGATGACCTGATCGTGGTCGTGACGCAGGATGCCGTGCTGGTGTCGCACCGAAATCATGCGCAGGACGTCAAGAAGATCGTGTCGCGACTGGAGGCGGCGGACCGCCCCGAAGCGAGGACGCATAACCGCAATTACCGTCCGTGGGGCTTTTATGAAGGTCTGACGAAAGGCGACCGTTTCCAGGTGAAGCGGATCATGGTGAACCCGGGCCGCAAACTGTCGCTGCAGAAACATTACCACCGTGCGGAACACTGGGTTGTCGTGGAAGGAACGGCGATCGTGACCCGTGGCAAGGAAGAGCATATGGTGCGCGAAAACGAGAGCATCTACCTGCCGCTGGGCGAGGTCCATCGCCTTCTCAATCCCGGTCGCATCCCGCTGACCCTGATCGAGGTGCAGTCCGGCCCCTATCTGGACGAAGACGATATCGTGCGGATTGAAGATGATTACGCACGTAAGTGAATAAATCCTGCCGGTACCGCAGGATGCCTTCTGTTCCCGCCGTCAGGTCGTGACGGTGGGGACCGGGGCATGACACGGTGCAGGCTGATGCCCTTCTTCCTTTATGCCTTCCTGCACAGGATGACGGAATATCCTCCTGTTTCCTTCCGCGGTTTCAAATGTCAGCGGATATTCCCGTTGGTAGCGTGATTTATGGGAACAGGGATATTGAAAGGGCACGGCCCCGGCAGGCCCATGCCTTCATATTTCCACTTTCATCTTAGAATAGAATGATTTGATGCTATATGTCATCAATCAGCAGGCAAGCGTTTTCAGGAAAACAGGGGTTGAGTTCAGGATATGCCATCTTCAGATAATATTTATGAAAAAGTCGAGAAAATTGATAGCATACCCGATGCGCTGCTAAAAAAACTGGGGTCACCTTCGGGCACCCTGCCTGCCTTGCGGCGTTTTTATCTGTATAAAGTTCTCAACCGTACTTCAGCATTTCATTACCTGTTCCCTGTTATTCCCTTCAAGTACCGCATGTACCTGCAGCAGATCGGATGGTTGAAAAACCCGATCGAGCGTCCCGTCCTGTCGGGTGTCGTGGCGGTCAGGGTGCTGATCTACTCCACCAGGACGCTGACCTCGGCGACGCTGACGCTCGATGATGATCCGACGGTACTGGCACAGAGTGCGCCCGTTTTCGTGTCGAGTTACAAAGGGGTTGATGTCTGGTCGGCGAATATCTGGCTTGATTCCAGCAAGCTGCCTGCCGGTGCGCACAAACTGCACATACATGCTTATTCGGGTACGACCCGTGTGGCCCATATGCGCCGTTTTGTCGGGAAAATGCCGCAGGAAATGCTGCTTGAAAAAGTGGGAGAAGACGCGGCGCAGTCGGATGCCTTCGTGCCCAGTCCGGCGGAACCCTACCTTGATCGTGACCTGCCGGAAATCATCACGAGCCGTCCCGTAGCCGTGCATCATCCCCGCAACAGCATGTTTTCGCGCCCGATCAGGTCGATCCTGATCCTGCGTATCGATCAGTTGGGCGATGTTTCCGCCTCCATGCCGGCCATGGTCCGTATTCGTCAGCTTTTCCCGGATGCGACGATTACGGTGCTGACGCAGAAGTTTGTCCAGCCGATCCTGCAGGCCAGTGGGATCGCAGATGAATTCATGACGATTTCCCTTGGATATTCGCATGAAAGCGAAGAACGGTTCCTGACCGCAGAGGCGGAAGCACAGGTCCGTGCCGCCCTGAACGGACGCAGTTTCGACCTTGCCATCGACCTGTCGCCTGGTGATGAAAGCCAGCCGTTGATGCAACTGTGCGATGCCCATTATCGCGTGGGTTTCAAGCCGGAGCATTTCCGGTTCATCGATTTCGGGATCGAGGTCATTTCGCGTGACAAGATCAATTCGAAGGCCATCGTCAATCATGCGGCCCATATCACGATGCTGGTGCAGGCGCTTGAAACGGCAATGCGCCAGATACAACCCGTTGTGCCACGTGTGGCCAATGCCGATGAAACGCCGGTGTTTCAGAAATATGGCCTGAAGCCTGGTCAGTACGCAGTGATCCATTCGGGCGCGCGACACCCGATCAACCAGTGGCCGATGGAAAACTTCATGGCACTGGCGCGCGACGTAACGGACAAACACGGCATGCCGGTTGTCTTCTTTAGCGATAATCCCCTGTCAGAGCAGGAAAAGAGGCGCTGTGGCGATGCCACCAACATTATCTTCCTTGAACTGGTTCCGGCCTTCGAATTCGATATCCTCATCAGCCATGCGCGTCTTTTCGTGGGTAATGATACGGGGCCCAAGCACCTTGCGGCCATACGGGGAGTTCCGAATGTGGTCAGCGTCTCCATCCCGCGCCTGAACTGGCAGGAATGGGGCCAAAACCGTGGCGGCGTCATCGTTACCCGGCAGGTTCCCTGTGCCGGATGCGGTATCAACAATCTGGCGCAATGTGGCAAGGAGGCCATCTGTATCCGGAGTATCCCCGCAAACGATGTCATTGCTGTTGTGGACAAGCTCCTCAACCAGCCCTCCCCTGCCTAGCGGTAGGTTAAAAGGATGGTTGATAAACATCATAAAAGTTCGGGGCTGGCATAGTTAAGCCAATAAAGGCTTGATATGTCGCATGAAAGCACGTCGCCGCAGCAGGCTGGCTCTTGCCGCCAAAAGATGCCTTCTGGCACCAGGCGAAGCGCCATCTGCGGTGATGCAATGGAATATCTCGGCAGGACTTTCACCTTTTCCTGACCGAATGTGAATGGCGCTTCAATCACCACTCGCTCAGGAAATGGCTGAAAACCCTCGCGCAATGGGCCGACATCCCGGTCGGAGACCTAATTTAATCTCCTTCCCTATGCCAACCCCAAGAACAAAATGTAACGCGTTGCCGGGATAAATACTGTCAGTCATGTTCATCGGACGGCATCCGCGCAGGAGTATGAGATGCATGTGCATGTTCTCATGGCGGCAGGTGTAAAAAACCGTTTATTATGAATGTCTTACCGGAGCTCATTCGCGGTATGGGCCGACGGATCCATATCCGGAGGCACGAAGGCCCTGCCTGTCAGGAAAGGGGCCGGACCTTGAAGGACGTTACCAAGATTGCAGGGAACAGGTTCCGGTCCCGGATAACGCAGATGTTACATGCCTCCGACATCTGGGAAGCGTCGGAGGCCTTTCGTTCTTCGCCAGCAACCGCCGTGAAGGTGGCTCAGGTCTTTTTCTGCTGCAGGACCATCAGAGTGCGAAAGGCACGGTCGATGAACGTGGTCGTGATGCCGTAATTGGTATGATGATTGCGGTAGTGGTGATTGATGTGATGGATTTTCAGCCTGCGCAACACCGGCCCGCGCATCGGGAACTGGTGGCACGAATAATGGATCACATCATAAAACACGTAGCCGCAGAAAAATCCGGCCGCCAGACTTCCCCCCCGTCCCGCGCCCATGAAGAAGACGCACAGACCCCAGATGATCGCGCCTAATGGCAATGTGACGCTGAGCGGCATCAGATTGCGCAGCTGATGGTTCGGCTGGTCATGATGGTTGCCATGGACCAGGTAAACCAGCGACTGCATCACGGCGTAGCGGGCCTGCAGGTGGAACAGGAAACGATGCAGGACATATTCCGTCGGGAACCAGATGGCGGCCCCGATGGAAACACAGATCACAAAGGACAGCACAGAAACCGCATGCCATGCCCCATAGGCCAGGGCGACAAGCAGGGTCGGCAGCCACACGCTCAGAAAAATAGGAAAGGACAGCAAGGTCAAGCGTTCAAGTACGGAATTCTTGAAAAGCCGTATCGGTTCCTCCTTCTTCTGCTTATTGTTATTCTGCATGCTGGCTACCTTTGAAAAACCGATTTTAGAACATAACGCAGAGAATGCCCTGTGGTGCGTACCGATCTATTCTGAACGAGAGTGAACGGCTGTCCTTGACCTCCCAACGGTCCATAAGGTCAGATAACGACGCCATGCGTATCCGATACCCTGAGATACGAAGCGCAGGGAGTGGAATCAAGTTCTTTCACCGATGAAATCCGCACGGCCATCTCTTCCCGATCCTTCACAATCGTCTTTCACGTGGCCTGAACCCCTGCCACAGGGCAAAAGCCATATCCATACATGATATGCTTATATGACAAATATGGCATAATATGTACTTAATTCATGACATACCGTAAGTAGTTTCAGCAGGGAATAAAATCATAAAAACGGGACACCTTTCCTACATATGTCCCATACTCACCTTTTTCCCGGCATGAATATGTATTTTACATATGGAAATAAATCTTTACTGCATTGAGCGGCCAGCGGACATGCCTGGCGCAATCAGTGTGTTGATCAGGTTAAATACTTTGGAGACCTTGTTGCTCTTTGCGTTCGCGATGAAGATGGTATCCTTGTTTTTCATGACGAAATGTTCCGCCAGGAAAAAACTGGCCGGATTCATCATATCAAGCTGATAGACAATGGGCGTCGTCTTGCTGTCTGGACTGACCGGCAGGCCAAGACGCTCCGCGATATCTGAACTTTCATACCGGAAAACAAAGATCGCATTCGGGTCCGCGCGGGAATCCGCAGGACCGCCGACGCGCGCCAGGGCTTCGGCAAGGTTGACGCTGGATTTGCTGAAGGCTGTCTCCGTCGGCTTGCCCGCGGTGCCAAAGACCGTGAACGTCCGGGGTTCGTAAATCAGTTGCAGCCGGTCGCCCGCCTCCATCATGATGTTCTGTGCTGGATCGTCCTCGATCAGCTTCAGCGGCCCTTCGGCGATCTGACCATGGCGTGTCAACTGGACCATCGTATCTTCGGACGGGTGCAGGCCCCCACCGGACAGGGCGATGACATCCACCAGACGTTCTTCATGTAACGACAGGGGCAGTCGCCCGGACCTGCGGATATCGCCAAAAATGATGATGGAATTCGCAAGATTCTTGGAGATCCGCACCATGACCTGCGGGGCCTGCGACTGCGTCTTCATGCCGGCGCGGATCTTGTCGGCAATCTCATCCGAGGTCAGGTTCTCGACACGGATATGCCCGATATAGGGCATATCGATCGTGCCGTCGCCGTTGACGACAATGGCCGAAAAATTGCCCCTCTTGGCAACTTCGGAGGCATTGGCGGAACTGGGGCGCGAGACGTACAGGCTGTCGCCCATTTCATACACATCGATTTCCAGCGTATCGCCCGGACCGGCGCGATCGCTGTTGTAATGCGACATGGCGGGCGACTGCTCGATGTTCGAGAATAGCGGCGGGCTTTCGCTATTGAGCAGCGTGATAAGGTCGGGGCTGACCTGTACGATCCCATACCCGATGGTGTTCTTCTTTGGATTGGACTGGGCGCTTTTGACGCCTGATTCCGTGGGGCCGCTATCCGGCAGGGTGTCGCACCCCGCCAGCAGCACGGCTGAGAGCACACTGACCGCAAGTGCTTTTTTCCATTCCAGGGAAGCTTTTTGCAAGAAGGCGAAGGATTGTATGAACATCGCGCTGGAAATTTTCTTTCACTCGAAAGCGGAGCCCGGAACAGCTCCGGCCGGATCCATGTTACCTACGCCCTTGGGGAGACTTTCAGGCAGCATCCTCATCTTCAGTCTGGACAGGCCCTGATGCAGCCTGCCTCTGCATAATCTAGATCGCATGTTCGCGCATACCCGTAATCAGCATCCGCCCGATCATGAAGGTCAGGCTTGAACCGACAAACACGGCAAGCACCATCAGGATAGTATGGGGATATGTCGGCATGCCAGGCAAATTGGGTTCCACCACCCGCACGACATAGACCTGCTGCTGAAGGGCGGACGCGCGGGCCTCCTCCAGTTCCGATGCCGTTGACATATAAGTGGTCTGGGCAAATTCGCGTTCCAGCATCAGCTGGTCATAATCCGCGATATTGAGCGAGACGCCCTTGTTCTTGCGGGCCAGATCCTGCTGTGCCTCGATCTGGGCATTCAGGGCGTTGATGCGCTGCTTGAGGGTCTGGACCTGCGGACTGGACAGGCTGATCGTGCGGAGCATCTGCGTCAACTGTGTGTCGGCCTGGGCAAGTTCGGTCTGCAACTGCCCGATCAGGCTGATGCCCACGACACTGGACTTGGTGGGGTCCAGGTCGCCCGACTTCTGACGGAACTCCGTCATGCGCTGCTGGACTTCCTTCACCCTCTGTTCGGCGATCTCCACCTCATGATCGGCGATCTTGATCGTATTCTCCGACACGTGGCGATTGAATTCGTTGATCCGCTCCTCACCCAGCTTCAGCAGTTCCTCGGCAATCCGCTGCGCTTCCTCCGGCCGGAACGCACGGACGTCAAGTGTCGTCACGCCGGTATCTTCATGGAAGACGACGTCCACATGGCGCAGGTAATACCACAGCAGGCGTTCCGGGGTCGGGTGCGCATAGAAGATCCGCGACACGAAATCCGTGTCCGGATGCCGGAACATGGAGACCAGATCCAGACGCTTCTGCAGGGAGTTCACCGCGTCGTGGGACTTCATATAGGTATTGACCGCGAACCCTTCCGCCAGGGCGCCGCTGGTCATGGCCATGCCCATGGCACCGCCACCCCCCATCATGCCGTCGCCTGCCGATGCGCTACGCACGGAAGGACGGCTGTTCTTGACCACGAAGGCGGCTTCGGACTCGTACTGTCCACTTGCAAGCAAGAGATAGTACAGCAGTGCGAGGACGGTTGGCAGGACCACGACAATAAGGACAGGTGCATGTCGTCGCAAAAATGCCGTCATACCAGATACCGCATCCGGCGAATCAGCGTTGATCATACTACCTCTTGTCTAGGATATGGCAGGGCATGGTGCATACGGGTCTCATCAGGCCATCTAGCCCAGATGTATGTCCTTGCGAACGTTTCTGATGCTGATCAGGCCCAGATAGGTCAGGGCCAGGCACCACCCGATTACATAGGCCGGATAGGTGTAATCGCTTTCGTAGAAGTCGAATTGTCCTTCACGGATGATTTCGAATATTTCCGTCGTTGGAAACCACGAAAGATACCACCTGAACGGGTCCGGCATGGTCTGCTGGATCGTGAAGGCCCCCGAAAGCGGCATGCTCAGATACATGAGCGGATGCGACAGCCGTTCCACAGTGCTCGATTTTTCGCTGTAGGCGGCAAGGAGCATGGACAGGCCGAACGAAAGCCATGTCAGCAGCACCAGTCCCCAGATCATCAGCAGCGGACGTTCCGGCAGGAAGCCGAAGGAGAATGACTGCATCAGCAGGGACAGGAAAATCACGGCAAGCACGGTCGCCGCTGCTTCCAGCAGGGCACGTGACAGCAGGATGTCGAAAATCGTGACGATACGATGGTAAAGCAGGGAACGGTTGGACTCGATGGCGCCACCTGAACGGTTGACCACTGAACGGAACAGGCAGAAAAAGGTATATCCTGACACCAGAAAGGATCCCGTCGGCATGCCGATATGCATGAAGGGACCCTGGGCCGCATGAAGCGCCGAGACCCCGAGCGTCAGCATCGAGGGTTCCAGCATGATCCACAGGAAGCCGATGTTATCGCGGCCAAAACGGGTGTGCAGTTCGCGGATGATCAAGGCGCCGAGGACATGCCACTGTGTCTCGAAGCCACTTTTCAGGATGGCAAGTTCGTTATATTTTTTCGCAACTTGTGTCATGTCTTAATGGCCTGAGAACCATGGCACATTGTCGCACACAAAAAGACTGGGCACTGCTGCCGATCTCCGCAAAATGATTTCTTCGGTCATGTTGGAACCTGCTCGGAAACTCATGGAGGGGACAGGATCACAGTGCGCCAGCTTCCGCTGGGAATAGCCATGCCCCGCATCCCGGAAAATCAGATTTCAGGCTGATCAGCCACATGCCTTTCCATCCAGAGTTGTCAGTGATGCTCCTGTGGCAACGAATGAAATACACAGCCGCCTCCATTACCTTAGCCGTTGGTGATTGTCGAGACAGAACCGCAGTGATCCGCAGGGCCGCCGTGGCAGTAAGGAGAGTGCACGGATTTTTGCCCCGTTGCATGAATCTGACAACCACTTTTTCCTGACGAAGGGAAACAGGCCGGAAACATTTCCATCCTGAAGCCCCGTGCATGACAGGACGGGCTGCATCGGTTTCATCCGCCGCTGCGAGACAGGGACAGGTCCCGTGCATCCTCTTCGCCTTGCTCATATTCCTGCGCCTCGTTATCCAGGTCGTCGAGTTCGATCATGGCGCTTTCCGCACTCTGGGCGGGGGGCAGGGAGGGGATGGAATCCGGATGGATCGCCGCGGGTTCGACCTTGAGGTTGCGCACCACACCGAACGCCACCATCACCGCACACACCCCGAACAGGACACTTCCCAGCACCTGCCCGACCTGCACGCCCATGGGGCCGAAATGCATGCCGACCCAGACAAAGGGAATGGTGCCCAGCGTCGCCCGCCCCCAGTTGAACAGCGTGGAGTAGAGCGGATGGCCAAGGTTGTTGAAGGCGGAATTCGCGACGAACAGGATGCCGATGAAGAAATAGCCGCCAATGGTCAAGTTACAGAACAGGCGGATCAGGCTGGCGGTCGTGCCTGTGGCCGAAAATATGTGAATGACGACATTCTGTCCGAAAAACAGGATCGCCCATGTCAGCGCCACGCATCCCAGCACCAGCTTCAGCGAAGATACCAGCGTTTCATGCACCCGTTCGGGTTTTCCCGCGCCGAGGTTCTGCGACATGATCGGCCCGATCGAGCCCGTCAGCGCGAAGACGAAAGCAAAGGCCACGGGGACGATACGGTCGATGGTTGCCTGTCCCGCCACGGCGGACAGGCCGAAACTCGCCATGGCGTGCGTGACGAATATCCCGCCGATTGGGGTGGCAAGGTTCGTCAGGATGGCTGGCATCGCGATCTGTCCCACCCGATGGGTGTCGGTCCGTATGAACCGCACCACAGGCCAGGCCAGCAGGTCATGCTGCCGTGCGCAATAGGCCCCCAGTGCGGCCACCAGCGCGCGTGACGCCAGCGTGCTGAAGGCCGCGCCCTGCAGTTCAAGGTGCATCCAAAGGATCAGCACGGGATCCAGCAGGGCAGAAATCAGCGCCCCCGCCAAGGTGACATTCATGGACTGCTGCGCCGCCCCCACCGCGCGCAGCAGGCTGGAACATCCCATTCCCGCCGCGATCAATGGCAGCATGGGAGAGGAAATGTACAGATAAAGTGCCGCCTGATGCTCGGCCTCCCCATGCGCGCCGAGTGCATGCAAGATGGGATGCGCCAGCAGGGCGGTGCCAAAGCCGATCAGGCTGGTCAGGATCAGCATCACCACGAAAAACGAAGATGCGATGCGCTGGGCCATGTCATGATGCCCGGCCCCGATCTGACGGCTGGTGGTCGCGCCTAGCCCGATCGACATGCCGATGGACACCGCGATCTGGATGAACCCGACCGCGGCCGTGAACCCGATGGCGGCGGTCATGGCCGGATTGTGCAGGGTGGAGATGTAGAACAGGTTCAGCAGGTCAACCATGAACACGGCCATCAACCCGATGGCGCCAGTTCCCGCCATGACGACCACATGACGCATGATGCTGCCCTGGCAGAACGCGGCATGTCGTCGTGTGGAGGTGCCCTGTCGCATGCGCGTCATCTAATGCTGGTCCGGCCGCGATGGGCATTCATGCGAGATCGGCCGAAGCCTGTCATGCGGGTCATGGGGCCATCATATAGGATATCCGGGGGATCAGGAACATGCCGCAGGTCCCCCGTGGGTGAATAATCCATCATCTGCGACCGGTGCAGTGATATGTGTCATTTGTGTCTATATTTTGGTGTCGATTGTGCAGTGCAAAAAAAGTAAAAGAGATAATTATTTTGTTTTTTATGTTGACCTGAAAAAAGATCGGTGCCAATAATGCGTCATGAAGTCAGCGTGACTTCGCCAAATACTGAAACGTCTGGACTGAATACGGTCTGGTATAAAATTCCACATGATGCTCTCATGTGTGATCAACTGACGGGATACATTGCATTGGCGATGTGTCCCGTTTTTTTTGACCCGCTTTTCAGCCGTATAGCGTGTCAGTCGTGCATTGTTTTAGGGGCATATGACCGCGTTTTGTGCATTGCCTGGCTTTTGTGTCGGCGTAATCTGTCCGTATGGGACATTCCATACGGAGATGGCCCGGATGAACGGCATGGAGGAGACGGATCATGTCCAGACTGACAGCAGCAGAACGCAATGCATTGCCGGATTCGGCATTTGCCCTTCCCGGTCGGCGCTATCCCATCCCTGATGAAACGCATGCCCGCGACGCCCTTGCCCGGGCGAGCGAGATGCTGCATCGGGGGGATCTGACGCAGGAAGAGTATGACACGGTGGTCCGCCGTGCGCGCGCCGTGCTGGGCGAGGACTGAGGGTGGGATAGAGCCGGGCTCTGCCCGGACCCGGCAGGGATCGCGATCCCTGCACCCTGATAAATGCCGCCTTTTCAGGTAAAAGGCGGCACCCAAAAACGTCCGGAAGTCATGGTTTCCAAAGGGCAATGCCATTTGGCGGGGTTCAGGGGCAGCGCCCATGAATGACGGGATCAGCCCGCCTTGTCGAGTTCGGCTTCCAGCGCGGGCAGCACCTCGAACAGGTCCCCCACCAGCGCGTAGTCGGCAATCTGGAAGATCGGGGCTTCCGGATCCTTGTTCACGGCCACGATGACCTTGCTGTCCTTCATGCCCGCCAGATGCTGGATCGCACCGGAAATCCCCATGGCGATATACAGTTCCGGCGCCACGATCTTGCCGGTCTGGCCCACCTGGTAATCATTGGGCACGAAGCCTGCATCAACCGCCGCGCGCGACGCGCCGATGGCGGCACCCAGACGGTCGGCCAGCGGTTCGAGGAGCTTGAAGTTCTCCTCGTTCTGCATGCCGCGCCCACCGGACACCACGACGCGCGCGGATTCCAGTTCCGGACGCTCCGACTGCGACAGTTCGGTGCCGATGAACTTGGATTTATCCTCGCCCGCCGGGGTGGCGACGCTTTCGACCGGGGCGGAACCACCCTCCGTCGCAACAGGATCGAAGGCGGAGGCACGAACCGTCAGCACCTTCTTCGCATCGGACGACTTCACCGTCGCCAGCGCGCTGCCGGCATAGATCGGGCGCACGAACGTGTCGGCGTCGATGACCTCGACGATATCGGGGATCGGCTGCACATCCAGAAGGGCTGCCGCACGGGGCAGGATATTCTTGCTGTTCGCGCTCGATGCGCCAAGGATGTGGCTGTAGCCATCCGCCAGCGAGGCCAGCAGGGCGGCGACAGGTTCGGCCAGTTCGTCGGCGCTGGTGGCATCGGCGGCGGACAGGACCTTCTTCACGCCCGGCAGCTTCGCCGCGGCCTGCGCGGCCTCGGCAGCGTTGCGGCCCACGACCAGCACATCGACATCGCCCAGCTTCGACGCGGCGGCGACGGCGGAACGCGACGCCTGCCGGATGGCGCCATTTTCGTGGTCGAGAAGTACGAGTACGGTCATGATCAGATCACCTTTGCTTCGTTACGCAGCTTCGCGACCAGTTCTGCTGCGGAATCCACCTTGATGCCCGCCTTGCGCCCGGCGGGTTCGGCCACCGACACGATGCTCAGGCGCGGGGTCATGTCCACGTCCACGTCGGCGGGCGTGATCTTTTCCATCGGCTTCTTGCGCGCCTTCATGATGTTCGGCAGCGAGGCATAGCGCGGCTCGTTCAGGCGCAGGTCCGCCGTGACGATGGCAGGCAGCGCAAGTTCGACAGTCTGCAGGCCGCCGTCGATTTCGCGCGTGACGGTCGCCTTGCCGTCATGCAGTTCCACCTTGCTGGCGAACGTGCCCTGCGGCCAGCCCAGCAGCCCGGCGAGCATCTGGCCCGTGGCGTTCATGTCGTCATCAATCGCCTGCTTGCCCAGGATGACCAGGTCGGGCTTTTCCTTTTCCACCAGCGCCTTGAGCACCTTGGCAACCGCGAGCGGTTCGGTCACGGCCTCGGTTTCCACCAGGATGGAGCGGTCAGCACCCATGGCCATGGCGGTGCGCAGCGTGTCCTGCGCCTTCGGCTCGCCAATGGACACCGCCACGATTTCGGTGACGACGCCCTTTTCCTTCAGGCGGACGGATTCCTCGACGGCGATTTCGTCAAACGGGTTCATCGACATCTTGACGCCGGCGGTTTCAACGCCGGTGCCGTCGGCCTTCACGCGCGGCTTGATGTTGTAGTCGATCACGCGTTTTACGGGGACAAGAACCTTCATCACATATCTTCCTGTCTGTGTCTGGATGGGGGAGCAAAAAGAGGCGACGCCACGACGAAGCCATGGCGCCGGTGGGGCATGGGGTTACATGCCGCCGGGATAGTTCGGACCGCCCGCGCCTTCGGGCGTGACCCAGTCGATGTTCTGGGTCGGGTCCTTGATGTCGCATGTCTTGCAGTGGACGCAGTTCTGCGAATTGATCTGCAATGTCGGGTTGGTCTGCTCGTCCACGACCTCATACACCCCTGCGGGGCAGTAGCGGCTTTCGGGGGAGCGGAACACGTCCCAGTTGACGGTCTTCCACATCGACATGCTGCGCACCTTCAGGTGCACGGGCTGGTCTTCTTCGTGGTTGGTGTTCGACAGGAAGACGGACGACAGCTTGTCGAACGTGATCTTGCCGTCCGGCTTGGGATAGTCGATCTTCGGCGAGATGGAGGCAGGCTCCAGCGTCTCGTTATCCGCATGGCGGGTATGGAGCGTCCAAGGCGCGCGACCGCGCAGCAGCATGGCGTCGATGCCGGAATACAGCGCGCCGCCCTTCATGCCGAAGCGTGCGAAGGCCGGGCGGATGTTGCGCACGCCACGCAGTTCGTCCCACAGCCAGGATTCCCTGATCCGCCGCGTGTAGGAACCCGGCTCCACCCGGTTGGTCAGGAAGGCTTCGGCCACGGCCTCGGCCGCCAGCATGCCCGACTTCATCGCGGTGTGGGTGCCCTTGATCTTGGGCACGTTGAGGAAGCCCGCCGTATCACCGACCAGCATGCCGACGGGAAAGGTCAGGCGCGGGATGGACTGCAGCCCGCCTTCGGACAGGGCGCGCCCGCCATAGGACAGGCGGCGCCCACCCTCGAAATACGGGCGGAAGGAGGGATGCAGCTTCACGCGCTGCATCTCGTCAAACGGGGAAAGCCACGTGTTGGGATAATCCAGCCCGACGACAAAGCCGTAGGAGACGAGGTTTTCCCCGAAATGGTACATCCACGCCCCGCCATAGGTGCGGTCATCGAGCGGCCAGCCAAAGCTGTGCTGCACCAGTCCGGGGCGGTGCAGTTCGGCGGGGATTTCCCACAGTTCCTTGATGCCCAGGCCATAGGTCTGCGGATCGACGCCCTTGCGCAGGTTGTACATCTCCATGACCTGCTTCGTCAGCGACCCGCGGCAGCCCTCGGCGAAGATGGTGTATTTCGCGCGCAGTTCCATCACCGGCGCGTAATTGTCGCCCGGCTTGCCATCGCGTCCCACGCCCATGTCGCCGGTGGCCACGCCCACCACGCGGCCATTTTCGGTCAGGACCTCCGCCCCGGCGAAACCGGGATAGATCTCCACGCCCATTTCCTCGGCCTGTGCGCCAAGCCAGCGGCAGACCTCGCCCAGGCTTGCGATATAGTTGCCGTGGTTGCGCATGTGCGGCATCACCCGATCCAGCATCGGGATGCGATAGCCGCGCGACGGCGTCAGGTAGAGCATGTGCTCCTCGCTGACGGGGGTGTTGAGCGGCGCGCCGCTGGTGCGCCAGTGCGGCAGGAGTTCATCAAGCGCGCGTGGCTCGATCACCGCGCCCGACAGGATATGCGCCCCGATCTCGCTGCCCTTTTCAATCAGGCAGACGCTGGTGTCGGGCGCCAGCTGGCGCAGCCGGATGGCCGCCGCCAGTCCGGAGGGACCGCCGCCGATGATTACGACGTCGAATTCCATAATCTCGCGCGGGTTTTCGCTCATACCTAGATCTGTCCTCTTGCGTCATGACCGGGATGACATGGATAGGTGGGATACCACATGTAGCAACGCTTCCTAGAACCGTTTGAAACGGGAATAAAGGTTTGTGTGCATGTATATTGCGCATGTGGCGCATATCCACAGGCCGGACAGGGCAGGTCTGGCGTGCCGGTCAGGTCCGCGCGGGCGGGAATGCCAGTTCGTCGCACGCCTGCCATTCGGGGCCGACATAGTTGACGATCAGCGTCCGGCGCAGCCCGGTGATGGGGCGGCGGACGAAGCCGTGCCACGACCGGTCGGACGGGATGAACAGCAGGCCGGAGTTGAACGCCCCCGACGCCCGCGCCACCGACTGCCCCTGCGGGGTCAGCAGGTCGGTGCCCCAGTCACGGGCATCGGCGTCGGTGGAAAGGGAGATCAGCAGCGTCAGCCGCTTGGCCCCGATATCGGTATGCGGCGCCAGCCAGAACCCGTCCGTGTCAAGGCACAGTTCCAGCCGCAGGAACGTCCCCGCAATGTCGATGCCGCAGGTCCGCTCGAAATGCTGTCGTGCGGCAGGGGCGTCGAACAGGTGCGCCAGGTGGTCGAGTTCGGGGTCACGCGCACGGCCCGCAGGTGTCACTAATATCCGGTGCCCGTTGCGGACGTCGCGCCGCCCGCCGCTTTCGCCCGCGTGGAACGTCGCCCCCGGGTCCCATGCCAGCAGGGAGTGCGTAACCGACGGCGGCAGGACATTGTCCATGTTCCAGTGTGGAAATGGATCATCGGTGCAGCGTGCCGTGCGCAGGGCGGAGATGACGGGACTGTCCACGATGCCCGGCATGGCGGCGGATGATGAGGCGTGGGAAGGCATGCTCATACTCCGCTGGCGTGACGCTGGGGCATGTCCATATCAAGGTGACGGTCGAAGGCGGCGGCCACATGGCGCAGGAAGGCGCGTCCTTCCTCGGTCACGCGGAGTCGCCGCCCGGAGATGATGACAAATCCGTCCGCTTCCAGTCCAGAAAGTTTGCGCATGTCGTCATCAAAACTGTCCTGCGGCAGGCCGTGGCGCGTGGTGAAGGCATCAAGGTCGATATCCATGTCGCACATCAGCCGTTCGATGACCTGCGCACGCAGGCGGTCATCCATGGTGCGACGCACCACCCGGACAACCGGCAGGCTGTCGGGTGTTTCCCCCATCAGGCGGGCATAGGCGGCGGACGACACCGCGTTCTGCGTCATGCCCTGCGGATAGGAGGAGATGGCCGATGCCCCCACACCGATCAGGACCGTTGCCGGGTCAGTGGTGTAGCCCTGGAAATTACGATGCAGCGTGCCGTCGCGCGCGGCAATCCCCATGCGATCGTCGGGGCGGCTGTAATGGTCCAGCCCGACGGGCAGGTAGCCGGCAGCGCACAGGGCGTCGTTGATGGCCGCACGCTGTTCGAAGCGCGCGATGGCGTCGGGCAGTTCGCCCGTGGGCATCAGGTTCTGGCGCTTCTGCTTCCACGGCACATGGGCATAGCCGAACACGGCCAGCCGGTCGGGAGAGAGTGCGGCGATGGCGGTGGCCGTGTCGCGCACGCCCTGCACATTCTGTCGTGGCAGGCCATAGATCAGGTCGATGTTGATCGAGTCGATCCCCGCCCCACGCAGCGCGTCGATGCAGGCCGTGGTCTGCTCCAGGCTCTGGATACGGCCGCAGGCTTCCTGCACGGCGGGATTGATGTCCTGCACGCCGAGGCTTGCACGGTTGAAGCCGAGTTCATGCAGGACGGCAGGATAATGCGCGGGCAGGTGTCGGGGGTCGATCTCGATGCTGATTTCGGCATCGGGGAGCAGCGTGAAGCTGTTGCGGATGGTCTGCATCACCTGCCGCAACGTGCCCACCGGCAGGGTGGTCGGCGTGCCCCCGCCCCATTGCAGGTGAGAGAGGGAATGGCCGGTGCCAAGCTGTCTGGTGATACGGCGCAGTTCCTCGATCAGCAGGGCGGCATAGGCGGCCAGGGCGTCGGCACTGCGCAGGACGGCGGTGTTGCAGCCGCAGAACCGGCACAGCGTGTCGCAGAAGGGAACATGCAGGTAGAGGGAGAGCGCATCCCCCGCAGGGACGGCCCGCAGCCAGTCGCGGGCGTCGTCCGGCCCCACGGCGTCAGTGAACTGCGCCGCCGTGGGGTAGCTTGTGTAACGTGGCAGGTTCCGGGCGTACCGCGCAGCCAGCGCGGCGGGGTCCGCCACGTTCATGTCATCAGAACCGGTAGGCGATACCGGCGGAGACGACCGTCGGATCCAGCGAGTCGTGCGCACGGACCTTCAGGGTTTCGCCGCCGTTTTCAGCCCATGCGTGCATGCGCACGAACATCTGCTTCACGTCGAAGTTGAAGAACCAGTTGCCCACCAGCTGGTAATCGACACCGGCATTGATCGACGGGCCACCGGTAAAGCCGGAGTTCAGCTTCGTCAGGCCCAGCGCGCCACTGGCGTTCATGTTGTGGAACCACATGAACGTGCCGCCCACGCCCACATACGGGTTCAGGCGCTTGTGCGGGCGGAAATGCCACGCGACGGTCACCGTCGGCGGCAGCACCCAAGCGCTTCCCACGTCGGTCTTGCTCGCACCCGTCAGGGCGGACAGCGCGCCGCCATTGGCCTGCACTTCGTGGCGCGTGCTGGTGGCGATCAGGTCCAGCGAGATGTTATCGGTAACGAAGTATTCGAACGTCAGTTCCGGCATGACCTGGTCGGTCGTCTTGACGCGCGTGCCCGTCAGCGTCGCGCCATTGGCCCAGACCTTGCTGTCACGGTCTTCCGGCAGGACGCCGACGGCCGACAGGCGGATCATGAAGTCACCATTGCCCAGACCGATCTTGGTGCTGGAGCATGTCTCGAAAATGCCACAGTGGCCATGCTGGCGCGAAGGGGCGACAGGCGCGGACAGCGGCGCGTTGACATAGGTGGACGGCGTCGCAGTCTGAGCATGGCCCGCGACAGGCGCGATAGCCGCAGCGCCCAGCGCCGCCGCAAGGGCAGTGTTACGCATTTTCTTCATCTGGTGCGGACCTTTTCATTCTGACGACGTGTCGTCGTAATCAACGTGTTTTGATGACTGGCAACAATCATGGGGCGCTTACATCGCACCTTGATATGGATCAATCAGGCGGGGGGCGAGAAACCGTTAATTTCCGTCAAAAGCAGTGTTCTTTCGACTATGTGTTCGGCAGGACACACTTTTTGTGGGAGCGTTGTCATTTTTGCGATGGGCTGCATTGTCCTCATTGCATGACAGCCAAGTTCCTGCGCCAGTTGCGTCATGACCGGGTGAAACGCGTCGATGACCTGCTGCGCATCGCCGGGTGTCATGACGATGCAGTGGTCGCTGGTCAGGACCTGGCCAAAGCGGATGTCGAAATCGCGGCGATAGGTCGCCATGGCGCAGGGGAGGCCCCTGGTGCCGTACTGCGCGACCAGGATCCCCTGGCGCGGGCGCTTGCGTTGTACCGACATCCGGCGGCCGACATCCATCCAGCGCCGCCGCTCCATCTCCGGAAAGGCCTGCTGGACCAGGTGGTAAAGTACCAGAATGTCCGTAGCGCCAAGCCGCCGTACCGTCAGGGAGGAATGTCCAGGCACTGGGGGCGGCATCCTTATGTCCAAAGATTGTTAATCATTATGGTTTACCGGATTGGGATCGGGGCTCTGCATTGATTTATATCAAGGGGTCATCCATACTGTGCGGCCTTCGGGGTGCCGTTATTGCGTTGGTGCCAACAGTGCCATGCGCGGTGCCCACCCGGGACGACGGCCGGGTGTTGCGTCGGGCAACAGCAGGGAATTGGGATAAACATGCCGGATACGTCTTCGTGCCAGTTCGAGCAGCGACCACGGCGTCTTGTCATGGGGGCTGTCGGCCTCCAGCCTGATTTCTGCAAGATGTGCAACGTCCGTCCCTCCAGCGTGTGCAGTGCGATCGACGACGCGGACATCTCCCGCCTGTCCGATGCGGCGGTGGAAACCATCGTTCCCCCCGGCCGCTGCTTCATCGAGGAAGGCGAACCCGCCACCGATTTCTTCAACGTCACCTCCGGCACGGTAAAGCTGTTCAAGGCCCTGCCCGACGGACGGCGGCAGATCACAGGTTTCGCCGGGCCGGGCCATTTCCTCGGGCTTGCGGTGTCCGACCGCTATGCCTTCGGGGCGGAGGCGGTCGATACGGTCCGCCTGTGCCGCTTCTCGCGGGAGCGGATGCGCACCCTGCTTGACGATTTCCCCCGCATGGAACGCCGCCTGCTTGAAGAGGCGTCCAATGAACTTGTCGCGGCCCATAACCAGATGCTGCTGCTTGGCCGCAAGACAGCGCGCGAACGCGTCGCGAGTTTCCTGCTCGACCAGGCCAATCATGGCGAACTCAACAGCGCGGGGCAGTTGCACCTGCCCATGACGCGCGGCGACATTGCCGACTACCTTGGCCTGACCATCGAAACCGTCAGCCGCACGCTGAGCTGGATGCGTGCGCAGGGGATGATCGACGTGGGCAAGGGGTATGCCATCACGCTGCTGTCGCGGGAGCGACTCGAAAGCCTTGCCGAAGGCGAGGACTGAAGTTTTCTGGGCAGCACGACTGCTGCACCCTGACGCCCTTCTTCAAAAAGGCGGCGTCTTTCGAAGCTTTTTGAAAAAAGCTTCACCAAAAACTTTTATTCCGTAAATCAAGGTCATGGTTTCCAAAGGGCAATGCCCTTTGGCGGGTTTCAGGGCCGCGCCCTGGGCCTTACTTCCCCGGTGGCTGGCTGTCATCCTCGTCAATCATGTCCGGCGTAAACAGTGGCGCCGTATTCGCCCCGCGTGTCGGGCCACCGACGATGTGGCCGATGGGGGTCAGGATATCGACATGGTCACAGATGATCTTGAACACGGCAAGCAGCGGCACGGACAGGAACGCCCCGCCAATCCCCCACAGCCAGTCCCAGAACATCAGCGATCCCATCACCAGCACGGGATTGAGCGTGAAGCGCCGCGCCAGCACCATCGGCGTGATCGTCTCCCCCTCCGTCAGGTGGATGCACAGGTAGATCGCCGGCGGCAGGGTCGCCTGCAGGATGGAGGGAAAGGTGAACAGTCCCACCAGGAAATAGATGGTGATCCCCATCATGGGACCGATGATGGGGATGTAGTTCAGCAGGAACGCCATCACCCCCCACAGTAGCGGGTTGGGCATGCCCAGCAGCCAGCATTGCAGCATGTTCGCAAGGCCGACGAGGGAATTGATGATCGTGATCGTCGCAAGGTAGAGCGAGACATTGCGTTCGATCTGATAGGCGATCTGCACCGTCCGCCGTTTGTCCGCAAAGGTGGGCATGATCTCCACGAACCGCCGCAACAGGCTGTCCCCCTGCGCCAGCAGGAAGAACAGCATCAGGATCATGGTGAAGAACTGCCCCACAAACGCCCGCGTCCCCAGCAGCAGGGAGGAACCGAAGCTGTCGAGGCCACCACTGGCGGGGGCGGCGGACATCACGATATGGTTCGTATCGTCACTGCCTGCCTTGGCCGTCGTGTGGTCGAGGTGACTGCCCGCGATGGTCATGAAGTTCTCGATCCGCTCCGACGCCGTATTGAGCAGGTGGATCGGGCCACGCAGGAAGGCGAGGCGTTCGCCCAGCGCGTTCATCGCCTCTGGCGCGCGTTCGATCCATCCGGCGGCTGGCACGGAAATCGCGGTCCCGATCGCACCCACGACCCCGAACACCCCAAGGATCAGGATCAGGGCCGCCAGCGGCTTGGGCAGCTTCATCTTCAGGTGCAGAAAGCGCATCGGCGCGGACAGCAGCAGGTTCACCACCAGCGCCAGGATCATCGGCAGGATGATGGAGGCTGCGAAATACAGCGTGTAGAACACCGCAAGGATGCTCAGCACCAGCAGGCACGCCGTCTTCAGGTCCATGCGGGTATGGCGCATGACCTCACGCGCGCGATGCTGCTGCATGCTTTCATACGATGGCGCGGGCGACGGTGTGTCAGGCGGGGTGGGCATGGTCTCTTCGGGCGGCATGATCCGGCTTCACCTTTGGCAAGACGCAGGGGATCAGGGGACCGACCAACCGGCTTTACCGAGCAAGAAACAGGAAAACAGGCCTAATCCGTCCGGATTGCCTTCGCAACCCACAACAGCGGCGGGCATTGCCGCTACGCAATTCTTGCAATGGCGGCGGGGGCGGAACGGGATGGGGGAATGATCCGGGTACACAGGATTGTGAAGGCATTCCCCGCCCCATGGCCCCTCTGGTACCTGAGAGGCAGTTGCAACGCATTCGGATTCAGCGTTCAAATATGTTCTGGATATGAAGGATTGTCGCCTTCATCGCAGGAAATGGAGAAAAGTCATGGCATGGAACACCCCCAAGATCACTGAAGTTCCCCTGGGCGCGGAAATCAACAGCTACGTCTGCGGCGAAAAGAAGTAAGACGTTTTTAAATCGCCACCCGTCTCGTCACGGGTGGCGATTTGCTTATAAATGTCGGCCATGATCGACATCATCGTTCTTGGTGCTGCTGCTGGTGGCGGGTTTCCGCAATGGAACTCCAACGCCGATGGCTGCCGACGGGCCCGGTCCGGCGATCCTGCCGCACTGCCCCGCACACAGGCCTCGATCGCCATCAGTGGCGACGGACGGCACTGGTTCATCATCAATGCCTCCCCCGACCTGCGGACCCAGATCAACCAGACCCCTGCCCTGCACCCGCAGGAAGGGCTGCGTTCGACCCCGATCGCGGGCGTGATCCTGACGGGGGGCGAGGTCGATACCATCGCGGGCCTGCTGACCCTGCGTGAACGCCAACCCCTGACATTGCTGGCCACCGACGCGGTGCTGGAGACGCTGGACGCCAATCCCGTGTTCGAGGCGCTGAACCGGCAGGTGGTGACGCGCACGCAACTGCCGCTGGAGCAGGATGTCGCGCTGCACCTGGTCGATGGCGCGCCTGCGGGGCTGAACATCCGGGCCTTCGTGGTGCCGGGCAAGGTGCCGCTTTATGCCGAACGTGGGCCGGACCCCGCCGCCATTGTTGAAAATGGCGAGACGATCGGCCTTGAGATCACCGATGGCACGCACCGCGTCTGTTTCATCCCCGGATGCGCGCGTATGACCGATGCGCTGCGGCAGCGCCTGTCGGGCGCGGACCTTGTGTTTTTTGACGGCACGCTATGGGTCGATGACGAGATGCTGCGCGCGGGCATCGGCGAGAAGACTGGCCAGCGCATGGGCCATATGTCGCTGATGGGCGAAGGCGGCACGTTTGAGGCGTTCCGTGACCTCGATATCGGGCGCAAAATTCTGATTCACATTAACAATTCCAATCCCGTACTGCTTTCGGACTCGGCGGAGCGCCAGCAGGCCAATGCGCAGGGATGGGACGTGGCCCATGACGGGATGAGGATAACCCTATGACCGGACAGATACTTTCCCCCGACGAACTTGAGGCCGCGCTGCGCGCCATCGGGGCGGAGCGTTACCATAACCTGCACCCGTTCCATCGTGCCCTGCATGATGGTCGCCTGACGCAGGGGCAGGTGCAGGCATGGGCGCTGAACCGCTATTATTACCAGTGCCGGATCCCGGCCAAGGATGCGTCATTACTGGCGCGCCTGCCGACGGCGGAACTGCGTCGTGAATGGCGGCGGCGCCTGGTGGATCATGATGGCGATGCGCCGGGGACCGGAGGGGTGGCACGCTGGCTGAAGCTGACGGACGGGCTGGGCCTTGACCGTGCCTATGTCGAGTCGCTGGAGGGGCTGCTGCCTGCCACGAAGTTCGCGGTCGATGCCTATGTTGAATTTGTCCGTGACCGTTCGATCCTTGCGGCGATCGCCTCCTCCCTGACGGAACTGTTTTCGCCGACCATCATCAGCGAGCGCGTGTCAGGGATGCTGCGGCACTATGATTTCGTCAACAGCGAGACCCTGGCCTATTTCCATCCGCGCCTGACGCAGGCCCCGCGTGATTCCGATTTCGCGTTGTCCTATGTCCGCGAACATGCCCGCACGGCAGAGCAGCAGGAAGCGGTGCTTGGCGCGCTGAAGTTCAAGTGCGGGGTGCTGTGGTCCATGCTTGATGCACTGGATTATGCCTATGTCACGCCGGGGCGGATCCCGCCGGGCGCGTTCCGGCCGACCTGCCCATGACGGACGCCCCTACGCTGACACCCGACAGCGTCGTAAGGTTTGCCCGTGGCGTGCGGCTGCAGCATGACCGTGTGCGCGACCAGTGGGTGATACAGGCGCCCGAACGCGCCTTCCTGCCCGATCCCGTCGCGGTGGAGATCCTGCGCCTTGTCGATGGGACGCGCACGCTCGATGCGATCGTCACCGACCTTGCCGCGCGTTTTGCCGCCCCGCGTGACCTGATTGCGCGCGATGTCATGGAAATGGCCGCCGACCTTGTGGCGCGACAGGTGCTGCTGCCATGACGGAAAAACCCGCGCCCCCGATGAGCCTGCTGGCGGAACTGACACATCGGTGTCCGTTGCAGTGCCCGTACTGCTCCAACCCATTGGCGCTGGAGCCGCGCGCCAATGAACTGACCACGGCGCAATGGATCGACATACTTGATCAGGCGGCGGACCTTGGTGTGTTGCAGGTGCACTTTTCCGGGGGCGAGCCAATGGCGCGTCCCGACCTGCCCGAACTGGTCCGTCATGCGGTGGGACGCGGGCTTTATACGAACCTGATCACGTCGGGCGTGCTGATGACGCCCGCCGCCTTCGCCGCATTGGTGGCGGCAGGGTTGGATCATGTGCAACTGTCGTTTCAGGATATCGAGACTACGAATGCCGAACATGTCGGCGGCATGAAGGGCGCGCAGGCGAAGAAGATGGCCGCCGCCGAGATGGTGGTGGCCGATGGCATGCCGCTGACGCTCAACTTCGTCATCTACCGCGAAAATGTCGGGCGCGTGGCGCAGATGATCGACGCGGCGGCCCGGATGGGTGCGCGGCGGGTGGAGATCGCGCATACGCAATATTATGGCTGGGGCCTGCGCAATCGCAATGCCCTGATGCCGACGCGCGAACAGGTGGAACAGGCCACCCGTGCGGTGGAGGCCGCACGGGCGCAGTATGCCGGTCGCCTGTCCATCGATTATGTGACGCCCGATTATTATGCCGACCAGCCCAAACCGTGCATGGGGGGGTGGGGGCGGCGTTTCGTCAATGTCTCCCCCTCTGGCCGGGTGCTGCCGTGCCATGCGGCGGAAAGCATCCCGGGGGTGCATATTCCTGACATCGGGGAAGCATCTCTGGGCACGATATGGGATCACGCCCCGCTGTTCACCATGTTCCGGGGAACGGACTGGATGCCCGCGCCGTGCCGCACCTGCGACCAGCGTGAAAAGGACTGGGGCGGGTGTCGCTGTCAGGCACTGGCGCTGGCGGGGGACGCGGCGGCGACCGATCCGGTATGCGAACGAGCGCCAGCCCATGACCGGATCAGCGCGGCAATCGCGGCTCTGCCTGCCGTGCCGCCGCCTTTCATCTATCGTCGTTACGCCAACAGCAGCGAAGACTGACAAAAGTTTCCGGATGCCGCTTTTTTTCAAAAAAGAGCGGTGTTCCTTGAAGCTTTCCGAAAAAGTCTTCACCGGAAAATTTCTGATGATCTGGAGGCAGGGAGCATGCTCCCTGCCGGTCCCGCCAGGGATCACGGACCTTTGGGAACCACGTCCGAAGATTCCTGCGGGATCCGGGCGCTGCTGGCATCCTGCGCCGCCTTGCGCGACGGCTGTCCGATCTCGCGCAGCGGCAGGCCGGCCATCAGGCGCTGTTCGATCCCCTCCAGGCTCATGTCCCGCGTCTCGGGGATGAAGCGCCACGTCACGAACACGAACGCCAGGTTGAAGGCCGCAAACATCCAGAAGGTCGGGCCATTGCCGATCCATTGCAGCAGCGACAGGAAGGTCGCGCCGATGATCATGTTGGCGATCCAGTTGGTCAATGTGGAAATGGAAATCCCAAGGTCACGCCCCTGCAACGGCTGGACCTCCGAACACAGGACCCAGATCAGGGGGCCTGCCGACATGGAAAAGCCGGAGATGTAGATCATCAGCATGAACACGGCGATGATCTGCTCCCCCGGACCCAGCGGCAGGGAGTTGAGCAGCAGCCCGAGGCTACCCATGCCAACCGCCATGATGAGGAAGCCTGTATACAGGATCGGCTTGCGCCCCCATTTGTCCACCAGCCCGATGGCCACGAACGTCGCCAGCATGTTCACCAGACCGACCATCGCCGTGCACAACAACTGCGCCGGGCCGACATAGCCCGCCAGCGCGAAGATCTTGGGCGCGTAATACATGACCACGTTCACGCCGGCCAACTGCTGCATGATCTGCAGGCCCATGCCCAGCAGGATGGAACGGCGGAAGTTGCGGTTCGCCAGCAGCGCCCAGCCCTTCTGCTTCTGCTGAAGCTGGTCGCTGATGCTCTGGATCTCGCGCCGGGCGTCGCTGCGGCTGTCACGCAGGTTGGCCAGCACCTCCAGCGCCTCGCTGCGGCGGCCCTTCATCATCAGCCAGCGCGGGCTGAACGGCAGGAACAGCGCACCGATCAGGAACAGCACCCCCGGTATCGCCGCCACGGCGAACATCCCGCGCCAGTTGCCGGAATAGCTGAAGAACGTATTGCTCATGAAGGCGAGGAAGATGCCCGCCGTGATCATCAACTGATAGGTGGAGATCATGGCCCCGCGTGCTGTCTCGCTCGCGATTTCCGACAGGTAGAGCGGCGCCGTGAAGGCCGCGACCCCGATCGCCAGCCCCATGACCGCGCGGCCGATGATCATCGACGGCACCGACCATGCCAGCGCACATTCCAAGGAACCGGCGACGAACACCACGGCACCCACCAGCAGCGTACGCTTGCGCCCGATATGGTGCGACATCCACCCCGCGCACATCGACCCCAGGGCTGCGCCCGCCATCATGGAACTGACGATCCATTCCTGCGCCACGGTGGAGGCATGGAATTCCTTGGCCACGAAATCCAGCGCGCCGGAAATGACGCCGATATCCAGACCGGCCATCAGGCCCGCCAGCGCCGCAAGGCACCCGATGATCAGGGAGCGCATGCGCGACGACCCCACGGGCTGCGTGACGGACTGATTCATATATGCTGATCCTTCATTTTATTTCTTCTTCGTTACCAACGCGCGGGCACGGGGCCCCGGTCGGTTCGGGCTCAGATAAAGGGCCGCCGGGAGGTCCGGCCTGTTTCAATTCCTGCTCAGATCGGCGCGGAACGCGCCACACCTGTCAGGAAGTAGCATGGAACCCCATAGGCCCGGGTATGATCAGGATCATTTTCGACCAGATCATTCACCATAAAACGCCGCAGTCGCAGGATCGCCACACCGCCTTCGTCGGCGATGGCGTCCATGTCCTCGCTCATGTCCGCGTACCACGCCATGACGCCCGGCCGTTCCGTCAGCGGTACGGGGGCGCGGGGACTGATGGCGATGCCGTTGGCCAGCATGGAATCGGCCTGCAACATTGTCGTGACGATATAGAAAAAACCGTCGGTGGCGTCGGCAGGCCCGAACTTCCGCAGGGGGACGAAGGACAGGCCCACCTCCGCCGCGTCAAGGTGCGTGACCCGCCGTGGCGGGACCGCGACTGGCGGCAGGGGATGTGCGAACAGGTCCTCCTGCCCGGCGGGGGGCGTATCAGGCTGGCGGGCCTTGCGTTTTTTGGGGTGCGGCCCGTTGTCCCGTGGGGTGGCGGGGGGATACGGCAGGGGCAGTTCGCCCGTTTCGTTGCGACGCGAACGCGTCATCGCGACACTCCGCCCGGATGCGGGGCTCTGTGGTTTGTGCTCCGCCCCGTGGCGGCAGGCTGGCCCGCATCATGCCGGGAAATGCGCCGGGGATGCAATCACTGTGATGCGGCAGGTGGCATCCGTTGGGGGCCACTGTGAAATCCTGAAAGTATCAAAAGTTTTTGGTGAAGCTTTTTTCCAAAAAGCTTCGAAGACGCCGCTTTTTTGGAAAAAGGCGGCACCCAAAAACTTTTATTAATATGTTGTTTTAAACAGCTTTCAGGAACAGGCAGCGCAGATGCCCTCGGCTTCGATGGTAGAGGTGCGCAGGCTGAACTGCCGCGCCTGTGTCGCGGTGACCAGCGCATGGACGATCTGGCTGTCTTCAAGTTCGGTGACATGCCCGCATTTGGTGCAGATCAGGAACTGGGCACTATGCAGGTGGTTGTCGCATTCATGCGCGCTGTGGAGCATGTGGCGGCAGGCGACGAAGGCGGACAGGCGCTCGATCTTGTGGATCAGTCCCTGTTCGAGCAGGAAGTCCAGCGCGCGATAGACGGTCGGCGGCGCGGCCCCCTTCGTGTCGCGGCGCAGGCGGTCGAGCAGGTCGTAGGCCCCGATGGGCCGGTCGGCGCTCAGCACCAGACCGAGTACCAGGCGGCGCTGCTGCGTCATGCGTGCGCCATGGCGGCGGCACATGTCATGCGCACGGTCCAGCATCCGTTCGACTTCGACGCCGAAGACGGTGGTTTGTGTCCCCGTGTCGTCGTGGCGATCATCCTTGCCCATCTGTCCTGCCGCTCCTGTCATCCTGTGCGGATATACGCCTCAATCCGGCGGTGATGAACCCCCCGGCAGGTGGTAAGCCTATGTGCGCAATCAACATGGGATGGAGCGAGAAGACGTGAAAAAGTTTTTGGTGAAGCTTTTGACCTGAAAAGCTTCGAAGACGCCGCCTTTTTGGAAAAAGGCGGCACCCAAAAACTTTTATTAATTTTAACAAATACTTACTGCAAGGGACGCGACTTCAGCGCGGCAGGGTGCTGTCCCACCATGCCATGAGCATGATGAACACCGTCACCCCCACCTGTATCCCGATCAGCATGCGCCATGTCACGACCGGCACATCCGGTCCTTCGTCGCCTTCCTGCCGTGTCCTGCCGTCGCGTGGTCTGATCTTGCGCATCCGCCGTGTCCTGCCATGTCCGGGAGGACCCATACGGTCGCAAAGGGATTAATTTCGCGTAAAATCCCCGTGTGGTTTCAGGCTTCGCCGGAGGGGGGCAGGATATGGTAGGTGCGGTTGAAATAGATCAGGCCACCATGGCTGTCGCCATTGCGCAGGCTTTCGACCGCGCCGAACATCACGCTATGGGTCCCGACCTCCACGATGCGCTCGATCCGGCAGTCGAAGGAGGTCACCGCCTCCTCCAGCACCGGTGCACCGGTCGTCAGCGTGGCCCAGTGGCCAAAGGCGAAGCGTTCATGCTGTTCCCGGGCGGAGGCGAATATGCCCGAAATCTCCTGCTGCGCTGCGGACAGCACGTTGATGCACATCGCCGCCCCCTCGCGAAAGCGCGGGCGGATGCGTGACGCCCGGTTGACACAGACCAGCAGGGTCGGCGGCGCATCGGTGACGGAACACACGGCCGAAGCGGTAAATCCGGCCTGGTCTTCCAGCGTGCCGGTTGTCACCACATTTACGGCCGCACCCAGTCGCGCCATTGCATCCCGATAGGTCCGGGCGTCGATACCCATTACGTTGTCCTGTCCTTCCTGACGTCACATGATCGCGCGCTGATTAAAACATGCGGCTGGTGGGGGTTCCGCTCCTTTATTCTGTCATGCTTGAAGATGCACGACAATTCGGAGACGCCGTCGCGATGACACACGAAACGCTGCGTATTTCACGCCAGGGGCATCTGGGGCGCATCACGCTGGACCGCCCGCGGGCACTCAATGCACTTGATATCGGCATGATCGAAGGGATCTCCGCCTGCCTTGAGCGCTGGCGCGGGGATCGTGACGTGCGGACCATCATCCTCGACAGTACGACGCCACGCGCCTTCTGCGCCGGGGGCGACCTGCGGGCACTTCATGCGCTGCTGCCCACGGATGGGGTTGCGGCGGTGCGCGCGGTCTTTCGCGCCAGCTATCGCCTTGTCTCCGTGCTGGCGGGCTATCCCAAGCCGATCGTCTCCTTCATGGACGGGATCGCGATGGGCGGCGGCATCGGTCTGGGCGGGCATGTGCGTCATCGCATCGTGACGGAGCGTTCCGTCCTGGCCATGCCGGAGGTCGCGATCGCCCTGACCCCGGATGCGGGCGGGTCGTACCTGCTGTCGCGCGCGCCGGGCCTGTCGGGGCTGCGCCTTGCGGTGACGGGCGGGCGGATGGACGGGGCGCAGGCCATCGCCTGTGGCTTTGCCGACCGGATGGTGCCCTCGGGCGATCTGGAACAGGTGGCGGCCGACCTTGCACGCCATCCGGCGGGGCGTGTGCTCGACCTCGCGCCCCGCGTGCCGGTGGCCGATGGCGGCTGGGGCGACATGGCCGGGGTTGACGCCGTGTATGATGCCCCCGACATGCGGGTGGTGACTGAACGCCTGCATGCCTGCGACGCCCCGTGGGCGCGCGATGACCTTGCGGCGCTGGCGCAGGCGGACCCGTTCGCGGTAGAGGTGGCATGGCGCGCATTTTTCAGGGCGCGGGCGCTGCCCGACCTTGACATGGTGCTGGAGCAGGAGTTCCGCCTTGTCTGTGCGCTGGTCGCGCGTCCGGATTTCGCCGAAGGGGTCCGTGCGCGCCTGATTGACCGTGACAATGCCCCGTGCTGGTCCTGTGGCGCGGATGACGTGGTGCCGGTGCCGCAGGTCGAGGCCTGCTTCGCCCCTGCCGCCGTCTCGCTTGACCTTCCTGTCCTGCCTGAGTCCCGAGGTTGAACCTTATGCCCTTTTCCCCCGCCTACCGACCCGATACACGGCACATGACGCTGGGGGATGCGTTCTATGACCCGGTGCAGCCCGCCAGCTTCCCGGCCCATATCCTGCGCTTTCGCAATCAGGAAGCGGCGGCGCGCATCGGCCTCGACACCCTGACGGAGGCGGAGTGGATCGCCCACCTTGGCCGGTTCAGGGCGCTGCCCGGCAGCCTGCCGCAGCCGCTGGCGCTGCGCTATCACGGCCATCAGTTCCAGGCCTACAACCCCGACCTTGGCGACGGGCGCGGCTTCCTGTTCGCGCAGTTATATGATGCGTGCGACGGGCGGCTGCTCGATATCGGGACGAAAGGCAGCGGCACGACGCCGTGGTCGCGCGGGGGCGACGGGCGATTGACGCTCAAGGGGGGCATGCGCGAAATCCTGGCGAGCGAGACGCTGGATGCGATCGGCGTCACCACCTCGCGCAGTCTCAGCGTGATCGAGACGGGGGAGGCGCTGCACCGGGGGGACGAGCCTTCGCCCACGCGATCATGCGTGCTGGCGCGACTGGGTCATTCGCATATCCGCATCGGCACGTTCCAGCGCCTTGCCGCGATGCAGGATACGCCGTCGCTGCGTCGCCTGCTCGATTACGTGATGGAGACGTACTATCCCGCCCTGACGGGGGCGGAGGACCCGGCGGCGACCCTGCTCGATGCACTATGTACGCGCCTCGCACTGCTGACGGCGCAGTGGATGAGTGCGGGGTTCGTGCATGGCGTGCTCAATACCGACAACATCAACATCGCGGGCGAAAGCTTCGATTATGGCCCGTGGCGGTTTGCGCCGCATTACAATCCAACCTTCACGGCGGCCTATTTCGATCATTCCGGCCTGTATGCCTTTGGCCGGCAACCAACCGCGATGATGTGGAATCTGGCGCGGATGGCGGAATGCCTGCTGCCATTTTCGGAAATGGAGAAGATCAGAAGTATTTTCGAAAAGTTTCCTCAAAGGTACGAAAGGTTCCTCGATATTTGTGCACTGCAACGTCTTGGTGTTGAGGAAATATCAAGAAATACGTCCACGGAACTGCGCGAATCCGTGTGGTCTTTTCTCGAAGAAAGTGCGATCGGGTTTGAATTCCTGTTCTTTGACTGGTATGGTGGCGCCATCAGTCGCGACCGCGCCATGTCTGGACCGAGGAAGTACTTTTACGAATCCCCGGCGTTCCAGACGTTGCGAAAGCAGATCGAAAGCCATCCGCCACGCGCGGGGGTCGATGTCTCGCTTCCCTATTTCACCCGCGACGATCCATGCGCGATGTGGATCGAGACGGTGGAAGACATATGGCGGCCCATCGCCCGGGACGATGACTGGTCCGCATTCCATGCGGCCATGGCGCATGTCGCGGAAATGAAGGCCGCCCTTGGCGCGGCAGGTCATGTCCGGTGCGAAACGGATGGAACCCTGCGCAATGCCGGGAATTAGACAGATATCGAAACAAAGGAACACGCATGCAGAATTATTCCCCCCAGTCCCAGGCCGGACCCATCTCGCAGCCCGAACCCATCCCTGACCTCTCCGATCTCGAAATCTCGCCCAACGCACACAAGACACTCTGGCTCGCAGCCATCGTGGCCGCCATCTGCGGTGGCCTCTATGGCTACGATACCGGCATCGTCTCCGGCGCGCTGCTGCTGATCACGCGCGATTTCCACCTCAGCAGCTTCTATCAGGAGATGGTGGCGTCCGCGATCCTTGCGGGTGCGGTCATGGGGTCGTTCATCACCGGGTGGATGTCCGAACGCTTCGGGCGTCGTAACTCCGTCATGATCGTCACCGCGGTGTTCGTCCTTGGCGCGATGGCGTGTGCATGGGCGCCGGATGTCTATGCCCTGATTGCCGCGCGTGTGTTCCTTGGCCTCGCGGTGGGTGGTTCGACGCAGGTCGTGCCGATGTATATCTCCGAACTCGCCCCGGCGAAAAAGCGCGGCCACATGGTCACGATGTTCAACATCGCCATCGGCATCGGCATCTTCGCCGCCAACGTCATCGGCTTTGTCGCCAGTGATGCGTGGGGCTGGCGGCCGATGGTGGCGATCGCGGCCATCCCGGCGGCCGTGGTCTTCATCTCCATGTTCTTCCTGCCCAAGAGCCCGCGCTGGGCTGCGGAAAATGAAAGCCTTGATTCCGCGATCGAGCAGCTACGCCGCATCCGCACCACCCGGCGCGAGATCCGCAAGGAACTCAAGCGCATCCAGATCACCGCGAATGACGAGGCGGACCCGCGCGACATCGGCTGGCGTGGCCTGATGCAGCCATGGGTGCGTCCGGCGCTGGTTGCCGCACTGGGCGTTGCGTTCTTCACGCAGGCTGGCGGGCTGGAGATGATGATCTATTACGCCCCGACCTTCCTGTCGGATGCGGGCTTTGGCAGTTCGGCCGCGCTGATGGCGAGCATCGGCATCTCCATCGTCTATCTGGTGATGACGGTGCTGGGGTCGAATATCGTGGACCGTATCGGCCGTCGCCGCCTTGTGCTGGTGATGGGGCCGGGTTCGGTCCTCAGCCTCGTGGGTCTGGGCATCATGTTCCTGATCCATCCGGACAAGGGCAGCATCGGTAGCTGGATGATCATCATCTTCATGCTGCTGTTTATGGTGTTCAACGCGGGCGGAATCCAGGTGGTTGGCTGGCTGCTGGGGGCGGAGATGTTCCCCCTGTCGATGCGCGGCAACGCGACCAGCCTGCATTCGGCCATGCTGTGGGGCAGCGACCTGCTGGTGACCAGCACGGCGCTGACGCTGGTGTCCACCATCACGCTGGGCGGGACGATGTGGTTCTATGCCGGGGTCAACCTGGCGTCGGTCCTGTTCATCTATTTCTTTGTGCCGGAAACACGTGGCGCCTCGCTGGAAGATATCGAGGATGCCCTGCGCGAGGGACGTTTCCGCCCCACGCGTGAATCCTCCGCCATCGTCGCGGAAGAAGACTGAAAAGAGTAAAGGTTTTTGGTGAAGCTTTTTTCAAAAAGCTTCAAGGAACGCCGCCTTTTTGAAAAAAGGCGGCACCCAAAAACTTTTGTACGCTTTACCGCAGGACGACGTGTTCACCGTCCTGCGCCGTCGGCAGGCCAAGCACCTGCCGGTAGAAATCGAGTTCCAGTTCAAGGGCGCGGCGCACCGTCGCCTCCTTGCGGAACCCGTGCCCTTCCCCTTCGAATTCATACTGCGCGCAGGCAACACCACGCTGCCGCAGGGCGCGCGCCATCTCGTCCGCCTGCGCGGGCGGCACCACATTGTCATCCAGCCCGTGCAGGAACAGGACCGGCACATGGATATCCGCCGCCTGCGCCAGGGGCGAGCGCGCGATATAGGTGTCCTCGTCCTGCGGGTAAGGCCCGATCAGGGAATCGAGGTAGCGGGATTCGAACTTGTGCGTCTCCTGCGCCAGCGCGCGCAGGTCGGTCACGCCATACAGGCTGGCCCCGGCAGCGAACAGGTCGGAACGCGCCAGCGCACCCAGCACCGTCAACCCACCCGCGCTGCTGCCCCGGATGACGATGCGCTTCGGGTCCACCAACCCTTGCGCGATCAGGTATCTGCACGCGGCGATGCAGTCATCAATGTCCACGATGCCCCATTCGCGCTCCAGACGAAGGCGGTAGGGACGGCCGAACCCGGTGGAGCCGCCATAATTAACATCCACCACCGCAAAGCCGCGCGACGTCCACCACTGCACCTTGAACGAGAAGGCCGGGTTCGCCCGTCCCGTCGGTCCCCCATGCGCCATCACCACCAGCGGCGGCAGCGTGCCGGTTATGCCGCAATAACGTGCATTGGCGGGGGGATAGAAAAACGCGTGTCCCGTGCCATCCGCCGCATCGGACAGGGGGAAGTGCAGCGCGCGGGCGTGGGAAATATCCCCCGCCGCCATCGGCAGGGCGATCGCACGACGCAGGATGGTGGGCGGCTGTCCCGGCACGCCCCGCACGACCGAGGCCGCGTCGTCAGGTGGCGTGTCCAGCCATGCCAGCGTCCCGTCCGACAGCGCGACCGGGCATTGCGTCGGGAAATGCAGGTCCACTGGCGTGGCCGCGCCATCGCGCAGGATGACCATGCGGTTTTCCCCGTCGTGGATGGCCAGCGCAAGGATCGACCCATCCGGCAGCGGGCAGTAGCTGCGCAGGCCGAAGATCCATTGCGGCAGGCCGATTTCCGCCTGCATCGGGGCCACGGGCTTTGCGGGGGCGGCATCTGCAATATCGAAGCGGTAGAGGTTCCACCACCCGCTGATGTCCGATGACGCCAGCAGGTGGCCGTCTGCCTCCCAACGCGGCTCGATGACGGAACGCGCCGTGCCGTCCTCCCCCGCCAGCGTCCATGGTGCGGCCAGGCGGGGCATGTCCGCCCCCTCCTGCAGCAGGGAGGCCACGCGCAGGCGGGTGGCATCCCATGGCATGTTGGGATGGTCCCATTCCACCCACGCCATGAACCGCCCGTCGGGCGAGGGCCGGGGGCTGGCGAGGAAATCCGGTCCCATCACCAGCGCCGTGCCGCCATTGTCGGTGGGGTCTGTCCCCGCGCCGCAGTCAAAGGCAACGATGGCAGCCGCAGCTTCGCCACCGGTATTGTGATCCTCCCGCACGCAGAAAACGAAGCGCCCGTCCGGGCTGAGTGCGAAATCGGCAAAGCGCAGGCCGTCCATCCCGCCGAGTGCGCGTGGTGCGCCGTCACCGTCGATCAGCCATACGGACCCGTCCACGCGGTTGCTGAACACGATCCGGCCCTTTGCTGCGGTATAGGCCCCGCCGCCATATTCATGCACGCGCGTGCCGACATCGAACGGCGGTGGGGTCATGTCGCGCGTGACCCCATCGCGCCAGCGCACCAGCACGCGGCGTCCTGCCTCCGCCTGGCGTCCCTCGATCCAGTAGATGTCCGCGCCATCGGCCCGCACGTCCGACAGCCCCAGCGTGGCCCCGGCGACAAGGTCGGCGCTGATGGGTGAGGGCCACGTGCCAAAGGGAAGGGCAGTCCGGGCCAAAGGAGTGGAGGGGGGAGGGGTCATGTTTTATTCCTGCCATCTTCAGAACGTCATGATAGAACTTGGCATAGGGGAGTGGTGCCGATATTCCCACGCCTTGTCCTTCATGCATCACACTTGTCACAAGACGGATAAAGTCCACTGCTCCAGCATTTTGAACAGCTTTTTCAGCATTATGGCTATGGCGTGATCGGCATTATCGTCATGCTGGAAAGCATGGGCGTGCCGCTGCCTGCTGAAACGCTCCTGATTTCCGCCGCGATCTACTGCGCCAGCACGCATCACATGGATATCCGCTGGGTCGCCACCGCCGCCGTGCTTGGCGCGATCATGGGGGACAATTTCGGATACCTGATCGGGCGAATCTTCGGCTTTCCCCTTCTTGAACGCCATGGTGCGAAGCTGGGGCTGACACCAAAACGGCTGACGCTGGGACGGTTCATGTTCAAGCGGCATGGGGGAACAATCGTCCTGTTCGGGCGCTTTGTCGCCATACTGCGCGTGTTCATCGCGCTGCTGGCCGGGGCAAACCATATGCCGTGGCACCTGTTCCTGGTGTTCAATGCGCTTGGCGGCCTGTTCTGGGCGGGGGGATATGCGTTCGGGGCCTATTACCTGGGGCACAAGGTGATGCAGATTTCCGGCCCCGTGGGTATCACGTTCGGCGTGCTGGGGGCCATCGGGCTTGTGGCTTCCGTCATCTTCCTGCGCCGCAATGAGCAGCGCCTGACCGAGGAAGCTGAAGCCGCCATGGAAAAAGACATGCAGAAATCCGAACAGCAGGACGCCTTATCATGACAGTGCACTGGGATATCACGCAGGCCCCGAGCCTGAAGGGCAAGGTGGCGGTTGTCACCGGGGCGACCGGGGGCCTGGGATATGCCACCGCGCGGGGGCTTGTTTCGCGCGGGGCGGAGGTCATCCTTGCCGGACGCAACCCGGCCAAGGGGGCGGCGGCACTGGAACGGCTGCGTACGGACTGTCCCGACGGGGCTGTCGATTTCATGACGCTGGATCTGGCCTCCCTGCAATCGATCGCCGATTTCACGCAGAACCTGTCGGGGCGGACGGGGTCGGTCGATATCCTTGTCAACAATGCCGGTGTCATGGGACCGCCGAAGCGGCAGGAAACCATCGACGGGTTCGAACTGCAGTTCGGGACCAACTATCTCGGCCCGTTCGCGCTGACGGCACGGCTGCGTCCGCTGCTGTGCGCGGGCAAGGGGGGGGCGCGCGTCGTCACGGTCGCAAGCCTTGCCGCGCTGTCGGGAAAACTGGTGTTCGACGACCTTCAGGCCCGGCATCACTACACCCCGTTCGGCGCCTACCGGCAGAGCAAGCTTGCCGACCTGATCCTTGCCCTCGAACTCGACCGGCAGGCGCGCCAGCACGGATGGCCGATCCATTCCATTGCCGCCCATCCCGGCTGGGCCATGACCGATATCGCCGTCAGCCGTTCCTCCAACCCGCAGGGGCTGCGTGAACGTCTGCTGCGGCGCGCGACGCTGGTGGCCTTTACCCTGTTCGGGCAGTCGGCCGATCATGGCGCGCTGCCGATCCTGTTCGCGGCGACCGCGCCGCAGGCCCGCGATGGCGGGTATTACGGTCCCGATGGCTGGGGCGAACGGCGTGGCAACGTGACGGAGGCGATCGTGCCGCCTGCGGCGCGCGACCTGCAACTGGCGCAGCGCCTGTGGCAGGTGTCGGAACGTCTGACGGGGACGGCGTTGTCGTAAGGGGCGGATGTCTTCAGGGGCATTGCCCCTGGAAACCATGACTTGTCAACGGATCAGGGTGCAGGGAGCACGCTCCCTGCCGGGTCCGGGCAGCGCCCGGCTGTCGCATGCATGTGATGGATATGTTCAGAATTTCAGGCGGAATTTCCCACGGATCCCGCTGTCGGTGGAGCGTTCGCCGTACTGTCCGATATAGGACACGCCGACATCAATACGGTTGATCATCACCGCTTTCAGCCCCGCATCCAGCACTGCCGCGTTTTCCGACAGGGGCACGCCCGCGATATCGAATGTCGTCCCGCCGCCATGGGCGAAATATTCCCGCGTGGTGGGCGTCAGTTCACCAAAAGCGTGGCGATAGGCAAAGCTGGCGTTGGGCACCAGCGTGACCGCCCCGGCCCGCAGGTTTGACGACATCCGCAGCCCGAAGGTGGAATAGGTGGTGCCGGTATCGATCGCGCGTCCGACCAGTGCCGCGCTGCCGCCATGTTCGTGGAACCCGTCGGTATGCAGGTTGACATAGGCAACACATTGGCGAACGGTTCCAGTGCCACAGGCCCGGCATCGAAGCGGTAGCCAAGGTCGCCAAAGCCCTGCGCCGTCCCACCCATATAGGCGCTGCTTTCACGCGCGGAATATCCCGAAAACGCCACCTGCCTGTTCATGCCCAGCATGTTCCACGAATACGTCGCGCCGATCCGCAGTGCCAGCCGTCCCCAATGCGTGCCTGCATAGCCACCGATCGACACATTGTTGCTGTGGCCCGAGGAATCACGCCCGCCAACATCAAAGGACGAGTGACCATAACTGACCAGTCCGCCGACACGCCACGTCCCGAACACCGGGGCGTCGGCACCAAGGATAAAGCCGCCGACACTGTGATGCATGCCCGCGGCATTGCCGTCGCCCGAATTATGGCCCCATCCGCCATAGGCCTCGCCCCACATCGTGGCGCGCTGCTGCTGGCATGTGCCATCGGTACGGCGGCCCCGCAGGGTGGCGGTTGACTGAGGTCCCGCCCCCGGATCGCACGCGGCCCCGCGCAGGCGGTCGATCGCGGCGTTACGCAGATAGAAACTGTCCTGAATCAACTCGGTCCGGGCAGAGGCATGGATTTCCCCCGATGTCGCGTTGAACGCCTGGCGCGCCTGCGCGTCGCTGCCGACAAGGCCGACCGTGCGGCCCAGCCCTGTGCCACCCATCGCATCCAGCGCCCCGGCAGACGCCATCTGGTTGCGCGTCACCGCCGCATCGGTAAAGGCGCGGGTCTGTTCGGCACGCAGATAGACATCGTTGGCATCATACGCATCCATGACGGAATCAAAGGCTGAAACCTGCGTATCGCCCAGCAGCGTATAGGTCCCGCTGACGCCCTGCGCCGCGCTGAGCACCCGGTATCCCGCCGTTCCCGCCGAATCCCGCAGGTCATTCACGATGGACTGCGACACCGACAGTTGCGCACCCTGCGCAATGGCCGCATGGCCCGTAACCGATACCAGGCCACCATCGGCCAGCAGGGTCGATCCCGCCTGCTGCTGCAGGTTGCCATTGACCGACAGCGTGCCCGTTCCGTCACGCCCGCCCTGCAGGGTCGCGCCCTGATCGACAACCACGTTGCCGACCGCGCCGCCACCTTCCAGCATTGCCCCGGATTCCACAGTTACCGGAGCGGCGGACAGGTTGCCATCCACCGCCAGCGTCCCGTCCGCGACATAGGTCTGTCCGTTATACGCCGTGCCATCGCCGGTATAATCCAGCAGGCCCGTGCCCGATTTCGTCATGGTACCTATCCCGGACATATTGTTGTTCAGGCTGTTATCAAGGGTATAATTTCCGTCATCGTGGATATCGAGATTTCCGCGCGACACGATATCGCCCACGATCTGCGACCCGTCATGTACGCCCAGTACCGTATTGCTGCCGTCCTGCAGGATCAGGGCCTGCGTGCCGCCCTTGATGGTTCCGTAATTTTCCAGGTCGGTCGTGCCGGAGGATGGGTTGCCCACGAATGCCACGTCGTTACTGGAAATCGTGCCATAGTTGTAGACCGCCACGTTTCCGCTGACGCGCACGCCCTGTTCCGCGCCAAAGATGGAACCATAGTTCGTGGCCACCATCTGCTGTTGGGCGGTGCCGGTCAGGGTCGCGCCGACCTGTACGGAGGTAATGACGCCCCCTTTCTCATTCACCAGGCTGATGCCGTTGGTCAGGGCCACGCCTTCGGACACATTCGTGTCCCCGTCCTTGCCAACGCCGGCAGCGCCTTCGGCCTTGATGGTCCCGTAATTGTCCACGATGGCGTCGTTATCGATGTCGATACCGTCCCCATCGCCTGTACCCGATCCGTCATAACCGCCGATGATGGTGCCGTAATTCACCACCTTGCCCGTACCGTCGGACCCGACGCCCGAACCGTTGCGCCCGATGATCGTCGCCCCGGCGGCGTTGTAGACATCCACATACCCGTCGCCCGTGATGCCATGGCGTTTGCCGGAAATCAGGCCCCCGGCCTCGTTGATGACGGTGCCGGTGGGGGCGTCCTGGAAATCGATGCCGTCATGGCTGTCGCCCGTCGCGCCATCGGCATAGATCGTGCCCGCGTTGATTACCGTGGCATTTGCGCCCGGACGGATGCCATCGGCGTCGTCCGATTTGATCAGGCCGCCTGCATTGTTGGTAATGGTACTCGTATTATCGGGGCCGACAAAATCGTTCAGGTCGATCGCCTGCCCGCCCGCCGTGCTTTCGATGGTGCCGCTGTTGGTGATGGACACCGTGCCGCTGGTCGCATCGCCGCCATGGATGGCGTCGTCCGACCCGCTGATCAGCGCTCCGGCCCCGATATTGACCGACACATTGGTCGGGTTCTTGATCGACAGCGCCTTGTCATCGTCATTCACCAACGATTCCCCGGCGGTCAGGGAAAAGTCCTGCGTGTCGGATATGCTCTTTGCCATGGCTGGCAGGCAGCCCTCGGCCAGCATGAGAACTGCCGTCGAAACACCAAGAGAAACATTCATGATTCGTAACGATTTTTTCATAACATTTCCAGTGGGATCTCGGCTTTTTGGCAAACATCCCGCCTGTAGATGAAAACCGTCAGGGGTGAAAGCGCACCCGTAAGTGTAGATATATCTTTGATAAAATATGTTACACGGAACCACTCGCTTTCCATGAGCCTCCCGCAGGCGGCATCTGCGCTGAACATTGTTCATTTTCATTGGGAAAACGGGCGTTCACATACCCGCGCAAGGTGTTCGAGCCGGCTCATTTCGGGAGATGACATGCCATTTCAAAATGGATGCATTGCTCCTGAAACATCCAAACGCAATGATTTGTCACGAATCTGTCATGTGATGCCGGAACATGATTCCGTGCCTGGCGATGCGCAATATCGGCTATCCGTACGGCGGAAGGGTCGGAAAATGCCGGCATCCGGGATAGGAATGCGCCCGTCCGGTCCTGCAACAGTCCTAACCGTCAGCCATGGGGCCGGGTATCGCGGCCGTTTCCTTGAGTATCAGGGAATGTCCCCGATCCTCAGTTGCGTACGAACGTCCAGTAAAAAGGCTGCCGTCCCGCCTTCAGCGCCTTGGCTTCATAGCGTGTCGGCGGCCAGCCTTCGGGCCGTTCAAGTACCGGCGGCGCCGTGCGGAACAGTGTCTGCGCCCCCATCACTTCCTCCACCCATGCCTGATAGGTGGGATCGTCACTGGCCACGCGCCAGATCGCACCGGGCTTGAGGATGCGCGCCATCATGCGCACCGTGTCGGGGTGGACGAAACGCCGTTTGGCATGGCGTGCCTTGGGCCAGGGGTCGGGAAACATCAGGAAGGCCCGGTCAATCGACGCATCGGGCAGTTCGCGCAGCAGGATGCGCGCGTCCTCGTCCCAGATGCGCAGCATGTCGGGTACCGGCGCATCGGCTTCGTGGTCATCGGGGACAAGGCGCGACAGCAGCGAACACAGGCCGTTATCGAACACCTCGCACGCGATATAGCCGACATCGGGATGGGTCGCATGCTGGGCAAGGGAGTGTTCGCCCCCACCAAACCCGACCTCCAGCCAGATTTCGCGCGGCGGATGGCCAAAGGCGCTGGCGGGGTTCGCCATGGCGATCGCGGGAAAGCGTAGGCGCGGCAGTGTCTGGTCAAGCAGGCGCTGCTGGCGTGGACGCAGGGGATGACCGCGCTGACGTCCGTACAGGCGATCGGGCGACGCCTTTACATCCACACTAGCCGTCATGGAAACAGTCATCCTTGGTGTCGGTCTTGTGGCGATGGGGCCGTGGCCTGCCATCGCGTCATGGCGCGACCGGTCCCGTCATGACAGCGGGAACCGGTCTGGCCGTCAGGCGATCAGCGGTTGAAGGCGCTGCGCAGGGCGTCGACGAGGTCCGTCTGCTCCCACGTGAAATCGTCCTTCGCCGCGTCGGGAGTGCGGCCGAAATGGCCATAGGCGGAGGTCTGGGTATAGATCGGGCGGTTCAGGCGCAGGTGCTTGCGGATGCCGCGCGGCGACAGGTCCATCACTTCGCGCAGGACACGGCCCAGCTTGTCTTCGTCCACGTCCTTGCCGGTTTCGGCGAGGTCAACATAGACCGACAGCGGGTGCGACACGCCGATGGCATACGAAATCTGCAGCGTGCAGGTATCGGCGAGGCCGGCCGCGACAATGTTCTTCGCCAGGTAACGGCAGGCATAGGCCGCCGAACGGTCAACCTTCGTCGGATCCTTGCCGGAGAACGCGCCGCCGCCATGCGGGGCCGCACCGCCATAGGTGTCAACGATGATCTTGCGTCCCGTCAGGCCGCAGTCCCAGTCGGGGCCGCCGATCACGAACACGCCGGTCGGGTTGACGTAGAATTCGTCTTCCGGGCACATCCAGCCTTCGGGCAGGACGTCCTTGACCACGCCGCGCAGTTCCTCGCGGATGGTGTTCTGGCTCGCACCCTCGACATGCTGGGTGGAAATGACGACGGAGGTCGCGCCCACCGGCTTGCCATCGACATAGCGCAGGGTGACCTGGCTCTTGGCGTCGGGCTGCAGGGCGGCCGCGCGCGGGTCGCCCGCCTTGCGCAGGTCGCGGATGCGATGGAGGATGCCGTGCGCGTAATGCAGCGGGGCCGGCATCAGGCTTTCGGTTTCGCGCGTGGCAAAGCCGAACATGATGCCCTGGTCGCCCGCGCCCTCGTCCTTTTCGCCCGCGCTGTCAACGCCGACGGCGATGTCGGCGGACTGCGCATGCAGGTAGTACTCAACCTCGGCGTTCTTCCACGAGAAGCCCGGCTGGTCGTAACCGATGTCGCGCACGGAGTCGCGCGCGCCTTCGATCAGTTGTTCCGGCGTGACGGAGGCGGGGCCGCGCACTTCGCCCGCAAGGACGATGCGGTTGGTCGTCACCAGGGTTTCACACGCAACGCGGGATTCCCCATCGGCCGTCAGGAACGCGTCAAGAACGGTATCGCTGATCCGGTCGGCAACCTTGTCGGGATGGCCTTCCGATACGGATTCAGAGGTGAACAGGAAGTCGCCTTTGTTGCGCATGTTGATTCCATACTATCTGGTAAAAACCATGGGGCCGCCGCATGGACGGGCGCTGAGTAGTGGACGGATTTGGCCGAAGTTCCCGCCAGCGTCAAGTTTTTTTGCCGAATACCCCCATCCCGCGCGTGGAATTCACTCCAGTCCCAGCACATTGTCCATCGAATACAGGCCCGGCCCCCGCGCCCCGATCCACTGCGCCGCGCGCACCGCGCCGGTGGCGTAGATGCGGCGGTTGAACGACCGGTGGGTGAGCGAGATCTGTTCGTTCGCGGATGTAAAGATGACGCTGTGTTCGCCAACAATCTGCCCGCCGCGCAGCACGGCAAAGCCGATTGCATCGTCCGCGCGCGGGCCGGTATGTCCGTCGCGGGCGGTCTCCATATGATCCTTCAGCACGATGCCGCGCCCGTCCGCCACGGCGTTGCCAATGGCCAGCGCGGTGCCTGATGGCGCATCGACTTTCTGCCTGTGGTGCATCTCCAGTATTTCGGCATCATATTCGCGTCCCGGCAGGGCGGCGGCCATCTGGCGCGCCAGGCGGGTCATCAACGTAACACCGGGGGAAAAGTTCGCCGCCTGTACCACCGCGATGCGTTGCGCCGCCGCATCGACGGCGGCCTGCTCTTCCTCGCCCAGGCCGGTCGTGCCCATCACCCATGCCGTTCCCGCCTGCGCCAGGGCCTGCGCATGCGCTTTCACGGTTGCGACGTTGGTGAAGTCGATCACCACGTCACAGACCTTCGCAAGGTCGGCGATGGAGGTGAAGATGGGGCAGGCCGGGCCGGTGGCGTCGCTGCTGGCGGGTTCCATGATGCCGTTGCGTGTCGAACCGCCCGCAACAATCGCACCCGCCGCCGCGACCTCCTCACGCAGCAGGCGGCCCACGCGACCGTTGATCCCGGCAATGCCGATACGCACCGTTTTCGTGTTCATGAAACTCTCCGCCCCTCTGTGATCTTGGTAAAATTGATGAAAGTTTTTGGTGAAGCTTTTTTCAAAAAGCTTCAGAAAACGCCGCCTTTTTGAAAAAAGCCGGCACCCAAAAACTTTTCATATTTTCAGGTTTTCCCCTGGATCGTCCTTTCAGACAGCCTCCACAAACAGATGGCGGCGCGACCGGGGGATCGCGCCGCCTGTAGCATATCCATGGTGCAAGTTGGGGGGACACCATGCATATGGGGAGGGAGCCTATACCCGATCCGGCGGCCATTTCAACCATGGCGCGCCGGATCGGGGAAGGTGGGGATCAGAGCTTGCCTTCAAGGAAGTCCTTCACCTTGCTGAAGAAGCCGGTGCTCTCGGGGCTGCCCTTGTCATGGCCGCCGCCCTCCGTCTCGAACTCCTCAAGCAGTTCACGCTGGCGGCGGGTCAGGTGGCGCGGGGTTTCCACGACGACCTGGATATACATGTCGCCACGCGCGGACGAACGCAGGACGGAGAAGCCCTTGCCACGCAGGCGCAGCGTCTCGCCCGTCTGGGTGCCTGCCGGGATCTTCACCTTGGCGCGCGATCCATCGACGACCGGCACCTCGATTTCCGTGCCCAGCGCCGCCTGCGTCATGCGCACCGGCACGCGGCAGTAGATGTTGGCCCCGTCGCGCTGGAACAGGGGGTGGGGCTCCACGCTGATATGGACATACAGGTCGCCCGGCGTCACGCCCGCGCCCCCGGCCTCGCCCTCGCCTGACAGGCGGATGCGCGTGCCGTCCTCCACCCCTGCGGGGATCGCGACTTCCAGCGTGCGGTTCTTTTCCACCGTGCCGGTGCCATGGCAGACCTTGCAGGGGTTGCGGATCAGGCGGCCGCTGCCATGGCAGGTCGGGCAGGGACGTTCGACGAAGAAGAAGCCCTGCTGCGCGCGGACCTTGCCCGCACCATGGCAGGAGGGGCAGACCTCCGCCGGCTGGTCCTTGTCGGCCGAACCGGTGCCGTCGCAGCTTTCGCAGGTGACGCGCGTGGGCACGCTGATCTGCTTCTTCACGCCGGAGAAGGCCTCCGCGAACGTGATGCTGACCTGTACCTGCAGGTCGGCGCCCGCGCGACGGCCGCCGCGACGCCCGCCCATCATGTCGCCGAACATCTGCTCAAAGATATCGCCAAGCCCGCCGCCGCCGAAATCGAACCCGCCGGCACCGCCGGGGCCGCCGCCCTCGAATGCCGCATGGCCAAAGCGGTCATAGGCCGCGCGTTTCTGGTCGTCCTTCAGGACGTCATAGGCTTCGTTGATTTCCTTGAACCGGTTTTCGGCCTCGGCATCGCCGGGGTTGCGGTCCGGATGGTATTTCATGGCCAGCCGGCGATACGCCTTCTTGATCTCGGTGCCATCGGCATCACGGGAGACTTCCAGAACCGCGTAATAATCAAGATTGGTGGCCATAATGGGTCCTCAGTGAAACGGGGCCGCCCCGGGACGGGGGATGGGTGGTGTCCCTGTTATGGGCACGGCGGACCGTTATCGATTGGGGTTGGAATCCGTATCGGATCCGTATCATGTCTTTAAAACAGGAAAAGCGCCCGTCTTCCATGAAGCACGGGCGCCACCTGGGATCGGGGGGCGGAAGCCTGTGGCTCCCGCACCCCCTTTACCGGAGTATGTATGACGCCTTGCGACGATCAGGACGACTTCTTGCTGTCGTCCACGTCTTCGAAGTCGGCATCCACGACCTTCTCGCCGTTCGGGCCAGCGGCACCGGCACCCGGCGCGGCGCCTTCGGCACCACCTTCGGCCTGACCCGCCTTGTAGACGGCCTCGCCCACCTTCATCGCGGCCTGCGTCAGGCGATCGGTCGCCTTCTTCAGCGCTTCGGCATCGGTGCCTTCAAGGGCCTTGCGGACCTCGGCGATCGCGGCCTCGGCTTCGGTCTTGTCGGCCGCCGGAACCTTGTCACCGGCTTCGGACAGGGACTTCTCGACCTGATGGGTCAGACCTTCGGCCTGGTTGCGGGCCTCGACCTGTTCCTTCTTGGCCTTGTCGGCGGCGGCGTTGGCTTCCGCGTCCTTGACCATGTTCTCGATGTCGGCTTCGGACAGACCACCAGACGCCTGGATCTTGATCTGCTGTTCCTTGCCGGTCGCCTTGTCCTTGGCGGACACGGACACGATGCCGTTGGCGTCGATGTCGAACGTCACCTCGATCTGCGGCACGCCACGCGGGGCGGGCGCAATCCCGGTCAGGTCGAAGGTGCCCAGCAGCTTGTTGTCCGCCGCCATTTCACGCTCGCCCTGATAGACCTTGATGGTCACGGCGCTCTGGTTGTCTTCCGCGGTGGAGAAGGTCTGGCTCTTCTTCGTCGGGATCGTCGTGTTGCGGTCGATCAGGCGGGTGAACACGCCACCCAGCGTCTCGATCCCCAGCGACAGCGGCGTCACGTCGAGGAGCAGCACGTCCTTCACGTCACCCTGCAGCACCGCGCCCTGCACCGCGGCACCGATGGCCACGACTTCGTCAGGGTTCACGTTGCGGGCAGGTTCCTTGCCGAAGAACTGCTTCACCGCCTCGATGACCTTGGGCATGCGGGTCATGCCGCCGACCAAGATCACTTCGTCGATTTCACCAGCGTTGACCGACGCATCCTTCAGCGCGGCGCGGCAGGGTTCCAGCGTGCGCTGGATCAGGTCGTCAACCAGGCTTTCCAGCTTCGCGCGGGTCAGCTTCAGCACAAGGTGCTTCGGACCGGACGCATCGGCCGTGATGAACGGCAGGTTGATCTCCGTCTCCTTGGAGGAGGACAGCTCGATCTTCGCCTTTTCCGCGGCTTCCTTCAGGCGCTGCAGGGCCAGCTTGTCCTGACGCAGGTCGATGCCCTGCTCACGCTTGAACTCGTCAGCGAGGTAGGCAATGATCCGCGCGTCGAAGTCTTCACCGCCGAGGAACGTGTCGCCGTTGGTGGACTTCACTTCGATCACACCATCGGAGATCTCGAGGATCGAGACGTCGAACGTGCCGCCACCAAGGTCATAGACCGCGATCGTGCCGCCGTTCTTCTTCTGCAGGCCATAGGCCAGCGCCGCCGCCGTCGGTTCGTTGATGATGCGCAGGACTTCGAGGCCCGCGATGCGGCCCGCATCCTTCGTCGCCTGACGCTGCGCGTCGTTGAAGTAGGCCGGAACCGTGATGACGGCCTGCGTGACGGGTTCGCCGAGGTAGGATTCAGCCGTTTCCTTCATCTTGCCCAGGATGAAGGCGGAAATCTGTGCCGGGGCGTACTTCTTGCCCTGCGCCTCGACCCAGGCGTCGCCGTTGTCGCCCTTGACGATGGCATAGGGGACAAGTTCCTTGTCCTTCGCCACGGTCGGGTCATCATAGCGGCGGCCAATCAGGCGCTTGACGGCATACAGCGTGTTGGCGGGGTTCGTGACGGCCTGGCGCTTCGCGGCCTGGCCAACCAGCATTTCGCCGTTGTCGGTGAACGCCACCATGGACGGGGTGGTGCGTGCGCCTTCGCTGTTTTCAATGACGCGGGTTTCGTCGCCTTCGCGGACCGCAACGCACGAATTGGTCGTGCCAAGGTCGATACCGATAACCTTACCCATGAATACTCTCCTTGATAGCGGTTTCCGTGGACCCGAAGCATCCGCGAAAACCCTTTTGATCATTCATTTGCCGGCGGGGGACAGGGGACTGTCATGATCACATCCACCCGGTCAGGCCCGTCAGCGTTACTTTCCGATTTAAGCAGCCCCACCCGGCCTTTCAAGGGGGGAGAAGCCGATCAACCGGCATTTTCAGCCCGTGATATCAGGCATGTCCCTTGGACACGACAACCATCGCGGGCTTCAGCAGGCGGCCATGCAGCGTCCATGCCGGCGTCCATGCCTGCATGACGGTGCCCGCGGCGTGTTCGTCGCTGTGCTGTTCCGCCATGGCCTGGTGCAGGTTGGCATCAAACGGCTTGCCGTGCGCGTCCACGGCGACGATGCCGTTGCGTTCAAGGATGCCCATGAACGAACGCTCGGTGCTTTCGATGCCTTCGCGCATGCTCTTGAGGATGCCGTCCTCATGTTCCGTCGGCGCGGGCAGGCTGGCGAGCGCGCGCTTGAGGTTTTCGGCGGCCTCCACAACGTCACGGGCGAATTTCTGCGTGGCGTACTGCCGCGCGTCCTCGATCTCGCGCTTGGTGCGGGTGCGCAGGTTCTGCATTTCCGCTTCGGCGCGCATCCATTTCTCGCGCATGGCGGCGACTTCGGCCTCAAGCTCCGCGATGCGGTCCGACGGCTCGGCCCCCGTTTCCGCTGTGGCGGCCGCCTCTGCCGCAGGGGCGTCATGCGGGGGCTGCTGGCCCTCTGTCTGGGGCTGGTGGGTACCGGCGCCGTGCGGGGCGTCGGCGTTGTGGGTTGGGTCTGTATCGTGGGTCATGACCTATCAAGTAGGTAACGGTCGCCTGATGGACAAGGCATGACGGTCTGCACAGGCATGCCGAATTTGCGTAATGCCCCTGATATGTGCTGCACCGTCAGATGCCGGGCGGCCGTCCCGTCCCTTCCTCATGTTCATCAATATGGCGCATGCCCTCATGACATGCGGGTCGATATGACGCTATGCTCCAACCGCCCTTCAAGGCAAGTCCCCGACGCGCGTGCCCGGTGGCCGCAATCCGCAGATGAAGCAGAAGAGATCCTGATGGAGCCGACGAAACAGACGATCGTGCTGGTTGATGACGATCGCAACATCCTGACGTCCGTGCAGATGACGCTGGAAGCGGAAGGGTTCACCGTCCATACCTATACCGACGGTGAAAGTGCCCTGCATGGCCTGATGAGCCGCCCGGCGGACCTCGCGGTGCTCGACATCAAGATGCCGCGGATGGACGGGATGGAACTGCTGCAGCGACTGCGTGCGCGTTCGCAACTGCCGGTCATCTTCCTGTCGTCCAAGGATGAGGAAGTGGACCAGTTGATGGGCCTGCGGCTGGGGGCGGATGACTACATCACCAAGCCCTTTTCGCAGCGCCTGCTGCTTGAGCGTATCCGCGCGCTGCTGCGCCGCAACGAACTGACCCGTAACGAGGCCGTTGGCGCCAATCCGGCGGGCAACATGGTGCGCGGCAACCTCTCGCTTGACGAGACGCGGCACCAGTGCCTGTGGCACGGGCGCGACATCCAGTTGACGGTGACGGAGTTCCTGCTGGTCAAGGCGCTGGCGACCCGCCCCGGCCTGGTGAAGTCGCGTGACCAGTTGATCGACGCCGCGTATGGCGAGAACATCTATGTCGATGACCGCACCATCGACAGCCACATCAAGCGCGTGCGCAAGAAGTTCCGGCAGGTGGACGAGGATTTCAACCAGATCGAGACGCTGTACGGCATAGGCTACCGCTACAAGGAAGAGTAGGAATTTCCCGCTGAAGCGTCCGTTCCCCATGCCTGGCCTTGCCCTGCGCCTGTCTGCCCTGCGTGCGCGCCTGCGTCCGAAAAAGGGGGGCGGCCGCATATCGGGCAACCATGCCGCCGCTGCCGTTTACATGGAATATCGCACGCGGCTTGTCTCGCCGCTGATGCGACGGATCCTGCTGGTCAACATGCTGCCGCTGGGGCTGCTGGCGCTGACGCTGCTGTACCTGACGCAGTTCCAGAACAGCCTGCTCGAGGCCGAGGTCTCCGCCCTGCGTGAACAGGCGCGCATCTATGCCGGTGCGCTTGGGCAGAGTGCGGTGACGACCACGCGCCATGGCGTGCTGCTGGACCCTGCGCTGGCGCGGCCGCTGCTGCTGCGCCTGACGGAGCCAAGCCCCAGCGCGCGTGCCCGCCTGTTCGCCCCGGATGGACAGCCCGTTGCCGACAGCCGTGCGGAGCGGGCAGGCCACCATGCCCACGGTTCCGGCGAGGGACGGCATGAGGGGACGGGCGGGGAAGAAGATGACCGCTCCCCGCTCTATCCCGAGTCCCGCAATATTGGCGAGCGTCTGTACAACTGGCTGCTGTCGCAGTTGCCGACCCTGTCGGGGGAGCGGATCATGACGCTCGACACCCCCGACACCGATCCGTCGGTGCAGCCGGTGGCCGGGCCGAACGGCATGCGCATCATGGAGATGCCGCCCTATATCCGCCGCACCGCGCATCAGCGCCTGATGGTGACGGTGGCCGAACCCGTGATGCATGACGGGCAGACCACGGTGGGAATCATCCAGTTGACGCGGGAGGCGCAGGACGTGGACCGTTCCCTGTTTGCCGTGCGGTCCTCCATCCTGTCGCTGTTCCTGATGGCGCTGGCGCTGACGATCCTGCTGTCATGGTACCTGTCGCTGACGATCGCGCGGCCGCTGCTGCGGCTGGCGGCGTCGGCGCATGTGATGCGTGAATCCTCCGGCCGGACCGACACGGTGCCCGAACGCCTGCTGCTGCGCCGGGACGAGATCGGGGAGGTCGCGCGTGCGTTGCAGGACAGTGCGAGTGCGCTGTGGGCGCGCATGGACGCCATCGAACGCTTCGCCGCCGATGTCAGCCATGAGATCAAGAACCCTCTGTCGTCCATCCGCTCCGCCATTGAAACGCTGCTGCGTATCGAGGATCCCGAACGCCAGCGGCGGCTGATGATGATCATCCATGACGATGTGCGCAGGATGGACCGGCTGATTACCGATATTTCCGATGCCAGCCGCGTGGATGCCGAACTGTCGCGTGCGCGCGCCGAACCCGTGGCCGTGGTGCCCCTGCTGTCGGTCCTGGCGGAAATCCACCAGACCACGCGCCAGCCCGGACAGCCGGTCATGAGCGTCGCGAGCAGCGGCAACAGCGCGGAACGGCCGCTGAAGGTCATGGCGGTGGAAGACCGGCTGGTGCAGGTGCTGCGCAACCTGATCGGCAATGCGATTTCGTTTTCGCCCCCCGACGGGCAGATCCTGCTGAGTGCCGTGCCGGCCGGCAACATGGTGGAGATTGCCGTTGCGGATGAAGGGCCGGGCATTCCACAGGCGAAGCTGGACAACATCTTCGACCGTTTTTATTCCGAACGCCCGACCAGCGAGAATTTCGGGCAGCATTCGGGGCTGGGCCTGTCCATCAGCCGCCAGATTGTCGAGGCCCTGCGCGGGACGATCAGCGCGGAGAACCGGATTGACGCGGACGGGAATGTCATTGGTGCCCGGTTCGTGATCTGCCTGCCAAGGGTGGTATGATCGGGGCTCTGGGGATTACCCTTTGGAAACCACGGCTGGCCGAGGAATCGGGTGATATCATTTAAAAGTTGGGGCTGGCATAGGTAAGCCAACAGAGGCTTGATATGTCGCATGAAAGCACGTCGTCGCAGCCGGCTGCCTGTCAGCATCCAAAAGCGCCTTCTGGAGCACTTCGTGGCGGGAACGCCCGCCCGGAGCGCTGCCGAACTTGTCGGCGTCAATCGCAATACAGCGACCCTGTATTACCGGAAATTGCGAGAGATCATCGCGGAACAGATTGCTCATGAGGCACCGGTCTCAGGTGAAATCGAAGTCGATGAGAGCTATTTCGGTGGACATCGCAAAGGAAAACGGGGCCGGGGTGCTGCCGGAAAAGTGGCTGTCTTTGGCCTGCTGAAACGGCATGGCCGCGTCCATGCCGTCATGATCCCCAATGCAGGACATCAGACGCTGATGTCGATCATTCGAAAGAAAGTGCAGCCGGATTCAATCGTCTACAGCGATTCCTGGCACGCTTACGACAAACTGGATATCTCGGAATTTCATCACGAACGCATCGATCACAGCAGGCATCTTGCCTTGGGCAGAAACCATATCAATGGCATCGAGAATTTCTGGAGCCAGGCGAAACGGCATCTGCGTCGATACAATGAAATACCACGCAAGGACTTCCATCTCTTCCTGGCCGAGTGCGAGTGGCGCTTCAACATCCGCTCGCCTGCAAAACTCCTGAAAATCCTCACTCAATGGGCTAAACTGCCTGCGTGAATCGTTCCAAACAATCCTTACCTATGCCAGCCCCTAAAAGTTTTTGGTGAAGCTTTTTTCCAAAAAGCTTCAGGGAACGTCGCCTTTTTGAAAAAAGGCGACACCCAAAAACTTTAGCTACTTTCCGTTGTGAAAGGGCGGGAATCCCATGCATCATGCTTCGTGCAATGCGGGGGCTTCTGTTTTTTCGGCGGGTGCATCAGCAGAAATGACCTCGGTTATGGTCCTGTAGAGTCTGTAATAAACCATGCGTCCGAAATGTTCCCTGTCGGTCTGGTCACTTCTTTCTTTTACATAATCGTCGATGTGCAGCAGGAAGGTATTTTTCCTGTTGGCCGTCAGTTCCATGATTTTCCGGTTGAAGGGGATGTGTGTTGAAACATTTTCAACTTCATTTTCATGGTTCAGGAATCTTTCGGCCCCAAGCAGGATGAACAGGAAAGACCCTTCGGGAATCCGGGGCAGGATACTGCGGAGGCAGTTTTCGAAATAGTCCGGGTCCGGCACATGGTAACGGAAATCGCCAGATGCGACATTGCGGAAGGCATCATCAAGGAATTTGTTCTGGTCATGATGTTCCCCCTGTGAAAAATTTTCCGTCATGATCGCATGACACTCGGGGAACGGATACCGGGTGGTGCCGTCCTGATATGAATATGTTGCGTACAATGCATCGACGGAAAAATTCAGCACGTAAACATCGTACGTCATGTCATCGAATTGTGTCGCGAAATCCTCTTTCCTGTAGCCAAGTTTTGAAATCCACGCCAGCCTTTCATCGGTCAGGCCAAAGATGGAATCATGGAACAGTTGCGAGTGGTCAATGCGGATGCTGACACCGTCGCGACAGAAATTCTGCTCCTCGACGACATGGCGGTTCCCCTGCTTGAGGTAATGGGCCAGTCCTGCGGCATGGCATCCCCCGCGAACATATATGCTCTTCCTGCTGGCGGCCACCATGGCGTCGGAAGAACCTCCCTCCTGGTTGATCCAGTCAATGTGCGCCGGGGAATTGATGTCCGATATGACCGTGCCCTGCACATGCAGGTCGGGCCGGTCGAGCGACTGGTAAACCCATTGTTCGATTCCCATGCCAAGTATGCGGCATGAAAAGCAGAAATGTTCAAAATAACTGATTCTGTTGACATAGACGAGTGAGTAGAAACCCACGATGCCATAATCGCCAAATTTATCGCTGACCCTGACCAGACCGGAATACCTGAATGTCTGTTTGATCTGCGACAGCAGGATATCCCGGGCTTCCTGCCGATCCTCCGGCAGGCGCTGCTTTGTGAAGTTGAGCTGGTTCGTCCGGTTGATCAGTTCTATTGCACGGTCAAGATGGTTTTCAACATCGTAGATGAACTCGACCCTGATATTACTGTCTTTCAGGAAGTCCTCGATATTGGAGAAATTTTCCTTTTCCTCATCACGGCTTTCCAGGACCTTGTAATGTTTCAGGCGTGAAAGGCCGGAATCATCCTTGCCCCTGAAACGGGTGTCCGTCAGGAGGTGTGGGATAATCTTCTCATCTGCAATGTGGATTTCCGGATTGACTGACAGGACTTCCTGCAGGTTATGGGTATTGTCGTCAATAAACATGACGGTTTCAGGACGAAGCTGGATACGCCGGATGATTTCGGCAACCCTTGCCCCCTTCGGGGACCAGTCGATGCTGGGGAAAACGAAATAATCCCAGATTCCCTTTTCCTGCAGGAGATGTCTGACGGATTCAAGATCATTTTTGGAACAGATGGAACTCATGATGCCCCGTTGGGCAAGTTCCACGACAATATTGTGGTATTCATCCGAATAGGAAATACCCCCTTCGGTCAGGGTGCCATGCCAAAATGTTTCATCCAGGTCCCAGATAACGAGACGAATTTCCTCAGACATAAAATCTTCTCCAGCAGGCAGACGATGCTACACCTTACTTGAAGCGGAATATTGTAAATTATCCGTCAATATTTCCTGGAGACTGTTTGAAAATAATATGTTGATAAAAACAGTAAAAGTTTTTGGTGAAGCTTTTTCCAGGGCCTGTTGGGAATTAACGCGAATTGATGATTGCGGCGGTGAGATAAATCATCGCTGCGAATGATCTGTCGGTCTTGTCGCTTCGCATGGCGATGCGCTTGAACTCCTTGAGCTTGCAGAAGAAGTTCTCGATGAGATGGCGCGCCTTGAACAGGGCTCCATCGAAGGGTCGCCTGTCGAGGCGGTTCCGACGCTGGGGAATGACCACGCTGGCCCCTTGCGCGCGTATGGTGTCCACGATCCAGTGGACATCGAACGCCTTGTCGGCAAGAAGTCCCTCGAAATCAGCCTGTTCAAGAAGCGGCGCCACCCCGACCGTGTCGTAATGCTGGCCGGGGATAAGCGTAAAGCGGACCAGATTGCCCAGGGCGTCAGTCATGGCGACGATCTTGGTGGACCATCCCGTCACACTGCGC
>NZ_NKUF01000122.1 GCF_003206495.1 Gluconacetobacter entanii | reverse complement strand
AGAGGTGGTCCCCATTTTTCGGACAGGGCGATAAGCTATCATCTGGCCTGAACGAGGACGGGTTTTATGGGCAAGGTTACGCGGAAGAGGTATGCGGCAGAGTTCAAGTCACGGGTTGCGCTGGAGGCGATCCGTGGGGAACTGACGCTGGCGGAACTGGCTTCGAAACATGGGGTACATCAGACGATGATCGCCCAGTGGAAACGGCAGGCGATCGAGGGGATGGCGGCGACCTTTTCCGGGAAGACGGTGGCTGAGCCCCCGGTCAGCCCAGCTGACGTGGAGAAACTGCACGCGAAGATAGGCGAACTTCTCGTGGAACGGGATTTTTTACGCGATGCCTCTGCTCGGTTGGGCGTGATCAGAGGCGGCAGATGATTGACCCGAAGCGAGCGCGTCTGCCGATAATCCGGCAATGCACGCTACTGCAACTCAACCGGTCGGGCGTCTACTATCGGCCTGTGCCACAGAGCGAAGCCAATCTGGAGCTGATGCGGCTGATCGACGCCCAGTTCCTGGAAACGCCGTATTATGGTTCACGGCAGATGACATGGCATCTGCGCCGCCACGGACATGAAGTGGGCCGCAAGCGGGTCCGGCGGCTCATGGCGATCATGGGCCTGCGGGCGATCTACCAGAAGCCGCGCACGACCGTGCCCCATCCGGAGCATCGGAAATATCCATATCTGCTACGGGATCTGGTCATCAATCGGCCTGACCAGGTCTGGTGTTCCGATATCACATATATTCCCATGAAACGGGGATTTCTCTATCTCGTGGCGATCATGGACTGGTTCACGCGCAAGGTCCTGTCCTGGCGTCTGTCGAACACGATGGACGTGGAGTTCTGTATCGAGGCGCTACAGGATGCCCTCATGCGCTATGGCGCCCCGGACATTTTCAATACTGACCAGGGGTCGCAATTTACGACACCCCGTTTCAGCGGGATACTGGAAGAGCGTCAGATCCGCATCAGTATGGACGGGCGTGGGCGATGGCTGGATAACGTGTTCATCGAGCGTCTGTGGCGGTCGCTGAAATATGAATGCGTCTACCTGCACGCGTTCGAGACCGGATCAGAGCTGAGGGCCGGGCTTGGCAGATGGATCGCCCATTATAACGAAAGGCGTCCGCATACGGCGCTGGCTGGACGTACGCCCGATGAGGCGTATTATGACGTGCCGACGCCATCTGGTCCGGGGTTAACCCCGGACCAGATGGCCAACAGCAACGCCGTCAGAAGGGCGGCATAACAACAATCGGGTATAGCTTATCAAGCCCGCAAAACTGTCCGAACGGACGGGACCACCTCA
>NZ_NKUF01000121.1 GCF_003206495.1 Gluconacetobacter entanii | reverse complement strand
AGAAGTGGTCCCCATTTTTCGGACAGGGCGATAAGCTATCATCTGGCCTGAACGAGGACGGGTTTTATGGGCAAGGTTACGCGGAAACGGTATGCGGCGGAGTTCAAATCACGGGTTGCCCTGGAGGCGATCCGTGGCGAACTGACGCTGGCGGAGTTGGCGTCGAAACATGGCGTGCATCAGACGATGATCGCCCAATGGAAGCGCCAGGCGATCGAAGGCATGGCAAGCCTTTTTTCTGGTAAGTCAGTAACGGAACCTTCAGTCAGCCCTGCTGATGTAGAGAAACTGCATGCCAAGATCGGCCAGTTGCTGGTGGAACGGGATTTTTTGCGGGATGCCTCTGCTCGGTTGGGCGTGATCAGAGGCGGCAGATGATTGACCCGAAGCGAGCGCGTCTGCCGATAATCCGGCAATGCACGCTGCTGCAACTCAACCGGTCGGGCGTCTACTATCGACCTGTGCCACAGAGCGAGGCCAATCTGGATCTGATGCGGCTGATCGACGCCCAGTTCCTGGAAACGCCCTATTATGGCTCACGGCAGATGACATGGCATCTGCGCCGCCTGGGGCATGAAGTGGGCCGCAAGCGGGTCCGGCGGCTCATGGCGATCATGGGCCTGCGGGCGATCTACCAGAAGCCGCGCACGACCGTGCCCCATCCGGAGCATCGGAAATATCCATATCTTCTGCGGGATCTGGTCATCAATCGGCCTGACCAGGTCTGGTGTTCCGATATCACATATATTCCCATGAAACGGGGATTTCTCTATCTCGTGGCGATCATGGACTGGTTCACGCGCAAGGTCCTGTCCTGGCGTCTGTCGAACACGATGGACGTGGAGTTCTGTATCGAGGCGCTACAGGATGCCCTCAGACGCTATGGCGCCCCGGACATTTTCAATACTGACCAGGGGTCGCAATTTACGACACCCCGTTTCACCGGGATACTGGAAGAGCGTCAGATCCGCATCAGCATGGATGGGCGCGGTCGCTGGCTGGACAACGTGTTCATCGAGCGTCTGTGGCGGTCGCTGAAATACGAATGCGTCTATTTGCACGCGTTCGAAACCGGATCGGAGCTACGGGCCGGGCTTGGCAGATGGATCGCCCATTATAACGAAAGGCGTCCGCATACGGCGCTGGCTGGACGTACGCCCGATGAGGCGTATCATGACGTGCCGACGCCATCTGGTCCGGGGTTAACCCCGGACCAGATGGCCAACAGCAACGCTGTCAGAAGGGCGGCATAACAACAACCGGGTATAGCTTATCAAGCCCACAAAGCTGTCCGAACGGACGGGACCACCTCA
>NZ_NKUF01000154.1 GCF_003206495.1 Gluconacetobacter entanii | reverse complement strand
CACCATTCACCCGGAGCGGCTTCGCCGATTGTGCCAGGAAGGCGCGCGCCTCACGGCGCAACATCTCACCTCGTTGAACCAGGCACGGCGGCGCGCGGTGCTGGTCGCCACAGCCATCGAGACGCAGATGACGCTGACAGACGACGCGGTGCTCATGTTCGAGCGTCTGTTCGGTCAGTTGTTCCGCCTGGCGGAACGGCGCGAGGAAGCCGCATTGAAACGCGATCGTCGGACCATCAACGCCAAAATCCGCCTTCTGGCCGAAATCGGCGATGCGGTGTTGAGCGCCCGCGCTGACGACGCCGATCCATACGCGGCGATCGAGGGCGTCATCGGCTGGGACGCGCTGACACGGGAAGTCGCGGAAGCCCGTCGTCTCGTTCGTCCTGATCCGCTCGATCCCGTGGCACTCTCCCGGGAGAACGCACCGATCCTGCGCCAGATCGGTCCGGCGTTCGTCGCCGCCTTCACTTTCGGGGCTGTTCCCGCCTGCGCACCTCTTGCCCAAGCTGTCGAGACCCTGCGCGGCCTCGCCGTCGGCCGGCACAGACTTCCTGCCGACGTGCCGCTCGGCTTTGTCCGGACGAGTTGGCGGAAGCGGATCGACCGTGCTGGTCTCGACCGCCGCATCTTCGTGTTCTGCGTCCTGGCGGAACTGCGCGACCGGCTGCGCGCGGGGGATATGTGGGTCGAGGGAAGCCGGCGCTATCGCGCCGTAGAGCACCAGCTTATTCCAAAGCCGGTTTTTTCCGCGATGCGCGAGGCCGGCCCCCTGCCGATCGCCGTCGCTGATACCGCAGCGGTCTGGCTGGCGGAACGCAAGGCGCTGCTCACGCGCCGGCTCGCCGAGATAGAGGTGAAAGCGTCCACCGATACGCTCGAAGACGTGCGGATCGCTGAGGGGAGGCTGCGCATCTCGCCTTTGCGCGCGGTCACTCCAGACGAGGCAGAGGACGCCCTGGCGCCCCTCTACGCACGCCTGCCGGCCATCAGGATTACCGATCTGCTGGCCGACGTGGATCGCTGGACGGGATTTGCCGACTGCTTCACGCATTTGACTACCGGCCGGTCACACGACGATCCCCGCGCGATCCTTACCGCCGTTCTTGCCGATGCGACCAATCTCGGCCACGCCCGCATGGCCGAGGCCTGTGGATTGGTAACTCGGCGTCAGCTCGGCTGGCTCTCGGCCTGGCACCTGCGCGAGGATAGCTACGGCGCGGCGCTGGCGAGGCTGGTCGAGGCGCAGCATCGGCTGCCGCTTGCCGCGTTGTTCGGCGACGGCACCGCGTCCAGCTCGGACGGGCAGCACTTCCCGCTCGATCGACGCGCGCAGGGGACCGGCGCCGTCAATCCGCACAAGGGCAG
>NZ_NKUF01000120.1 GCF_003206495.1 Gluconacetobacter entanii | reverse complement strand
CGCCATGGGAAAATGGACCCTCGAAATCATCAGGCGGTCCGATACGACGAAGGGCTTTCAGATCCTGCCGCGTCGCTGGGTGGTGGAACGGACATTCGCCTGGCTGGGACGGTGCAGGCGGCTCGCCAAAGATTGGGAAAAGTCCATTGCGTCCTCAACCGCATGGACATTGATCGCCTCGATCCGCATGCTCACACGACGGACAGCAAGGCATTGTCAAGCTTGGAAAACTTTCGGATCGGGCTCTGATAGTAGACGTGGCGATACCGGATAATGCTGCCTCTTCGATATCCGATATCTTGAATCGACCAAACGCACTAAGTGATAACAGATTTATTTTCCTTACTAATCTAAGTGACGTTGGATGAACTCCTAGAGGTAGTGCTTTCCAGATTCCGTTATAGACTGGATTTTCGGATTCAATACTAAAATCAAGGACGTAATCATTGGACAATATTTTGTTTTCACACTCGCTGTATGCTGATATATTACGTGATATACGTCCTTCATTTACCTCTGTATCTATCCAATCCTGGTGTTTTTTATCGAGATGATCGCACCAATATATTATTTTAACACGCTGCCAGACAGGATTATCGGGAGAGCTTCGATAAGCATCGAACAAGGTCCGAGCCAGCCGCATGCCGGTTGGCGCTATTCGTTTGCGCGCATTCCAGAGCGCCTGCGCGTGATCAAGATCTGCTAGTTTAATACGATATCCCGCCTTAAATAGGTCGTCAAACCATATACAGATGCCATCGAGTGCACGGGTATCATTGATCCGGACATTGGCTTCATGCCATCCGTTGCCAGCTTCGCATTCTAGCGCGAGGCCGTTGGTTGAAGCATTAGACGAGCCAACTATGGCGGCAGTAGATGTCCACCAGACCTTGGCGTGGAGGGATGGGTGTGACTTAAGAGTTATCCCCGGGTGATCCAGCATTTTGCGTAGTTCTTCTGGGTTACAGGCACCTGAATCAAGGTTGCACAGGATTTCAAGATTCAACCCGGATCGATTTAGTTCTAGGCGTTCGATTGCGCCCGCCCACCAGAAGGCTACTGCTAGTTTGGCGCGATCGGTTTCAGCCAACATAGTTTTTATTTCGCGAAGCGCAGCGAACTCATTTAGAGCCCGATCCGAAAGTTTTCCAAGCTTGACAATGCCTTGCTGTCCGTCGTGTGAGCATGCGGATCGAGGCGATCAATGTCCATGCGGTTGAGGACGCAATGGACTTTTCCCAATCTTTGGCGAGCCGCCTGCACCGTCCCAGCCAGGCGAATGTCCGTTCCACCACCCAGCGACGCGGCAGGATCTGAAAGCCCTTCGTCGTATCGGACCGCCTGATGATTTCGAGGGTCCATTTTCCCATGGCG
>NZ_NKUF01000119.1 GCF_003206495.1 Gluconacetobacter entanii | reverse complement strand
CTGCTCAAAACGCAGACCGGAGGCCATCGCAAAAACCGTCAATCAAATCGCCAAAACCCAGAAATTACCGGCCAAGCACATCAATCAGGGGTTCTTCGATCCCTCCAGGTCGGACGGCTGCGGCGACTGGAACGGATGGGCCTTGCCCATGAGGTCGGGGTCGGACAATGGCGGCTGGAGGAAACGGCGGAAGTCACCTTGCGCGAGATGGGGCAGCGCAATGACATCATCAAACGCATCCACCGTGGTCTGAGTGAACAGGGGATCGAACGGCCCTCGTCGTCATGGGTGCTGGCCGGGGAAGACCCGGCCGAGCCGGTGATCGGACGTCTGGTCGCGCGCGGTCTGGATGATGAACTGAAGGGGAGTGCCTATGCGGTGATCGACGGCGTGGACGGGCGCACGCACCATGTCCATCTGCCATCACTGGAAGCGGCCGGCGACGTGCCGCACGGTGGGCTGGTTGAACTGCGGACCTATCAGGATGCGAAGGGGCAGCGACGGGCGACACTTGCGGTGCGGTCCGATCTGCCGATCGGAGAGCAGGTGCTGGCGCGGGGCGCGACATGGCTGGACCGCCAGCTTGTTGCTCGCGAACCGGTGGCGCTGGGAGAGGGTGGTTTCGGCGCGGAAGTGCGTGACGCGCTACGCCAGCGCAGCGCTCATCTGGTCGAGCAGGGGATCGCACAGCAGGACGGAGCGCGCGTGCGCTATCCGCGTGGCATGGTCGCCTCCATGCGGGCGCTGGAGATGCGGGACGTGGCCGGGCGTCTGGCGCGCGAAACCGGCCAGCCCATCCAGAGTGCTGAGGCCGGCGAGTACGTCACTGGAACCTACCGACAGCGGCTGACCCTCGCTTCGGGGCGCTTTGCTATGATTGATGGCGGCCTCGGGTTCCAGCTTGTTCCCTGGACGCCATCGCAGGAGAAACAGATCGGACGTCATGTCTCCGGCGTCGCACGGGAGGACGGGGGCGTGGACTGGTCGTTCGGCCGGAAGCGGGACATGGGGATCGGGCTTTGATCGCCCGCTTCGCTGGCCAACTTAGTATGGTAACGTCAGCATACCGGGCATCGGGATGAAATTGGGGAGACGGCTGACCCGTGTCATCCACGCCATTAACGCGGGGAAAGGCCTTACGTCCACACTGCCCTCGTGCGCAACAGAGAGGTAAGGAAAGACTGCACAGTCGGCGATTGTAGGATGGCTTGATGCCAGCCACTCTCGGCTTTCCAGATGTTTGTTGAGGATTGGAAGAATCTTGGTGCTCCAGTGAAGGGCGGCCTCCATGGGGTCGTTTGCGGGAGGGGGCGAAATCCTACGCTAAGCTGAGAACGCGCTTCCCATAATCCCTGAGCTCGCCCTTCGGTCCGACATATCTGTATAGAG
>NZ_NKUF01000118.1 GCF_003206495.1 Gluconacetobacter entanii | reverse complement strand
AAGATAGACCGTGAGATTGAACAACTCGAACTGCTCCTTGAAGATGTAAAAATCGCCATCGCGGCAGCCGATCCTTCTCCTGATATCAGGGAGCATGATGTCAGCGATGATGCACTCTCTCCCCCACGGCAGCGTGGCAAACCAAAGGTTTCTGACACGACACCACGGGAGCGTATTGTTCTCGACCCAGGTGAGGCCTGTCCTGCCTGTGGCGGTCCCCTGCGTCTTGTAGGCGAAGATGTCACCGAAATACTGGACTTTATTGCGGCAAAACTGAAAGTTGTCGAAACGGCACGGCTGAAGAAATCCTGCCGTCACTGCGAAACACTGGTGCAGCCTGAAGCACCGTCGCGCCCTGTCCCACGGGGGATGGCTGGCACCGGGCTTTTAGCCCATATCCTGGTCTCGAAATTCGATGACCACATTCCGCTTTATCGTCAGAATGAGATCTTTGCCCGTCAGGGTGTGGACATTCCCCGTTCAACCCTGATCGACTGGTGTGGTCAGGCCGTTGCCGTTCTGCGTCCTCTGACAGATCTGATCCGTCAGGATGTCGTAAAGGCAGACCTGCTACATGCTGATGATACACCCATCCAGGTTCTTGACCCCCGTCTGCGTCAGGCTGGCAAACCCCGGGGCGTGAAGGAAGGGCGGATCTGGAGCTATCTGCGCGATCCCCGCCCATGGGGAGGGAGTGATCCGCCCGCCGTGGCCTACTGGTTCTCTCCCGATCGCAAGGGGATCAATCCCCAGACCCATCTGGCACAGTTCCGGGGCATTCTGCAGGCTGACGCCTACGCCGGGTTCAGGGATCTGTATAAACCAGACGCAACAGGAACCGTGCACGTGCGCGAAGCGGCCTGCTGGGCTCATCTCCGCCGGGCCTTCCATGATGTCTGGAAGGGCAGTGATTCGACAATCGCAAGGGAAGCACTTGAACAGATCGGAGAGCTCTACGATATCGAGCGCCAGATCACCGGACACCCGGCCCCGTATCGTCTGGCTGTCCGACAGGAACAAAGCCGCCCCCGTGTCACAGCATTCCACGCATGGTGCGAAACACAGCTTGCCCGTATCCCTGGAAAGGGGGAACTGGCAAAAGCGATCCGTTATGCGCTCAACCGGTGGAAGGCCTTTACCCTGTTCCTCGAAGATGGTCGTGTCGCCATCGACAACAATCCTGCCGAACGCGCCATACGGCCCGTATGCGTGGGGCGAAAAAATTATCTCTTTGCCGGATCCGACACCGGGGGCGACAACATCGCTGATGCCATGACGCTTATCGAAAGCGCAAAACTCTCCCGGCTTAATCCGCACGATTACCTCGCCGACGTCCTGGCCCGTATCAACGAGCACAAGATCAACCGGCTCCACGAACTGTTGCCATGGAACTGGAAACC
>NZ_NKUF01000117.1 GCF_003206495.1 Gluconacetobacter entanii | reverse complement strand
CTCTATACAGATATGTCGGACCGAAGGGCGAGCTCAGGGATTATGGGAAGCGCGTTCTCAGCTTAGCGTAGGATTTCGCCCCCTCCCGCAAACGACCCCGAGCAGACCGAGAAGCGTTCCAACTCAGTGACGGCCCGTGAATATGTGCTGGCCCTTCCCGCTGAACTGAATGCCAAAAACAGGGCAGACCTTGCACGGTCTTTTGCCTCTGCCGTGGTCGAGCGTTACGGGGTGGCTGCTGATGTTGCCCTTCATGCCCCCAGTGCCGGTGGTGATGACCGGAACTATCACGCCCATATCCTCACCACGACACGGGAGGTCGAGCCGGACGGGCTGGGCAAGAAAACCCGCATACTGGACGCCGCCAAGACGGGTGGGCCGGAGATCGAGAGCCTTCGGGAATTGTGGGCCATGCAGTGCAACGAAGCACTAGAGCGCCACCAGAAGCCCGCCCGCATTGACCACCGCAGCTATGAGCGGCAGGGCGTGGACGAGATGCCGACCCTGCACCTTGGGCCGACCAGCACCACGATGGAGCGCAGGCACAAGACCGAGCAGGAGCGGAAGGGGGAGCCCTACAAGCCCCGGACGTTCAAGGCTCGGGAGAACGAGCGCAGGCGCACCCTGAACGATCATGTGCGGGAGATGGTGCGTGAGCTGGCCGCTACCGTCAGGGAGGTGGCCGAGCAGGCTATGGACGCTAAGCGGAAAGGGGTGAATGGCCTTCTGAACGCCTTGAGGGTGAAGGGAAAACAGGAAGCGGACGAACAGGCCAGACGGGCGGCAGAAGCCCGCAGGCGTGAGGAGGAGCGCAAGGAAGCCTTGCGTCAGCAGGCGCTCAGGGAGGCCAGAGAGCGGGCTGTGCGGGAGGCCAAGGAGCGCATGGCCGACATAGCCAAAAGAGTACAGAGATTGGCCCCAGATGCCCGTGAGCAGTTCCTTGCAGGGGAATACCCCTCAGAGCCGTTTGACCGTGCATTGAAGGCTCATAGTCACCCTCTGGGCACGGCTGGACTGGATGCCGAAGAAAAGGCCGTCAGGGCGCATCTGGTGACATGTCAGGAGCAGGAGAAACGCCAGCAGGCCGAGAGGCAGCAAGCGCCAGTGCGTGGCCGTTGGCGCGGCGGACCGTCCCGCTCCCGGTCGAGGGATTACGATAGTGGTCCGAGTTTCTAAGAGCCCGATCCGAAAGTTTTCCAAGCTTGACAATGCCTTGCTGTCCGTCGTGTGAGCATGCGGATCGAGGCGATCAATGTCCATGCGGTTGAGGACGCAATGGACTTTTCCCAATCTTTGGCGAGCCGCCTGCACCGTCCCAGCCAGGCGAATGTCCGTTCCACCACCCAGCGACGCGGCAGGATCTGAAAGCCCTTCGTCGTATCGGACCGCCTGATGATTTCGAGGGTCCATTTTCCCATGGCG
>NZ_NKUF01000153.1 GCF_003206495.1 Gluconacetobacter entanii | reverse complement strand
CCCTTTAGGGCGGGGAAGATGTTAACTCCCCAATCGGACCGGTCACGCGGGTAGCGTTGGCGACGAGGTTTACGCCGATTTCGTAGGCTTCGATGGGCATGGCGCTTCTTCAGTCTCTACTCGGTTTCGGCAGCCCGCGCATTGGGCAGTATCCTCCCTTCAATCGCACGTACGACCATTCGACCTATGCCGCGCGCCACCTTCTGTTCATTCCTGAATGCCGCAACGGACAGTTCAGGACGCGGGGGCTGGTAGTTGTTCTGTTCCATGCGGCCCAGTTCAAACACCACGGCCTTGATATCGTCGGAACCGATGGACGCCTCGACGCGCAGCCCGGCGTCACTTACCCGCGCGCCATAGCTATCGCGCATATCCCCACTTCGCAGGCCGGGATCATCGGGCGAGAACCCCTTGCGGATGCGATCATCAATGGTCCGGTCTGCCAGGGGGGCAGTCGGCAACCCCGGCTCTGATCCATCCAGATAGTGTCCGATCTGCATCTTGGTCTCAGTCTTGATAAGATCGGCCCCATCCTGCACGCCACGATGGACGGCATGGGAAATATTCGGTTCCACGCGCTCGCGCAGGTGCCGTATAAAGCCATCCAGCGTGTTGAATTTTCGCGTCATGCTTCGGCATCCATATATCGTCCGATATCCCAGTCAAAACGGGTCGGGATCAGGCCATAGGTTTCGCGGCTCCGCCGTTCCGTGATGGCCACACAGGCAGCAAAGCGCCGCGTGCGTGACCACTTGCTGTCAACATCCCACGGCACCCCGCTATCCGCCAGCAGGAGCATTTCCTGCATAACGGGATGCCTGCTCAGTTTTTTGCCGTTTCCATGTCCACGTCGGCAGGGACGGCCTTCTCTGGCGCATTCTTGTCCTTGGGCGGGTAGAACACTGCCTGGAGCGCCACGATGCCGTCATTGCCGATGCGCCGGGCAAGCTGTTTCACCTGCTCTTTGGTTTCGGGCATTTCCACCGGCACGCCATCGATCGCGTCCACCGAACAGATCATCTGGGCATACCACATCCATGCGCCAGCCGAAGCCGACCGCATGGCCGTCCCGGCCACTTCGATCAGGTCCAGCATATTGCCGGGATCCAGTTCCCGCAGTTCCAGCTTCTTGCCGGATGCCGTCGTGATTTCCTTGGGAATCGTGGTCATGAGATCTTATTCCTGATGCGTGCCATGAAGTCGATATGCTGGGTGACGATGTTTTCGGACTGGTAATGCCCGGCGTGCGTCAGGCGGATGGTGGCACCCTTAACATCTTCCCCGCCCTAAAGGA
>NZ_NKUF01000116.1 GCF_003206495.1 Gluconacetobacter entanii | reverse complement strand
GTATCCTTCATCTGCCGTCCTTTCGCGCAGTCGTTTCTTCCAACGACCATTCTGGCACATTGCGATGCCGTGCGGGGAGGACGGCAACCACCCCATCTCACAGGGCCCACAGCCACGTCTCCACAGGGCCGTCCAGCCCGAAATCCACGGCGCTGGCAATCATCCGGTCGAACGCGAACCAGCACATCATCTTGGAATAGACGAAGTGCTGCTTGGGTCCTCGCACCTCCCACAGGCTGCAATCGGGCTGCCGCCACAGGACCAGCAGGCGCTCGGCGATGGCACACTGAAGCGGCCACACCGCATCCATGTCCGCCAGTCCGTCGCGCCGTGCCGCATCGAACGCGCCAAGAAGGGAGCCATAGACATCAAGCTGCAACTGCTCATGTGCTGCATTGCCGATGCGCACCGGGCGGCTGTTTTCATATCCCGCCAGATGGTCGAGCGTGGTTTCGGTCAGCCGACGCTCCCCATGCAGGCCATACATGACCTGCAACCCGTCCGGCGCGCCCGCCGTCGCGCGCATCAGCCACCACCGCCATGCGCTTGCTTCCTCCATATAACCCGAAACCGTCAGCGCATGCAGTGTCCATACCGCATCACGCAGCCAGCAGTAGCGATAGTCCCAGTTGCGGCTTCCCCCCGGATCTTCGGGCAGGGAGGTCGTGGGGGCTGCGACAATTCCGCCGGTCGGGTGGTAGGTCAGCGCCTTGAGCGTCATGAGCGAACGCCGCACCACGGCGGCATAGGGACCGTCATACGTGCACTGCGCCGCCCACAGCCGTCCCTGTGCCTCCGTATGGCGCAGCAGGGCATAGGGATCGCGCGGCAGGGGCGGGATCTTGTGCGACGGGAACCATTCCAGCGTCGTTGCCACACTCTGCCCCGCGACGATGGTAAAATCCGAGGTGGTGGAAAAATTGGCGTTGCTGAGGTCCACGCTGCTGCTCAGGCGGATGGCGTCAGGACCGGCAAAGGCGAAGATCGCCCCTTCGCGCCGTTCCACCCACGGGATCCATTCACCATAATTGAAGCGCAGGCGCAGCTCGGCGGCAAAATCGACATGCCCCTCCACGCCGCGGATGATGCGGACGAGTTCATGCAGGTCTCCATCAACGGGTGTCGGCATGAAATCCAGCACGACGGCGCGGCCCGTGGGCGTGTCGATCGTGGTTTCCAGCACCATCGTATCGGGGACATAGCGACGCGCGATACGCGCCGCCGGATCGGTGGCGCGCACGGCCCATTCCCCGTTATCGGGCGTGCCGAGGAGGGAGGCGAAAATCGCCTCGGAATCAAACCGCGGCATGCACAGCCACTGGATCGTGCCATCGCGATGGATCAGCGCCGCACTGTGGGTAGAGCCGATCATGGCGTAATCTTCGATCCGATGCGCAACAGTGGAAGCAGGGGACATCAACGGAGACTGTGTAGAATTTTGTGCGGTGGCACTTTTTCAGGCCATTGGGAAACGATCATCGAACATGATGGCGAGCTGGCATCTGACAGCATACCATTCG
>NZ_NKUF01000115.1 GCF_003206495.1 Gluconacetobacter entanii | reverse complement strand
GATCCCATCCCGAACTCGGCCGTGAAAAACCCCAGCGCCCATGATACTGTGCCTCAAGGCACGGGAAAGTCGGTCGCCGCCAGATCTTCCAGTCAGTCCCACCAACTCACCACCGCGGGGTGGAGCAGCCCGGTAGCTCGTCAGGCTCATAACCTGAAGGCCGCAGGTTCAAATCCTGCCCCCGCAACCAAACCGAACATACTGATATCTAACAAAGAATGCCGCCCTCAGAGGCGGCTTTTTTGCGTCCAGAATTCCTCCGCAGGAAACACATAGGAAACAGACGAAAAGACCGGGGCGCGATTTTGTCCACTTTCACAAATGCGTGATTTAAGAGCGAGGCACCCTGTCGCCTGTTTCGGGGTATCATTCTAGGCTTGTCGAGTCAGGACAGTCTGCCCTTCTGCTGTCCGTATCAGGAGATGCACGAGCAGCCATGGCCGCAGACGAACTCACGGGACTGATCCATTATCTCGGTCAGGAGGACTGGCAGGAGTGTTTTGGCGAAGTGCTCGGCGATCACATCGGTCCGGCGCTGGAAGCGGGCGACATCTCCTTCGAGGATCTGGCGGAGATGATCGGCCCTGACGTTGCCATGACGCTGTGGGGCTGCGCTTTCGAAGATTTTCTCGGGCAGGACTGGGACGATGGCCGGAACTTCGTCGACGTTTACCTCAAACGGCGGGGCTGGAAGGAAGGGCCGCGCAACAGCGCCTACATGCGTGCCCTCAAGGCTTCGGTCATGAGCCTGTATGAAGTCTCGGATATCAAACCCGGCCAGAGCCTGATGGCGCGTGACCTGCTGCGGGGTGGGGAACCCGTTCTGGTGCATGAAGGCACGGCTACCCGGACGCTGGAACAGTGGGACCGGATTGCAGCGCGTCTCGTACCGTCCGATGGAAAGACCATTCTGGCAGGCGGGCTGCTCGCCTATTCACGGGGTGCCTGCGAAGATCTGGCTGCGAACCTTTATAGGGCTCTGCGGAAAAGACGGGGCAAGGCCGAGTTTCCGAAAGTCGATACGCAGACGCTGCATGAACTTGCGCCGATGTTCACGCTGACCTGGCTGTTTCGGACACTGGAGGACACAGCCCGGCAGATGGAGGGGCCAGCGCTGTTCAATGGGGACGGAGAGGATTTGGTCTTCCACGAAGTATGTTTCCCGCTGGCAAAGGGCGTGACACAGAAGATAGTGGCGGACGTGCTTGACGGGATCATGGCCCTGCGACCGGAAAACCGGTCATTCTGGAACTGGCTGAAAGAGCCGATGAGCAATCCCGTGGGCAAGGCTGGACGAGATGAAAACGGGCGGTTCCTGCGCACCGAGATGGATGATGGTGCGATCGTGCTGGGCACGCTGGATCTTAAGGGGCGGCAGTTGAGGCGTAACCGGCCGCTCTGGGCCGCCTTGATTATGCGGCCTGTCTGTGCAGTGTATTCACGGGTTTCCAGTTCCATGGCAACAGTTCGTGGAGCCGGTTGATCTTGTGCTCGTTGATACGGGCCAGGACGTCGGCGAGGTAATCGTGCGGATTAAGCCGG
>NZ_NKUF01000011.1 GCF_003206495.1 Gluconacetobacter entanii | reverse complement strand
GCGAATGGTATGCTGTCAGATGCCAGCTCGCCATCATGTTCGATGATCGTTTCCCAATGGCCTGAAAAAGTGCCACCGCACAAAATTCTACACAGTCTCGCGTGGCTGTCCGCGATCAGCGCATGCACGGCCCGCGCCGACAGCCACATGCTGGCAAAATCGGGATAGGTCTGTCCGTTCCATAAGGGGGCAAGGCCGACCGAACCGATGGCAAAACGGAATCCACGCTGCCCGTCGATACCGAACAGTACACTCAATGCCGGGTCCGCGCCGGTTTCCTGCCCCAGCACAAGCAGATGCCCCGCATCGCCCGCATGCATGTGGCGCTGTACCGTCAGGAGGTCGAACAGGCTTTCATCTTCGATCGAATGTTCGATATGCGCCTTTACATAGGTCATGAACAGCGGGTTGCGGACATCGGTGACACCGCGCGGGCAGAAATCGAATCCCCACCAGCGTGACATCTTGACCAGGTGAAAGGCCAGTTCATTGCGCAGGCGCGTCAGTTCGGGTGGGTTTTCGCCCTCGTTACACAATGCCTGAATATCGCGGAACCGCGTGGCCAGTGTGTTGGCCTGTGCGGCGAAGGACGTGCGCGGGTTGAAATAATCAAGGAACAGGGCGGGGCGGGAATGTTCAAGGTGCCAGTCCGGGCTGCATCCTGTGGTTTCGGGCATGATGGCTTGATCCCTGCACGGAAAAAAAGATGCGGCATCGCCCGCAGGCAGGTGGGCGATGCCGCAGAGTTTTCACGGAGGTAGGGCTGGGAAATCGACGGTTGGGGAACTGTCTGATACGCCGTGAGTTCCTTTTTCATATTGCAAACGAATATCAATTGCAACAAGAAAGTCGCAACAGGACCGGCCATGCAGGCAAGGGCAAGGATCTGGTGTGCGTTGCCATGCGCCGGTCCGGATGGATATCGCGCGGATGCGGGGGAGGTTCCCCGCCCGTGGCGACATTAATAGTTTTGAAATCGAAACATTCTTTCAGAAAACGTTCACATTCCCCAAGGAAAATCAGGACTATGGTCCGCTGGTCCATTGGTCGGCAAAGGATGGATCATGCAGGATACGTCACGTGAAAAGAAACAGGACTTCATTGAGGAATGGCGTCCCGCGCTTGTCTTGGTATGGAAGGGGCGTCGGCATGTGGATGCCGGAAACATGCCGCCGTTTTCACAGGATTTTTCCTCTTGCGATGGTGCGCCTGTGGATGACGAGGATGCCTATATCCACGACGAATTCTGAACATGCTGCGTGGGTTGCGCATTTGCGGCGCCGTCTGACAGCGGAGCAGGTTCCCGTATGAGCCATACGCCCGGTCACGATCGCGGCATGCTGGACAAGATCCGCATGCGTGAAGAAATCCTCGATGACCTTGATGAAGAAATCGAGCTTGAACTTGACGATGCGCGCCTTGGCTCGGGCCGGGCGTGCGATCCGCTGGACTTCCGGCAGACCTATTTTCGCGATCTTCTGCGACTGCAGGGCGAACTGGTGAAGGTGCAGGACTGGGTCAAGGAAACCGGGCATCGTCTGGTCGTGATCTGCGAAGGGCGCGATGCGGCGGGAAAGGGCGGCGTCATCAAGCGGATCACGCAGCGCCTCAACCCGCGCATATGCCGCGTTGCCGCCCTGCCTGCCCCCAATGACCGCGAACGCACGCAATGGTATTTCCAGCGATATGTCAGCCACCTGCCTGCCGCGGGTGAAATCGTGCTGTTTGACCGAAGCTGGTACAACCGTGCAGGCGTCGAACTGGTGATGAATTTCTGTACCGACGCGGAATATGAGGAATTCTTCCGCTCCGTGCCGGAATTCGAGCGGATGCTGGTGCGCAGCGGGATCCAGATCGTCAAATACTGGTTTTCAATTTCCGACGATGAACAGGAACTGCGATTCCGCGCCCGTATGGAAGATCCGCTGAAACAGTGGAAGCTCAGCCCGATGGATCTTGAAAGCCGCCGGCGGTGGGAAGCCTATACCCTGGCCAAGGAAATCATGCTGGAACGCTCCAACATCCCGGAGGCACCATGGTGGATCGTCCCGGCCGTCAACAAGAAGAAGGCGCGCCTGAACTGCATCAGCCACCTGCTGTCGCAGATTCCCTACCAGGATGTGGAAAGACCTGAAGTGACCTTGCCGGAACGTGTCTTCAGCCCGGATTATATCCGCCAGCCTGTTCCTGATGACATGATTGTTCCGGAATTGTATTGAAAAAGCAGGCGGGCATGTCACCCTCCGTATGGTGGCTGGCGGCAGTCCCACGGGGCTGCGGTCTGTATGTGGCGCGTTATCGTGATTTCATTATTGTGAGATGTTATGCGGAAACATTATCTACTATCAGTGCTGTGCACGTCGTTGTTCATGGCTTCCGGAAATTGCATGGCGCGGACGTCGGCACCTGCGAAAGCGCCTGACGCGGGATACCTGACGCCCGCGACGCAGCCTGATGCGACACAATACCTGCCGCCTCCGCCGCAGGCGGGGTCGGCGCGACAGGCGGCGGACGACCATGCCTTTCAGTCCACACGCGGACTGAAAGGGGGCGCACGCTGGGCGCTGGCGACATCCGATGCGGACCTGAGCATGGAATCCCTGCTGCGCAGCTATTCCTGTGCTGCCGGGTTTACGCTTGATGCCCGCAAGGCACCGCGCCTTGTCGCGCTGATCGCCCGGATGGATGCCAGTGAACGTGCCACGACGCGTTACGCCAAATCCACATGGCACCGCCCGCGTCCCTTTGTGGGAAATGACCAGCCGATCTGCACGGAATCGGATCGCGCCCATCTGGCCACGTCCGGGGCCTATCCGTCGGGACATACGATTCTGGGCTGGAGCACGGCGCTGGTGCTGGCGGAACTGCTGCCGGACCGGTCAACGGACATCCTGCAACGCGGGCGCGTGTTCGGTGAAAGCCGCATCGTCTGTGGCGTGCACTGGGCCAGCGACGTGCTGGAAGGATACGTGACCGGGTCGGCGGATATTGCCGCCATGCATGGCAATCCGGCATTCCGTGCCGATCTGGATGCCGCGCGGACGGAACTGGAGGGTCTGCGTCAGGCTGCCTCCAGGCCCAACGCGCAGGCCTGCGCGATCGAGCATGACGCCGCGACCCATTCGCCCCTGTGATGGAACCGTGCGGGGAAAGGCGCGTCTTTCCCCACCTGCGTTCATGTACATACCAAGAGACCCCCGCCGCGTTATCGTGAAACCGGGGCTGGAACTGGAAAAAAGACTGATGGACAAGGCCATGCTGACACGCAGGCACGCACTCATACTGGCGGGGGGCGCGGTGATGTGTTCGGTGCGGCCGGGTCATGCCGCACCATCCCTGGCGCCAGTGCCGCTGGTGATGGCGCACCGGGGCGCGTCCGCCCTGCGTCCGGAACATACGCTGGCGTCCTATGCCAAGGCCATTGCGGATGGGGCCGACTATATCGAACCCGATCTGGTTCCCACCAGCGACGGCGTACTGGTGGCGCGCCACGAAAGTAACATCGCGGGTACTTCGGATGTGGCGGATCACCCGGAATTCGCATCGCGCAAACGCACTATCGTCATTGATGGCGTGTCGGAGACGGGGTGGTTCACGACGGATTTCACGCTGAAGGAACTCAAGACCCTGCGCGCACGCGAACGCCTGCCTGCGGTGCGGGCGCACAACACGCGCTATGACGGGCATTTCGATATCCCCACGTTCGAGGAGGTCATTGATTTCGTCGCGGCGGAGGCTGCCGCGCGGGGACGTGTGATCGGCCTGATTCCTGAAATCAAGAACTCGACGCATTTCCACAAGCTCGGCCAGACGCCGGAGGAAACGTTCCTGCAGGTGATCGGGGCGCACGAATATACGCGCTACTGCCCGCTGGAGGTGCAGTCCTTTGAAACCACGAACCTGAAGATGCTGTATGGCAGGGTCAAGGCGATCAACCCGCAGGCGCGCCTGATGTTCCTGATGGGGGAGCGTACGCAACGGGTGCCCGACCTTGTGGCGTCAGGCCATGGGGCGACATTTGGCGACCTGATGACGCCTGCGGCCCTGCGTGACGTGCGGCAGTACGCCGATGTCATCGGTCCGTCGAATGTCGATATCATCCCGCGTGACGGGGCCGGGGCATGGCTTGCGCCATCGTCCCTGATCGAGGATGCGCATCGGGCGGGGCTGCTGGTCCATTCCTATACGTTCCGTCCGGAAAACTGTTTCCTGCCGCTGCAACTGCGTAATGCGATGGGGGACAATGCCCGCAATCCCGAAGGATCGATTGCGGAAATCCGGCGTTACCTCGATCTCGGGCTTGACGGGTTTTTCACCGACGATCCGGCACTTGGCCGCCAGGCCGTGCGGATGTAATCCCGCGTTAAGTATAAGAAGTTTTTGGTGAAGCTTTTTTCAAAAAGCTTCAAAGCAGCACCCGAAATCCCTTATTTCTTAACAATCTCTTTATGCTCGGCTGAACTTTCACGGGCATAACAGAAAAAAAGGGGGGCTGGCACATGATGCGCCAGCCCCCTTTTCATAGATCCTGTCAGGAGCAGGTTCAGCTTCCCTGAAGCCCGCGCAGGACGTCCGCCGGACGCACCGGCATATGACGCAACCGCACCCCGACAGCATTGAAGATCGCATTGCCGATGGCCGGCCCGACCACTGTGGTGCCGGGTTCACCCAGACCCATCGGCTTTTCGGTGCTCGGCAGGAACTCGATGTCCATTTCCGGCGTATCGGCGATACGCAGCGGGGTATAGGTATTCAGGTTCCGGTCCACAGGCTGTCCGTTCACGATTTCCGTGTTTTCGAACAGAACCATGCTCAGGCCCCACAGGGCCGCGCCCTCGGTCTGGGCACGTGCGCCATCGGGATCGACCACGGTGCCCGCATCCACCACGATCGTCAGCTTCTCACAGCGGACAACCCCGGTGGAACGGTCCACGTGAACCTGCGCACAGCATGCAATCCATGTCGGCATGCCGCGTTCCTGACCCGCCGTCGTGCAGATGCCCAGCGCCGTGTCCTTGGGCAGGTTCTGCTTGCCCCAGCCGACCTTTTCCGCCAGACGACGCAGGACCGCAGCCTGCCGCAGCGCGCCACCGACCGCATCGGGGGCCTCGCCCTTGTTGCGGCCCGCACCCGTCAGCATGTCCAGACGGAACTGCACCGGATCCTTCTTCTGCGCATGGGCGACTTCATCAAGGAAGCATTCCACCCCCCAACTGGTCCAGCCGGGACTGACCGAACGCAGCCAGCCGGGACGGAATGTCTTTTCCGCCAGGTCGTTGCGCAGGGCACGCACGCGGAATGCACCGACCTCGTACCAGTGATCGGCACCGGCGATGGCGAACTGGTCATACGGCACGTCATTCACGCCCTTGGACATGAACGCTTCGGCCATGACGCCGGTGGGCCAACCGGCCGCCGCCTGGTAATCCATGGCGGTGATCTTGTTGGACGCATCGAACGCCATGCGCACCCGCTGCACCGAAGGGGAGCGGAAGGAGTCGAACACCATATCGTCCGAACGCGTCAGGATCAGCTTGACCGGCTTGCCGCCCAGCGCCTTGGAGGCAAGGGCGGCCGGGATCATGTAATCCCCGTTCAGGCGACGCCCGAACCCGCCACCCAGCAGGTAGCTGAGCAGCAGCACCTTGCTTTCGGGAACTTCCAGCGCCTTTGCCAGTGTCGGCAGGATCAGCGACTGCCACTGGTTGCCGGCATGGATCTCGTACACGCCATCCTTGACGAAGGCGAGGGCGTTCGTCGGCTCCAGTTGGTAATGCAGGACGGAGGCGCAGGTATATTCCTTGTCCATGACCGTATGGGCCGAACTGAACGCCTGATCCACGCCATCGTCGTTGAAGACGTAGACGCCACCTTCCTTGTGGTTGATCAGTTCGCGGCCACGATCCTGGATGTCGCGCTCATTGACATGGGCGGTCTCGCCGGGGATCCAGTCCACCTTCAGCGCGTCGGTCGCCCGGATGGCGGCGGCATAGCTGCTGGCGAGCACCACGACCCATCCCTGCACGACGCCCGACGGGTCATCGATCTTCAGGTAACGGATATAGCCCTTGATCTTGCGCGCCTCGCTGTCGTCAACCGAACGCACCTTGGAGCCATAGCGCGTCGGCGGCATCTTCGGGCGGGCATAGACCATACCCTCGACCTTCGCGTCGATGCCATAGATGGCCTCGCCCGTGGTCTTGGCGGGAATGTCGAGCGCCTTCTTGAGTTCGGAATTGCCGATCAGGCGACGCTCGCTCGCGGGCTTCAGGGGCAGCTTGGCCATCTCTTCGGGCGTGAAGGAGTGGCTGGGATGTCCCTGTGCGACAATGTCGCCAAAGCTGATCTGCTTGCCGTTGGCGGCGGACACGATGCTCTGGCTGACGGTGCACTTGTCCGGCGTCGTGCCGAGCAGGCGCGCGGCTTCCTCCACCAGCGCCGTGCGCGTTGCCGCACCCGCCTGGCGGAAGACATCCCACGTCATCCATACCGACCAGCTTCCGCCGGTCACCATCAGGCCCCACTTGGGATCGGTATCGACGTAATTGATACGCACCTTTTCCCAGTCGGCCTCCATCTCGTCCGCGATGATGCGGGCAAGGGCGGAGCCGATATGCTGGCCCATTTCCGCACGGATGATGTTGACCGTGATTTCCCCATCCGGCGCGATCGAACACCAGATGGTCGGCTCGAACGCCCCGTCGCCGGGGCCGGATTTGTCAAGCGGGAAGATCTGGTTGGCCGAGGCCTGCCGGGCGAAGCCGAACATGACGCCAGCCCCCAGCGAGGTGACAAGGAAGCCACGCCGGGACAGTCCCTGTCCGGCGCCGGAGCCTTTTCCGGTAAGAAAACGGTTCAGTCTACCCATTTGACGAATCTCCGCGTGCGGCTGCCGCGGCCTTCTTGATGGCCTCGCGTATGCGAATGTAGGTCATGCAGCGGCACAGGCTCCCGGCCATGACCGCGTCGATTTCCTCATCCGTGGGGGAGGGATAATCCTTGAGCAGGCTGACGGCCTGCATGATCTGCCCGGACTGGCAGTAACCGCACTGCGGCACCTGCAGTTCACGCCAGGCAACCTGCACGGGATGCTTGCCCTCGGGGTCGAGTCCCTCGATCGTGGTGATGTCAGCGCCTTCGGCGGCGCTGACGGGCGTGATGCACGAACGGGTGGCGCGGCCGCCGATATGCACGGTGCAGGCACCGCACATGCCGATGCCACAGCCGAACTTCGTCCCGGTCAGGCCGACTTCGTCACGGATCACCCACAGCAGGGGGGTATCTTCCGGGACGTCAACGGTGACTTCGCGTCCATTGAGGTGAAAGGTCGTCATGTTCTAGCTCCGTCTTTCATCTCAATGAGAAGAGGCGACAGGAGAGGCAGCCAGCGTCTTGCGGACATCCGCGGCTTTCTTCTCAAGGTCGGTCCAGGGTTTCAGGGTCGTCCGCGTGGCGCGCAGGTAGGCGGCCAGACGCGCAAGGTCCGCGTCGGAGAAGGAATGATAGAAACTCGGCATCGAGGCGGTGGAGATGCCTTCCGTCGTTCCAATTCCGTGCAGGATCACCTGATACAGGTTGGTCGGTTCATCCAGCCACAGCGCGTTGTTCAGCGCCAGGTCCGGGCGGCCTTCGACAGGCTGCGGGCCGGCATTGGCGTGGCATGCGGCGCAGGCCCCGGCATACAGCCGTGCGTTCGGGTCCGTCTTCGGGCCAACCAGGTCACGCATGGAGGCCTTCATCGCCCAGGCGATGGCCTTGGGATCCTCGCTGACGCGGCTTGATGCCTTGTCGATATCCGCAAGGTAGTGCGCGATGGCATGCACGTCGGATTCCGGCATCTCGCTCAGGCCGCCATGGACGACCGGCGACATCGGGCCCGCGGCACTGCCATGCAGCGGGGCGGAGCCATAGCGCAGGTACTTGAAGAACTCGTCCTCGGTCCACACGACCGGGGTCGGGTTGTGTTCATTGAGCGGGGGCGCGATCCAGTTATCGACCGGCGCACCGTCATAAGGCGCGCTGCTCTTTTCCGCGCCCATGGCGTTACGCGGCGTATGGCAGGCGGAGCAGTGGCTCAGCCCTTCGGCCAGGTACGCGCCACGGTTCCATTCCGCATCCTTGGCGTTGTTGTTCTTCAGCGGCCCTTCATGCAGGAAGAGCAGCTTCCACCCGGCCTGTTCGAGGCGGATGTTGAACGGGAAGGCGACCGTGTTTTCGCGCTTGACCGAATGGACCGGCTCACGCGTCATCAGGAACGCATAGACATCGTCGATGTCCTGATCCGTCATGTGTGTGAAATGGTCGAACGGGAAGGCAGGGAACAGCTGCGTGCCGTCACGCGAAATGCCCTTGCGCATCGCCCGCTTGAACGCCGCTTCGGACCAGTGGCCGATACCGGTTTCCGGGTCTGGCGTGATGTTGGAAGAGAAGATGGCGCCAAAGGGCGTATCCATCTTGTAGTCGCCAGCCAGTTCGATCCCGCGCTTGCCATCGGTGCGGGTATGGCACTCCGCGCAGTAGCCGCCAGCGGCGAGCACGCGGCCGTGTTCGATCTGCGCCTTGCTGAAAGAGGAAGGAGGTGGCGGTGCGACCGGAGAAATCTCCGGATACCACGCGTAAGCAAGGAATCCGACGCCTCCGGCGACACCGATTCCCACAATCGCTGCTGCAATGCGTTTAATCACGATGTTCTCGCGGTTGTGAAAGTCATTAGATCACCCCGTATCATCCGCCCCGAGTTTCGGCGCTACGTCTTCAGAAACAACGAAATCAGCATGCATGTGCATGCCGCCTTCCGGCACCGGATCGGCAGGACGCGCATCGGCGTTCCTCCTCGCGGCGGACAGTAAGTCTTCTGTTTCCTAGTCAAGGGCTTCCACCCAACGTAAGGTGAAAACGCCTATAAGACTTATTTGGATTTTTATACCCCATAGGAAATCTTCTGTAAAAGCCTGAATAAGTGGCGTTTACAGGGGCCTGATGGCAGATGGGGCACGATACGCGGGAGAGGAATTTTCCCGGCGGGCTGTGTCTATATCCGCTTATATACAGACGCGCGCCGCCGGGTCAAGCGGGGACGACACGGATTGTCGTCCCCGGCATATCATGGGTGCCGGTTGTTATTCCGGCAGGCTGTAGGCGACCACGTAATCGCCCATCTTTGTGCCGAACGATCCATGGCCACCATCGGCCGTCACGATGAACTGACGCCCGTTGACGGAGTAGGTCATGGGCGTGGACTGCCCGCCGGCGGGCAGGCGGTCCTGCCACAACTGCTTCCCGGTCGTGACGTCATAGGCGCGGATGTAATAATCCAGCGTGGAGGTCAGGAACGCCACGCCACCTGCGGTCGTCAGTGGCCCGCCAAGGCTGGGCACGCCCATCTTGAACGGCAGCGGCAGCGGTGCGCTGTCGCGGATCGTGCCGTTGCGGTGCTTCCACACGATCTTGTTCGTGCGCAGGTCGATGCCCGACATGTATCCCCATGCAGGCTGCTTGCACGGCAGGCCCAGCGGCGACAGGAACGCATGCAGGTCCACGCCATAGGGGACGCCGAACTGCGGCTGCACGCCACTTTCGCTGCCGGACGGCAGGGACTTGTCCGGGGTTGCGGGGTTGTTCGGGCCACGCGGGATCAGGGTGGAGACGAACGGGATGGCGATCGGGTTGGCGATCGCGATCTGCCGGACCGGGTCAACAGCAAGGCCGCCCCATTCGAACATGCCCAGGTTGCCGGGGAACACCAGCGTACCCTGTAGCGACGGCGGCGTGAACGGCCCGTCATAGCGGAGCTGATGGAACATGATGCGGCAGATCAACTGGTCAAACATCGTGCCGCCCCACATGTCCGCATCCGTCAGGTTCTTCTTCGGGCGGAATGTCAGTTCGGAGAAGGGCTGCGTCGCCGACAGGTGATCGCCCGGCGCCGCACCCTGCGGGACGGGGCGTTCGGGGGCAGGGACCACCAGTTTGCCATTGCGACGGTCAAGCACGAAGATATTGCCGGTTTTCGCGGGGGCATACAGGGTGGGGACGATTTCGCCGTCCGCGTTGCGGATATCCACCAGGCTGGGCTGTGCCTGGATGTCCATGTCCCACAGGTCATGGTGAACGGTCTGGTAGCTCCAGGCCAGTTTCCCGGTCGATGCGTTCAGGGCGACGATCGAACTGGCATACCGTTCGGCATCCGCATTGCGGTTTCCGCCCCAGATGTCGGGGGTCTGCACGCCCATGGGAATATAGACCAGGTCCAGATGCGGGTCATAGGACGCCGTAATCCACGAATTGGGCGAATTGGGCACGAAATGATGCTGCTCGGACGGCATTTCGTTCGGGTCCTGGTTGCCCGGGTCGAACGCCCATTTCAGTTCGCCGGTGTTGACGTCGAACCCGCGCGTGACGCCGGATGGCTCATGCGTGGAATAATTGTCCGTCACCGCGCCAGAGACGATGACCATGCTGTCGGTCACGACCGGCGGGGATGTGGGTTCGTAAAATCCCGGCGTCTTGACCGTCATGCCGTCCTTCAGGTCAATCTCCCCGTCCTTGCCAAACCCGTGGCAGCGTTCGCCGCTATGCGCGTCAAGGGCGAACAGGCGGCCGTCATTGGTCGGCAGGAAGATGCGCTGCGCACATTCGGCAGGCGCGGCATCGGCGTCGGCCTTTGCCTCGTGGTAGGAGACACCACGGCAGGTCAGGTGCTGGAAGGTCGGGTTGTGGACGATCTGCGGATCGAATTTCCACCGCTGCTTGCCCGTGGCGGCGTCAAGCGCAAACAGGATCTGGTGCGGGGAGCACAGATAGACCGTATCGCGGATCTTGATCGGCGTGACCTCGTCCGTCGTCTCGCCCGGGTCGCCGGGGCCGCGCATGTCGCCGGTGCGGAAGGTCCATGCGACCTTCAGTTTGCTGACATTGGCGGCCGTGATCTGCTTGAGCGGAGAGAAACGGTCCCCGAATTCCGTCCGGCCATAGGCCTGCCAGTCCGCGTCGGGCATTTCGTTCGCATCCCCCGGCGTCGGGGCGTTCTGCGCCACGGGGGGCAGGTCGCCCGCAATATCCTGCGGATCCTGCGTCAGGGCGATCCCGACCACGGCCACGGCGGCCGCGATGACGGCCCCTAGTGCAAGGCGCGGTGGCCGGGTCTGCGTTGAAAGCGCGCGCGTCACGCCGGGCAGGAAGAACAGGAGACCGATCGGCACCAGGATATCGCCACGCGGGGCAAGGGCCCAGAAATCGAACCCGACCTCCCGCACGGCCCAGATCATCGTGCCGGCCAGCAGGACGGCATAGAGGGTCAGTGCGGTCTGGGAGCGTATCCACAGCATCCATGCCGTCGCCAGCAGCGCGGCGCCGGCGATGACATAATAGAAAGAGCCCCCCAGAACGGCCAGCCACAGGCCACCCCCCAGTAGATAAAGACCGGATATCGCACACACGGCGATGACGAGAAGGAGCGTGGGGGTGCGACCGGGGCCGGGATGGGAAGGGGGCGTATTCATGATCATCCTGAACAAAGCAAAAACAAGGCGTGCGACGGCTTTGCCCAAGGAGACAGCTTATAAAGCGGCCTCAGGTCAAGAGGTTATTTTTGACGATGACGTGTCAGGCCACCCCGCCATGGGGGTATGGCAGGCGGGGTGGGCGACGGATCATGAAAGGAGGGTGGGGGGGAGGGTTATTCCGCCGTGAGGACGACCTCCGCCAGTGTGTGGCGTGTTCCATGCGCGCGAATGGACTGCCGGACCGTGCGATAGCGCGTGACGAAATCTTCGGAGTCCGCAAGGCCCCAGCCAGCGAACACCGTCATGTCCAGTGCGGCGTCAATGTCCGCGCCGGTGGCAAGGGCGCGGTCCTGCGCGCTCAGGTGCGGTTCCACGATCGGGTAGGTCGCGCCATTGTCGTCACGCCCACGCAGATATTCGAGATAGCATGAGATCAGGAACGCGATGCGGACGGGGTTGCGGTGCGTCGCCAGCACCCCCATCGCGGTTTCACGGACGAACATCTGCAGCTTTGACGTGCTGTCCGAGGCGATGCGCAGCAACTGGTCGCTGATCGCATGGTTGCGGAAGCGGCGCAGCAGCAGCGCGCCATATTCCTGCAATGCCATGCCCGGCGGCGCGCTGAGCAGCGGTTCGGCGTCATAGGCAAGGTAGCGCTCCACCAGCGCCACCTCATACATGTCGGTCATGATGTCGCTGACGATGCGATATCCCGACAGCACGCCCGACAGGCCGAGGAGCGAGTGCGAGGCGTTGAGCATCCGCAGCTTCACTTCCTCGTACGGATGGACGTTATCCGTGAACTGCACGCCCACCGCGTCGAATTCGGGACGGCCCGCACAGAATTTGTCCTCGATCACCCACTGGATGAAATCCTCGCAGAAGACGGGGATGCGATCGTCAAGCCCGCTTGCGGCGTCAAGGCGGCGCACGTCATCGGGACGCACGGCCGGGGTGATGCGGTCCACCATGGTGCATGGGAAGGTCACGTTCTCTTCCATCCACTCCGCCAGCGCCACATCGCGGGCGCGCGCCCATGACAGGACGGCGGTGCGCGCGACATGGCCATTCTGCGGCAGGTTGTCGCACGACAGGATGGTGAACGGCCCGACGCCGCGGTCACGGCGCAGGCGCAGCGCCTCGGTCAGGACGCCAAAGGCGGAGTGTGGGACGTCGCGTTTCAGGTCTTCGGCAATGACGGGCAGGTCGAGCGGGAAATGACCATTTTCGTCAATGTAGTAGCCGCCCTCGGTAATCGTCATGCTGACGATGCGGATCGCGGGATCGGCCAGGCGTGCGATGACGGCGGCGCGATCGGCGGGGCCATGGACATATTCAACGATGGAGCCGATGACATGCACCGTGTCGGGCGCGTCGGGCGCGCAGACCGTCAGGGAATACAGGCCGTCCTGCGCCTTCATGGCGTCGGCCTTGTCCGTTTCGGCCGGACTGTCCATCAGGCCGATTCCCACGATGCCCCAGTCCGCCTGACCGGGACGGCCCAGCACGTGTTCGACATAGACGGCTTCATGCGCGCGGTGGAAATTACCGACACTCAGATGCGCAATGCCCGGCGTGACCTTCGCACGGTCATAGGACGGAATCGTGATCTCCGGCGGCAGGTGGGGCAGGGTATTTGAATTGAGTATGGTCATGACCATTTTCCACGGCAAAGTATTCACGACGCCTAATCAGAAATGGAAAACGTGACAACCCGCGAAAGTGATGTGCCTGCCGCCGGTTTTCGGAAGGGAGGGGACAGGGGCGACGGGCGTTGGCAGGATTTGGGGCATGGCGGGACGCGGCGGGGTGGCATTACGAAGTATTGCTGGATGTTGTCGGGGCGTTTTTCATGCGTCATGCAGATATTGGAAATAGGGAAATGGCATATTTCCTGCCGCCGCGCAGCCCATGTCCCGCCCGCATCCCATCGGGTGGCATGCAGGCAGGTGCCCCGGCCCGCATGGCCGGGGGAAGTGGGTCAGGCGGCCAGTCCGCCGTCCACGTTCAGGGCCGCGCCGGTGATGTTGTCGCTTTCGGGACGGGCGAGGAACGCCGCCATGGAGGCGATGTCGGCGGGCTTGCCATATTCCGGCACGCACAGGAAACCGCGCAGCATGTCCGCGCCCTCGCCATTGGCGGGGTTCATGTCCGTATCGATGGGGCCGGGCTGGATCACGTTGATGGTGATGCCCTCCGGCCCGAGGTCGCGCGCGGCGCCCCGTACGAAGCCGCCCAGCGCCGCCTTGGTCGCGCTGTAGAGCGAGATGCCGGGGAAGGGTGCGCGCTCGCCAAAGACGGAACCGATCAGGATGATGCGCCCGCCGCGCTTCATGTGCTTCACGGCGGCCATCGTCTCCAGCATCACTGCGCGCACGTTCAGGCCGAGTGTCGCATCCACCTGCTCCACCGTCATGTCCTGCACCCGGGCATAGGGATAGATGCCTGCATTGCACACCAGCGTATCCAGCCGTCCGAAGTCACGCACGACCTGTTCGATCATGTCCCGTGCCGCGCCATCGCCTTCGCCCGCGCGATAGGCGCGCGCCGTGCGGCCCAGCGCGGTGATCCGCGCCACCGTCTCGTCCTCTGCCGCCGCGTTGCGGGCATAGGAAATCGCGATATCGAACCCGTCCTTCGCCAAGGCTTCGGCGATGCTGGCGCCAATTCCGCGGCTGCCGCCGGTTACGATCGCCACACGTCGTGCTGTCATGCTCGTTTCCTTCCGTCCGGGGGCTGTCCGCCCCCTGTTGCCGTCACCTTATAGGCGCGCGCCATGGGGGAGACAACGCGCCGTGGTGGATCAGGGCTTGATTGGTGTCGCGGCGTTGTCTATAGGCAGCGATGTTCGCGCGTCCGGGCCTGATTCAGGGGCATGCCCGGCCGCAATGTCACGTTCATGTTTCCGCCGGTCCGTTGGGCAGGTGGCGCGTGAAAAAACGATGGAGATGAAAATGCCCAAGATGAAGACCAAGTCGTCGGTCAAGAAGCGGTTCAAGATCACCGCGACCGGCAAGGTGCTGGCTGGCCCCGGCAACAAGCGTCACGGCCTTATCAACCGTTCGCAGAAGATGAAGCGCACCAACCGCGGTTCGCAGACCATGACGGAAATGGATGGCCGCACTGTGAAGCAGTGGGCGCCCTACGGGCTGGCATAAGGAGCATCTGACACATGGCACGCGTCAAGCGGGGCGTTACCTCACACGCCCGTCACAAGAAGGTTCTGGAACTCTCTAAGGGTTACCGTGGCCGGTCTTCCACCAACTACCGCATTGCGCTCGAACGGCTGGAAAAGGCCCTTCGCTATGCCTATCGCGACCGTCGCAACAAGAAGCGTGAATTCCGCGCCCTGTGGATCCAGCGCATCAACGCCGCCGTGCGTGAGCATGGCCTGACCTACAGCCGTTTCATCAACGGTCTGGACAAGGCGGGGATCGAGATCGACCGCAAGGTGCTGGCCGCCATCGCGTTCGACGACGCGGCGACCTTTGCCGAAATCGTCAAGAAGGCGCAGGCCGCTCTGGCCTGAACCTGTCATCCACCCCGTGTGGTGACAGGTCCGCAAAACGGGTCGTCCTGCCGGGCGGCCCGTTTTGTTTTTAAGTTCCCCGGGCGCATCCCGGCGCGCGACAGCAGCGCCGTGGTCCCGCCCCACGTAACCCCATGACCGGCATGGCCGCCATTTGTCGAATGCGCCTCGGCCTGCCTGTCCGGTGAGCCTGTGCGAGGTAGCATGAGTGACGATCTCGAAACCCTGAAGCAAGACACCCTCAAGGCGCTGGCCGCGGCACCCGACCTGCGGGCATGGGACGAGGTGCGCGTCACGACGATGGGCAAGTCCGGGCGCCTGACCGGCCTGCTGAAGGAACTCGGTCGGATGTCGCCCGAGGAGCGCAAGGTCCGCGGCAGCGCGCTCAACCGCCTGCGCGACGAACTCTCGCGCGAGATCGCGGCCCGGGGCGAGGCGCTGGAGGCCGAGGCCCTCAATGCCCGCCTGGCTGCCGAACGGGTCGATGTAACCCTGCCCGCCGCCCCGCAGGCCGAAGGCACGCTGCACCCGATCACCCGCACGATCGAGGAAATGACCGCGATCTTCGGGTCGATGGGCTTCAAGGTTGCTGAAGGCCCGGATATCGAGACCGACTGGCACAATTTCGCCGCCCTCAATACACCCTCGCACCATCCCGCGCGCACGGACCAGGACACGTTCTACCTCCCGCAGGAGGAAGGCGGCACGGTGGAGCGCGTGCTGCGCACCCAGACATCAGGTGTGCAGATCCGCACCATGCTGGCGCATGAACCGCCCATCCGCATCATCGCGCCGGGCCGCACCTACCGCGCCGACCATGACGCAACCCATTCGCCGATGTTCCACCAGTGCGAGGGGCTGGTGATCGACCGCGACATCACGCTGGGCCACCTCAAGGGCTGCCTGTCGGATTTCCTGCGTGCCTTCTTTGCGCAGCCTGACCTGCCGGTGCGTTTCCGTGCGTCCTACTTCCCGTTCACCGAACCGTCGATGGAGGTCGATATCGGCTGGTCGCGCAAGACGGGGCAGATCGGTGGCGGCGATGACTGGCTGGAGGTCCTCGGCTCCGGCATGGTGCAGCCACGCGTGCTGGCGAACTGCGGCCTCGACCCGCGGGAGTGGCAGGGATTCGCGTTCGGCATGGGGATCGAGCGCCTGACGATGCTGCGCCATGGCATTCCCGACCTGCGTTCCTTTTACGACAGCGACGTGCGCTGGCTGCGCCATTACGGAACCAGCCCCCTGTCTCCCGCCCTGCTGCATGAAGGTCTGTGATCGATGAAGTTCTCACTGTCATGGCTGCGTGAACACCTAGACACCACGGCAACGCTGGAGGAACTGTGTGCGCGGCTGAACACGATCGGGCTGGAGGTCGAGGGGATCGAGGATCGCGGCGCGGTCCTCGCCCCGTTCCGCACCGCGCGCATCCTCACGGCGGAGCAGCATCCCAACGCCGATCGCCTGCGTGTCTGCCAGGTTGACGCGGGCGAGGGGTTCGAGCGCGTGCAGGTCGTCTGCGGCGCGCCCAACGCACGTGCGGGCCTGTCGGTCATCTTCGCCCCGCCGGGCACATGGATCCCCGGCAGCGACATCACCATCAAGGCCGGCAAGATCCGCGGCGAGGCCAGCGGCGGCATGCTGTGCTCGCTGCGCGAACTGGGTCTGGGGCAGGAAACCGGCGGCATTGCCGAACTGCCCGACGGTACGGTGGTGGGGCAGTCCTATGCCCTGTTCGCGGACATGGATGACCCGGTCGTCGAAATCGCCATCACGCCGAACCGGGGCGATGCGCTGGCCATCCGTGGCATCGCGCGCGACCTGGCGGCGGCGGGGATGGGGACGCTCAAACCCTGGCTGGCCGAAACGGTGGAGGGGCGCTTTGTCTCGCCCCTGACATGGGCCGACAGCTTTGCCGAGGCCTGCCCATGGGTGCTGGGCCGTACGATCCGTGGCGTGCGCAACGGACCCAGCCCGGAATGGCTGCAGCGGCGGCTGGAATCCGTGGGCCTGCGCCCGATTTCCGCGCTGGTGGACATCACCAACTATTTCGCGTTCGACCTTGGTCGCCCGCTGCATGTCTTCGACGTGGCGAAGGTGGGGGGCAATGTCCTGACCGTCTGCCGTGGCGCAGGCGAGACGCTGCGCACCCTTGACGGGGGCGAGCATGTCATGACGGTGGATGACTGCGTGATTGCCGACGCCAATGGCGTGCAGTCGCTGGCGGGCATCATGGGGGGCGAGGCCACCGGCGTGGACGAGGCGACGACCGACGTCTTTGTCGAATGTGCGCTGTTCGATCCCGTGCATATCGCCCTGAGCGGACGGCGGCATAACCTGCATTCCGACGCGCGCCAGCGTTTTGAACGCGGTGTGGACCAGGCCCTGCCGCCCGCAGCGCTTGAGGCCGCGACACGCATGATCATCGACCTGTGCGGGGGCGAGGCCAGCGAGGTCGTCTCCGCCGGGAGCGCGCCGGCATGGCAGCGTGACGCGCACCTGCGCTTTGAGCGCATCAGGACGCTGGGCGGCCTGACGGTTGTGCCGGACCGGGCCGTGGCCTCGCTCGAAGGGCTGGGCTTTGAAGTGCGCGAGCGTGATGCGGAGCATGTGGTCGTCAGCGTCCCGTCATGGCGCAACGACATCGCGACGCCGATGGTGCTGGACCAGGCGCGTGACCTGCCGCCCGAGCAGGCCGCCCGCGCGGCGCAGGGCGCGATGGCCGTGGATTCGGAAGTGGACCTGATCGAGGAGATCCTGCGGCTTGAGGGCATGGATGCAATCCCGGCGGTATCCCTGCCGCCGCTGTCCGCCGTGCCGGTGCCCGCGCTGACGCCCGCGCAGGTGCGCGCGGCCGCTGCACGGCGGCATCTGGCCGCGCGTGGCCTGCTGGAGACGGTCGGTTTCTCCTTCGTCGCGCATGAACAGGCCGCGGCCTTTGGTGAAACGCCCGAAAGCCTGCACCTGCTCAACCCCATTGCCGCCGACCTGGACCAGATGCGGCCCACGCCGCTGGTGAACCTGCTGGGCGCGGTGCATCACAACGCGGCGCGCGGCTATCCCGACCTGGGCCTGTTTGAAATCGGCGCAGGCTTTGGCGAGGCCGGGCAGCGGCAGATCGCAGCGGCCATCCGCAGCGGCCATTCGGCGCGCACCCCCGGCCATGCGGCAATGCCGGTGGACCTGTGGGCGGCCAAGGCGGATATCCTGGAGGTGCTGCGTGTCGCCGGTGCCCCGATGGAGGGGCTGAGCATTACGCCTGACGCGCCCGCGCATTACCATCCGGGCCGGTCCGGCACGGTGCGTCAGGGGCCGAAGCTGGTGCTGGGCTATTTCGGGCAACTGCATCCAGCACTGCTGGCCGAACGCGGGATCGACCTGCCGGTGGTGGGGTGCGAGGCCTTCATCGAGGACGTCCCTGAACCCAAGCGCCGTCGCCGCGCGGTGCCCAACCTGTCGCCGTTCCAGCCCCTGCACCGGGATTTCGCCTTCATCGTCGCAGGCGACGTTCCGGCGGAAAAGCTGCTGCGTGCCGTCAGGGGGGCTGAACGCAACCTGATTTCCGCCGTCAGCCTGTTCGATGTGTACGAGGGTGACAAGATCCCGGCAGGCCACAAGTCCATGGGCATCGAGATCACGATCCAGCCCATCGACCGCAACCTGACCGATGCGGATATCGAGGCCGTCTGCGCACGCGTGATTGCCGCGGCACAGAAAACCTGCAATGCCGAACTGCGTGGCTGAATGTGGGTGATGCGACGGGGCGATGTGTCCCGTCGCGTCCATGCATCTGTCATCCGCATGTCCATCAAGGGAGAGACTCCATTGCGCGCCATAGGGGGATGGATCGGGGCGGGGCTTGCCGTCCTGGTGGCGGGATATGCCAGTACGGCGGGCGCCACGGCGATCACGGGGGCCGGGTCCAGTTTCGGCGCGCCGATCTATGGCGCGTGGGGCGAGGACGCGGCGCGGGATGTGAACATCACCCTGAATTACCAGACGATCGGGTCGGGTGCGGGGCAGAACCAAGCGCGCGCCCGCACGGTCGATTTCGGGGCATCGGACGCGCCCATGTCGGCCACGGCGCTGAAGGATGCCCGACTGGCGCAGTTTCCCACCGTGATGGGGGCAATCGTTCCCGTCATCAACCTGCCGGGGATTGCGGATAACCAGTTGCGCCTGACGGGCGCGCTTGTGGCGCAGATCTATGACGGGGAAATCACGTCATGGAATGATGCGCGCATTGCCGCCGTCAATCCGGGGCTTGCCCTGCCGGACATTCCCGTCGCACCCGTGCGCCGTGCCGACGGGTCGGGCACGACCTTCGTGTTCACGACCTACCTTTCACAGTCATGGCCGCAATGGAAGGCGCAGGAAGGGGCCGGGACCTCGATCCAGTGGCCGGTGGGCGAGGGCGCGCGGGGCAATGACGGCATCGCCGCCGCCGTGCGCAATACGGAAGGGAGCATCGGCTACCTCGAATATGCCTATGCCGCGGGGAACCACATGGTCATGGCGCGGATGCGCAACAGCCATGGCGAAGATGTCGCTGCTGATAACGACAGTTTCGAGGCCGCTGCCCGCTCCGCAAAGTGGGAGGACGACGCGACACGCCGTGTCGAGATCCTTGACGCGGCGGGGGAAGGGGCATGGCCGATCATGTCGGCGACCTATGTCCTGATCCCCACCGATCCCACGGACCGCGCGCGGGGACGGGCGGTGCGCGATTTCTTTGTATGGGCATTCGAGCGCGGGGACGATACGGCGCGCAAGTTGCAATATGTGCCGTTGCCACAGGACGTAAAGGCCGGGATCGAAAGCTTCCTGAAGCAGGAATAGCGTGGGAGCAGGTGCGGACTTTGTTCAAAAAGGCAGGGTTTCCCGAAGCTTTTTGAAAAAGCTTCACCAAAAACTTCTGGATGATGACTGCGTGTCGAAATGCTCCTTTCAACGAACCGGGGGATATCGAACCTGCCCACCAGTTCATTGGATAAATCATGGTTTCCAAAGGGTAATACCCTTTGGCGGGTTTCAGGGCAGAGCCTTGAGATGCTCCATCGGTAATTAACGACCGCATCTGAAAAAAAGACCATGAAGCCGGCATGACGGGCACGGATATGGCACCATGGCGCAACCATCTTCCGGGAAAACAGGCATTGATGACACCACCGACCCCTTCCACGGTACAGCGGACGATCTGGCTCTTGGCGGGGGAGGCAAGCGGCGACGTACTGGGTGCGCGCTTGATGGGCGAACTGGCGCGACGTGACCCAAACCTGCGTTTCGTCGGGGTTGGCGGCGCACGGATGGAGGCCGCAGGCCTGCGGAGCGAATTTCCCATGCGGGACCTTGCGGTCATGGGACTGGTGGAGGTCCTGCCGCGCCTGCGTTTCCTGTCGCGCAGGCTGGAGCAGGCGGTGGCGCATATCCATGCGATCCGCCCCGACCTGATCATCACGATCGACAGTCCCGGCTTTGCCCTGCGCCTGCTGCGGCGGGTGGCCGCGCTGTCGGTGCCACGGGTCCATTATGTCGCGCCGCAGGTCTGGGCATGGCGGGAACATCGTGTGCGCAGGTTCCCCGGCCTGTGGGAACGCATGCTCTGCCTTCTGCCGTTCGAGCCTGCTTTTTTCGCCCGACATGGGGTGGAGGGACGCTTTGTCGGGCATCCGGTGGTGCAGTCCGGGGCGGATACGGGCGATGGGGCGGCGTTTCGCGCGCGCCATGGTATCGCGCAGGATGCGCCCGTGCTGGTGCTGATGCCCGGCAGTCGCCGTTCGGAGGCCCCGCGCCTGCTGCCGGTGTTCGGGGAGGTGCTGCGCCAGTTGCGGTCACGCTGCCCCGGCATCGTGCCGGTGGTGCCCGTGGCCCCGGTGATTGCCGACACCATCCGCCGGGGCGTCGCGGACTGGCCCGTCCGGCCCATCATCGTGACCGACCTGCAGGACAAGCACGACGCCTTTGCCGCGGCGGGTGCGGCCCTGACCAAATCCGGCACGTCCACGCTGGAACTCGCGCTAGCCGGGGTGCCCATGGCGGTGACGTACCGCGTCAATCCCGTGACCGCCGCGATTGCGCGCCGCCTGATCCGGGTGCCCTATGTCGCGATGGTCAACCTGCTGGCGGGGCATCGCCTTGTGCCTGAACTGCTGCAGGAACGCTGCCGGGCGGACCTGCTGGCCGATACCATCGTGCGCCTGCTGACGGACGGGCACAGCGCGCGCATGCAACGGGCCGGGTTTCGCGACATCATCGCCACACTGCACGGCCCGCAGGGCGACCCGACCGCCGCCGCCGCGGATGAAATCCTCGACCTGCTGCATGTGTCACAGGGTGCTGGAAAATAAGGACGTGGGGGCGCGGCCTTTTTGGAAAAAAGCCTCGCCCGAAACGTTCTTATGATTGCACGATGCTGCACATGGCGCATTTCAGGCAGCGCGCGGGCGGCTGCCTGATGCCTGTTACTGCGCGCTGTTGGGTGTCTTGGACGGCTGCGGACTGCCTGAGGGCGCGACCGGGGTGGGGGGCGGCGTCGGCTTGTCGCCATCAGGCTGCTGTGGCAGTTCGACCTGTGCATTCACAAGCGCACGCACCTGCGAGATGACCATGTATCCACCAAGCATGATGGTCAGGAAAATCGTCAGGATGATCCAGGCCAGCTTGGCGCGGGGATCCTGTTCCGGGGGAAGGTCAGCGGGCATGGGATCTCCTTTCCTGCTGCGGTGGTGGGCGAGGGGGCTCAGCCGTGCTTGTACAGTTCGTCCGCGCTGATCTGTGGCTGCGAAATCACCACCAGCCCCTCGGGCCGCATGGCGTTGAAGAAACAGCTACGCCGTCCGGTATGGCATGCCACGCCCTTCTGATCCACCAGCAGGAGGACCGCGTCACGGTCACAGTCCAGCCGCGCATCCACCAGCGTCTGCACCTGTCCCGATGTCTCCCCCTTGCGCCACAGCGCCTGGCGGCTGCGTGAAAAGTAGCAGACCAGGCCCGTGCGCAGCGTTTCCCCAAGGGCTGCGGCGTTCATCCATGCCAGCATCAGCACCTCGCCCGTGTCATGCTGCTGTGCAATGGCGGCGATCAGCCCGTCATCGTTGAAACGGACCTGGGCGATCATGCTGGCGCAGGTGGCGGCGTCGGGCGGGGTATAGGCCATGGGATCAGTCAATCCGGTAGAGGGAACATGCATCCTGTCACATGCCCGCAACGTCGCGGCGTGTCTAGCCTTCCCCTTCCTTTTGCGGCAGGTGGAACCATGCGGGCATGCGCACGGCAAGGGGATGCCCCGCCGCCGTCAGGCCCGGCGTGTGGATATGGGTGCTGCGGATCATGGCCATGCCCACCTGGTCGCGTGAGGAGCGGAGTTCGCCGACCTCGCGCCATTCATGCATGATGGGTGTCGCAGGGGGCGGCAGGTCGCGTGTGCCCTCGACCGGCAGGAGATGGCGCTTCACCAGCCCGCGATAGCGGGTGCGCGCGGTAAGTTCCTGTCCCATATAGCATCCCTTGGTCCACGAAATGCCATTAAGCTGGTCGAAATTGGCCTCCAGCAGCAGCGTCTTCCCTGACTCGCAGTCGCGCACGCCATCGGGCAGCCCAAGCGCAAGGCGATGGCGGTCGTAATCGACGTCATCCGCCGTGGTGTCTGGCGCGGCATGCCCGTGCAGCGTTCGCCATCCGGCCTGTGGCAGGCGGGGGTCGGCACTGGTGGGGAAGCGCCCGTCATCGGGCATCGCGCCGTCCCATCCCGCATGCACGGCGTATCCGGTTTCACTGATGTCCACATCGGCGCGCAGGCGATAGCGTGAGAGGCGCTGGCGCAGCATCTGTGCCTGTGACGCATCGCAATCAAGCAGCAGGCGTTCGCCATGCGGGTCGGCGAAGACAAAGAAATCCGCCAGCCACTTCCCCTGTGCGGAGAGGAATCCGGTCCATGCGGCATGGGCGGGGGTTACGGTTGTCATGTCATTGGACACAAGTCCCTGCAGGAACGAAACCCGGTCCCTGCCAGAGACAGCCAGCACCGCGCGGCCCGGCAGATACGCATACTTCACCATGACCTGCACTGTGGGGATACGGGCGGCATCAGGCAAGGGGATAACGGAGATTTGGCATCCCCGCCGAAGACGCATATGCACCGTTGCATGCGCATCCTGTTCATTACCTCCACCCGTCTGGGGGACGCCGTGATCTCGACCGGCCTGCTGGACCATCTCCTGCACCGATATCCGCAGGCGCGGTTCACCATTGTCTGCGGCCCCGTCGCGGCGGGCCTGTTCGCGCACATGCCGCAACGGGAGCGGACCATTGTCATGACCAAGCGGCCCTATGACATGCACTGGGTCGATCTGTGGCGGCAGTGCGTGGGAACGCGGTGGGACCTGTGCGTGGATCTGCGCGGATCGGTCATTCCGTTCCTGCTGCGTGTCGCCACCCGGCGCGGCATGCGTGGGGGACGACGGCCGGGGGCGCGTGTTTCCCACCTGGCGCGTGTGCTGGACCTGTCGCCGCCGCCCATGCCGGTGGTCTGGACCAGTGCTGCCGAACGCGCGCGTGCGGGCGCGCTGCTGCCCGACGGACAGGGACCGTGGGTTGCACTGGCCCCGACCGCGAACTGGGCGGGCAAGGTCTGGCCCGCCGAACGATTCGTCGCCTTCTGGCATGCGTTCGTGGCCGTCCACGGACCCGCGCGGCCCGTGATCCTGTATGGGCCGGGCGATACCGAACGTCAGATGGCGCAGGGGGTCATCTCGGCCCTTGGCGATGCCCTCGATACCGGGGGAGGGCTGTCCGTGACGGAGGTCGCGGCGCTGCTGCAGCGCTGCATGCTGTTCGTGGGCAACGATTCGGGCCTGATGCACCTGTCCGCCGCCGCAGGCACGCCGACGCTGGGTCTGTTCGGGCCAAGCCGCGCGGATGAATATGCCCCGTGCGGGCGTCGCGTAGCCCATGTGGTTGCGCCCGGCCCGGCGGGCAGTGCGGACATGCGCGACCTTGGTGTGAAAAATGTCCTCGATGCGGCGCTGCACCTGCTGGCGGACGTCGCGAAAGCAGGGTAAAGGCGCGCCGCGCGTCAATGGCGGGGCAGGGCGGGAATTGCCCCGTTCTTGCCATGTCGTGCCTTTACATCCCTGTGCGAACATAATTTTCTTAAAGGTCCGAGGACGATCATGATGGACATGCGCGGCGGTTTTCTGGCCCGTGGTTTCATGGCCCTGTGTGGGGTTGCGGCATTGGTGGGGCCGATGTCCCCCGTGGCGGTGTGGGCGCAGCCTGCTGCGGGAGGATGGACGCCCAAGGGGTGTGGGGCGGCCCCGGTCGCGCCAAAGGTCGATTCAGCCGACGTGTCGCGCTTCAACGCCAGCGTCGATCGGGTCAACGCCTATGAAAAGGCGGCCCGGACCTATGCCACATGCGTGGCTGCGGCATCGACGAAGGAACAGGCGGCCATCAGCGCGGATGCCAGCGCGCGCATGCACCGTGTCCACGAGTCCGCAGCCCAGGTCCAGAAGCAGGTATCCGACCAGTTCGCGCGCCTGTCAGCGGAAATGAAAAAAGGCCACGACCATCTGGCTGCCCGCTGATCCCGCCACGGGTGGAGCGGGCGCAGGAGCGTCCGCAACCGGAAGGGGCAGGTGATAGGGATACCTGCGTTGCGGCAGGGCCTCATGACAGGTGCAGGGTCGGTACATCCGGGTTTGCTGTCGCCGCGCAGGACAGGTATGGTCTGCCCTTCATGACAGGGATCGTCCCGGCGGGACGGGTGCCGTGCATCCTGCACGGCAGCAAGCGGAGAGCGGGTTAAACGTGGCTGACGACATCTTCAGGGAAGTCGATGAGGAAATGCGCGCCGAGCGGCTGCGCGCATTGGCGCGGCGTTACATGATGCTGGCGGGCGTCATTGTCGTGGCCATCTGCATCGGTGGCGGGGCGTGGCAGTATAATGCGTGGCGCGTGCAGCAGGCGGACCAGGCCAGCGCCGACGCCTATTTCGCGGCGCTCAGGAATGCGACGACGGCGCATACGCCCGACGGGGATGTGGTGGCGCTCAATGCACAGCAGAAGACCGCGCTGACGCAGCTTGCGACGCTGGAAAAGACCGCCCGCCCGCCGCTGCGCGCGCTGTCGCGGATGGAACGCGCCGCCCTGCTGGTCAACAGTGGCGACACCGCGCAGGCGCTGGCGCTGTGGGCGCAGGTGAACGCCGATCAGGCCGCCGATCCCACCATCAGTTCGCTTGCCGGCCTTTTGTGGGTGCAGCACCAGATCGATACGGCCGACCCCGCGATGCTGCGGTCGCGGCTGGCCCTGCTTGACGGGGCGCAGCAGCCATGGCGCGGCCTTGCGCTGGAGTGCGAGGCGCTGCTGGATCTGCGTCAGGGGCATGAGGACGATGCCCGCCACCGGCTGGAGCGGCTGAGCATGGACATGAACGTGTCCGACGGGGTGCGCACCCGTGCCGACGGACTGCTGCAGACGCTGGGGACCGGCCATGTCGGTGGATAAGGTCTCCCCCGGCATGGTACGGCCCCCCCACCCGACAGGCGTGAACGCAATGAAAAAGACCCTGACCCGCCGACGCGCCCTGCTTGGGGCGGCGATGCTGCCGCTGCTTGCGGAATGTACCGGCGGGACGCCGAAGAAGAAGCCGCTGCTGATCGGGCGGCGGACGGATGTGCTCAGCACCGGTGCGGGTCTTACAGTCGATACGGACGAGACGACCGCCACCGTGACGGTGCCCGCCGCCACGTCGATCAGTGCCTGGCCACAGCCGGGGCTGACGCCCGGGCATGGCGGCGTGAATGTCGCATGGGCGGGCAACATGCAGCACCAGTGGAGCCACAGGATCGGCGCGGGTAATTCGGAGCCTGAATTCCTGTCCTATGTCGCGCTTGGCAAGTCGGGACGCGGCATGATCCAGTCGCCGCCCGTGGTGCAGAACGGGCGGCTGTATGTCGCCGATGCGCAGGGCGTGATCCGTGCCTTTACATGGCCCGGCATGCACAAGGTCTGGGAATACAACCCCAAGCCGAAGAAGATGCTGTCGAACAATATCGGCGGTGGCATCACCATTGATGGCGATACGCTGTATGTGGTCGATGGCATCGGGCAGGCGCTTGCGGTGGATGCGCATACGGGCAAGCTGAAATGGCGGCTGCAGCTTGGGACGCCGGGACGTTCCGCGCCGACCTTTGCCAATGGGTGCCTGTTCTTTGGCACCATCGATGAAAAGCTGTTTGCCGTGAATGCGTCCAATGGCGATATCCTGTGGACCTATACCGCCACGTCGGCCGACACCATCATCGCGGGGCAGCCTGCGCCCGCCGTGATGGACGGCGTCGTGCTGGCCGGGTTCGGATCGGGCGACCTTGTCGCGCTGCGTGCCGAAGGTGGCGAGGTCGTGTGGGCCGATACGCTGGCCAGTTCCAACGGGCAGGGGGCGCTGATCGATTTTTCCTGCGTGCATGGCATGCCGGTCATCAGCAACGGCACGGCGTACGCCATCAGCACGGGTTCGGTCCTTGTCGCGATCGACATGCGTTCGGGGCGGCGCCTGTGGGAACGTGCGATTTCGGGGCAGAACACGCCTGTCGTGATCGGCGACTGGATCTTCCTGCTGTCGATGGACGAGGAACTGGCCTGCCTTGACCGGGAATCGGGGCATGTGCGCTGGATTACGCAGTTGCGCCAGTATGAAAACAGCACCAAGCAGAAGGGCGGCGTCGTCTGGACCGGCCCGCTGCTGGCTGGGGGGAAGCTGGTGTGCATCTCCAGCCTGCCGCAGAATGGTGTCGTCATCATCGACCCGGCAGTGGGGCACATCCTGTCGCTGCATACCCTGCCCGATATTGTGACCGTGACCCCGATTGTTGTTGACGGGCTTATGCTCCTGCTCAACAACAGCGGTGGCCTCATGGCCTATAGTTGAGAAAGTTCCAGTCGTGACCTCATCATTCCCGTCCGATCCGGGGCACGACCTGCCCGTCGTGGTCATCGCCGGCCGCCCCAACGTGGGCAAGTCGACGATCTTCAACCGTCTGGTCGGCCGCCGGCAGGCGCTGGTTGCCGACACGCCGGGCGTGACCCGCGACCGCAAGGAAAGCGAGACTACCGTGCGTGGCAGGCGCATCCGCCTGATTGACACCGCCGGGCTGGAGGAAGCCGCCCCCGACACGCTGTTCGGGCGCATGCGGGCATCGTCCGAATCCGCCGTGGCGATGGCGGACCTTGTACTGTTCTGCATTGACGCGCGCGCGGGCATCACGCCTGCGGACGAACATTTCGCGGCATGGCTGCGCAGGCAGGGGCGTCCGGTCCTTGTCCTTGCGAACAAGGCGGAGGGACGGCAGGGGGCCGCCGCCGCGATGGAGGCGTTCTCCCTCGGGCTTGGCGCGCCGCTTGCGATCTCCGCCGAGCATGGCGAAGGCCTGGCCGACCTCATGGGCGAAATTGCCGACCGTATTCCCGACGGCCCGACACAGCCGCGCCGCCCGTCCCGGCGCGAACGGGCCGAGGGCGAGGAGGAGGACGATACCCGTCCGCCCGGTCCGCTGCGCCTTGCCATCGTGGGGCGGCCGAACGCGGGCAAGTCCACGCTGCTCAACCGCCTGCTGGGCGAGGAACGGATGATCACCGGCCCCGAACCGGGGCTTACGCGCGATTCCGTATCCGTCATGCTGCATGACGACGAAGGCCCGATCCAGTTGGTCGATACGGCGGGACTGCGGCGCAAGGCGCGTATCGACGAGACGCTGGAGAAGATGTCCGTCTCCGCCTCCATCGAGGCGCTGAAGATGGCCGAAGTCGTGATCCTCGCACTTGATGCGACGCTGGGCGTGCATGAGCAGGACCTCCAGATCGCCCGCCTGATCGAGCGTGAGGGACGGTGCTGTGTCCTCGCGCTGAACAAGTGGGACGCGGTGGAGGATCGCAACGCCACGCGGCAGGCCATCCGCGACCGTATCGAAACCTCCCTCAGCCAGATGAAGGGCATTCCCGTCGTCGCGTTTTCCGCGCTGACCGTGGCGGGGGTCAACAAGCTGCTGCCGACCGTGCGCCATGCCTATGAGGTGTGGAACCGCCGTGTGCCGACGGGGGAACTCAACCGCTGGTTCGAAATGATGGTCTCGCGCCATCCGCCGCCGCTGGTGCAGGGACGGCGGCTTAAGCTGCGCTATATCACGCAGGCCAAGTCGCGGCCGCCGACCTTCATCCTGTTCGGCACCCGGACCGAACAGATGCCCGAGGATTACCAGCGTTACCTGGTCAATGGCCTGCGTGAGGCATTCGACCTGCCGGGCACACCGATCCGCCTGCTGCTGCGTGGTTCACAGAACCCGTACGCCCCGACGAAATGATCCTCTGGACAGAAGATAAAAGTTTATGGGCGCCGCCTTTTGACAAAAGGGCGGCGTTCTTCTGTTTCAGGGCCTTTTCAGGCAACCAGTGACGCCAGCAGCGTAAACAGCAGTCCAAGCACGGCGATCAGGGTTTCCACGACCGACCATGTGCGGATGGTCTGCCCCACCGTCAGGCCCAGATATTCCTTGATCTGCCAGAAGCCCGCATCATTGAGCGGGCCGAGCGCGACCGAACCCGCGCCCGTGACGATCACCATCAGTTCGGGCGAGACACCGTGCGCATGCAGCAGGATCGGCCCCACGATTCCCGATGCCGTGCTCATCGCCACGGTGGCCGATCCGGTGGCGACGCGCACCACGACCGCCAGCAGCCATGCCAGCACCAGCAGGGGGACATGCGCGCCCAGCGCCAGCGTGGTGATGGACGATGAAATCCCGCTATCGACCAGTTCGCGCCCGAACCCGCCGCCCGCGCCGACCAGCAGCATGATCAGCGCGGTTGGGCCGAGGCATTCATTGGTGAACTTCAGGATGGTCGCGCGTGAAAAGCCCCGCGCGACACCCAGCACGTAGAAGGACAGCACCGTCGCGATCGCCAGCGCGATATCGGTATTGCCGACGAAATGCAGGATCGTGTTGGCCGTGTCACCGGGGCGCGAGAGCAGGTCCGCCACCGATCCCACCAGCATCAGCAGCACCGGGCACAGGATCGAGAACACCGTGGTCATGAAGGGCGGCAGGTTCGCGGGCGTCGCGTCATTGACGAACTGGCTGGCGAGTGCGGCCTCGTTCGTTGGGCCAATCCGCGGGGTGATGAACCGGGCATAGACGGGACCGGCCAGGGCCGCGACCGGCGTTCCGATGATGGCCCCCCACAGGATGGTGCGGCCCGTATCCGCATGATAGGCCGCCAGCGCCAGCAGGGTTGCGGGATGTGGCGGGATCATCGCATGGGTGACCGACAGCGCCGCCCCCATCGGCAGCGCCACCATCAGCAGCGGCGTCTGCGTGCGTCGCGCAAGGGTGAAGGCCAGCGGGATGAGCAGGACGAACCCGACCTCGAAAAAAACCGGTAGTCCCACCAGAAGGCCAATGACCATCATGGCCCAACTGACGCGGCGTGCGCCCGCGATGCGGGTGATGGTCAGGGCGATCTGGTCCGCGCCGCCGGATTCCGCAAGCATCTTGCCCAGCATCGTGCCCAGCGCGATCACGGTGGCGACATGGCCCAGGACCTTGCCCGTGCCCTCCTCGAACGAGGAGATGGCCTTTTGCGGCGGCATGCCCGCGCATAGTGCAAGCAGGATCGACACACCGAACAGCACGATGAACGGATTGATCCTGCATCGCCCGATCAGGACGATTACGGCGATTATGGCCATGACGGCAAGGGTAACGGCAATAAAAGGGGACATCATCACATCTGTAAAATTATTATTGACATCATCACATCTGTAAAATTATTATTATTGGGTGATCTGTCGCGACATGCGCCGCATGTGGGGTGAAAAGGCGAATATGGAACGCGACCATGGCGTAACGTAGGCAATATTGCACACGATCCTGGGTGCCGTGCGTCCGTGTCGGGATGGTGACTGGAAAAATAAATCCTTTTCCATAAGCTGACCGGACATGCCCGGCATATGGGAACACCATCTGCCGCCAGCATCGCGAGCAATGACAACAGTTGCAAATAACAAGACAGAATGAAAGCCGTCCGCGCTTTCATCATAAAAACCGGACAAGGAAACTGTCATGTCGTCACTTCAGTCCCCGGCATCCATAACACGGCCCGACGGGACGCAGGGTTCCCCCGAATTCCTGGCCCGTTCCGTGGGCGTCAGCCTTCTTGCGGCCCTTGCCGGACTGATGTTCGGCCTTGATACGGGTGTCATCGCCGGGGCCCTGACCTTCATCGGCGATGAATTCCATGCCTCCGCGCAGATGCAGGAATGGATCGTCTCCTCCATGATGGCGGCTGCCGCCGTGGGGTCGATCGTGGCGGGGAACCTGTCGTACCGCTTTGGCCGGCGCAAGGCGTTGATGGGGGCGGCGATCCTGTTCCTTGCCGGGTCGGTCACCTGTGCGCTGGCGCCGTCCGTCATGGTGCTGGTCATCGGCCGCGTCTTCCTGGGCCTTGCGGTCGGGATCGCGGCATTTACCGCGCCGCTCTACATTTCCGAGGTGGCGATGGAATCCTCCCGCGGGTCGCTGATTTCATGTTACCAGTTGATGATGACACTGGGCATTTTTCTGGCCTATGTCGTTGACAGCTTCCTGTCCTATGGCGGGCACTGGCGATGGATGCTGGGGCTGATGACGCTGCCGGCGGTGGTGTTCTGCATTGGCTGCCTGTTCCTGCCCGACAGCCCGCGCTGGCTGATGATGCGCGGCGATACGCGCCATGCCCGCCTTGTCATGCGCTACCTGCGTTCAAGCCCGCAGGAGGCGGATCGTGAAATCGACGACATCGCAACAGAACTGAAGAAGGAACATGGCAATGTGTGGACCTTCTTTCGCACCAATCCCAATTTCCGCCGCTCCGTCGGGCTGGGGATGCTGCTTCAGGTGATGCAGCAACTGACGGGCATCAACGTGCTGATGTATTACGCGCCCAAGGTCTTTCAGGCCGCGCATTTCGGCGTTGCGGCCGCCACGTGGTCCACGGCGGTCATCGGTCTGGTCAACATGGCGGCGACGGGGCTTGCGATCCTGTTCATCGACCGCTGGGGGCGTCGCCCGCTGCTGCTGCTGAGTTGCGTTGTCATGACGCTGAGCATGGCGGCCGCGGGCGCGCTGGTGGCGATGGGGGCCTCGACCCTGCCGCAGGAGATCGGGATGGTGGTGGCGCTGCTGCTGTTCGTTGCGGGATTCGCGATGGGGGCGGGGCCGCTGGTGTGGACGCTGTGTTCGGAAATACAGCCGCTGCGGGGCCGTGATTTCGGCATCGCATGTTCGACATTCACGAACTGGGCCGCCAACTGGCTGATCAGCAACACGTTCCTTTCGGTCCTCGAGGTGTTGGGAGAGGCACGGACCTTCTGGCTTTTCGCGCTGATGAACGCGATATTCATCGTCATTACCCTTGGCTTCGTGCCGGAGACCAAAGGCGTCTCCCTTGAGGCGATCGAGGATCACCTGATGAAGGGACGCAGGCTGCGTGACCTCGGTCGCTGAGGCGGCGATCAAGGGGGATTTCTGACCCAATGGGGGAATTGCAGGTTTCATGATTATCCGCACTGACGAGACATTCGACATCGACACGCCCTCTGGCCGGATGCGCCTGCATGTCTTTCGCCCCGTGGCGGAGGGACAGTTTCCCGGCATCGTCCTGTTTTCGGAAATCTATCAGGTCACGGCCCCCATCCGCAGGCTTGCGGCCATGGTGGCGGGGCAGGGCCATGTCGTTGCGGTGCCGGAGGTGTACCATGAATACGAACCCGCGGGCACGGTCCTGGCCTATGACAGGGCGGGCACGGATCGGGGCAATGCCCTGAAATATACCAAGCCCCTCGCGGCCTATGACCATGATGCCCATGCGGCGGTGTCGTGGCTGGTTGATGACTGCGCCGTCTGTTCGGGGCGGGTGGGGACGCTGGGCGTCTGCCTTGGCGGGCATCTGGCCTTCCGTGCGGCGTTCGATGCGCGCGTGCGGGCGGCGGTATGCTTTTACGCCACCGATATCCATTGCGCCTCCCTTGGGGAGGGGAAGCATGACGATACGCTCGCACGCCTGCCTGAAATCTCAGGCGAGGTGATGATGGTGTGGGGACGTCAGGACCCGCATGTGCCGTTCGCCGGCCGGCAGTTGATCCGTGAGCGGATGGAACTGGCGGAAATACGTTACGAATGGCATGAATTCAACGCGCAGCATGCCTTCCTGCGTGATGAAGGGCCACGTTACGACGCGGCGCTGTTCCTGCAGTGCATGGACATGGCCAAGGCGCTGTTCCACCGTAACCTGACATGATGGCCGGGCAGGGGAACATGCCGCCCCGCCCTGTTCAGGGCGCGCCGCGCGTCAGCAGGCCCGCCACCAGCACCAGCGCTACGGCAAGGCCCGTTTCACGGTTGAAGCGGAACAGGCGCAGGCATTGCGGGGCATTGTGTTCGTCAAGGCGCATGACCTGCCATGCCAGCAGCGCGGCCGGCAGCGGCAGCCCGGCCCAGAAACCCGGTCCCTGGTGCGACAGCGCCCCCGCCGCCGCAATGCCTGCAAGCGCGAGTGCGTAGCAGGTCCCGACAAAGCCGCGCGCCATGTTCGCCATCAGGCGCGATGTGGATTTCACCCCGATCCGGGCGTCGTCTTCCATGTCCTGAAAGCCATAGATCGTATCGAACCCCAGTTGCCAGACGATGGTGGCGGCATAAAGCATACCCTGCGCCAGGTCGATGCGGTCCGCCGCCGCCGCATATCCCAGCGGGGCGCCAAACCCGAACGTGAAGCCCATGACAAGCTGCGGCCACCACGTCACCCGCTTGGCCAGTGGATACAGCGCCACCAGCAGGAGCGAGGAGGCACCCAGCACCCGTGACAGCGGGTTGAGGCACATCAGGATATTGAACCCGATCAGCAGCAGCGCGATCAGGAACAGCCCGGCCTCGCGCATGCGCAGCGCGCCACTGGCCAGCGGGCGTCCGGCGGTGCGCGCGACCATGCGGTCGATATCGCGGTCCCACATGTCATTGACCACGCATCCCGCCGCGCGCATGACGATACTGCCGATCCCGAACAGCACGATCAGGCGCAGGCGTTCGCGTGGCGCGACACCGGCAGGCAGCAGGATGCCCCATACCCCAGGCAGGAACAGAAGCCATGTCCCGATGGGCCGGTCCAGCCGTGCCAGCAGCGCATAGGGGCGCAGGGGCGCGGGAAGACGCCCGATCCAGCCGTCAGTACGGATGTCGGTATGCGACGCGGACTGTGTCACGACATGTATTCTCCCGGCGATGAGGCCCGGCATGACGATGACGCCGGGCGACCTGGCTGCTAATGCGGACACAGATGGGCCGGATGATCGTGCGTGGTCAAGTCCGGGCCGCGACGACAAGACCGAGATGGCAGGCCGATACGCCACAGACCGAAGGAAACATCATGAGGGACAGTCCCCGCCTGTTCATGGACCCGCAGGCATACCCGCCCATGCAGCCCGAAATGGTCATCCGGCTGGAACCGGATCGCGCGCATTATCTGGGCAATGTCCTGCGTCTGGGCGCGGGCGCGCGCGTGGTCGTGTTCAACGTCCGCGATGGTGAATGGTCCGCCACCATAGAGATGCTGCGCCGTGATCGTGGGGAAATCCGCCTTGGGCAGATGGATCGCGCGCCGTGCGTGACGCGGGGGCCGCAGATCATGTTCGCGCCGCTCAAGCGCGATGCGACCGAAATGATCATCCGCATGGGAACGGAACTTGGTGTTGGCTGTTTCCATCCCGTCATTACGGAACGCACGAATACCCATCGCCTGAACGAGGGACGGCTGTCGGCCATCGCGCGTGAGGCCAGCGAGCAGTGCGAGCGCCTCGATGTTCCCGACATCCGCCCGATCCGGCCGATGACGGATGCGATTGCGCACTACCCGGCAGATATGCAACTGTTCGTTGCACTTGAACGTCTGGACCCCACGGCGCAGGAAGGTGAAGTTCCCCGTGCGCGTCCCGGCGATGCCCTGCTGATCGGACCCGAAGGCGGGTTTTCGGCCCAGGAGCAGGCGTTCCTGCGTCGCCAGCCTGTCACACGGGTGCTGTCGCTGGGGCCGCTTGTGCTGCGGGCGGATACGGCGGCAGCGGCAGGACTGGCCCTGATGGGGGCTGGCATCCGCAGGGGACTGGCCGGAGGGGATTGATCCGGCCGCTCTCTGGCATAGGGACCAGATCCGGTCCACAATGGTTTCGCACTCTTTCTGTAACGAGGATTCCCGCCACGTCATGTCCAATCCTGGCGACCAAGATACAACTCCGATCGAATCGGTTACCCAACTGGCCGGCCTGCTGGCGGCTGGGGCAAAACCACAAGATGCGTGGCGGATCGGCACGGAACATGAGAAATTCGGCTTCATACGTCCGCAGGCCACGCCGCCGGGCCGTGCGCCATGGCTGCCGCCCCCGTATGAGCCTGACGGGATCCATGCCGTCCTGTCGTCCCTGCGGGATCAGGATCGCGGCGCATGGCACGACATCCGTGACACGGGCGCGCTGATTGGCCTGAATGGGCGCGAGGCGCACAGGGGGGCGTCCATCTCCCTTGAACCGGCCGGGCAGTTCGAACTGTCGGGCAAGCCGCTGGCGACCCTGCATGAAACCCGGGCGGAGATGCAGGAGCATTTCGACAGCCTGCATCCCGTCTGTGACCGGCTTGGCCTCGGGTTCGCGCCGCTGGGCTTTCACCCCTTCGCCCGGCGCGAAGACATGCCGACCATGCCCAAAAGCCGCTACGCCATCATGCGCAACTACATGCCCAAGGTTGGCACGCTGGGGCTGGACATGATGCTGCGGACCTGCACGGTTCAGGTCAATCTCGATTTCGCCTCCGAACAGGACATGGTGCGCAAGATGCGTGTCTCGCTTGCGCTGCAGCCAGTGGCGACGGCGCTGTTCGCGAATTCGCCGTTTTATGAGGGCCATCCCAATGGCCTGTTGTCGAACCGTGCCCATGTCTGGACCGACACGGATAACCAGCGTTCGGGCATGCCGCTGGCATTCTTCGCCCCCGATTTCGGATTCGAGGCGTATGTCGAATGGCTGCTTGACGTGCCGATGTATTTCATCATGAGCGACGGGCGGATCCATGACGTGGCGGGCCGTTCCTTCCGTGCATGGATGAATGGCGACACCCAGCAGGGGCTGGAGGGACTGACCCCGACGCTGGGCGATTTCGAGGACCATATGACCACTGCCTTCACCGATGTCCGGCTGAAGCAGTTTCTGGAAATGCGTGGCGCGGATGCCGGGTCGCCCGCGATGATGCTGGCGCAGTCCGCGCTGTGGGTCGGCCTGCTGTATGATGATGCGGCACTGGCCGCGGCGGACGCCCTTGTGCGTGAACAGCCATGGGAAAGCTATGTCGCCCTGCGTGCGGCGGTGCCGCGCCATGGACTGGATGCGCCATGGGCGGGCGGTGTGCTGCGTGACCTTGCCGGGCGCATGGTCGCGATCGCCACCGACGGGTTGCGCGCGCGCGCGCGAAAGGACGCCACCGGGCAGGATGAGGCGCGTTACCTTGATCCCCTGCATGAAATCACCAGTGGCGGCCCGACGCAGGCCGAGGTCTGGCTGCAGGCCTATCATGGTCGCTGGGGCGGTGATGTGACCCGTATTTTCGACGAAGCCGCAATCTGAAGCATTGCCACGTTCGGGATGCCATGGGGCCGGTCATCAGGAATTGGTGGCCGGCCCCTTGTATGTACGGGTGTTGTTTTGTATTGCGACGCGGTCTCAATCCGGGTGGATAGTAATGTTTTTGTGCTGTTGTCCGGTTTTCTGGGTTGTTATTGTATAATGAGAATTATTTTCGTCTTCTGAAATGGCTTGAACGCGATAACTGCTTTCTGCATACAGTAATGCATGCGCAAATTCTCGACATTGACGGATCAGGAAATCCTCGCCCTCGCCATTTCCAACGAGGAAGAGGACGGCCGCATCTATTCTGATTTCGCCTATGCGATGCGGGAGAAATTTCCCGATACCTCGAAAATCTTCACCGACATGGCGCAGGAGGAAGACCAGCATCGCCGTGACCTGATCGACCTGTATGCCAGCAGGTTCGGGCAGCATATCCCCCTGATCCGGCGGCAGGACATTGCGGGGTTCCTGACCCGCAAGCCCGCATGGCAGGTGCAGGGGCAGGGGATCGATGCGGTGCGCCGCCATGCGCGTCAGATGGAACTCGACGCCGCGCGGTTTTACCGCCAGGCGGCGACGCGCACGACCGATATCGCGACGCGAAAGCTGCTCGGCGACCTTGCGCTGGCCGAGGACCGGCATGAACAGGCGGCAGGTGCGATCGAACTCGACCGGCTTCCCGCTTCCAAGCGGGAGGAGGAGGACGAGGACGCGCGCCGCCGCTTTGTCCTGCAGATCATACAGCCCGGCCTTGTGGGCCTGATGGATGGTTCCGTCTCCACGCTTGCGCCGGTCTTTGCCGCGGCCTTTGCGACGCATCTGCCGTGGAATGCGTTTCTGGTGGGGATGGCGGCCTCGGTCGGGGCGGGGATTTCCATGGGCTTTGCGGAGGCGCTGTCCGACGATGGCAAGCTGTCGGGCCGTGGCGCGCCGCTGCTGCGCGGGTTGATCTGCGGGCTGATGACGACGGCGGGGGGAATCGGCCATACGCTGCCGTTCCTGATTGATAATTTCACCACCGCCATGATGGCGGCCGTTATTGTCGTGGTCATCGAACTGTTCGTCATTTCATGGATACGCTGGCGTTATCAGGATACGCCATTCGGTTCGGCCATCGTGCAGATCGTCCTTGGCGGTGCGCTGGTGTTCGCCGCTGGTGTCCTGATCGGCAGTTCCGGCTGATCCCCCCGTATGCCTCCCGCTTTGCCTTGATCTTGACGAAGTGATGGGGCACGCACGTGCATGTGCTTTTTCTGGCCGGACACTTTCCCGATGAAATACCCTGACCGTTTTCCCCTTTCACGTCTGCGTGGTCTGCGTCCGATCATGCTGGCGATGCCGCTGGTGCTCGGGCTTGTGACATATGCCCTGCCGGCCGGGGCACAGGCGCAGATGGTTGTGGGGGCTTCGGACCAGGATCATGCCCTGATCACCCGAATCGAGGAGCACCTCAACACCATCACGCTGCTGACCGCAAAATTCCATCAGGTCGCATCGGACGGGAAGCAGTCCACCGGCACCGCATGGCTGGACCGCAGGAACCGCCGCATGCGTTTCCAGTATGATCCGCCCAGCCCGCTCCTGCTGGTCGCCAACCATGACCAGGTCGTCTTCAATGACAGCGAACTGGGCCAGACCACCACGATGCCGATGGACAAGACGCCGATCGGGCTTCTGCTGCGTCCGCATCTTGCGCTGTCGGGGGATGTGCAGGTCACGGCGCTGGTTCACGAAGGGCCGCAGATAGAGATCACGCTGGTACGGACGGATTCGCCCGGTGATGGCAGCCTGACGCTGCTTTTCCATGAGGAGAAGGGACAGCTTCTGCTGCGTGGATGGATCGTCCAGGATGCGCAGGGGGAAAGCACGCGTGTGGACCTGCTGCATGCGTCCGTGGGCGGGGCGGAACCGCCGGACAGCCTGTTCAACACGGATATTGGCGACAAATAGGAAACGGGTCCTGCCCGTTGCCTAGTCCGCGTCCCGTGTCAGTTCCAGCGCCCGGGCATAGACGGTGCGCCGGGGCAGGTTGACGATCCCGGCCACCAGGGATGCCGCATCCTTGATGGAGAGTGATTTCAGGGCCTCGTGCAGGTGGGTGTCGAGGTCCTGCGGCCCCGTATCGTCGGCAGGCGGGGGGCCGAGGATGACCGTGATTTCCCCCCGTGGCGCATGGTCCCGGTAATGTTGCGCCAGTTCACCCACGGGGCCGCGCCGGACTTCCTCGAACCTCTTGGTCAGTTCGCGCGCAACAGCCGCCGGCCGTTCCGGGCCGAATACCGCCGCAAGTGAGGCCAGCATGTCCGCCAGGCGATGTGGTGCCTCATGCCAGATCAGCGTGGCGCAAAGCCCCGCCTGTTCCGCGGCACGTAGTACGGAGAGGTTTTCGCGCCGGGCGGCATCGCGTGGCGGCAGGAAGCCGGAAAACATGAAGGGATGGGGCGGCAGGCCCGAAAGCGTCAGCGCCATGACCGCCGCATTGGCCCCCGGCACCGCCGTGACATGCCCGCCGCCCGCGATGACGGCGCGTACCAGGCGGTATCCGGGATCCGACATCAGGGGCGTGCCGGCATCGGAAATGACCGCGATTTTGCGGCCCTGCTGCAACAGGTCCAGCAGGGCGGGGATGCGTTCCTGCTCGTTATGGTCATGCAGGGGGCGGGTGCGGGTCCTGATGCCATGCGCCTGCAGCAGTTTCGCGCTGGTGCGCGTATCCTCGCACAGGATCAGGTCGGCTTCGTTCAGGCATTGTACCGCGCGTGCGGAAATATCGCCCATATTGCCGATCGGCGTTGCCACCAGCGTCAATATGCCTCCATCATGTGATGACATGACCTGTATATCCTCTCTCTCCGCATGACGCGGCTTCGCATCTCCGCTATGGATCGTCGCCGATCGAGACTGCAAAGGCGAAAGACATGAGTCGTCAGACATTGGTAACCCGCAAGCTTGGACAGGATCCTGTTTCTGCCACGCAGGGATCTCCTTGCAAGGCCTTATTGCTGGCCGGGGTGCTCATGTCCACGCTTGCGGCGTGTGCTGGCGGCGGGGAAGGGACGAAAACATCTCATGCCGGGCGCAATGTCGGCGTGCTGCTGCCGCTGACGGGCAACAATGCACGACTGGGGCAGGAAATGCTCAGCGCGGCGCGCATGGCCATGAACACGCCCACGGCGCCGAAGCTTGACGTCCATGACACGACCGCCCCCGGCGGGGCCGCTGCCGCCGCGCAGGCTGCGGTAAAGGCGGGTGACGGGATCATCCTTGGTCCGCTGACGGCGGGGGACGCCACGCAGGCGGCGGCAATGACGGAACAGACCAGCGTGCCGATGCTGTCCTTTACTTCCGACGTGTCGGTTGCGCGTCCCGATGTCTGGATCCTTGGGATCGCCCCGGAACAGCAGGTGCGCCGCATGGTGGGGGCGGCCGTCAGGGAAAACCGGCAGCATTTCGCGGCCTTCCTGCCCAATACGGCACTGGGCCATGCCATGGGCGATGCCATGAGGCAAAGCTGTAGCGAACATGGCCTGCAATCCCCCCAGATCATGTACCATGGCACGACCGCCGCCGAGATTACCGAACAACTGAAGACATTCTCCGCCTTCGATAGCCGAGCTGCCGCGGCGGCAACACAGGCGGCGGCAACCGCCCCTGCTGCGCCCGTGCCGACCGGTGTTGATCCGGCCAACCCCGACGCCGCCGCGACGGATGCTCCCCCCACGCCTCCCGCGCAACCCGCGGAAGTACCCCTGGCCCCACCGCCATTCGATGCGCTGTTGCTGGCGGATACGGGGCTGCAACTGGGTCATGTGATCGAAGGGCTGCGTGCGGTGCAGGTCTCTCCGATCCAGACGCGCATCATGGGGCCCGGCCTCTGGGGCGCATTCGCGGGCAAACTGGCGCAGTTGCAGAATGCCTGGTACGCCGCGCCGGACCCGGCAAGCAGGCAGCATTTCGTCCAGCTTTTCATGGCACAGTACCATCATATGCCGACCCCGCTGGCCGACCTGTCCTATGACGCGGCGGCACTGGTGAAGGCACTGGACCAGGCGCCACGGACGGGGGGCGCGAAAAATGGCTATTCGGTGCAGGCCTTGACCCGCAACGAGGGATTTTCAGGGGTGGATGGTGTTTTCGGCTTTACGGCCAGTGGCCGGACACGCCGCGATCTGGCGATTTTCCAGATCCTGCCCGAAGGTGGCAGCCGGATGGTTCAGGCCCCTTCAGGGCGGTTGCAGAACGGAACGAACTGACAAAGGATAGGAACTCTGTCCGTCTGGCGGCGTCAGTGGGAAAGGAGGGCTGCGGCAATCATGCCGCAGCGGTGGCACCACAGGACAGCACCGGACGGATGGCGTACAATGCCGCTTCGAAACTGCGATATGATGACAGGCGCCGGTCGCGCAACTGGTCGATCAGGACCCAGCGCATGCCTTCCGGCTGGATCATGTAGGCCGGGTCTGCATTTTCACGCACCCAGACAAGCACATTTTCAATGCCATCGCCTTCTTCGGCAGATGTGACATCGACGTCGCACAGTCCCATGCAGGTACCTGCTTCCAGCCAACGCATCAGGTATTCGTAATGACGGGGCAGAAACCCCTGCCGAAGCGGAATAACATTGGAGGCAGAAATCTGATGATCCATCATGCTCATAATGTCGGCCCTCTGACATATCCTATGCGTTAACAGCACGTCTCAACGGTAAGTCTTGCATGAGTGCTTGCCAAACTGAATCTGTCTCCAGAAGCCGCAGAAAGAGGCAGAAATTGCCGACCGTGACAAAAAAGCAATGCTTTGTTGCGCTTTAGAGTCATTAAATGATTATTTATTGTTCAGTTGCCTATTCCATCGGCGATGCAGCCAGAGCCAACTGCCCGGATGTTGGCGTATTTTCTGTTCAATGTAATCGTTGACCTGCTGGGTCAGCAGCAACTGGTCGCGCTTGCGGTCCCCCGTATCTGGAAGTTCCAGGGGCGGGGAGACATGGACGCGCAGGCGTGCAGGACCCAGCCGCTCCACATATCCGGCGATCACGGGGCATTTCTGCCGCAGCGCCATGGCGGCCATGGCGCTTGCCGTCATGGCGGGCCTGCCGAAGAATCGGGCCTCGATTCCATCATTCATCTTCTGGTCGACCAGCATCCCCAGATGGCAGCCGCGGATCAGGTGCGCCAGCGCCTGCCGCGCGCCACGTGCGCCCTTGGCGAACAGGGGCACGGCCTGTCCCATGGCCTCGTCACGCAGGTCGCACAGCATCCGGTCCACATACGGGTTGTTCGGCGCGCGGTAGAAGGAGGAGAACGCAAGCCCGTAGCGCGCCACGGCGGGGGGCAGCATTTCCCAGTTGCCGATATGCCCCGACACGAACATGACGGGCCGACCCGTATGGGCATGGGCGCGCAGGTGTTCTTCCCCCACGACATCCCATCCCGGCCCGGCGGAGGGGTTGTGGGGAAGTTTTGCAAGGTGGGGGAGTTCGCCGGCATTGCGGCCGATATTTTCCCACATGTCGCGGATGATGCGCCATCGCGAGCGCCGCCCCAGATGCGGCATGACATAACGCAGGTTGGCATCGGCCACTTTTGAAACCGGCAGCCACGGGCCAGCCACCCGGCACAGCCACCCTGCCGCGTTGGATGCATGTTCGGGCTTCATGCGCCGCAATCCCGCCAGCAATGCGGACAGCAGCGTCGCCTCCACCCACATGCGGCGTGGTGGCGGCCTGTCGTGGGAACTGCTCATTGTCCCGATTTCCCCAGCCATGTCTCCAGCAGGCGTTCGGGCACCTGTGGGTCGGACCAGCGGAGCGACACCCCGACGGGTGTGACCCGTGCCTGAAAATCCGGGGGCAGGCGGACAAAATCCTTGGGCGTGGTCACCAGTCGGGCCTTCATGTCGTGGGCGGTCTTCAGCAGTTGCGCCAGTTCGGCAGGGTGGTAGGGGTGATGATCGGCAAAGGCGACGGCCTGTCGCACATCGACGTCTGACTGGCGCAGTCCGTCGAAGAATTTGGAAGGTCGCCCGATTCCCGCGAACGCGACGACAGGACAGTGCAGGGGAAGGGCGGCCTCGTCCTGCTGCAATGTCGCGCAATGGCAGGGCAGGGCGGGTGGCAGGCCATGCAGCAGGCCGGTCCGGTCTTCCCCGATCATGAGGATCGCCTGAGCACGTGACAGGCCGGAGGATACAGGTTCGCGCAAGGGACCGGCCGGCAGCACGCACCCATTGCCGAACCCCTGGTACCCATCCACCACCACGAGAGAGACGTCACGCCGGAGTCCGGGATTCTGCAACCCGTCATCCATGATCAGACAATCGGCCCCGTCCGCGATGGCAAGGCGCGCGGCCTGCGCCCGGTCCGCGCCGACATAACAGGGGGCAAGGGCCGCAAGCAGCAGGGCTTCGTCGCCCACGTCGCGCGCGGTATGCCGTCCTGCCTGCACACGTGCGACCTGCCGCAGGTTGCCGCCATATCCCCGTGTCAGGAAAGCAACCCGGCGATTGCGCGCGACAAGGCGACGGCCCAGATCCAGCGCCACGGTCGTCTTGCCGGTGCCCCCCACCGTCAGGTTGCCACAGCACAGGACGGGGACGGGTGCGGCCCATGGATACCGACGCAGGCGCATCCTGCCGATGGCGGCATAGAGCCATGAGAACGGGGACAGCAGCAAAGCCGGGAGGCTGCGGGATCCGCCCTGCCATTCCCAGAAATGGGGCGCGTGCATCAGCGGTACACTACCTTGAGAATGCCTGCGGCAACACGCTGCGCAACCTGTGCATCACGGGTCGCGGCCGCGCGGCCTGCCGTCATGGCGTCATGCAGCCTGCCTTCATCGCGGAGCATATCCACCACCCAGTATGCCAGTTCCTGCGCATTGGCCACATAGGTCACCGCATCGCCCAGCGCCGCGAAGGCCTGCCGGAAATTGGCGATGGCGGGACCACTGGCCAGTGCATTACCAAGGCGCGCGGGTTCCATCGGATTATGGCCACCACCCTGCGGGGCAGGCAGCAGGCTGTTGCCCATCAGGACAGGGCAGTGCAGGGCATAGAACAGCCCCATTTCACCCAGCGTATCGCAGATCCACACACTGTCACCGGGGGCAGGGGCCTGCCCCATGGCGCGACGTGGGGCATGCGGTCCCACAAGCGGCATCAGGCCAGCGCCGCGTTCGGGATGGCGCGGCACGATGATCGTCAGCAGGTCGGTGATCTGGCTGCGGGCGAGGGCTGCGGCCTGCAGGACGATTTCTTCTTCTCCCGGATGCGTGGAGGCCGCGATCCAGACGGGACGGTTGCCAACCTGCTGTTTCAGCAGCGCAAGGTCCGTGTCCTTCCGCGGAAGGGATGCCGCGTCCTTGAGATCGCCGAGCAGCGCGATATCTGTCCGGCCCAGCGCATGCAGACGTCGGGCATCTTCCGCCGAACGGGCGCACACCCACGCAAGCGCGCGGAGCATGGTGCCGACAAGGCAGGGCAGGCGCCGCCACATGGCATAGGACCGATCGGACATGCGAGCGTTGATCAGGAGAACCGGCACGTCTTCATGCCCGCAGGCCGCAATCATGTTCGGCCACAACTCGCTTTCCGTCAGGATCGCCCCGTCAGGATGCCAGGTACGCACGAACCGCCGCATCCATGCAGGCACATCGAGGGGCACGAACTGGTGAATGACCCGCACGCCATCGGGCAGTTCGCGCAGCCGCTGCACCAGCAGGGCCGCCGATGTGGTGGTGGCGGTGGTAACAAGGAAATGCAGGTCGGGCCGGGCATGATGCAACGCGGCGATGACGGGAAGGATGGACATGGTTTCGCCCACGCTGACGGCATGCAGCCACACTAACGGCCCTTCGGGGCGTGGAAGGGTGGCGATGCCCCGCCGTTCGCAGACCCGTGCCGCGATTTCCTTGCCCCGTCGCACACGCCGCGCAAGATATGGCCGCAGTACGGGGGCAAGCGCCGTGGCGACGCCCGACCACAGGGCACACGACAGTCGGCCACATATCCTGTCGCGGAACGTCAGGTCATCCCGTTGCGATACACGCGTTTGCATGTCCCTGCGGTAGCATGGGGAATGACGGGGTGAAAGCACAAGCTCATGCAGGCGGCCTCACCCCGCGAGGGCGTCAGGCCTCAAGAAAGCGCCGCAGGCCAAAGCCCTGCGGCTTCTCGTTCAGGACGGAGGGCTGATACGCCACGGTAAAACGCGTATGCGCCTTTTCCCATACGGACGGATCGCTACCTTCGGCAATGACGACCGTGGTGATGCCACAGCGCAGCATGAATTCGTACTGGTCTGGCAGGGCATGGCCCGTGGCGCGGATCTCGCCCTTGAAATGCAGGTGCTCACGCAGGGCACGGGCCTGCGTGAAGGCACGTCCGTCACGGAAACCGGGAAAGTCCACATTCACCAGCGCCAGACGGGGCAGCACGGTACGCAGGGCGGTGACGTCTTCATCAGGTGTCAGGCGCACACCCACCGGCGCATTGCCCGCGCGCGCCAGCGCTTCTTCCACCCGGGCAAGCGGCACGATGACGGCCCCATCGGCGGGGCAGGGGGCGTCATCGGGAACCTGTGTCCACGTATCCGCGACAATCCGGCCATTTTCAAGCAGTGGCATAGACAGCATCCTTGAAGACGGCAGCGCCAAGCCGCCGATAGGTATCAACAAACCGCTCACCTTCGTGCCGGTGCACCAGATAGGCATCGATCAGGGCGGCGATGGCATCCACGGTCTCATCCTCCGGCAGGGCCGGGCCGATGATCTGGCCGATGGCCGCGTCATTTTCGCCCGAGCCGCCCAGTGTTAGCTGGAAATATTCCTCCCCGCGCTTGTCCACGCCAAGGATGCCGATATGGCCGGCATGATGATGCCCGCAGGCATTGATGCAGCCGGAGATGTTGATGCGCAGCGCGCCGATGCGCTCCTGCAGGCCGGGATCGGCAAAGCGGGCGCTGAGCTTCTGCGCGATGGGAATGGAGCGTGCATTCGCCAGCGAGCAGTAATCCAGCCCCGGGCAGGCGATGATGTCGCCCACCAGGCCGATATTCGGCGTCGCCAGCCCCGCTGACGACAGTTCCTGCCACAGTTCCTGCAACTGGTCCTGGCGCACATGTCCCAGCACGACATTCTGCATGTGGGTGATGCGGATCTCACCAAAGCTGTAGCGTTCGGAAAGGGCGGCGATGGTGTCCATCTGGTCCGCCGTCACGTCACCCGGGATCCCCCCATCGGGCTTGAGCGAAATCACGGCGGAGATGAAGCCGGGTGCCCGGTGCGGGTGCGTGTTGGTGCGCACCCAGCGGTCGAAGGCGGGATTGCGCGCGCGATCGGCCTGCAACCGCTGCGCCGCGTCCGCGGGGGCATGCAGGTCCGGCACGGCGAAACGCGCGCGGATGCCCGCGACGATGGCCGGATCCAGCCGGTAGCGCGCACGATCCATCTGCGCGAATTCGGCATCGACTTCCTCGCGGAAACGCTCGATCCCCAGCGCCTGCACAAGGATCTTGATACGGGCCTTGTACATGTTGTCGCGACGCCCATGCGCGTTATAGACACGCACGATCGCCTCCAGCCACGCAAGGAGGTCTTCCTCCGGCAGGCCGTCACGCAGCAGCACGCCGATGACGGGCGTGCGCCCCAGTCCGCCGCCGACATGGACATCGAAGACCGCGCGCCCGTCATCGCCGGGACGTGCAAGCAGGCCGATATCATGGAAACGCGCCGCCACCCGGTCATGGGGACTGCCGGTGATGGCGATCTTGAATTTGCGCGGCAGGAAGGAGAATTCCGGATGCAGGGTGGACCACTGCCGCAGGATTTCCGCATGGATGCGCGGATCGAGCACTTCGTCCGCCGCAGCGCCTGCGAATTCATCGCACGTCACGTTGCGGATGCAGTTGCCGCTGGTCTGGATGGCATGCATGTCCACGGCCGCCAGACGACCAAGGATGTCGGGCGTATCCTCCAGCCGGATCCAGTTGAACTGGATGTTCTGGCGCGTGGTGAAATGCCCGTAATCCCGGTCATAGGTCCGCGCGATATGCGCCAGTTCACGCATCTGCGCCGCACCCAGCATGCCATAAGGGATCGCCACGCGCAGCATGTAGGCATGCAACTGCAGGTACAGGCCGTTCATCAGCCGCAGCGGCTTGAACTGGTCTTCGCTCAGTTCGCCCGAAATACGGCGCGCCACCTGGTCGCGGAACTGTTCCACCCGTTCGTGCAGGAACGTGCGGTCCACCTGGTCATAGGCGTAACGGCCGACGGCGGGCGCCGGTGCTGTCTGGGACGCGGTGTCAGACATGGACGGTATCCTCATGGGAGGGGGCGAACTGTGGATGCACGGTGGGGCCAAAGGCACGGATCCGCTCACGCACCGTCAGCGGCATGATCCCCGCCTCCTGATCCGCAAGCTGCACGCCATATACGCCCACGACGCCCTGCTCTTGCTGGTGGCGGGCGGTATCGGCGATCACGGCCTCGATCCTGTCATTCGGCCAGACCGCGGCGCAGGCGATATCAACGGACCATGTGCCCTGGTCCGTCAGCCAGACGATCCGCCCGTCGAGCAGGCGATTGGCCGTGACAACGCTGGAGCCTGTTGTTGTGCGGCGGTTGTTCCTGACATCCACTTCTGGTCAATCCCTTTCAGGCGAGGCAGGCGCTGGCATTCCACCGTGCGGGATGGAGATGCGCGTGATTCATACGGGTGTGCACGTATATTTTATATTTCCACATGACGCCAGCGATATCGACCGCAGCCACGGTCGCGACGGCATGGGAAAGGGACAGGCGAAGCGGCAGGAAAACCCGTCCGCTTCGCCCTGTTCCCTCAGGACGCCGGAGCAGCCTTGCGGTTCAGTGCGGTGGTGTCCGCAATGAACGTCACAAGGTCACGCGCGCTGTCGGCGGCATCGCGGTTTTCGGTCGCAAGCCGCAGTTCAGGCTTCGCAGGCGCCTCGTAAGGGGCGTCGATCCCGGTGAAGCCGGAAATCTTCCACGCCCGCGCGGCCGCATACAGGCCCTTCGGATCGCGCGTTTCACAGGTGGCCTGCGGGGTATCGACGAACACCTCGTGGAACTCGTCGCCCACGATCTGGCGTGCGAGTTCCCGATCCGCAACCGTGGGCGAGATCAGGGCGACAAGCACGACCTGCCCGCTGTCGGCAAGGATGCGCGCCACCGCCGCCGCACGGCGGACATTCTCGCGCCGGTCCGCCTCGCTGAAGCCAAGGTCCGAACACAGGCCCGCGCGCAGCGTATCCCCATCAAGCACGGAAACATCGACCCCGCGGGAGAACAGTTGCACTTCCGCCGCGCGGGCGATGGTGCTCTTGCCCGCGCCGGGCAGGCCGGTCATCCAGAACACGCCGCCATGATGCCCCTTGGCCTGCGCGCGGTCCCATGTGGATACCGTGCTGCCGGTCGGATGGATGGCCTTGGTCCCGCTGGCGATCTCCGCCACCCCGATCAGGGGCACGCCACCGACGATCTGCTGGTTGCGGTCCACAAGGACGCCGCGCCCGTCCGCCGTGCCCGGCAGGAAGGGGTCGAACTGCATCGTCTCCGACACCGCAAGGGTGATCTCGGCAAAGCCTTCGGGGGGGACGACATCGGCGGGATGTTCGGTCAGGTCCTCGAGTCGGACAACGGAATCGATCGAGGCCACCGTTACCTGATGTTCCGCCGTGGCCAGTCGCAGGCGGAAGCTTTCACCCACGCGCAGCGGTTCCTGACGCAGCCAGAACAGGCGCGCCTGCACGCGCGCACCCTGCAGTGGCGCTTCACCCGGCGGGAACAGCAGGTCGCCACGGTCGGGAATCACGTCGGGTTCCAGCGTGATGGCCACCGACTGCCCCGCGATGGCGGAGGTCTGCGGCGCGGTATGCCAGCTTTCGATCGTGGCAATCCGGGCGATCGTGCCATGGCGTCCGATCACGACGCTGTCGCCGATGTTGATGCGGCCACGTTCGATGCGCCCGACCACGACGCGCTGCGTATCAAAGCGGTAGACATCCTGCACCGGCAGGCGCAGCGGCAGGTCGGAACGCGACGAGGGCGCGGGGACAAGGGCCAGCGCCTCGGTCAGGGTCGGGCCATTGTACCAGGCCATCCGCTCCGAACGCGACGCGATGTTGTCGCCTTCACGCGCAGAGGCGGGCACGAACAGGGTCGGTTCGATCTCCAACTGCTTCAGCAGGGCGGCGACGCTCTTTTCCGACGCGGTGATCTTCGCCTCGTCATAATCCAGCAGATCGACCTTGTTCATCAGCACGATGACATGGCGGATGCCGATCAGGCGCAGCAGCATCGCATGGCGACGGGTCTGTTCCTGTGCGCCCTCGGCGGCGTCAACCACCAGTACGGCGGCCTCCGCATCGGCGGCGCCGGTGATCATGTTGCGCAGGAACTGCCGGTGGCCCGGCGCATCGACGATCACGAACTGCCGCTGCCCCAGGCGGAAGGGGATGCGCGTCGAATCGACGGTGACACCCTGGTCGCGCTCGATCTGCAGGCTGTCGAGCAGGAAGCTCCATTCGACCGACAGGCCACGCTTGGTACTGGATTCGATGATCTGCGCCACGCGCCCGTCAGGCAGGCTGTCGGTATCGTACAGCAGTCGCCCGATCAGGGTGGATTTGCCATGGTCCACATGCCCGACGATGACGATCGGGGTTGCGGCCTCCTGCGAGACCGGAGGGGAAATCGTATTCATGTTCTTGATACTCCGCTCGGCCCGACGTTCACAGGTAACCGGCAACGCGAAGACGCTCGAACGCATCTTCGGATTCATGGTCCATCGCGCGGCCCGCCCGTTCCGACGTGCGCGAGGTTTCCAGTTCGGCAATCACTTCGGCCACCGTGCTGGCGTTGCTTTCGACAGGGTTGGTGATGTCCTGGTCCCCGAGCGAGCGGTACCGCTTGCCGTTCTTGGAGAAATACAGGTCCACCAGCGGGATGCCCTCACGCTCGATATAGCGCCAGATGTCGATCTCCCGCCATGCCAGCAGGGGATGGACGCGGATATGCATGCCCGCTTCGTGCGGGGTGGCGTACTGGTCCCAGAATTCGGGGGGCTGGTTGCGCACGTCCCACTTGTGTCCCGCGCCACGTGGGCTGAACACGCGTTCCTTCGCGCGGGTGGCCTGCTCGTCACGGCGGATGCCGGCGATGACACCCGCGAGCTTGTATTTCTCGATCATCGCGGCAAGGCCCGCCGTCTTGCGCGCGGCCGACCGCGCGGCCGGTGGCAGGGTCGGGTCGATTTCCTCCACCGCCGGGCAGTCGCCGAGCAGCAGGTCGAGGTTCCACTTCTTGGTGTATTCATCGCGGAACTGGTACATTTCCGGAAATTTCTTGCCGGTATCGACATGCATGACCGGGAACGGCACGCGCCCAAGGAATGCCTTGCGCGCAAGCCATACCATCACGTTGGAATCCTTGCCCAGAGACCATAGCATCGCCAGCGGCTTGAGCTTGCGATAGGCCTCACGAAGGATGAAAATGCTCTGGGCTTCGAGCTGATCAAGATCGTCCATGGACTTGCAGACCTTCCTTTCCGGGGAAGAAGTGGGGGCGGGATGAGAAGATGAAGACACGTCTACCATAAGGTCGGGGCTGCCTTCGTCATGATGGTGAGGACACCTTGCGGACATGAATGCCACATTCGGTCTTGTTCTGTCCTGCCCAGCGGCCGGAGCGCGGGTCCGCGTCCGCCCCGACGGGCAGGGTGCACGGCGCGCAGCCGATCGAGGGATAGCCACGCAGGCTGAGCGGATGGCGTGGCAGGTTGCGGAGCGTCATTTCCGCATCAAGTTCACGCGGGGTCCACTGTGCCAGCGGGTTGACCTTGATGCGGCCGTCCTCCGTCTTTTCAACAATGGGGAGGTTGACGCGGGTGGCGGCCTGCGTGCGCTTGCGCCCGGTGATCCACCCGTCAAAGGGGATCAGCGCCTCGTCAAGGGGCTCGACCTTGCGCAGGGCGCAGCAGGCGTCGGGATCGAACGCCCACAACTGTCCCTCCGGATCGCGGTCATGGATCTGCACCGGGTCGGGATGGATGTCGCGCACGTTGGTCAGGCCAAGGAAGCGTGCAAGTTTCTGCCGGTATTGCAGCGTTTCGGGGAAATGCTGCCCGGTCTGCAGGAACAGGACGGGCACCGCCGGGTCGATTTCCGCGGCCATGGCCAGCAGGACGGCGGATTCCGCGCCAAAGGACGATACCAGCCCGATACGTCCGCGCATGTCCCCCGTCAGGGCGATCCGCAGGACGTCATGTGCGGTATTTCCCTCAGCCTGCAGTGATCGTATAATTGACGGATCAACCTGCACGTTGCGATCTCCCTCCGCAGTTCACGATATTTAATCGTTAATTTGGTGAGGAGTTAATCACTATTCCCCACCCATGCAAGGGGAATAATGTACGGTCTTCGGTTTATGCATGGCAAGCCCATGTATGCGTGAGGGCTTATTGCACTATTTTTCAGTGTATATTAACGGCTCATGAAAACCGACAGTTTTCCGTTCTCCAGCACATGGCGCGTCACCCCGCCAAGGATCATCTGGCGCAGGCGGGAATGTGAATAGGCGCCCATGACCATCATGTCCGCGTTGAAATCGTGGCACGCCTCCAGCAGGGCCGCGCCGACGCTGCGGCCATCGGCGTGGAATTCGTGCATGGTCGTATCCACGCCATGGATGTCGAGGTAATGCTTGACGTGGCGCGCCTCCGGGCCAAGCCGCTGGTAGCTGCGGCTGTAGAGGATGCGCACCTCCTCGGCCTCCACGATCCATGGCAGGGCATGGCGCAGGGCGGTTGCGGCCTCTGTCGTGCCGTTCCATGCGATGCAGATGCGCCGTCCCACACTGACGGGCCGTTCGATGGGGGCGACGACAACGCACCGTCCGCTGTCGAACAGCGTGGCATGCAGCGCGTCGGAGGAGGAGACCTGCCCGCTGGCCCCGGTATTGCGCACGATGACGATATCGGACATCCGCGCCTGATGGGCGACGACGGTGTACATGTTCCCCGCCATGGCCGTAAAGCTGGCGCTCGGCCGGTCCATCGGGATGGTTGACAGCGGGGAGCGGGGGGCCACGATCGGCAGGCCCGCTTCCTTGATGAAGCTGTGGAACGTGTGGCGGACTTCCTTCAGGTGGCCGGCACTTTCATGCAGGGCGGCGGCAATCATTTCCTGCACCATCGCCCCCGACAGGCCTTCGCCCGCCATGGGGCTGACCTCCTGCCAGTCGCTGCCGACATGCAGTCCGGCGATATGGGCATTGAAACGCTGTGCGAACATGACCCCGATGCCAAGGGCGCTTCCAGCATTTTCCGCGCCAGACAGTGGCAGCAGTATCTTGCGGATGTGCATGGACGCCCCTTTCATGTCTGTTTCCCGATCTTTTTTCGTGTCTTGTGAAACTCACTCTTTCAGGAAACGAATAAAGAGGCCGCAAGTTCAGGGATAAAGACGCTGCCGGGTCCAGTCATCCTTGTCCGTGCGGGTCCATGTCGCGCGGTCATGCAGGCGATAGGGGCGATCCTGCCAGAATTCGAAACTGTCGGGCACCAGGCGAAAGCCGCTCCAGTTGGCGGGGCGGGGGATGGGGGTATCCTCCGTGGGGTAGAGGGCTTCAAGCTCTTTCAGCCGTGCCTCGAACACCGCCCGGTCGGCAAGCGGGTGCGACTGGTTGGAGGCGATCGCCCCGAGGCTGGAGATCCTGCTGCGGCTTGCGAAATAGGCGTCCGCCTCCGCCGGGGTGACGGGTTCGACCGGTCCTTCGATACGGATCTGGCGGCGGATGCTTTTCCAGTGGAACAGCAGGGCGGCGTGCGGATTGGCCTTGAGTTCCCCGGCCTTGCGGCTGTTGAGGTTGGTATAGAACACGAACCCGCGCCGGTCCGCCCCCTTGAGCAGGATCATCCGCACCGACGGCCGTCCCTGCGGCGTGGCGGTGGCCAGCGCCATGGCGTTGGGATCGTTGGGTTCGTGCGCCACGGCGTCCTTCATCCATGCGTCGAACAGGTCGAAAGGGTCCGCATCAAGGTCGATCAGTCTGGTGGTCATGTGCATTTTCCGGTCTGGGGACCACATTTTGCGCGCAGCGTATGGTCCGGTGCGAAACATATCGAAATATAAGGTAAATTACGACGGCGGCATTAATCGCTACAATTCCATGCGCCGGACCTTGTCCGATGCTTCGGCTTGTGCGACCACCATGCCGAAATTTTCATACGCCATTCACCACCAAGGGTAGTAGCATGTCAGACGGCGCGGCCAAAATCTCCGCTACAGGTTCTTTGATGAAAGGCAAGCGCGGACTTGTCATGGGCGTCGCGAACGACCGCTCCATCGCGTGGGGGATCGCCCGCGCCGTGGCGGAGCAGGGCGGCGAACTGGCCTTCACCTATCAGGGGGAGGCACTGGGCAAGCGCGTACGGCCGCTGGCCGCATCCGTGGGGTCCACGCTGGTGCTGCCGTGCGATGTCAGCGATGACGCGGCCATCGACGCCACTTTCGCCGCGATCGAGAAGGAATGGGGCCAGATCGATTTCGTGGTGCATGCGATCGGATGGGCCGACAAGCAGTTCCTGCGCGGCCGGTATGTCGATACCCCGCGTGAGGCGTTCCTCAAGGCGCTCGACATCTCCTGCTATTCCTTCACGGCGGTGGCGCGCCGGGCCGCGCGCCTGATGAAATCGGGCGGTTCGCTGCTGACCCTGACCTATCTGGGGGCGGAACGTGTCATGCCGCATTACAACGTGATGGGCGTGGCCAAGGCGGCGCTGGAGGCTTCGGTGCGTTACATGGCCGTGGACCTGGGCTGCGATGGCATCCGCGTTAACGGCATCTCCGCCGGGCCGGTCATGACGCTGGCGGCCAACGGGATCGGGGATTTCCGCTACATCCTGAAATGGAATCAGTACAATTCCCCGCTGGAACGCAATGTCTCGCTTGAGGAAGTGGGGGGCGCGGGCCTCTACATGCTGTCCGACCTGTCGGGCGGCGTGACCGGGGAAATCCATCATGTCGATTCGGGATACCACATCGTGGGCATGAAAAACCCCACGGCCCCTGACATCACCGTCGCGGGAAGCTGACACACAGGGGCGGCAGGGCATAACACGATGTCGTACAACACCTTCGGTCACATGTTCCGTGTCACAACCTGGGGCGAAAGCCACGGTCCGGCGATTGGCTGCGTGGTGGACGGGTGCCCGCCGCGCCTGCCCCTGAGCGAGGCGGACATCCAGCCATGGCTGGACCGTCGCAGGCCAGGGCAGTCGAAATTCACGACGCAGCGGCAGGAAGCCGACAGAGTGGAAATCCTGTCCGGTGTGTTCGAGGGGCAGACGACCGGCACCCCGATCTCGCTGGTGATCCACAATACCGACCAGCGTTCGCGCGATTACGGCGACATTGCCGAACGGTACCGTCCCGGCCATGCCGACGTCACCTATGACCGTAAATACGGCATCCGTGATTATCGCGGCGGGGGCCGTTCCTCCGCGCGGGAGACGGCGATGCGTGTTGCCGCAGGCGCCGTGGCGCGCAAGGTGCTGGGGCAGGGGGTGCGGATCCGCGCGGCCCTGGTGCAGGTCGGTGCGCTCAAGGTGGATCGCACGCGCTGGGACTGGGACTTGGTGGGGCGTAACCCGTTGTTCTGCCCCGATCCGGTTGCCCTTGCGCAGTGGGAGGAACTTCTGGCCGCAATCCGCAAGGATGGTTCTTCCATCGGTGCGGTGATCGAGGTCGTGGCCGAGGGCGTGCCAGTGGGCCTGGGTGCTCCCATCTATGGCAAGCTGGATTCAGACCTTGCCATGGCGCTGATGAGCATCAATGCCGTCAAGGGTGTCGAAATTGGCGAAGGTTTTGCCGCTGCCGCCCTGACGGGGGAGGAAAATGCCGATCCGATGCGCATGCAGGACGGGACGCTGCGGTTCGCCTCCAACCATGCGGGCGGCATCCTTGGCGGGATTTCCACGGGGCAGCCTGTCGTGGCGCGCTTTGCCGTCAAGCCGACCAGTTCAATCCTGACCCCCGTCCCCTCCGTCACCCGTTCGGGCGAGAATGTGGAGGTGATGACAAAGGGCCGTCATGACCCATGTGTCGGCATCCGTGCCGTGCCGGTGGGCGAGGCGATGATGGCCTGCGTGCTTGCCGATCACCTGCTGCGCCACCGGGGGCAGGTCGGGGGCTGATCGTCCCCCTTTGCGCATTACTGCTCCAGCACAATTTTAAGCGTGATGGGTGCGTTCAGCAGCTTGGAGATGGGGCATCCCGTCTTCGCCGTGTTGGCCAGTTCGCTGAAGGTCGCAAAATCAACGTCCTGCACCGTGGCGTGCAGGTCGAGATGCACGGCGGTCACGGCGAACCCGTCATCCTTCTTTTCCAGCGTCACGGTGGATTTGGTTTCCAGCAGGTCGGCCGTGATGTTCTTGCCACCCAGCACCCCTGACAGCGCCATGGCGAAGCATGCCGCGTGCGCTGCGCCGATCAGTTCCTCGGGGTTGGTGCCGGGCGTATCCTCGAAGCGGGTGTTGAAGCCATAGGGCTGCTTTGACAGGGCGCCGCTTTCGGTCGAGACGTTGCCCTTGCCGTCCTTCAGGCCGCCAGTCCACTGTGCCGTGCCGTATTTCCTGATTGCCATGGTTTCATGCTCCGTAATGATGGGGGCCACGGCCCGGATGGGCGGCCGTGGCGAAGGCATCGTGTTATAACGACCCTCCCGCATGAAAGTTGTGCCGGGCAGGTGTCACGCTATCGTGAGGTTCGGGGCAAAGGGGGACGCGCCGGACAGCCCGGGTCAGGCAGGGAAATCTTGCGCATGTCCGGTGCAGGTGTCATACCGCTGCACCTTTGTCTGAAGGGGATCGGGGCATGGCGGCCTGCCATGTCGCGTGTTTACGGGATGTCGGCTTCACCATGGACCAGACCGTTTCCGCTTCGTGCCTTTCGCACCAGAATGTGGCCTTTGCCGGTGGATTGACGCTTGAATGTGGCTTTCACCTTGCACCGGTGGAGGTGGCCTATCGCACCTATGGCACGCTTTCGCCCCGGCATGACAACGCCATCCTGATCTGCCACGCCCTGACTGGCGATCAGTATGTGGCGGAGACGCATCCCCTGACGGGGAAGCCCGGATGGTGGAGCCGCCTTGTCGGGCCGGGCCTGCCGATCGACACGGACCGCTTCTTCGTCATCTGCATCAATGTGCTGGGTGGATGCATGGGCAGTACCGGCCCACGTTCCCTGCGGGAGTGTCCTGGCGGTGGTCGTGAACCCTGGGGCACCGATTTTCCGCCCATCACGATCCGTGACATGGTGCAGGCGCAGAAGCTGCTGATCGACCATCTGGGAATTACGAAGCTGTTTGCGGTGCTTGGCGGCTCCATGGGGGGCATGCAGGTGCTGCAATGGGCCGCGACCTTCCCCGAAATGGTGTTCGCCGCCATCCCGATCGCGACGTCGCCCTTCCATTCCGCGCAGAACATTGCCTTTAACGAGGTCAGCCGGCAGGCGATCTTCGCCGATCCGCAATGGCATGGCGGCCGGTACTGGGAACATGACGCCATTCCGGCGCGTGGTCTGGCGGTGGCGCGGATGATGGCGCACATCACCTACCTGTCGGAGGAGGCGCTGAACCGCAAATTCGGGCGGCGCGTGCGCAAGGCCCCGCAGGGAAATGGCGCCAACCCCGGTTCCCTGTTCGGGGAAATGTTCGAGGTGGAAAGCTACCTGCGGCACCAGGGCTCCACCTTTGTGCGTCGCTTTGACGCCAATTCGTACCTGACCATCACCCGGGCCATGGATTATTTCGACCTCGGCGCGGATTACGAGGGGGACCTGTCGCGACCATTCCGGGGCACGCGGACGCGGTTCTGCATCATCTCCTTTTCCTCCGACTGGCTGTTTCCCACCTCGCAGGCGCGGCTTCTCGCCCTTGCGCTGAACCGGGTTGCGGCCAACGTTTCCTTTGTCGAGATCGAAAGCGACAAGGGGCATGACGCCTTCCTGCTTGATGAACCCGACCTTGACCGCACCATCCGGGGCTTTGTCGCCGGGGCGGCAGAACATGCGCGGATTGCCTGACCATGCGCCTTGACCAGAAACTGATTGCCGGGATGATCCGGCCGGGGACGCGGGTCCTCGATATCGGCAGTGGCGACGGACTGCTGCTCGATTACCTGTTCCGCATCAGCGGGTGCGATGCGCGCGGGATCGAGATCGACATGCAGGAGGTCACGCGTTCGGTCGCGCACGGCCTGCCGGTCATGCATGGGGATGCCGATCACGACCTTGAACATTATCCCGATGACGCGTTCGATTATGTGGTGCTGCAACGTACGCTGCAGGCGGTTGAACGCCCGCGCGAAGTCCTGCGCCAGATGCTGCGGATCGGGAAATACGCCATCGTGTCGTTCCCGAATTTCGGCCACTGGCAGCTTCGCCTCAAGCTGCTGCTGAGCGGGCGCATGCCGATGACGGCGGTGTGGAACACGCCATGGTACGAAACACCCAATATCCATCCCTGCACGATTCTGGATTTTTTGACCTTGTGCCGTGACGAGGGTTACGTTGTGCAGCAATGGATGGCCGTGGATGAGGAAGGCGAGCGCGCGCCGTGGCGGCGCTCCATCCGGCTGGCCAACCTGTTCGGGGAGCAGGCGCTGTTCCTGCTGCGTCGCAGGTAAGGGCGCATACCCCCTACAACCTGGCAGAAGGAAGTAAGGTCATGGAAACATTCGAGGCAATCCGCACGCGTCGCGCCATAAGGGCATATGATCCTACCTATCGCCTTGACGATGCCGAACTCGCCACCCTGCTGCATGCGGCGCGGCATGCGCCAAGTGCTTTCAACATCCAGCACTACCGTTTCGTCGTGGTGAAGGACCCGGCCCTGCGCGCGCAACTGCGCAAGGTGGCGTGGGACCAGGCGCAGGTGACCGATGCCTCCGCACTGGTGGTCATCTGTGCCGACATGGCGGCGTGGAAGAAGGACCCGGCCCGTTATTTCAACGGCGCGCCCAAGGCGGTGCAGGACCAGATGGCGGGCATGATCCGCGATTACTACATGGGGCGCGAATGGGTGCAGCGTGACGAAACCATGCGCAGTGCGGGCCTTGCGGCGCAGACGCTGATGCTGGCGGCGACCGCGCGCGGGTACCAGACCTGCCCGATGGACGGGTTCGATTATGACGCGGTGGGCAAGCTGATCAACCTGCCCGAAGATCACGTGGTCGCCATGTTCGTGGTGATCGGCAGGGCCACGCAGGAAGCCGCGCCAAGGGTCGGTGCGCTGCCGGATGCGGAGGTCATCGTGACCGATCGTTTCCCCGGCTGAAACCGCTCCCGTCGCTGGAAGATGGAAAAAACTTGCGGGCGGGGACACAAACCGATAGAAGCCGCGCCAAGGGACGGACCGCGCCTGTCCCGGTTGCTGGCATGTAGGCGCGTGTCCTTGACGCGGGGGACACGACAGAAGCGACAGGACCAGTTTCATCCCGACACCTGATACTTTGCGACGACAGACGGCCGCCCCGTGCGAACCGGCAGGGGCAGGTCTTGTGTTCCTTCATCAGGTTTTTCCGGACGCGCATGCTGTCGTGACGTTTCCGGCCATATTTCCTTGCGCCAGGAGGCGCTTTTCATGACAACGTTCGCCGATCTTCATCTTGCGGAGCCGCTGCTGCGTGCCCTCAACGAGGAAGGCTATACCACGCCCACCCCGATCCAGGCTGGCGCAATTCCCTATCTGCTTCAGGGGCGTGACCTGCTGGGGCTGGCGCAGACCGGCACCGGCAAGACGGCGGCCTTCGCGCTGCCGATCCTCAACCACCTGCTGACCAGCAAGGGCCGCGCCCACCCCAAGGGCGCACGTGCGCTGGTGCTGGCGCCCACGCGTGAACTGGCGTCGCAGATCGATGACAGCTTCGCGTCCTATGCGCGGCACATGAAGTTCACCCATGCCGTGGTTTTCGGTGGCGTGGGGCAGGGGCGCCAGATCGAGGCGCTACGCCGTGGCGTCGACGTGCTGGTTGCGGCACCGGGCCGCCTGCTCGACCTGATGGGGCAGGGGCATGTGGACCTGTCCGGGCTGGAGATCCTTGTCCTGGACGAGGCCGACCGGATGCTCGACATGGGTTTTGTCCGCGATATCCGAAAGATTGTCGCGACCCTGCCGACCGACCGCCAGACCCTGCTGTTTTCCGCGACGATGCCCAAGAGCATCTCCGAACTGGCGCATGGCCTGCTGCGTGACCCGGCGACGGTGCAGGTCACCCCGCCGTCCAGCACGGTGGACCGTATCCGCCAGGCCGTCATGTATGTGGACACGGGCAACAAGCGCGAGGCGCTGAAGCTGCTGGTGGACTCCCCGAAAGTGGAACGCGCCGTCGTGTTCACGCTGATGAAGCATGAGGCCAACAAGGTTGCCGCCTTCCTGAACGAACACGGCATCACGGCGGAGGCCATCCACGGCAACAAGTCGCAGGGTGCGCGCGAGCGTGCGATGTCGGGTTTCCGTTCCGGCGCGGTAAAGGTGCTGGTTGCGACCGACATTGCGGCACGCGGCATTGATGTCGATGACGTGACGCATGTCTTCAACTACGACCTGCCGAACGTGCCCGAAAGCTACGTCCATCGCATTGGCCGGACCGCGCGTGCGGGACGTGATGGCTGGGCCGTGTCCCTGTGTGATGCGGAACAGCGCGCATGGCTGCGTGACATCGAAAAGACGATCGGCAAGAAGATCCCGGTCGTGCAGGAACATCCCTACCATTCCGAGGCTGCGGCCAATTCCACGATGCGTCCCCCCGTGCTGGGCGGTGGTGGCCGCGGACGCGGTGGCCGTTCCGGTGGTGGTGGCTGCAATGGTCGCAGTGGTCGTCCCGGTGGCCATGGTGGCCAGCGCGGTGGGAACCGTCGCGTCGCCTGATCCGGTTACGGGTATGAGATGAAGCAGAAAGCCTGCATCTGTTCCGGATGCAGGCTTTTTGTGTATTCATGCCCTTAAAAAATCTTATTCATAATGAATAAGTTATTTTGAAATAGTCCATTACTTGTCTGCTAATGGAATTCATCAATTCCATTGCCTGCAAATAAAGCACTATGCCGTGCATGATTTCTGGAAAAAAGCGCCTGCCCCGAAGGGGTATGTGGCGGAGAGGGTGGGATTCGAACCCACGGTACGCTCACACGCACGGCGGTTTTCAAGACCGCTGCCTTCAACCGCTCGGCCACCTCTCCATAGCGTCTGTTTAGCTACGTATTCCACTGCCGTCTAGATGGCACTTTGCACAAAAACCGCACCATTCAGGTGGTCCGGTGGCGGTCCGGCCGATGGATCAGCGTTCCGGCATAAATGTGCTAATGACTCCGGTAACGCACGAAACTGGAAGCGATTCATGATGCCGAACAGGGACACGCCATCTCGACATGACACCCATGACGCACGGGAACGGGCCGGGGACCTGTCCGGAGGTCGCGGGGCATGAGCGCACGCGATACGGATGCGCGTCATGACCTTCCTTCCCGGCGGGGATGGTCGCCGGCCGTCATCATGCTCCTTGGCGTGGCGGGCATGCTCGATTTCATCGACCGGTTTGTTTTCTCCTCGGCCAATGACGCCATCAAGCATGACCTTCATCTTTCGGACGCAACGGTGGGCCTGCTCGGCGGCACGGCCTTCGCGCTGCTCTATGGCGTGATGATCGTGCCTTTCGCCCTGGTTTCCGATCGTGGGTTCGCCGCGCGCATGGCGTCGTTCGGCATCGCGCTGTGGAGTATCGCCACGGCCCTGATGGGGCGCACGCATGGGATTGCGACCATGGCGGCGACCCGTGTCTGCGTGGGGTTGGGGCAGGCGGCGTTTTCTCCTTCCTCCTCCGCGCTCAATGCGGCCTATTCGACGCCGGAGAAGCGCAGTACGTCGTTCGCGATTTCCTATGGCGTATCCTACCTCGGTTATGTCATCGGCCTGGCCGGGGGTGGATATCTGGTCGAGCATGTGGGCTGGCGCGTGACATTCGCGGCAGTGGGGCTGGCGGGGATTCCGGTTGCGATCCTGCTTTATGTATTCGTCCGTGAACCACCGATGCCGCCTGCGGAGCCGGAGGGCGGGTCGTGGCGCGCGCTGCTGGCCAACCGGCCGCTGCGTGACCTGCTCCTTTATGGTGTCACCAGCCAGGTGGTGACTTATGGCATTACCCTGTGGGGCGTTTCCTTCTACATGCGGTCCTTCGGCCTGACATCGGGGCAGGCCGGGGCGTGGTTCGGGATCGGGATCGGAATTGCAAGCGTGCTCGGCACCTTCATCGGTGGCCCGATTGCCGACCGGGTGGCCAGACACTTCGGTTTTGGTGGGGCGATGCGCTTTGCCTTCTGGGCTTATCTCATTTCCCAGCCGTTCCAGATCGTGCAGGTGCTGACGCACTCACTCAATCTTTCGCTGACGATGCTGGTGCTGACGACGACGCTCTCGGCGCTCTGCACGGGGCCGATCTATGGTGCGATCCCCAGCGTGGTGCCCGTGCACCGGCGCGCGGCCGCGACGGGGCTGTATGCGCTGCTTGCCAACGCGGTCGGCATTGGCCTTGGCCCGCCGCTTTTCGGGTGGATCAGCGACATGCTGACGCCGCATTTCGGCGCCGATGCCCTGCGCATGTCGCTGCTGGTGGCGGCCATTCTCAGTTTCTGGCCGGCGCTGCATCTTTTCCAGTTGCAGCGTCGGTTCCGGGAATAGCCGCCTCTCGCCTGCCATCCGCACATGCCCGTCGCCCCGGACAGATATGATGCATCTGCGATATGGGCCATGCCGTGAAAGTGTGGAATACGGAGGGCAGGAATCCTTTTTGACGGAAACGGCCTGCTTTTTTCACAAGCGGGCCGGGCCGTCCCAACATCTGGAAACATCATGCCCGACAGCGCCCGTGCTTCCTGTCCGCCAGACCTGTCATGGATGAAGCGGCCTGCCGTGTGGGGCACATATGCGTTTCCGCTCCTGCTGTGCTATGCGCTGGCGCCCGCGGAAATCCTGCTCTGCCTGATTGCCGGTGCGTTCGTCATCCACAGCGCCCTGAGCCGGGACTGGTCATGGCTGCGTCAACCATGGTTCGTGCTGTCGCTCCTGCTGGGGGCGGATATCGTCCTGGCCTCCGCCTGCACGGGGTCGATGCGTGCGGTCGTGCAGTCCGTGCTACTGCTGAGATATCCGGTATTCGTCGCGGCGATGGCGTTCTGGGTCCTGACGGATGCGCGCGACAGGCATCGCCTCGCCACTGCTTATGCATGGGTGGCGATATGGATGGTGGCGGGAAGCTGGCAGCAATATCTGTGGGGGCGCAACATCATGGGATATGGCCGGTGGGAAGATGGCGCCCTGCTGGGGCCGCTATGGGCGCCACGGGCGGGGCAGGCACTGTTCATGACGGCATTTCCCGGCCTGATGCCGGTCATCATTTCCCTTGCGCAGCGGCGCACCCGCGGGGGACTGCTCTGCGCCGGGGGGCTTCTTGTCCTGCTGGTCCTGACATTCCTGCTGATTTCACAACGCATGCCGACCCTCCTGTTCCTGTTCGGGACGTTATGCGTGGCGCTGATGGTGCGTGCGTTGCGTCTGCCCTTTGTCCTGGCGTGCATGATCGGGGCGGGTGGCATCGCACTGTCGCCCGTCGTCGCACCCCAGGCGTACAACAAACTGGTCATCAGTTTTGAGCACCAGATGCACGGCTTCGCGGACAGCCCATACGGCATGCTGTTCATCCGGGCGGGGGTGATGGTGTCCGACCATCCACTGGTGGGGATGGGATATGACGGGTTTCGCATCAACTGTCCCAACCCGATCTATTTTCGGGGGCTGCCCGCGCTTGGCATTGCCGATGGCCCCCATGGCGGTGCGCCGGGGTGCAACCTGCATCCGCATAATTATTACATACAGGTCGCGACCATGGCGGGCGTGCCGGGGATGGTCCTGTTCTGCCTGCTGGTCATCGCCCTGCTGCGTCCCATGGCAAGGGGACTGCGCGCCCATATGGGGGTGGAACAGATGGTGATGTGCGTCCTGGCGTTTGTCATCGTCTGGCCGTTGCAGTCCACAAGTTCATTTTCCACCCAGCCAACGGCGGGATGGGTGTTCATCGCACTCGGCTGGGCACTGGCAGCGACGCGCGGTGGGATGGGGACGGAACGTGCGGGGCAGGGAACGTGAAAGGCCGGGGGGTAGTCTTACCTTCGGGAGCGTTTTACACTATGTCGCGATGGATAGCATTGCCTCTGGTCCGACCACGACGCACCTTGTGGACATTCCCCGCCGTGACCGGCGGCAAGAGACGGAAACAAGTGTGATCATTTCCCTACCTGTGCCAAAAACAGGGCTTCCGGTACTGTCATCGGGCGGAATACCCCATGGCGGTTGAGGAAACTGGTACGCTCCGGCGGATTTTTGGCAATACCGGCTTCCTTGTCGCGGGACGTGCGACCAATGCCGTGTGCAGTTTCCTGTACATGGCGTGGTCCGTGCGTGCGCTCGGCCTGTCGCAGTTCGGCGTGCTGATGCTGGTGACGACGTTTGGCTCCGCCATTTCATCGGCCACCCACCTGCCATCATGGCAGCCGCTGCTGCATTACGGGACCGAGCCGTTCGTAAAGGGCAACCTGCCGCGTTTTCACCGGATCCTGTTCTTCTGCATGCGTGCGGACCTGCTAAGCGGGGCGACCGGCGCGCTTGTCGGGATGCTGGGGGTGTGGCTGTTCGGCACCTCCATGGGATGGCCACAGGCGGATCAGTTGGGCGCCATGGTCTACATGCTGACCATCTGTGTCATGAATACGGGATGGTCCACCGGCATATTCCGGCTGTGCAACGCCTTCTGGCTCAGCAGCGCATGCGACCTGTCCGGTGTCGTCGTGCGCATGGTGGGCACGGGCGTTGGCCTGTGGCTGCACATGGGGCTGTACTATTTCATGATGGTCTGGAGCATGACGCAGCTTGCCCTGTTCATCACCAACAGCGCGATGGCGTGGTGGCTGCTGCGCAGCGGGGGCAAGGTCAGGCGTTTCCAGCCGTTCCGGCAACTGGAAGCGGGCGATGCGCCGGGGATATGGCGCTTTACCCTGTCCACCAGCGGCAATCATGTGCTTGGCACGGTGTTCAACCAGTTCGGAACCCTGCTGGTGGGGGGGCTGCTTGGCCCCGCGGATGCCGCCGTCTATCGCGTCTCACGCCAGATCGGCGATGGCATCGCAAAGCCCGCGCAGTTGATGATGCCCGCGCTGTATCCGGAGTTCATCCGCCTGAGGGAAAAGCATGACTGGTATGGGCTGAAGCATGTGACGCTGCGCCTGTTCATGCTGATCGGCGGTTTTTCGCTCCTGCTGATGCTTTTCGCCATGGTCGCGGGCAATACGCTCCTGACATGGATGCTGCGCGTGCACTGGCCCGGCGGCAACCTGATGATCATGCTGATGCTGGGCAACGCCATCATGGGGCTGGGCATCGTGCCGCTTGAACCGCTGCTGACTGTCGTCGGGCAGGTGTCGCGGGTCCTGATCGCCCGCATTGTCGTGACGATCGCCTATCTGCCGCTGGTCTATTTCATGGCGTGGCGCTGGCACCTCGAAGGTGCGGCAAGTGCCTCGGTGCTGGCGTCGCTGATGATGCTGCTGATCTGCATGCGCCCCGTCATGACATGGTTCGGCAAGGTTGCCCCCGGTCGCCGCCCGCGTGAGGTGGTGGAGTAAAGGCGGCATGGCACGGCGCATGCAGGGGCATGTTGCCAAAAAAATCCCGGTTTCCTGCCGTGCACCTACTTGCAATCCATCCCGAAAGCCGTCATATGACGGCCATGCCGTGGCTGTTTGCGCCATGGCAATTCGCACGTGAAGCATGTGCCTCTGGTGTCCCGCACGGGACCGGCGCTTCACGGAGGACAAACCAGAAGACAAGGATTGAGCCACAATGGCTATGCCTGAATTCACAATGCGCCAGCTTCTTGAATCCGGCGTGCATTTCGGTCACCACACCCGCCGCTGGAACCCGCGCATGGCGCCGTTCCTGTTCGGTGTGCGTAACCAGGTCCACATCATCGACCTGCAGCAGACCGTCCCCATGCTGGATCGCGCGCTCAAGGCGATCCGTGACACCGTGGCCGGTGGTGGCCGCGTCCTGTTCGTCGGCACGAAGCGCGCGGCGGCCGACCAGATCGCCGAAGCGGCCAAGCGCTGCGGGCAGTACTACGTCAACCACCGCTGGCTGGGCGGCATGCTGACGAACTGGAAGACGATCACCGGTTCGATCAAGCGCCTGCGCGGCATTGATGAAATGCTGGAAAACGGCACCCAGGGCCTGACCAAGAAGGAAGTCCTGGACATCACCCGCGACCGCGAGAAGCTGGAGCGTTCGCTGGGCGGGATCAAGGAAATGGGCGGCCTGCCGGACATCCTGTTCGTGATCGACACGAACAAGGAAAAGCTGGCGGTTGAAGAAGCCAACAAGCTGGGTATCCTGGTCGTTGCGGTCCTCGACAGCAACTCCGACCCGCGTGGCGTGACCTATCCCATTCCCGGCAACGACGACGCCATCCGTGCGATCGCGCTGTATTGCGAACTGGTGTCCGGCGCGGTGCTCGATGGCATCTCCGCCGAACTCGGCGCATCGGGCGAGGATTTCGGCGCGGCCGAGGAACTGCCGGTCGATCCCGCGATTGAAGTGGCGGCTACCGAAGCTGCTGCTGCAGAGGCGCCCGCCGCCCCGGCGACACCTGCGGTCTGATTGACCACCCGGCATGCGGGTCCACGGGGCCGCATGCCGGACGGGTCGATATGCGACCCGGCCCATACCGGATTACAAGGACGCGCCCTGCCGACGGCAGGGCGCATGCCTGTCGTAAGGAGATACAGATAATGGCGGCAATTACCGCAGCTCTGGTCAAGGATCTTCGTGAGAAGACCGGCGCCGGCATGATGGATTGCAAAAAGGCGCTGACCGAGGCGCAGGGTGACATCGAAGGCGCGATCGACTGGCTGCGCAAGAAGGGTCTTTCGGCTGCGGCCAAGAAGTCCGGCCGCGTGACCGCCGAAGGCCTGGTCGGTGTTGCATCCGCCCCGAATGCCGCCGCCATGGTCGAAGTGAACGCGGAAACCGACTTCGTCGCGCGTAACGAACATTTCCAGAATTTCGTGACCGAAGTCGCCGAAGCGGCGCTGAAGGTTGGCGAAGACCTCGAAAAGCTGAAGGGCGCTGTCCTGAAGAGCGGCCGCACGGTTGCCGACGAACTGACGCACCTGATCGCCACCATTGGCGAGAACATGTCCATCCGTCGCGCCCGCGTCCTGAAGGTGCCGTCGGGTGTGGTTGCGACCTACATCCATTCCGCCGTCAGCCCCGGACTGGGCAAGATCGGCGTTCTGGCCGCCGTCGAGGCGCCGAGTGCGACCGACGCGCTGGAAACGCTGGGCCGCCAGATCGGCATGCATGTCGCCGCGACCCGCCCGGCCTCGCTGGATATCGACGGTGTTGACCCGCAGGCGCTGGAGCGTGAGCGCGCGGTGCTGATCGAACAGGCGAAGGCGTCGGGCAAGCCCGAGGCGATCATCAGCAAGATGGTCGATGGCCGTATCCGCAAGTTCTATGAGGAAGTGGTCCTGCTGGAGCAGGTGTGGGTGCATGATGGCGAAAGCCGCGTCCGCGCCATTGTGGAAAAGGCAGGTGCGAAGCTGACCGGTTTCGAACGCTTCGCGCTTGGCGAAGGCATCGAGAAGGAAGACAACGACTTTGCTGCCGAAGTGGCAAAGGCCGCTGGTCACTGAGTATTGCCGGTTTGTATCGGCATGACTGAAGGGGCGGGGACTTCCTGATGGAATGGGAAGCTCCCGCCCTTGTGCTTTCTGCCGTGCCCTATGGCGAAAGCAGCGTCATCGCCCATGTCCTGACCGGGGAGCATGGGCTTTATCACGGCATGGTCCGTGGTGGCGCGTCACGGCAGGGACGGCCGGTCTGGCAGGCCGGCAACCTGATTACAGCGCGATGGAGTGCGCGTGTGCCCGATCAGCTTGGCGGGCTTCGTGGGGAACTTGTCCATGCCTCCGCCGCGCGGGTGCTGGATTTCGCGCTGCCGCTGGCCATGCTGGCCTCGATGTGCGCGCTGGCTGATGCCAGCCTGCCTGAGCGCGAACCCCATCTTGCGGTCTTTCAGGAGCTGACGCGGCTTCTGGCCTGCATCAGCCTCGACCCGGTTGACGCGGAACAGACCGGCATGGCGGCGCTGATCCGCTGGGAGGCACTCCTGCTGTCGGATCTGGGATTCGGGCTGGACCTGTCATGCTGTGCCGTCAGCGGCCAGAAGCATGACCTGAAATGGGTCTCCCCCCGCAGCGGTCGCGCCGTCAGCGACGGGCATGCGGGGCAGTGGCGCGATCGCCTGCTGGCGCTGCCGCCATTCCTGCTGGACCCGGCGCAGGACGGCACCCCGGCCGACTGGCTCGCCGGATTGCGGCTGACGGGGCATTTCCTGGCCCGTGACGCATTTGGGCAACGTCATCGCCCGTTACCTGCCGCGCGTATCAGGCTGCTCGATATGGTGGCCAGAATGGCTGAAAACGGCGATATCCCCGACGACCCGGAAGGGGGCGCGTAGTTTTTGCCGAATTGGGGCATTGGACAAAGCCTCCATTTTCGCTATCTGTTCTTCCGGTGCTGGAGGAGTTTTCATGTCTGTCGATGTCACGCGTGGTCATGTTGAGGATACAAAGCTCGTTGATGCGCTGAGCGAGCGCTATCTGGCCTATGCGATGTCCACCATCATGTCGCGCTCCCTGCCGGATGTGCGCGACGGGATGAAGCCCGTCCATCGCCGCATGATCTTCGCCATGCAGCAGTTGCGGCTGGACCCGACGGCGGGGTTCAAGAAGTGCGCCCGTGTGGTGGGCGATGTCATCGGTAAATACCATCCCCATGGCGATGCCTCGGTTTACGAGGCGCTTGTGCGGCTGGCGCAGGATTTTGCCGTGCGTTACCCGCTGGTCGAAGGGCAGGGGAATTTCGGCTCCGTCGATGGCGATAATGCTGCCGCCATGCGTTATACCGAGGCACGGCTGACGGAGGTGGCCAAGGCGCTGCTCGAGGGCATCAACGAGGACAGCGTTGACTTCCGCCCCACCTATGACGGTGAGGAGCATGAGCCTGTCGTCCTGCCTGCGGCCTTTCCCAACCTGCTGGCCAATGGCGCGGCGGGCATCGCGGTGGGCATGGCCACCAGCATCCCGCCCCATAACGTGGGGGAAATCTGCGCCGCCGCCACGCTGCTGATCCGCAACCCGGCGGTAACGACCGCGCAGTTGCTGGACGTCATGCCGGGGCCGGATTTTCCCACCGGCTGCACCATTGTGGAGGATCGCGACGCCATTATCCGCGCCTACGAAACCGGGCGCGGCAGCTTTCGCATGCGCGCACGCTGGAGCGTGGAGCAGGGGCGTTTCGGCACATGGCAGATCGTGGTGACCGAAATCCCGTACCAGGTGCAGAAATCACGCCTGATCGAGCAGGTCGCGGACCTGATGGAGCAGAAGAAGCTGCCCCTGCTTGGTGATATCCGTGACGAAAGTTCGGTTGATATCCGGCTGGTGCTGGAACCGAAATCCCGCGGGATCGAACCGGAAGTCCTGATGGAGACCCTGTTCCGGGCCACGCCGCTGGAAAGCCGCTTTGGCCTCAACATGAACGTGCTTGGCGCGGATCAGGTGCCCGGCGTGCGCAGCCTGAAGGAAGTGCTTCAGGCATGGCTGGACCATCGCCATGACGTGCTGGTGCGCCGCACGCGCCATCGGCTGGAGGCGGTGGACCGGCGGCTTGAAATCCTTGACGGTTTCCTTGCGGTCTACCTGAACCTTGACGAGGTCATCCGCATCATCCGCGAGGAAGACGATGCGCGCGCCTCCCTGATGGCGGCGTTCGGCCTGAGTGAACTGCAGGCGGAATCGGTCCTGAACATGCGCCTGCGCAGCCTGCGCAGGCTGGAGGAGACCGAGATCCGCAAGGAACATGCCTCCCTGACCGAGGAGCGTTCCGGCCTGCTGGCGCTGATGGAAAAGGAAAGCCTGCGCTGGAAGCACATCACGTCGGAAATCAAGGCGATCCAGAAGAAATTTGGCGGCGGTGCGCTGGGTGCGCGTCGCAGCACGCTGGCGGCCCCCCCGGCCGAGGTCGATATTTCCGCCGCCCTGCCGGTCGAGCGCGAACCGCTGAGTGTCATCCTGTCGCAGAAGGGGTGGATCAGGACGGTGCGCGGGCACGGGGTCGATCCTGAAGCGCAGAAATTCAAGGAAGGCGATGGGCTGCGCCTGATCGTGGAGTGCCAGAGTTCCGACCGGCTGTGCTGTTTCGCCACCGACGGGCGCGCCTTTACGCTGCGCGCCGCCGACCTGCCGCGTGGACGTGGGGACGGGCAGCCTTTGCGCCTGACGATCGAGCTGTCGAATGAGGAAGACATCATCACGATCTTCCCCGTGACCCAGGATGCCCGGCGCCTGCTGGCGTCGAGCGCGGGTCGTGGGATGATCGTACGTGAAGAAGACATGGTGGCGGAAAAGCGCACCGGAAAGCAGGTGCTGAACCTCAAGGACGGGGAAAGCGCGCAGGTCTGCGTGCCGGCGCAGGGGGATCATGTCCTTGTCCTTGGCACCAACAAACGCATGCTGGTCTTCCCGCTGGAACAGTTGCCGGAAATGACGCGTGGCCTTGGCGTGGCCCTGCAGAAATACAAGGAAGGCCACCTGCGTGACGCCGTGGTGTTCACGGCGGCGGACGGTGTTGCATGGCCCGACCCGCAGCGCGTGCGTACGATGTCGGACATGAAGGAACAGATGGGAAAACGTGGCGACATGGGACGCCCGGCCCCGGCATGGGCAGTGCGCAAGCCGCGCAAGGCGGACTGATCCTGTTTTTGGATCAAAAAGTGTCCCCGGAAACGTTCATTCCCTACTCAACAGGATGTTCGTAAAAGTCTCCGGGGACTAAAAGGCCCTGCTATCCCACCGTAACCGGCAGCACCGGCAGGAAATGGGATGTGTCGTGCTGGGGTTCGACAAGTTCGCTCCACACACCCCGACGCATGATTTCAGCGGTATGGAACCGCGATTTATAGGCCATCTTGGGGCTGCCCTTGATCCAGTATCCCAGATAGAGGTGTGACAGTCCCATCATGCGCACCCGCTCCACCAGGTACAGGATGGCGTAAGTGCCAAGGGAGCGTCGCGGCATGTCCGGGTCGAAAAAGGTATAGACCGCCGACAGCCCATCCTCCACCCGGTCGAGCAGGCTGACGCAGACCAGTTGTCCCTCACGGTCGCGGAATTCGATCATGAAGGTCCGGATGGGCGTATCCTCGACCATGTTGCGGTAATCGGCGGCATTCATCCCCGCCATGTCGCCATTGCCATGGCGTGACTGCTGGTATCGCCGGAACAGGGCGAACTGTTCCTCCGTCGCGCGGGGCAGCACGTCCATGCTGAGCAGTTCATGGTTGCGCCGGAAGATACGCTGCTGCGTGCGGTTGGGCCGGAAACGGTGAACCGGCAGGCGTATCGGCACGCAGGCGGTGCATCCGGCACAGACCGGGGCATAGGCGATCGTGTGGCTGCGGCGGAATCCTGCACTGGACAGCCGGTTATGAAGCTGCTCTGCCTGCGGGCCCGTGATGTCGGTAACGACCTTGCGCTCCATACGCTCCGGCAGGTAGGGGCAGGGCATCGGCGCAGTTGTATAGAACAGTTGCGGATGCCGTGGTGATGTATAGGTCATACGGTTTCACCAGCAGTTCACGGTGCCCGTTTTCATGCCCTTTGCCGGATACCCGGCGCCCGTGGCGAAAATGCCCGTGTGGAAAGGCAGGAAAACAGAACGATGGGCTGATGATAACGTATCTTTGGCAGGTTCGCATTACAAACCGCAATGCCGGCGCGATCACATCTCTTCTGCGCCGGCATCGGGGCATGGGGCTCAGCCCTCGAGCAGGAGGCGCGCCGCATCGAGCGCGAAATAGGTCAGTACCCCGTTGGCGCCTGCGCGCTTGAAGGCCGTCAGGCTTTCGAGGATCGTGCGGTCGCGGTCGAGCCATCCGTTCTGGATCGCCGCCATGATCATCGCGTACTCGCCCGACACCTGGTAGGCGAAGGTCGGAACCGCGAATTTCTCCCGCACTTTCTGGATGATGTCCAGATACGGCATGCCGGGCTTGACCATGACCATGTCCGCACCCTCGTCAAGGTCGAGTGCGACTTCACGCAGGGCCTCGTCGCTGTTGGCGGGGTCCATCTGGTAGGTCTTCTTGTCGCCCTTCAGCAGTCCGCCCGATCCCAGCGCGTCACGGAACGGGCCATAGAACGCGCTGGCGTATTTGACGGCGTAGGACATGATGCGCGTGTCCTGCATCCCCTGCGCATCAAGCGCCTGGCGGATGGAGCCGATACGCCCGTCCATCATGTCCGACGGCGCGATGATGTCGATCCCGGCCGCCGCCTGGTTCACGGCCTGCTGGGTCAGGATTTCCACGGACGGGTCATTGACGACATACCCGTCCGCGATCAGGCCGTCATGCCCATGGCTGGTGTAGGGATCGAGCGCGACATCACCGATCAGGCCGATTTCGGGGAATTCCCGCTTGAGCAGGCGCGCCGCGCGGCACATCAGGCTGTCGGGGTTCAGGGCCTCGGTTCCCTTTTCGTCACGCAGTTCCGCCGGCGTGATGGGAAACAGGGCAAGGGCGGGGATATCCAGCTTCGCCGCCGGTTCCACATGGGCCGCCAGCCGGTCGAGGCTGACGCGGCGCACGCCGGGCATCGAGGCGACGTCCGTGACGCTGTCGCTCCCCTCGGTGACGAAAATCGGCCAGATCAGGTCATCGGTCGTCAGCGTGGTTTCGCGCACCAGCCGCCGGGTGAAACTGTCCCGGCGGTTGCGTCGCAGGCGGGTGTGGGGAAAGCGACCGATGGTCATGAACTGCAGTCTCCTGAAAAAACCGGGGCAAGTATGGAACCGGCCCGGCCTGATGCCAAATTATGATGCGTTAACCCGGCGGACATGAAACGTGGCGCGGTGCCTTACACCCCGTCATGTGGCGGGGGCTGCCGGGCCAGCACGCTGTTGCGATGTCCGTAACAGAGATAGATCACCATCCCCACCGCCAGCCAGATGACCAGACGCACCCATGTCAGCCCGTCGAGCGACGCCATGACGGCAAGGCACGACACGATGCCCAGCACGGGGATGACATATCCCCCCGGCACGCGGAAGGCGCGCGTGCGGTCCGGTTCGTGGATACGCAGCATGATGACGCCCAGGCAGACGATGGCAAAGGCCAGCAATGTGCCGATGGAGGTCATGTGCGCAAGCTGGTCGATTGGCAGGAACGCCGCAAAGCTTCCGGTCAGCACCATGAAGAACAGGTGTGAATAGATCGGCGTCTGCCGCACGGAATGGGTCACGCTGAACATCCGCGGCAGCAGCCCGTCACGCGACATGGCGTAGAAGACCCGGCTCTGCCCCAGCAGGAGCACCAGAAGCACCGACGTGAACCCGCAGACGACCCCGATCTTCACCGCGACCTTCAGCCAGCCGAAGGGCGTCTGGTCGATGGCTGTCGCCACCGGGGCCGCATCGCCAAGCATGTCCTTGTAATTGACCAGCCCGGTCAGCACGAAGGAAAACAGCACATAGGCCAGCGTGCAGATCAGCAGGCTGCCCAGGATGCCGATCGGCATGTCACGGGCGGGATTGCGCGTTTCCTGCGCGGTGGTGGAAATGGCGTCGAACCCGGCATAGGCGAAGAAGATCGTGCCGGCCGCGCGCATCACGCCAGAAAAGCCGAAATGCCCGAATTCCCCGGTATTGGGCGGGATGAAGGGGGTATAGTTCGCCACGTTGATATAGGGCAGGCCAAAGCCGATCACCGCGGCAATGATCAGCAGCTTTATGACGACAATGATGCCATTGACCCGCGCCGATTCAGAAATCCCGCGGATCAGCAGGACAGAGATCGCCACGATGATGAAGGCGGCGGGCAGGTTGACCAGCCCATGCGCCTGCGTCCCGTCGGGCATGGTCACCATCTCGAACGGGGAGGCGACCAGACGCGGGGAAATCACGACCCCCCATCCGGCAAGGAGGGAGGCGACATACCGCGACCAGCTTACGGAAACGGCAGCCGCCCCGACCGCATATTCCAGCACGAGGTCCCATCCGATGATCCACGCCACCAGTTCGCCCAGCGCGGCATAGGCATAGGTATATGCGCTGCCTGCGATCGGGATCATGCTGGCCAGTTCGCTGTAGCACAGCCCGGCGAAGCTGCACGCGATGGCGGCCAGCAGGTAGGACAGCACGACGGCGGGCCCCGCATTGGTGGCCGCCGCAATCCCGGTCAGGGAAAACAGGCCCGCGCCGATCGTCCCCCCCACGCCCAGCGCGATCAGGTTGACCGGGCCGAGGACGCGTTTCAGTCCCCCGGCCGAGGAGGCCCTGGCCGACACGTCCTGCCGCCGCAGCAGAGAGGGGAGGAAACCATCACGTGCAGGGCGCGTCATACGCGATATTTCCCGTCAGTCGGGACACACGAAAGGATCAAATCAGGACGCTCCGTCATTTTGGCGTTGTCTAACCGCCACGATATGGCACATAGCAACGCTGTATCCATGCCCTCTTGCACAAGGAAGGCATCAGCCGTCTTTAGACGATGGAGAATTATAACGGTGTCGGACCCTATGAACCAGACAGGCCTGAAGCAGTTTTTTCGTACCCCCCTCAGCGAGGTCGATGCGGATGTCGCCAATATCATTGAGGCGGAGAAGGTCCGTCAGCGCGACGGCATTGAACTGATCGCCAGTGAAAACATGGTGTCCGCTGCCGTCATGGCCGCGCAGGGCAGCGTCCTGACCAACAAGTATGCCGAAGGGTATCCCGGTCGCCGCTATTACGGTGGCTGTGTCGAGGTGGACAAGGTCGAGACCCTCGCCATCGAGCGGGTCAAGAAGATGTTCGGCGCCGAATTCGCCAACGTGCAGCCGCATTCCGGCGCGAACGCCAACCAGGCGGCATTCATGGCGCTGGTCCGTCCGGGCGACACCGTACTGGGCATGAGCCTTGCCGCCGGTGGTCACCTGACCCATGGCGCGGCCCCGAACTATTCCGGCAAGTGGTTCAATGCGGTCCAGTATGGCGTGCGCAAGGAAGACGGCCTGCTCGATTACGAGGAGATGGAACGTCTGGCGCGCGAGGCGAAGCCCAAGCTGATCGTTGCGGGTGGTTCGGCCTATCCCCGCGTCATCGACTTTGCCCGTTTCCGCGCGATCGCGGACGAGGTCGGCGCCTTCCTGATGGTGGACATGGCGCATTTCGCGGGCCTTGTGGCTGCCGGCCTGTATCCGTCGCCGGTTCCGCATGCCCATGTCGTGACCAGCACCACGCACAAGACGCTGCGTGGCCCGCGTGGCGGCCTGATCCTGACCAATGACGCGGATCTTGCGAAGAAGGTCAATTCGGCAGTGTTCCCCGGCCTGCAGGGTGGCCCGCTGATGCATGTCATCGCAGCGAAGGCCGTGGCCTTTGGCGAGGCCCTGCGTCCCGATTTCATCGACTACCAGAAGGCGGTGGCGGAAAATGCCCGTGTGCTGGCCGAAACACTGGTGGAACGCGGGTTCGATATCGTCACGGGTGGCACGGACTGCCACCTGATCCTTGTGGACCTGCGCCCCAAGGGGGTGACGGGTCGCGCGGCCGAACGCAGCCTGGAACGCGCGGGCATCACGGCGAACAAGAACGCCATTCCCTTCGACCCCGAAAAGCCCGCCATCACGTCGGGCATCCGCCTCGGCAGTCCTGCGGCGACGGCGCGCGGCTTTGGCGTTGCGGAATTCCGCGAAGTCGGCGTGATGATCGACGAAGTGCTGAGTGCACTGGCGAAGGTTGGTGAAGAAGGCTGCCCGAAGACGGAGCAGGACGTGCATGCGCGCGTCAAGGCACTGTGCGCCCGCTTCCCGATCTATGCCTGATCCGGCCGGGGTGTCATGCAGCCAGAATGTATGACACCCTGACTGTCACGGAACAGGTTTTATGAAATCAAAAGTTTTTGGTGAAGCTTTTTCCAAAAAGCTTCGGAAGACGCCGCCTTTTTGAAAAAGGCGGCCCCCGAAAACTTGTTGGTTTTCCAGATTGTTTTGGTGAGCTTCGCGTCTGTCAGGGCGCGGGATGGGACGATGATCCGTCCGTGACATGGGGCGCGCGGCGCGCAAGGCGTAGCGCAGTCTGCCCACGGCCCGGCCTCAGGTTGGGCATGACCAGCATGCAGTCGTCATAGGGGGTGCGGATTTCGTCATCGCCATCGCGTGCCAGCAGCGTGCCGCGCCGGGCAATGATATCCCCCCCCCGGAAAGGGGCGACAAAGGCAAAGCGCGAGGAATGTGCGCGGACAAGGTCCGTGACCATCATGCACTGCGCTGTTTCGCGGACATTCCGCCCCCCGGTCTCCGTCTTTACAAGGCATGATGGGCGCAGCACCGCGCGCACGGCCCTGCGCGCCGTATGCAGCGTCTGTGCCTGCCAGTGCTGCCCGGCCTCCACCAGGCAGGCGCGCGCCTGCGTCCGGGGAGAGGAAAAGCGTGCGAAATCAATCAGGCGCGTACCATCGGCATGTCCGTCATCGGCAACGATCAGCGGCGTCGCGCCAATCTGGCGGGCAAGCGTCATGCCACGTGGCGCGCGCCCGGACAGGACCAGCGGGCGGCCGGGCCACAGCATCGAATGCAGGTCCACAAGGATATCCGCCGTCTGGATGACCGGCAGGATCTGCCGCGCGCGGTCAAGTTCATGGGACGAACGTGTGCCGCGCAGCGTGTCTTCGGACCAGACGCGGTTCATGTCCTCGTCAATGAAGCGCGAGGCCACGGGGCGTTCGTGATCGAACTGCGCCAGTGCCTCCATGTTGGCAAAGATGAAGGACAGGCGTCCCGCCCCGGGGCGCAGGCGCGCACGCAGCAGTTCGTCCATGACGATCGCGCCGGTATATTCATTGCCATGGATCAGGCACACCACGACAACATGCGGCCCGACGCGACGGCTTTCGAAATGCATGACACCGGGAATGCCACAGTTTCCCTCCCGCCATGCGGACAGGTCGGGCGGAGGAATCCCGACCTCGAAGCGCGGCAGCGGGGCAGGGGGCGGAGGGAGCGTTTCCATGAAGACGCCGCTGCGGCGGCTGCGTATCGGAACCGGCTCCGCAGGGAGGGCATGTTTCATGCGTACAGCCCACCCCGTACAGAAAATGCGTCCCCTGCATCAGCGCAGGATGCACCTACAGGATGCCAGCGGGAACGGGAGGGCGGGGTCATCAGGCAAGTTTATCGCCTCGGCGGCAGGTCGCAATCCATGCCGCGTTCATTTATGCGCCAGCGTCACGCACAGGTCACACGGCAGGTCAGGGTGGGGTCTCGATCGCCTTCAGCCGCACGCCTGTCACCCGCTCGATTTCCTTGAGCGCAAGCCGTTCCTCCGGTGCGCACAGTGACAGCGCGCTGCCCTGCCGGCCGGCGCGTGCCGTACGCCCGATGCGATGCACATAGGATTCGGGCTGGTCGGGAATGTCGTAATTGACCACCAGCGTGACATCCTCGACGTCAATGCCCCGGGCCATCACATCCGTTGCGATCAGGACCTGCAGCCTGTGGTCACGAAAATCACGCAGCGTACGTTCACGCCGGGCCTGCGTATGTTCGCCATGCATGACGCCGCATGCCATGTCCCGACCCAGCGCCTTTGCCAGGTCATCCGCCTGTCGCCGGGTCTGTGTAAAGATCAGGACCCGTCGCGCCGGATGGGTGGACAGGAAGGACACCAGGGCGGACAGCTTGTGCCGGGGGGGGACGAACATGACCTGCTGGCGGATGCGCGGGGGCGGGGCGTCGGCGACATCCACCTTCACCCGGACCGGTTTATGCAGCAGCTTCCGGCCCAGATCGACGATCCCGTCGGGCATGGTGGCGGAAAACATCAATGTCTGGTGCGTGACCGGCAGGCGCGCGGCGATGGTCATCATGTCGTCGATGAAGCCCAGGTCGAGAATCCGGTCCGCCTCGTCCACGACAAGGGCAAGTGTGCTGTCCAGCACGACCGCGCCATCGGACAGCAGGTCCACAAGCCGCCCCGGCGTTGCGACAAGGATGTCCGCCCCGGCTTCAAGGTCGCGCACCTGCCGCGCCTTTGGCACGCCCCCGATGGTCACCACCACCTTCAGGCCCGTGCCCCGGGCGCACCCACGCCATGCGCCGCCCGTCTGGTTGGCCAGTTCGCGCGTGGGCGACAGGCAGACGATACGCGCCACATGCGGCGTGCGGCCCTGCGGCGCATCCAGCAGGCGCTGCGTCAGCGGCGCGGCGAAGGCGACGGTCTTGCCCGTGCCGGTGGGGGCGATCCCTTCGACATCCCGCCCGGCCAGAATCGGGGGAATGGCCTGTACCTGGATGGGCGAGGGGATGCGTACCCCCATGCGCGACAGGTTGTCGCCCACAGGTGCCGCAAGGCCGGTTTCAGCAAAGGAGGCGCAGGGATCTTCGGTCATCGGGGCAAGCCATACCGCGCTTTGCCCCCGCAGCAAAAGGGAAAGGGATTGACGCTGCGATTCCGTGTGCGCCAGATGCGTGCCATGACGTGTTCCTCCATTCCCGATGCCACGCCCGCACCTGTGGCGGGCGTGATTGCCGAAGATTTCGCCGGCATGAAGTCGCAGGCCTTCGGCCTTGCCCGACGCGCGGGGCTGGACCCCGTGCTTTGTCCGGTCAGGGTGCGTCCCGGCTGGCGGCATCTGCCCGCATCATGGTGGCCCATGCCCCTGCGCGCCATCCGCCCGCTGCAGGTGCCGTCCGCCTGCATGGGGGCATCGGGCCTGATGATCAGCATCGGTGGCACCGGCGGGGCGGTGGGGGCGGCCATGCGTGCGCGGGGCGGGCGTGTGGTGCAGATTCAGAACCCGCGCATGGACCTGCGGAAGTTCGATCTGGTGATCGCCAACCGCCATGACGAGATTTCAGGTCCGAATGTGCTGCTGTCGCGCACCGCGCTGCATGGCGTCTCCCCCGCATGCCTTGCGCAGGCCCGGCAGGTCTGGGCGCCACGTCTGGCCCACCTGCCACGCCCGCTTGTCAGTGTCCTTGTTGGTGGGGGGAATGGACGTTTCCGGCTGGGGGCGGCGGAGGCCCGTACGCTCGCCACGCAGCTTGGACGGATGATCGACCGCGACGGGGTGGGCATGGCGGTCACGCCATCGCGCCGGACCAGTGCGGAGGTGCGGGAGATCCTGTCACGCCACCTGACGCCGAAGGGGGCGTGGGTGTGGGACATGGAGGGGGACAATCCCTATCTCGGCCTCCTGGCCTGCGCGGACGCCATTGTGGTGACAGCGGACAGTGTCTCCATGATTTCGGAAGCCGTGGCGACCGAGGCGCCGGTCATGGTGGCCGCGCTGCCCGGACGTTCGCGCAGGATCGGCCTGTTCATGCAGGATCTGTCGCAGGCGGGGCGTATCCGGATGTTCGGGGGGCGCATGTGTGACTGGCGGGTCGCGTCACTTGATGACACGCAGGGTATCGCGCAGGAAATGCGTCACAGGCTGAACCTGAAATGATCCACGAATTATGCGTGTTTCCAGCAGGTAATTATGACATAAACAGGTATGCTCGATATCCTCACCTATGACGCACGCACCGGCGGCAATATCGCCTACAAGGCTTTCTCCCACCCCCTGGCGGCGGAGCGTCTGGCGGCGCTGGCGCGGATGTTGCGCGACAGGGGGCCGGTTGCAATCTATGACCCGGCGGGCCATGCGCGCACGCTGCTTGCACTTCTGCCGGAGGGGATGCAGGTCGAAGGCATCTATGTCCATGACTGTGAAAAGGTCGGGCAACCCACGCCCGCCGGCCTGACCCGCCCGCTGGCCGACCTGCCGCATGCCCCCGTGCGGGCGGTATGGGCACTGGATTTCGAGCATGAGCGGGTCTGCATCCGGCTGCGTGACATCCTGCCCGACGGGATGGACATCTTCACGCTGGCTGATGCCCGGTTGCCCGATGATATGCTCACTGTGGCCGGCGCCTATCTGAATCGTCTCAATTTTGCGACGAATTATGCGTTCTTCCGGGATGCAGATGGACTGTCCACCCGTCTGGTCACCACCAACTACTGGGCGCGTTATGGCGCGGGGGATGTCAGGATCTGGCTGCGGCTGTTCGGATGCGACGGCCGTCCCCTTGCAAGCTGGGTCGAAGGCCCCTTCGCACCGGAGCAGTCGATCGTGCTGGACAGTGCGGAGGTCCGGCGGCGTTTCGGGCTGGCTGCCTTTACGGGGCAGCTTTTCATCCATGTCCTTGGCGTGGCCGGCCATGATATCGTCAAATATGCGCTGGAAATCCATGGTGACGCGGCCAGCCACACCCTGTCCGTGACCCATGACGCCAATGCGTGGCCCGCCGAACGCTATGCCAACCTGCCCGCGCCCCGGCCGGGCGAGCAGGTGATCCTGTGGGTCCAGAACAGCCATGCGGTGCCTGTTACCGCCAGGGCGATGGCGCTGGGCCGCATGGGGCATGACATGCTGGTTCCCATTGACCGGGTCATCGGCCCGTATGAAACGGTGGGCGTATGCGTCAATGAGTACCTCCCACATGCATCCTGGCCGGAACAACTGGAATTCCATGGCGGCCATCATGTGGTGCGCCCGCGTTATGAAATCCGTGCGGATACGGGAACCCGTATCGCCCATCTGAATGTGGAACGCAGTGACCTTGCCCATGATCCGGGCATCGTCACCTTGCCGCCCCGGTTTTTCGGGCGGGGATATCTCCTGCCGTTTCCCGTTCCCGATCCGGCGCGGTACCGCACGACCCTGCAGCCCGCGCCGATGTCGCATGCGCTGCAGACGCTGCCGGTGCGTATCGACTGTTTTGATGAGGAAGGGCAGCCCTCAGGCTCACGCTTCCTTGGCTGCCTGACACGCGGGCATGAGATTGCACAGGACCTGTCGGAGGTCACCGGTCGGGCGGGGCATGGGGAACTGGTCTATGATTTCCGTGAGGGCGGACAGGCGGATGGCTGGCTGCATGCCCTGATACGTTATGAGGACCTGCTGACGGGCCATGTCGCGGAAACCAGTTTCGGGGCCCATATCTTCAATACGGTCATGACCTACCGCAATGAACCGCAATCCTATTCCGGGCCGCCACCGGGACTGACGACGCGGCTGTTCCTGCAGGCCGGGGCCGGACAGGCGCCAAGTTTCTGTCACCTGATCTATCCCGTATCGGCCACATGGCATGACAGTTCCGAAACCGTGCTGAGCCTGCATGACGAAAAGGGTGCGAAGATCGCGGAGCAGCAGGTCAGCATCCCGGCGCGCGGGTCGGTGACGCTCTGGCCACACCGGGTTTTCGGGGTGGACGCCATCGCGCATTCGGGGACGGGGGGATATGTCATGATCCGTGACCAGTCCTGCCGCCTGTTCGGATATCACGGTCGCCTGCGCGATGATGGCGTATTCTCGTTCGATCACATGTTCGGGTTCTGACACGGCATTCCGGAATTTCCATGCATGTCATGCAGGAAATGCGGGCCAGGGTTTCGCGTTGTTCACGTGACCCCGCCATGCCCATGCGTTTCTTACCGGAGGATCATTGCCACGATAGAGTGGTGAAATCACAGAGGAATACTGAAATGACCGATTCGCATACGCCTTCCGCTACCGAACATCTGCAGAAACTCGCCGCCCGTGGGAAGCATGAGCCCAAGCTGCTGACCCGTGAGGAGGTCACCATGCTGGCCGCGCATGTCGGCAAGGAGCATGCCGGGATTGAAAAGGAAATCGCCAAGAAGGCGGAACATAATCCCGAAGGCGTGACGGCGGACGAACTGCGTACGCTGTGCACCCACATTCTGGGCGAAAAGAAGGTCCGTTAATCCGGACTTACGCCACCTGCGATCCGTTCCGGACAAGGGGACAGGTCGCAGGTTTCGTCCTGCGGCAGGAATGCGGCAATAATGATTCGTGCGGACGCAGGTATTTGCCGCCATGCCAAAGAAATACCCATGCCCAGAGTCATGGATATACCAGCAACATATTTATTTTTTGGAAGCCCGGATGGTGGGTGCGACAGGGATTGAACCTGTGACCCCCGCCGTGTGAAGGCGATGCTCTACCGCTGAGCTACGCACCCATCCGCTCGGTGAGGTGTTATTAGTCGATCCTTCGTTCCGATGCAAGCACCTGAAGACAGGATTTTTTATCTTCGTACCGGACGACGCAACCGGTATGCGAGGGCTTCGGCAATGTGGGTCTGTTCGATGTCCATGGCGGTTGCCAGATCGGCAATCGTACGCGCCACGCGCAGCAGGCGGGTATAGCCACGGGCCGACAGGTGCAGGCGTTCCGACGCCATGACGGCATAATCGCGCGCCGCGGCCTGAATGGGGAACAGGTCGATACTGGCTTCGGCATTGCGCAGGCCGTCCTGCCGGCGGACCTGGCGCGCATGTGCCGCCTCGACCCGTTCGGCCACGACGGCGCTGCTTTCCCCACGCGCCAGACCGGCAATCTGCCCCAGCGGGACGGGTTCGACGCGTACGTACATATCCATGCGGTCCAGCAGCGGGCCGGAAATGCGGGCCTGGTAATCCTCGCCACAGCGGGGAGCCTTGCGACATTCCTGTGCCGCATCGCCGAGATATCCGCAGCGGCATGGGTTCATCGCGGCAATCAACTGGAAGCGGGCAGGGTAGGTGACATGCGCCGCCGCGCGGGCAATGGTGATGGAACCGGTTTCGAGGGGCTGGAGGAGCGTTTCCAGCGCATGGCGGGAAAATTCCGGCAGTTCGTCCAGAAACAGCACACCCCGGTGCGCGAGGCTGACTTCGCCCGGTCGGGCGCGGGCGCCGCCTCCGCTCAGGGCGGCCTGGCTGGTGGAATGATGGGGATCGCGGAAAGGGGGGCGGATGATGGGATGGCCGTCCGACAGCAGGCCGCTGACGCTGTGGATGCGGCTGACCTCAAGGATTTCCTCGGCCGTCAGGTTTGGCAGGATACCCGGCAGACGCGCGGCCAGCATGGATTTCCCGGCACCCGGTGGGCCGGACATCAGCAGCGAATGACCACCGGCCGCCGCGATTTCCAATGCACGTTTCGGGCTTTCCATGCCACGCACATCCGCAAGGTCGGGGGCCGGCATGACGGACGAAGCGCGCCTGAAATCGGGGAGTTCGACGGGCGTGAGGACCTGCTGGCCCCGGAAATGGTTGACAAGGGCAGGGAGGCTGTCCGCGGCGAGGATGTCCATGTCCTCGCTGGCCCAGCGTGCCTCCACGCCCTGTACGCGCGGGCAGATCAGGCCCAGCGACAGGTCATGTGCGCTCATGGCAGCGGAAAGCACGCCGCAGACGGGATTGAGGCCACCATCAAGTGAGAGTTCACCCAGGGCCGCGTAGCGCGTCGCCATGTCATAGGGCACGACACCCATGACGGACAGAAGGGCAAGGGCGATGGGAAGGTCGAAATGCGATCCTTCCTTGGCAAGGTTGGCGGGGGCAAGGTTCACGACAATCCGTTTTGCCGGCAGCGCCAGTCCCATGGCGGAAAGTGCCGCGCGCACACGCTCACGGGATTCCGCGACGGCCTTGTCCGGCAGGCCGACAATCAGGAACGATGGCAGTCCGGTCGAAAGCTGAACTTCAACCTTAACGGGTGTGGCGTCGATGCCACAGAACGCAAAGCCATGGATACATGCCAGCAACGTGTCAGCCATCGGTCAGAATTCAATCCGTCAGTCAGTAAGTGTCCATGATGCCGGAATGCGGCGCAAAGCGCCAATTTCAGTCCGCCCGGATAGATTTGTTGGCATAATATATATTATGAGACTTTTGGAGCAGACCGAACGGGGACGAATTCCGGCGTGCCCGGATGCGGCTTCGCATCCGTCATGTCAGTCGCCAGCGCCAGCCATCGTGTCCGATCACCTGACGCTGGCTTTTCCATTATTTATGCAGACCTGTAATTGCCTGCACGCGTTTCAGAATACCCATCCCCGCCTCTGTAAAGTTTTCCTCGCTGAACTGGGTGCAGACGTAATTGCGTGCCTGCTGCCCCATTTCGTGGAAACGTTCCGGCTGTGATAGCGCCCGGATCAGGGCATCCGCCAGCGATTGCGGGTCGCGCGGTGCCGCGCGCCAGCCAGTCTTCCCCTCCTGCACCGAATAGCGCATTTCCCCCACGGTGGTGCCAAGCACGGGAAGCCCCCCCTGCATGGCCTCGTGCATGGCGACGCAGAACCCTTCCCAGCGCGATGGCTGTACATACATATGCTGTGACGCGATGAAACCGCGCGTATCGGTCACAAAGCCAGGAAAGTGGATCATGTCGAGGCCATGCGCCCTGCACCGTTCCTCGATGAAGGCGCGATGATTCCCCTCACCGCGGATGGTGATTTCATAAGGCGGCAGGTTGTGCCGGGCTTTCTGCACCAGTGCCAGCGCGGCGCACAGGTCGCCATATCCCTTTTCGCGCGACAGGCGGCCCAGTGACCCGATGCGGATGACCTCCCCTTTCTGCCATGGCTGCGCCTGCGGTGCCTGCGGGGTGGCATAGAAAATCGGCCAGCATGCCAGACGGTCGCGCGGGATGCCGAGGATCCTGTGCGTTTCATCGGTGACGAACTGCGAATCCCCGACCCAGAAACAGGACAGCCTGCGCATGGACAGCAGAAGGCGCCGGTTGATGGGTTTGGGATTGGCATTGTGCTGCCAGCTGACCACCGGCCAGCGATGGCGTGCGCCAAGCAGTTGCCCCAGCAGCGTGGCACGGATGAGTGACGTCCATAAAAGGTCCGGCTTCCACGCTGTCAGGGCGCGGTTGAGCCAGCGGAGCGTCTGGACCTGCTGTTTTTCCCCGGCCGGACAGATCTCGACCCGGAGCCCCGCCTCCTCCAGTCGTGGCAGCGCCAGTCCGTCACGTCGCGACAGGGCGAATACGACAACTTCATGCCCGGCCTTGCGAAAGACGGAGGTGATGGCGGGAACCGGGAAACATGCGCCGCCGCCCTCAAGGGAGTTTATGATATAGGCAATGCGCATTATTCGTCAGGTTCCGTTCACATTTCCACAATGCGCGGTTTTAACAAAGATGCGACGGAAAAACAGTATCTGATCCGGGCGCCCCGTCTGCATCCCTGTTCCCTGGAACCGGATGTCAGGAAACATGGAGGACTGCCCCATTCCTTTGCCACGCACATCCCATGACGGAACACGCCATTCAGGCTGAGTGGCTGGAAAATCATTATGTTATCGAAGGAAATGTTGGCTGGGGGACCTGGATTCGAACCAGGGCTGACCGGGTCAGAGCCGGTAGTTCTACCGCTAAACTATCCCCCAGCAGTCCTGCCTGTGTGGCAGGGGCACCGTCGTTGCGGTGAAGGGGTGATAGCATCGGTGATGGGGGTGTGCAACCACCTTTTTTCGATCTTTTCACAAGATCACATATTTGACTTGCGTTTAATGCAGGACAGTCCCCACAATGATGGAATGCCTTGAAAGGCAAAGGATTGCACGCATGCTCCACGACGTTCCCCGTCCCGCTGCGCCGGGACAAGGCCCGCAGATGTTCGGGATGTCTGATTTCAGGCGTCTTCCGTCTGCCGCCCCCCTGTACGCAGCGCTGGATCTGGGAACGCATAACTGCCGCCTGATGGTTGCCGCGCCCGCCGGGCGTGGTTTTCGCGTGATTGACAGTTTCAGCCGTGTCGTGCGGCTTGGCGAAGGGCTGCATCATACCGGTCGCCTCGGGCATGAAGCCATGGAGCGTACGGCCGACGCCCTGCGCGCATGTGCCGTGCGGATGCGCCGCGCGGGCCTGAGGAAATATACCGCCATCGCGACCGAGGCCTGCCGCCGCGCCGAAAACGGCCTGGCGTTCCTTGATGGTATCCGTAACGAGACCGGCCTGTCCATTTCCATCATCTCCGCGCGGGAGGAAGCGGAACTTGCCCTGAGAAGCTGCGCCTCCCTGCTGCATGACGGCCGTTTTTCTCCCCTGCGCGAACGCGCGCTGCTGTTTGATATTGGCGGCGGATCGACGGAAATCGCATGGGTGCGCACGGACCATGCGCGCCGGCGGCAGTCCCTGATCGGGTATCTGAGCCTGCCGGTGGGCGTCATCACCATATCGGAACAGCTTGGCGATGCGGCATTCACGCCCGAAGGATACGGGCGCATGGTCGCGATGGTGCGCCAGCAGCTTGAGGCTTTCGAGGACGTCCACTGCATCCGGCGCGAAATCTCATCGGGCAATGTCGTGCTGATGGGTACCAGTGGTACGGTGACGACCCTGGCAAGTGTCGCGATGGGGCAGGTCCGCTATGATCGCGCCATGATTGATGGCGCGACCCTGCCGATGGAGCAGGCGCTGGAGGTGATCCGGCGGCTTAATGGCATGGATCGGGCGGGATTGTCCGGCCATGTGGGGATCGGTCCGGACCGCGCGCGTTACATCATGGCGGGCTGTGCGATTTTCGAGGCGATCCAGCAGGCGTGGCCGGTGCCCGAGGTGGTCGTGGCGGATCGAGGATTGCGTGACGGCATGCTTTTGCGCATGATTGACAGGAGTTCGCGTATCGCTTTTCAGCCGGTACCTTCTTCCTTTTCTCCTGTCCGGCACAAGCTGAAGCCGACGAGCGGTCCCTTACATGAAACGACGCCCAGCAGACCCTAAGCCCAGAATTCCGGGAAAATCACGCACCAGCAGCCTGACCCCCGGCGAATCCCTCGCAAGTGCGGATTCAGGTGCCGTCCGCTCCGCCCGCAACCAGACCGTTACCGTCAAGAAGGCGCGCGGGCGCACCACGGCGCAGCATCGCTGGCTCCAGCGCCAGCTTAATGATCCCTACGTGCAGGCTGCGCAGAAGCAGGGATGGCGGTCGCGCGCGGCTTTCAAGCTGATAGAACTTGACGATCGCTTCCACCTGATCCGGCCGGGCATGCGGGTGGTCGATCTGGGTGCGGCACCCGGCGGGTGGGCGCAGGTGGCGGTCAAGCGTGGCGCAAGCCATGTCGTGGGTGTTGATCTGCTGCCGGTTGACCCCGTTCCCGGCGCCACGATCATCGAGGGGGATTTCAACGATCCCGACATGCCCGATCGCCTGCGTGAACTGCTCGATGGTGCGCCGGACCTGGTCATGTCGGACATGGCCCCCAATACGACCGGCCATGCGCCGACCGATCACCTGCGCATCATCGGCCTTGCCGAACTGGCGCTGGATTTCGCAATCCAGATCCTCGCGCCGGGTGGCAGCTTTATCGCCAAGGTCTTCCAGGGGGGATCGGAAAAGCAGATGCTTCAGGCGCTGAAGCGTTCCTTCGGGCAGGTCCGGCACGCCAAGCCACCGGCAAGCCGCAAGGAATCCAGTGAACTGTATGTCATCGCCACCGATTTCCGGGGGCGCGAGTCCGCCTGAATCCGCCAATGCCCCATCCCCTGCCCTGCCGGGCCGGAGGACGGGGCCGGCGAAAGGTTACGGCGTATTCCACAGCCATGCCGCACCCCGCACGCCCGAACTGTCGCCATGGACGTTCTTGACGATCGGGGTGTTGCAGTTCGGCGTGATCGCATAACGCCGCATCATCGGCGGGACGCGTTCATAGATCTCCTTGATGTTCGAGACGCCACCGCCAAGCACGATGACATCGGGATCGAGGAAATTGATCGCCAGCGCACAGGCGCGCGCCATGCGTTCCATATAGCGGTCCAGCGCCCCGATGGCCGTGATGTCGCCGCCTTCGGCCGCTTCCACGATTCCGCCCGCGCTGCGATGTCCCGGCCCTTTCCAGTCCTGCGCCAGCGCCGAACCGCTGAGGAACCGCTCCATGCAGCCTTCATTGCCGCAGAAGCATTTGGGCATGGGGAATTCTTCCAGCCGTGGCCATGGCAGCGGCACATGCCCCCATTCGCCAGCGATGTGATGCGCGCCGATGATGACGCCGAATACGGTCCTGTATCCCTGCCCCGCCCCGTCGATGGCTTCGGAAAGGGCAAAGCAGTTGGCGTCATTTTCCACCCGGACATCCCGGCCAAGGGCCTCGGTCATGTCCTTGTGCAGGGGTTGGTTGTTCAGCCATGTGGCGTTTGCGTTCTTGATGACGTTCGTGTCGGGGCTGATGGAACCGGGAATGCCGATTCCCACGCTGCCCTGCCCGCCCAGTTCCTGGTCCACGCCCGCGATCAGGTCGCACATGGCACGGATGGCGCCGCTGTAATTGCCGGGATTGGTAATCCGGCGACGGACCAGTTCCCTGCCGTCCTGGCCCAGGGCCGCGATCTCGATCTTGGTGCCACCAAAATCGATTCCAATACGATAAGGCCCCATAAGCAGCTACTTTCGTGCGTCATGATTACATCCATGGCTTGATTTTCTTTTATGATCCGAATTGGCTCAGACTTCAAACCCCGCCCCATCCCTCATGCCGGGGATGGGCCCGTATCATAAGGAACAGGCGTGGCATGAACGAAATCCTACTTGATGCACGCGGACTGACATGTCCACTCCCCGTACTGAAGGCGAACCGGATATTGCGTGGCATGCCCGGCGGTGGCCGCCTGCGTGTCATGGCCACGGATCGCGCGTCGGTTGCCGATTTTCAGACCTTCTGTCGGGAGACCGGGCATGCGCTCATCGCATTCGGTGAAGAGGGCGGAACGCTGTCCTTTGTCATCCGCAGAAAGCAAGATGCTGAAAATAAATAGTTTTTTATGGACCGACCCGGGATTGATATGTATTCACGTAAAATGCCGTAACCTGTTGCCGCCACGGTGCGGGACAATCAGTTGATATGTCCCCTTGGCAGAAGGCCGCCCAAAGTTGTAATTCCTGCGCCACCATGATGATGAAAGTGTGACACGCCGATGACAGATGACCTGACTTCCCTTTCCTTCGAGGACGCGCTTGCCGAACTGGAAGGCATTGTCCGTCAGTTGGAAGGCGGTCAGCTCAGGCTGGAAGATGCCATCAAGGCATATGAGCGTGGCGCTGCCCTTCGACAGTATTGTGAGACCAGGTTGAACGAGGCCGAGGCCCGCGTTCAGGCGATCATCCAGCGCACCGACCGTACGCTGGATGCGAAATCTATGGATTGATGCGTCAGATGAGCCAAACAACAGCACCCTCGCCCGAAAAAGACGGCAAGGACCGTATGGTCCGTCTGCGTGCGTCCCTTGCCGCGCGGGCCGAAGCCATCGAACATGCGATTGATCGCCTGCTGCCCCCGGTCAAGGGGGGCGAAGCACGCCTGATCGACGCCATGCGTTATGCCACCCTTGGCGGCGGCAAGCGCCTGCGCGGATATCTGGTGGCCGAGGTCGCCAGCATGTTCCGGGTGGACGAGGCCGGGGCCTATCGCGCCGCGGCGTCGGTTGAAATGCTGCACGCCTATTCCCTGGTGCATGATGACCTGCCGGCCATGGACGATGACGACCTGCGCCGTGGGCAGCCCTCCACCCATCGCAAGTTTGACGAGGCGACGGCCATCCTGGCGGGCGATGCGCTGCAGACCATGTCGTTCGGCATCCTTGCCGATCCCGCGACCCATGCCGACGCCGGTGTGCGCATCGACCTTGTCACCGCACTGGCCGCCGCGTCGGGGGCTGCGGGCATGGTCGGCGGGCAGATGATCGACATGGAAGGCGAAGGCCGTTCCCTCTCGCTTGACGAAGTGGCGCGCCTGCATGCGCTCAAGACCGGCTGCCTGATCCGTTATTCGGCGGAAGCCGGGGCGATCCTCGGGCAGGCCGCGCCGGATGTGCGCGAGCGCATCGCGGCCTACGGGCGTGACCTTGGCGCGGCCTTCCAGGTGGCGGACGACGTGCTTGACGCCACGGCGAGCGCCGAGGAACTCGGCAAGACGGCGGGCAAGGATGAGGCGGCCGGCAAATCGACCTATGTCGCCCTCCTTGGCGTGGAAGGTGCCGCGCGTGAGGCGCGTCGCATCGCGGCGCAGGCCGAGGCACATCTCGATATCTTCGGGTCCGAGGCCGATCGCCTGCGTGACCTTGTGAATTACGTGGTAGAGCGCAGGAACTGAGTGCATGACTGATACCCCGACCACCGAGGCGGACCGGTGGGGCTCGATCCCGACGCTGGGCCGTTTTGCGCAACTGGACCGTGTGCGTTACCCGCATGACATGCGCAACCTTTCGGTGGAGC
>NZ_NKUF01000152.1 GCF_003206495.1 Gluconacetobacter entanii | reverse complement strand
CAGATTCCATGAGGAGTGGATAGCGAGCCGCGCCGTGTCAGAGTGTGCTTGCTGAAACTCTCTGGAGGGCAGAACCATGCTCGAGGCATCTGATCATCCCACGACCCCGTTCGCTATCCGCGTTGATCTTGGCGCGATCTTCGTTTCACTGGAACTTGGAAAATCGAGTTGGCTGGTCACATCGCTCTCACCCGGAAGCGAGAAGATGTCGCGCCACTCGGTTCAAGGTGGCGATATTGCGGGCCTGTTCGGCTGTTTCACTAGTCTTCGTGACAAGGCCCGCGCTCGGGAAGGAAGACTTTTTCCGCTTGTGGTGATTCAGGAAGCCGGATTGGATGGATTCTGGATCGATAGAGCCTTGAAGCAGGAGGACTGGATCGAGAGCCATGTCGTCGATGCGGCGTCGATCGCAGTTCCCCGCAAGCACCGGCGTGCAAAGACGGATCGTATCGACGGGGAGATGCTGGTCCGTACGCTGCTGGCGTTCAAACGCGGAGAGGCACGGGTCTGCTCAATGGTCCGCCCTCCATCACGGGAAGAGGAAGACCGCCGACGTCTCAGTCGGGAGCGTAAGGTTCTGGTGGGCGAGCGCACGCGGCATATCAACCGCGTCCAGGGCCTGCTGCTGAGCCAGGGCATTCGAGGTTACCGGCCGCTGCGACGGGATCGGCGTGCCTGTCTCGACGAGTTGCGAACGGGCGATGGTCATCCCTTGCCGAAGCATCTCAAGGCGCAGATCGGACGAGAACTGGACCGCATCGAACTTCTCATGGAACAGATTAAAATGGTTGAGAGCGAACGGGACGAATTGGCAAAAGTGAATGACAACAATCAATGTTCGCCAGTTGTCCTGTTGCAGGGTCTCAGAGGGATTGGCGCCGAGTTTGCCACCGTTCTGACGCAGGAAGGACTGTTCCGGCATTTCGACAACAGGCGGCAGGTCGCGGCTTATGCCGGTCTGGCGCCTTCGCCGTGGAAAAGCGGATCGATCGACCGTGAACAAGGCGTCTCGAAATCCGGTAATCCGCGCCTGCGCACGGCCATGATCCAGCTTGCCTGGCTGTGGCTCCGCTACCAGCCTGACACCGCGCTGGCGCAGTGGTTCCATGAACACGTGGGCGCAAGAAGTAACCGGAGCCGCAAAACGGCGATCGTTGCCCTGGCCCGCAAGCTTCTTGTTGCGCTCTGGAAATATGTCACGAGTGGTGTCGTTATCGATGGCGCGCATCCGGCGTCCCGCTGATGGAAACACCACAGACATAAACCCCATCCCCAGGACCTGATCAGTCCTGTGGATCCAGGTGAACGGACCGATCGGCCCCATGGCTTGCAATGCCGACCTTTCAGAATGGTCCCGTTCTCCTGAGCCTTTGCCCCGAATGCGGGATAGTGGTGCTGCCGCGCGCGAGCGGCGACCGGATGTGAGGTTCTACAGGTGCGGCATCGCGCCGGTAGTCGTTAAACAGGCTCAGACCATGGATCCAAAACACGGAGAAGAAAAAATGATCTCGCAGTGAAAGTGGCCATTGACGTGAAACTCCTCATGTGAGG
>NZ_NKUF01000114.1 GCF_003206495.1 Gluconacetobacter entanii | reverse complement strand
TCTGAAAGGCCACATCAACAGGCCTTACAGAAGACCGCACACGATCACACGTCAATATGGGTCAGAAAACTCTTGCATAACGGACGGCAACCACAGAAGGAAATGCACACGGCGCCCCGATCCTCGCGCCGGTCGGGGATATAGACGGTCTCCGCCTCCTGCCCGTCGCGGAAACGGAACAGGAATTTGCGTGTCTCGTCACTGGACGTCTGGACGGTGGCGGCCTGTGGGCGACTGACGACGAAACGCTCCGCCAGTTTTTCCTGCAGGGGCTTGGCAATCGAACTCATGCGGGAGAAATCGGTCACGCCCTGATGGTAGATCCAGTGCCATAACTGCTTGGTGCGGAATGGCTTTTCCCCGATTTCCAGCAGGATTTCCGTCAGTTCCTCCCGCGACAGCCCCACCAGTTCGCGTCGCCCGTCGGGCAGCACGGCCGAAGGGGGGGCAAACTGCGCCGATTTGGCAAGGATGCGGCTGCGTTCATCATCGGTCAGCGCCGCTGCCGACGCGGCCTCCCGAACGGGACTGGCATAAGGGGGTGGGACTGCGGACATAGCGAAACACGCCTTGATGTTCGGACCGGGACAGGTTCAGGAATGGGATTGCCCGCTCCCTACCACATCTGCCCCACCGAAAGCGACCACAGACTAAAAAGCGATGTCAAAAGGCCGCCCACAAAACATATCGAAATTTCAAAAAGTTTTTGGTGAAGCTTTTTTTCAAAAAGCTTCAAAAGATGCCGCCTTTAAAGAAAGAGGCCACCCAAAAAACTTCTATTCGTCATCAGGCACCCTTGCGTGCCGCGATCAGGAATTCGCGGTTGCCTTCCGGTCCTGTGATGGGACTGGGTTCGATCCCGATCACGGACCATCCCGGAAGCGACTGCCACCAGTCATGGATCATGGCGCATACGGCGTCATGGACCGCCGGATCACGCACCACGCCCTTGGGGCCGATAGCCTCATGCCCCGCCTCGAACTGCGGCTTGATGAGCGCGATCGCCCATGCCCACGGCACGCACAGGTCAATGGCGGCGGGCAGGACGGTCCGCAGCCCGATGAAACTGGCATCACAGACCAGCGCCCCGATGGGATCGGGAATGATCCCGGCATCGAGATGGCGCGCATTGCATTTTTCCAGCACGACGACCCGCGGGTCATTGCGCAGTTTCCACGCGATCTGCCCATGCCCCACATCCACGGCATAGACCTTCGACGCACCATTATGCAGCAGGACATCGGTAAACCCGCCTGTGGATGCCCCCACGTCAAGGCAGGTCAGGCCTTCGGGCGAGAAACCAAAATGCTCCAGCCCATGCGCCAGCTTGATGCCCCCACGCGAAACCCACGGGTGATCCTGCCCCTTGACCGTAAGCGGCACATCCTCGGCCAACTGGTCGCCGGGCTTGTCAATACGGCGGTTGGGCGTGAAGACCAGACCCGCCATGATGAGGGCCTGCGCACGCGTGCGCGTTTCAACCAGTCCCCGGTCAACCAGCATCTGGTCCACGCGCCGCTTCGCCATCCCTGCCTCCGCTTCCTGATCCGGGTTGCCGGATCAGGCCATCTGCTGCGACGGAGAACGCCCCAGCGCACCAAGCGCCGTATCCACGATCGCCTGCGCATCGAGGCCTGCCTCGTGGTACTGGGCGGCCTGGGTGTTGTGGTCGATGAAGCGGTCGGGCAGGGCCATGGGGCGGAAGCGCACGCG
>NZ_NKUF01000113.1 GCF_003206495.1 Gluconacetobacter entanii | reverse complement strand
GGTTCTTCCGCACTTTTCGTGATGATGTTTTTGATTATGCGGGCTGGAGGACACGAGCCCTGAGGAGTTCGAAGCCTGCTCTTCCGAACATGGTTCGCTTGATCATTTTCAATCGGCTGATCTGTCCTTCAACCGGGCTGGTTGTCCATGGTGTGACGAGAGAAGCTTCAATGGCAGCAGCATCCCGTTCAAGCGCAGGAATCAAACGTGACAGCAGCGTCGTTTTCCCTTCTTCCAGCAGGGCCTTCAGATCGCCCTCCTTTCTGGTGTCCTCCTTTTTACAGAGGAGGTTCTGCATTTTCCTGAGCCAGCAGAGCGTGACAGCGAGTTGCGGTTCGGCTTCCAGAAGGGCAGGAACAAGTAGGCCGTCCTGTCGTCCAGCAGACAATGGATCATCTGCAAGAAGAAGGCGTGCAAGTTTGCGCCCCAGAGGGGGCGAGACATACGCGGAAGAAACGGGTTTCGTGGAAATACCCTGTCGCGTCGTCACCCATTTCCGGACAGTGCCATATTTTCCTGTAAACCCCTGCTCCACGAGTTCCCGCCATAGCTGGCGAATATTCCGACATCCTTCGACCCATCTCTTTTCCAGATGGGATATGTAAGGCCCGAGTATGCTGCGTGTCGGAACCGTCCTTTTCCATGTTGGCGCATGGCCCCGCTGAAACCAGCGCCGCACGGTTTTTCTCTCTACTCCGATCGTTGTGGCGATAGCCTGAATACTGTGCCCTTCTGCTTTCAGGGCAAGAGCTTCATTGAAAAGAGTTTCACGTCGCTCCCCAGAGACTGGCCTGATGAGCGTCTGCGCTTCTTCTGGTTGTGTCCTGACTGTTCCAGACGTTTCGCTCAATGTCGTTGATGCGCTGAGTTGTCGCGTCAGGGTTCTGACTGTTGTCGTGAAACGGCCCAGTATGCTGACAAAAGCCTCTGACAGGTTCTTCAGCAGATGCCAGCGGTCCGTCACCTGAAGAGCTGATGGCGCGCCTCTGTGGCATCCATCTGCATAAGCACCAGCACGGTCTCTGGCAATGATTTCAACACCGGGGTGGGCCTGCAGCCATTGGGCCAGGGTCGCAGCCTCCCGATCTGGCAGGAGGTCAATGACATCATTTTTCTCAAGATCGACCACAATCGTTCCATAGTGATGTCCCCGTCGCCATGCCCAGTCATCCACCCCTACCACGCGTGTAGGGGGCATGTCTTTCCTGGTGTTCCGTGCCCGGGAAAGGAGGCGGCGAATGAGAGTGTCCGGGCTGATGGGGCAACACAGGCGCACGGTCATTCGTGCACCAGCGGAACCGCCCAGGGTATGGGCGATATAATAATGAAGATCGGTAAGACGCGTGGTCTGTCTGCCATGACGCACGGTTATCCCGTCAAGGGGCATCACAAAGGTCCGACGTGGACAGACCGCAGCCTGACAGAAAAAGCGTGGTACAGAAACGAACAGCGTGGCCGGACGGCCCTGCCATGGAAGATCCGCAAGTTTTCTCTGATAGAAGCTGTGAACGCGTTGTGTCGGGCACTGACAGTCCGGACACAGTACACTCCGCTTGCGCAGACCGACTTCGATCTCCACTCTGTTGTCCAGTGCAACAACACGACGAACGACGAGGGAACGGGGAAGATCAAGGATCCGAAGGCGTGACACTGGGGAATATCCATGAAAGTGGGCGACTTTCAGGATTTTCCAGTTCCAGAACCACAGTACAAGATACCCATCACGAAAAATGCGGAAGAACC
>NZ_NKUF01000112.1 GCF_003206495.1 Gluconacetobacter entanii | reverse complement strand
GCGCAGTGTGACGGGATGGTCCACCAAGATCGTCGCCATGACTGACGCCCTGGGCAATCTGGTTCGCTTTACGCTTATCCCCGGCCAGCATTACGACACAGTCGGGGTGGCGCCGCTTCTTGAACAGGCGGATTTCAAGGGACTTCTTGCCGACAAGGCATTCGATGTGCACTGGATCGTGGACACCATACGCGCGCAAGGGGCCTGCATGGTCATTCCCCAGCGTCGGAACCGCCTCGACAGGCGACCCTTCGATGGAGCCCTGTTCAAGGCGCGCCATCTCATCGAGAACTTCTTCTGCAAGCTCAAGGAGTTCAAGCGCATCGCCATGCGAAGCGACAAGACCGACAGATCATTCGCAGCGATGATTTATCTCACCGCAGCAATCATCAATTCGCGTTAATTCCCAACAGACCCCAGAAAGCTTCGAAAGACGCAGCATTTTTTGAGAAAAGTCAGCCCCTCGCCGCTACAGCAGCGCATGCACGGCCCTGCGCAGGGCGGGCAGGACTTCCTCCCCAAACCATGGGCTGCGGCGTTCCCATGCGCCGGTCCGCCATGACGGGTGTGGCAGGGGAAAATATTGCGGCAGGAAATCGCGGTAATGCCGTACGCGGTCCTCCACCTTGCCCGGCCCCAGCACATAATTCTGCGCATAGGATCCGACAAGCAGCGTCAGGCGGATATCGGGCATCAGCGCCAGGACCCGGTCGCGCCATAATGGGGCACATTCCCGGCGCGGGGGTCTGTCGCCTCCCTTTGGCATACGGCCGGGATAGCACATGCCCATCGGCATGATGGCGATGCGTGTGGAGTCGTAGAAAGTCGCGCGGTCGATCCCCAGCCAGCCACGCAACCGGTCGCCAGAGGCATCATTGAAGGACTGTCCCGTTTCATGCACGCGCGTGCCGGGGGCCTGGCTGGCAATCAGGATGCGCGCGGTGGGAGAGACATGCAGCACGGGACGCGGGCCAAGCGGCAGGACAGCGGCACATGCGGTACAGGCGCGGATGTCGCGCACCAGTTGTTCCAGCGCCTGCGCCCCGGCGTCGGCGCTGGCTGGCGGGGTGGGCGGGGGCTTCATGACCCGGTGATCTCGCGCACCCACCGGGGCACGGTTTTCGTGGCGGGGCCAAGCACTGTCTGGTCGAACAGGTCGGTCCCGGCGGAACGCTCCATGTTGAATTCCATTGTGTCGGCATGCGTGCGGGCCAGTTGCACAAATCCCGCCGCGGGATAGACCACGCCCGACGTGCCGATGGCCACGAACAGGTCACACGCCTGCAATGCCGCCTCGATCCGGGCCATGTGATAGGGGATTTCCCCGAACCAGACGACATCGGGCCGCAGCGTGGGACGATGGCAGTGCGGGCATGGGGTCTGGGGCAGGCAGTCGCCATGCCATGCTGGCGTGGCCCCGCAGGACGTGCAGCGCACCCGCATCAGTTCCCCGTGCATGTGCACGACATTGCGGCTGCCCGCGCGTTCATGCAGGTCGTCGATGTTCTGCGTGACAATCAGGATCTCGCCATCCCACGTTCCCGTGGCGGCACATTCCTCCATATGAGCCAGCGCCCTGTGGGCCGCATTGGGCTGCACATCGGCAAGCCCGGCGCGCAGGGACTATCCTGAATTTTGTGCGGTGTGGTGATAAATTGCTCGAAGGGGAGCCCCCGCATGAGCATTGATAAAGACCTCCTGGACCGCCTGATGGAAGGACGTTCACCCGGCGACCTGTTTGGCAAGAACGGCATACTCTCGGAAT
>NZ_NKUF01000111.1 GCF_003206495.1 Gluconacetobacter entanii | reverse complement strand
TCTGAAAGGCCACATCAACAGGCCTTACAGAAGACCGCACACGATCACACGTCAATATGGGTCAGAAAACTCTTGCATAACGGACGGCAACCACAGAAGCAAGTCTTCGTCTCCTTATGTGCGTCGGCTGCTCTGGATTGTGGCCTGTTTTGTGGGTGGTTTTGCGCTTTTGTGCGTGAGTGGCTGGGCGCTTGTCGTCAACGGCAGCACGCAGGACTCCGCGATGGTGACAGTCCTCCGCTGGCTGCCCGTTGCAACTGGTGCGATCACGGTGGCCGCGGGATTTTTCCTGCTGTCTCTGCCCGTGCCAGAAGACCCGGAAGACTTCTTTTTGCCGGATGACGCCGACGGCGAACTTGAGAGAACAGACGGGAAATAAAAAGAGGTTCAGCCCGTTATCAGAGCTGAACCCTTCTCGCCCTGACCGTCAGTGTGACCGTCAGGCTTTGACGGACAGAAAGTCAGCCAACGCTTCGTTAAACAGAAGCGGGGCCTGCAGGAAGGCGAAGTGGCTGGTCTCGGGCAGGATCATGTAAGAACTGTCCGGAATATGCGCCACCAGATATTCCAGATGGGCGCGATGAATCATCTCGTCCCGGTCCCCATCCACAACCCATGCGGGGCAGCGGATGGCGTTCAGGCGGTCTTCCGTGAATTCGGCATCATGCTCCCATTTCCACAGGCCCCAGAGGGTTTTTGAAAAGACATCAAATTTATCCGGGGTCGGGGAAAGCTCGCGGTAGTCTTCTGTGGCGCGCTTTACAAAAGCGTTGACCACCTTATCTCCGCTACACGCCAGATTGAGGCCGGATGCGGACATATGCGGCCCGTAAGCAAAGATGCGTTTGATGCGATCCGGGTGTTCAGAGGCCAGAATAATGCTCTGCACACCGCCATCGCTCCACCCGACGAGACTGGCATTCGGAATTTCCAGATGGTTCATCAGGTGAATGATATCGTCTGCCATCTGAGCGTAGCTGAGGGGTTTATCCCCTAACGTGCTGCGGCCATGCCCGCGGCTATCCACGAGGATGACACGGTGCGTTTTGGCCAGATAAGCCGCCTGTATGCCCCAGTAGTCAGAGTTTGCCATGCCCCCATGCAGCATGATGATGACATCGTCCCCTGTGCCGCCTTCCGTATAATAGAGCGAGCATCCGTTAATGGGGGCGTGCTGTCCTTTAAAGGAGGCCAGAGGGGCCGGGGTGGCAGGCAGGGTCTGCCAGCGTTTTGTTAAATGCTCAGTCATATCGTCAGGCCTCGTAAAAGAGCATGTTGTGGGTATCTTGGTATAACAAGATACCCTGCGCCTTTAGATGGCCGTGTATGACGAGACTTGCAAATGTGTGAGGCGGGATGCTGTTTCCCCAGATCCCCCGCTTGTCTTTTGGTTTGAAAAGCGATAGAATGGGGAATTCGTTGTCAGGCAACAGGCCTTATTTTTTAGGCGTCCGAACGGCCGTTACTTCAATTTCAATCAGACACCCGGGGTTGGCGAGCTGGGCCACGGCAAAGGCGGAGCGCACTGGCAGATTAGGCTGCTTTTCTGTGCCGAAATACTGGGTGTAGGCCTTCATCATGCCATCAAAATCCAGCTGCTTTGTGCGCGGGTCCGCCACCATATAGATGTGCATCTGCACAACATCACCCATGGTCAGGTTCAGCTTTTTCAGCTCGCCTTCAATGCGCTGGAGAGAGGCGAGTGTCTGGGCGCGGGTGTCGCCATAGGCCTCAAGGCTTTTGGGCGGCGCGGTTTTGTCCTGCACCGGAGCGCCCATGCCGCTTCTGTGGTTGCCGTCCGTTATGCAAGAGTTTTCTGACCCATATTGACGTGTGATCGTGTGCGGTCTTCTGTAAGGCCTGTTGATGTGGCCTTTCAGA
>NZ_NKUF01000151.1 GCF_003206495.1 Gluconacetobacter entanii | reverse complement strand
CAGTGCCTTGAGCGCATATTGCTGACTGGTCTGGCTGACGGCGCGGACAAAGTCCACCTCGCGGCGCAGAATGGTAAGCTCCCGCGCCTGCGTCACGTAGTTCAGGTTGTCGCCGGTTCTGGCCTGATAGTTCCGCCAGTGATCGCGGCGCTGCTCAAGGGCTAGGTTCCACACAAGACGGCAGACGCCTGCGAATTGAAGAAAGGCTTCTTCCTGCAAGGCGTTGGGTTTGAGCCTGTATGTAAAGCCACGAAACGACATGTAATTAACTTAATATGGAAAGTCCGTTCAGTAAAGAGCGGAACCGCTTTCCTCCCCGGCCTGAACGCCGGGGTTTCCAGCGATAATTTACGATGATCGCCAACCCCTCCCTCTTCCTGAGCAATTCGGAAGAGCGATTTCCGCCGACTGAACACGTCGAAAATGGCAGTTTTCCACCGAAAAAAGGAAAGGACCATAGGAAAGGATTAATATCTTATTTTTATCTAGGGGTTTGCCGATCCGCGATTTTCGCTGGGAAACCGCCAAAAATGGCTTGCCATTAGGTCGCACCACATGCGACCATAAAGTCGCACAGTGTGCGACCTATTCGGCCCATATACAGAGGTTCCCCACATGCGGAATGTCACCCGTCTCAAGACCCGCAAAGACCGGCTCCGCGAGGACCAAGCCGACCTGTTGAAGCAAGCCCTTCTGCCCTTCGCAGAGGACGATGGACCGATGCGGGATGCGGTCGGACGGCTCTACGTCCAGATCAAGAACCTCACCACCCCAGACCCCGGAACCACGGAGCCGTTCGTCATGATCCGTCCCGCCCAGAATCGCGCCGTCACCCTCTGGCTGCTGAAGAACAGTAAGCGGCCCATGAAGGCCGTGGACGTATGGACGCTGCTGTTCGACCACCTGTTTCCCCATACCGGCCAGATCATGCTGACCCGTGAGGAAATCGCGGAAAAAGTCGGTATCCGGGTCAACGAAGTTACAGCCGTCATGAACGAGCTGGTGAGCTTCGGCGCGATTTTCTCCGAGCGCGAGAAGGTGGCCGGAATGCGCGGGCCGGGCCTCGCCCGCTACTACATGAACCGGCATGTGGCCGAGGTCGGCAGCCGCGCCACGCAGGAAGAACTTGCCCTAATCCCACGCCCCGGCGCCAAGCTGGCAGTCGTGCAGGGTGGCAAGGCTTAACCCGTAACTGATGGCCCATCCGTCCCCGGTTACACGGGTTACACATTGCCCGTCCCTTTGTGTAACCAGAAATAGGCCAGAAAAATGGCGGGAAACAGCCAATCCGAAAGCCGGTTACACTGGTTACACTGGTTACACCAAAAAACACAGACCCCGAAACGGACTGGCGCTGTCTCCACCTGATAGCAGGCGGCAATGGATGCAGCCACAGACAAGATGGCTGAACTCTACCGGGGCGAGAAGCCGCAACCGGGCCTGTCTGAACTGGGTACGCACGGCGCTGGCGTGGTGATTGCCGATTACTGCCATGACCGGAACCGGACAGACGATGACTACCAGCGTGCCTTGACGGCAACCCTTGAGGCATTGGGTGATTTGTGGACGGAGCGCGGCATCGGGGAAGTGGAGCGCAACCGCATGACCGATGAAGTGATGGATACCAGCCTGCGCCGCTGGTTTGCCCTCACAGGAAGGGTCGTGGCGGGGTGATGGCAGGCGGGACGATAACAGGACGACCCACAAAGGAATATGGATCAGACAGACAGGCAAGGGGCTTCCAGAAATGGAGGCCCTTTTTTTATGTGTATGGGTAACACCCGTACACCGACCTTCTTACTTTGTAGGCCAACCTTTTTCATTACGTTATCGAAACAATCATATCCCCCATCCTGCCTGCCAAAGCCATCCAAGCGGCAGTTTTAAGAGGGGTATTAAGG
>NZ_NKUF01000110.1 GCF_003206495.1 Gluconacetobacter entanii | reverse complement strand
GCGAATGGTATGCTGTCAGATGCCAGCTCGCCATCATGTTCGATGATCGTTTCCCAATGGCCTGAAAAAGTGCCACCGCACAAAATTCTACACAGTCTCGTTTCGTCGTAATTTGCTGGGTCTCAAGCCTTTCGCACTAACCCTTTGCCTCCTAACGTTGGTTATCACGATGCTCACAATTTTTAACAAAGCCCCTAATCTCGCGCATTCTATAAGAAATTGTGACTTTGGGGCGTTAGCAAAAGTAGCATCTGATCTTGGCCCTGCTATCCTAGCGACATTTGCGGTCAATCTGTTTGCCATGCTTGCATGGTTGTTTGTCGTGACCAAGCCCTGGGTTCGGGAAGCCGGGTTCCAGTATGCCTACGCTTTACTCGCCGTGTGCGATATGACAACCAACGCGACGAATAAGAAAAGGAAAAAGGCTGTTTAGTGAACAAGGACAGATCAATCTGTCCGCAGACATACTGCCGCGTCTCTTACGATGCGAGGTCAATTTTTCTATAGAACGCCTATATGCGGGACGGACCGTTACACAGCCAATCCCATAGTCGAGCTTTGTTCCAATCATGTCCGTTTTACGGAAAACAATTTAACGGCAAGCCGACCTTCCTCTCCCCCCATAAGTGCCCTTCCCCGCTGAATACTTCACGAGGAAGGGCGATATTTTCCTCAATCGTTTTTAACCCAGAACCTCGTTTTTGCATTTCTACGCTATGTCCATCCGGCTTGCCGCATGGCTTTGGCAAGTGCCCGTTGATGGATCGTAGACAATGGCCATTGATACTGAAGTAAACCTTCGACCACCAACCGTGAGGTAATGTGGCCTTTTTGAGAGGTAGCCCAGACTTCGAGCACTTCTGGCATCCGGGCGTCCAGCCGCTCCTCGAATGTCGGAAGCTGCGGAGGTGGTGGTGGTAGCGCCTGCTCTTCCCGTGCAGAATAAAAATCCTCTACGATGACCGAAATACGCTCATCGGGAGTTTCAGGCGTTTTGCGCAGTGTCCCGAACAGATGCTCGGCCAGAAATTCAGCATGTTCACGAAGCGTCAATTCTGTTTCGGGGTCAGCAACCCTCCCGGCCTCGATTTCTGCCCACGCTCTACCCAACCCGATGGGCTCCCAATATGAACGCGAATAATGCTCCGCCAGATTCTCCTGAGTGACCGCCACCCACCGGCCCTGTATTATGTTAAAAATTTCGATACGTTCTGGAAGACATTTCCGTCTCCGGCTTTCCCTCAGCCACTCCCTGCGCTTTGCTTCACTATGAACAGGAGCGTCGCCGCATTGCCGTGGAGCATAAGACTGCCTGGCAGCCTTATTCCGGACATCCTTCCATATGCCGTCTGGACCACCGAAGCCCAGAACGCACAGCGGACAGAGTTCCAGGATATTTTCCGTAGTGGCCAGACACCACCGCCAGGTAATGATGTTCCATACCAGAAGACGGTCAGTCTCCGGGTCATATCTGGTATTGCGTGCCAATCAGCCCCTCTGGTTTGGCCCCGACAGCATTCTCACTGCGTCATCACGCATGATGATATTCCTCATTGGTTTCCAAGTTTCGTTCTGAACGGATCGGAGAAACCGGTTGAGGCGGCCCTGTAGGCCATGGCGATGCGTAGACGTGCGTGATTGCTCGTCCCTCTTTTGAGGGTCGGGACGCGTGTAACTGTCTGATAAGCCAGTGTTTCATGGCGATCAGCAGTCGATTTGTAGGGAATTATGATGGAAGTGGTTGCGGGGGCAGGATTTGAACCTGCGGCCTTCAGGTTATGAGCCTGACGAGCTACCGGGCTGCTCCACCCCGCGGTGGTGAGTTGGTGGGACTGACTGGAAGATCTGGCGGCGACCGACTTTCCCGTGCCTTGAGGCACAGTATCATGGGCGCTGGGGTTTTTCACGGCCGAGTTCGGGATGGGATC
>NZ_NKUF01000150.1 GCF_003206495.1 Gluconacetobacter entanii | reverse complement strand
GTTGTTCTTTATATTGTTGAACGGATGCAATTCGGCAATTTATTCTGCCTGAATCAAAAGAACATCGCCACGGACCTTGAAATATCACAGCCGATGGTCAGTAAGCTTTTTTCTTCATTGAAGAAAAAAGGTGTGATCGTCGTTGACCACGAGAAGAACAAATACATCAATGCCAATATATTCATGAAAGGGTTAAAGCATAAATCCGATTCTGAAACATTAACCAACCTTCGCAGGGCATCGAATGACGGTGGTATGTATGAACCTGTATTCGACCAGTGAACGAGAGCAGGGCACCCCCCTGCCGCCCCGGTCGCAGCCGCTCCCTGCGCCACTTCTCGGGGCTGTTGGCACTTGGGCAGGGAACGCAGTTCTCGGGTTTCACAACATTGCCCTGACGGGATTTCTTGGGGTCAACGGGGCACAGCCCCTTGCCAGTTGGTGTGGGGTGGGAATGCAGGCGAAGCCGAAATGTACACCGCAGACCATGACTGGCTAACCCTGAAACGCTCGACGTTTTGGATGGCCTGCTACCTTGTTTATTGATTGGGGAAACTTCCCCAACGCACGGGGAACTTTCTTCCAGAAAGGCGGCCTACGGCCTTTCCCAGTGCTTCCCAATAGGGGATCACACAACACTGATTATGAATGCCTGAAAGCCAACGCTGGCGCGTTGTTTGGCAATTAATGAATGATTGAAAGTAATACCCCCACCACGGCCCTGCGGGTCGCGTCACCATGTGCCACGATTCCCCCAGACGGTTCCCGTCCGGCCGAACCTTCCCCGATATCACTCCGAAATGACATGTTCTTCCCGCTTCATGAGCAATACGGAACTTCCAACATACTCGGAATTGGCATTTAGAGCCGCTTACAGTGCGATTTCCATCATTTCCGGGGAAACCCCCAGGAACTGGAGCGAAGCGACTGTATGGGGATCTGTGACGGCTTTCGTGAATGCTGTTCTGGGCGACGATCCCCCAGCGGGGGGTCTAGCATCGGGGGGAGAATGTCGCACATCCGGTTGATGATGGTGGAATGACAATGACCCGCCATATTCGCATGGAGAGCAGAAGCCGTAGGCTTCCACCTGCCCCATGTTCGATGACCGAAGGTCAGCGTCTGCAACAGCCCCCAGCGGGGGCGCAGTGAGCGAAGCGCGCGGGGCGCAGGGGGGTTGTGATCCCCACAGATGAATAGATGGACGCGACGTGGAACAGCTCACGCACGCCACACGGATCGAATCCTGCACTTCCGTATATCCATTTGCTGGGTAAGCCCGCGTTACCCACAAGGCGTGCCGCTCCCGTAGATTTGGGCGTCCACGTCACGCCTTATGGATAACACTCAGAAAACGGAGCGAAGCGGAGTTTTCCCTTCTTACATTCTTTTTATTCTTAGAGACTCATTTTTTCCTAGTTTTCTGCCCCTTCCAGCCAACAAAATATAACCTACAGGTTATAAAAAATATAACCTACAGGTTAAGTCGATATAACCCCCAGGTTATATTTTTAGCTACTTGTTGATAATCATTCGCAACTAGATGGTTAACTTAATTTCCACCGGGTTATAAATTCATAACATCATCATGGTTATGAAAATTCACCACAGGTTAAAAATATGAACCAAATCTGATATACTAGATTCATGACACAAGGAGCATTGAACAATGTTGCACGAAGATTATGAGTATTCCGGTGGTAAAGATGACGGTTCTTTCAAAAAAGCGCAGGAATTACTGAAACGACGAACCAAGAGCCACGGAACACAACAAGTAAACGTTTTCATGAAAAAGGAAGGTGTTTCTACAATAAAACAGCCGTTTGTGATGGCCATGACAGGAGCAATGAACAAGATGATTAATGAGTATAAAGTCACAACATCTGAACTTCGGGTTGTTCTTTATATTGTTGAACGGATGCAATTCGGCAATTTATTCTGCCTGAATCAAAAGAACATCGCCACGGACCTTGAAATATCACAGCCGATGGTC
>NZ_NKUF01000109.1 GCF_003206495.1 Gluconacetobacter entanii | reverse complement strand
GTATCCTTCATCTGCCGTCCTTTCGCGCAGTCGTTTCTTCCAACGACCATTCTGGCACATTGCGATGCCGTGCGGGGAGGACGGCAACCACCCCATCTCACCGCGCGCGTCTTCATTGGTGGGCTGGCGGACGTTCAGCGCTTTCGAACCGTTTTGGGCACGCTGCTCCAACGTAAACTTTATCCGGCCGAACCGGGGCGTATCGTTACTATGGCCGATTTCGGACGCGATGGCCGTCCAACCCTCAAGATTGTCAGCGCCAACCTCAGCACGCGTAGCTTGCAGTTATTTTCGCCCCATCGGACGCCGGATGTAGCGGTTGCCGATGCAGTTGCGGCCTCCATTTGCCTGCCGATCATTTTCGAGCCCTGGCAGATTGGACGATCGACATTTGTCGATGGCGGCATCGTGTCCAATCTCCCGGCCTGGCCGTTCGACGAGGAGCGCGAACTCGATCCACAGGCTCTGACAATCGCAGTCGAGATTGCCGACACCTCGAACGCGCCGGTCGTCCGTCGCTTCAACTGGATTCCGTCCGCCATTCGGACGGCCCTTTTTGGATCGGGCGAACTCAATCTTCGCGTCTCGGGACAGGCCGAACAACTCGTACTCGAGAGCAGTCTCAACCTGCTGCAATTTGATCTTACCGTCGAGCAGGCGAGGCAGGAAGTGCGTGACGGGGAAGCCGCCGCCAGCGTCAGGCTCGACAAGCGCCTTTTCCGTCGCCCGGAGCTTTATCGTAACGCCTGTGAAGTCACGCGTGGGCTGGCTGAAGACGTTATCGAGTCAGCGCTTGAGATCAATGCGAAGCGCGTCCGTGTTGCGATCGCGGTGCCCGACCGAGATTACCACCATTCGCTGCGTCTGCGGTTCTCGACTGGCTATGAAACCCATGCGGACGAAGGGATGCTGATGCCGATCGAGGGCTCAATTCTCGGTGAAGCCTGGCAAGCGCAGGAATCGCGCTTTGAGCTTGCGCCCTTCCCCGATAAACTGGACCTGCCCGGTGACGCAAACCGGTTTCGGCGCAAACTACTGTGGCCGAAATTGTCATGGCAGCTGTGCATTCCTATATCGGATAAAAACGGTCGGCCCCGTTTCGCCGTCTATATCGGTGGCGATGCGAAACTCAAGCCAGACGAGAGGCTTGAGGTCGCGGTAACCGAGATTGAAAACGCTGTAAACGAGTTCTTTAGTCTGATAATAGAGGAACTGTCCGAACTGGAAGATGACGATGGCTTGGAAAAGCACCACCTTTAAGCGATCGACCACAAATGATCAGTTTTTGACCAAGGCTGGCGCTGTACCCGACAGCTCGAAGGGCGGCGTCAAGAGCAGAGTTTGGAAAATGTTAAAGGGCGAAGGAACAACTGCTCCAAAAACGGCAGGTGAGGCCAAGCAAGCAAGTTCACAAGCTGTTGCCAAACATCGCGATGCAATGTCGGGCGTTCTTCTCGAAGCTAAAAAAATCGCCGACGACCGGCGCGAGACGCTTAATTCGATCAAGGATCCCGACCTTAAGCGCAGTGCTGCTCGCTAAACTCGCGGCTCTAAGCGCATGAACACAATCGCGATTGGCCTCGATCTGGTCGAGCTTGACCGATTTCGACTTCTCTATGGCGCGTTCGATTCCGACGTCCTCGACCGAGTTTTTACGGCACGCGAACTGGCTTTCGAGGGCACTGATGCAGACCGACTATCCCGCCTCGCTGCCCGGTTTGCGGTAAAGGAAGCGGTCCTCAAAACGGTCGGTGGCTTACAGGACGGCATAGCTTGGACTGACATCGAACTCCTGTCCGACGGAGTCTCTGCTCCGCATGTCGAGGTTAGCGGGGGGGCGCGCGCTGCTGCAACGGCGCTCGGCATTTCCGACTGGCTAGTCAGCGTGACTCACGGCACTCAAAGTGCGGCAGCGGTTGCGCTCGCAATCGGCGACGGCAGAACATAAGTGCGGATCCCCGACATCCGATCAGTCTCCACTGTGCTGCCTGATGTGGCGAACTTTTTTCCACCATACCACAAAACAGAAGTGGCCCCGTTTGTTCGGACAGTTTTGGAGGTTGAATAAGCTATACCCGATTGATGTCATGCCATCATTCTGACGGCATTGCTGCTGGCCATCTGGTCCGGGGTTAACCCGGGACCAGATGGCGTTGGTGCGGTATGATACGCGCCTCATCAGGCTTACGTCCACCCAGCGTGGTATGCGGACGCTGCCCGTTATAATGGGCAATCCACTTTGCGAAACCCGCGCGAAGACCTGAGCCAGTCTCAAAAGCATGCAGGTATACGCATTCATATTTCAGTGACCGCGGGACTATCCTGAATTTTGTGCGGTGTGGTGATAAATTGCTCGAAGAGGAGCCCCCGCATGAGCATTGATAAAGACCTCCTGGACCGCCTGATGGAAGG
>NZ_NKUF01000108.1 GCF_003206495.1 Gluconacetobacter entanii | reverse complement strand
TGGCGGTTCAGCGGCAGATGCTGCAGGAACTTGTCGCACAGGATGGTCGACAGCAGCCATGGGCCGGCGCGTCCGCGCGCGATCGGATGGAAGGGGGCGGGTGGCTGGGTGATGTTCTCGCAGTCCCGGCAGGTGAACTTCTCCCGCACCGTCTGTATGACCTTATGTGGACGGCCGGTTCGATGCAATGGATCACATTTGTTATCTCTCTGCGTTTCCCTAAATCTTGTTTTCTCGGTGGAATGCATCGCTGCTCGCAGGATGCGGGGATCCGGTCAGGTGCGCCCTTATGTCCGGCCTATTTGTGCGACGTTCTTCGCTGGCCATTATGGGTGTGCGCTTGCGTGTCAGGCACCAATCTTGAAAACGTGCTCGATGGCACATGTCATACAACGGTATCGCCTGAACTGTTCCTGAATTACAGTCTTCCCATCACGCTGGTCAGTGCATTCTGCCGGATCTACCGGGGCGAACCCCGGCATCCATCGTCTTGGCAGCGCATGTCAGATTACAGCGACATTGCGGCCGGCCGGACGATAGATCTCTTTGCGCGACAGCAGAGCCCAGACGATCCGGGCCAGTTTGTTGGCAAGTGCGACGGTTGCAAGACGTGTTGGGCGACGCTCCAGAAGCTTGCAAAGCCATGCCCCTGCGGCGCCTGTCCATTTCTGCGCGCGGAAGGACATGGATGTCGCCCCCAGAACGAGCAGCTTCCTTATTTCCCGGTTGCCCGTTTTCGTAATCCTGCCCAGCCGGACCTTTCCGCCGGACGAGTGCTGGCGCGGCACAAGTCCAAGCCAGGCCGCGAAGTGCCGCGCACTTTCGAAAGTGTCGATATCCGTGACAGATGCCACGATCAAGGACGCGGTCATCGGGCCGATGCCGGGTATTGTCAAAAGACGACGGGCATCTTCGTCCTGCCTGGCGTGCGCCTGGATTCGCCTTTCCAGGCATCCGATGCTTTCACTCAACTTTCCATATTGTTCGAAGAGCAAAATGACGGTCTGCTTCATGACGTCGGGCAAACCGGGTGATGTCTCGATTTTCGCCAGAAGATCGGGCAGGCGACTGTTTCCCAACGGCACGATCAAGCCGAATTCCGCTGCGAGCGCGCGCAACGCATTGACCAGCATCGTCTGCTGTTTGACCAATAGTGTGCGCGTTGAGTGTAACGAGAGCAGACTTTGCTGTTCTTCGTTTTTGATCGGGACGAAGCGCGTGTCGGGATGGAGTGCCGCAAGACAGATGGCTGCGGCGTCAACAGCGTCGTTTTTCTTGCCACGTTTGACGAACGGCTTGACCATGTCCGGCGGAATAAGTTTCACGTCATGACCCGCATCGCGGATGACGCGCGCCCAATGATGCGATGTGCCGCAAGCTTCGAGCACGACCTGACACCGCTCGAGTTTCCAGAAGAATGAGGCAACCTCGCTGCGCCCGAGCTTTCGCTTGAGAAGACATTTTCCGTTTGCATCTGTGCCGTGCGCCTGAAAAACGGACTTGGCGATATCCAGGCCGATCATGGTAATTTTCATCCGGGCGGTCTCCTCTGAATGGTCATTCCGACCCCAGCATGGCACATTGATGCCGCATGGGGGCCGTCCACCCCATCTTGAACTGGCGCGGGATCACCTCCAGCGTCTCGGTGACGCTCTCCCCCAGTTTGCTCAGACGATCGCTGCCACAGCACGGACACTGTGTCGGTGCGGGGATGACGACCCGCTCGCGCGGCAAATCGGCACGCAGGGGCTGGCGCCCCCGGTTGCTCCTGGGTGCTGTCGCGCGGACAGCGGGATTCACGGCGTTTTCGGGCGCGTCCTCGGCGAGTGTCGTCTCCAGCTCTTCCAGTTCGAGTTCAAGCTGGGCCAGCAGGCGGCGCCCCCGCTCCGACGAGGCGCCGAAACGGTCCTGGCGCATCCGCGCGATAAGATGTTTGAGATGGGCAATCTGCGCTTCGGCGCTGGCCGCGCGCGATTCTGCATCAGTGGCCCGGATTTCGGCAGTAGACGCCCGGAGTTCGGCGACCTGGGCACGCGCCTCGGCAGCGGCAAGTGCCGCGCGCAAGGCGATGATGTCGTCCGTGTCTCCCGTCATGAAGGCAGTTGATCACATGGGCGCTCAAAAGGGTACCAGTATATACTGGCCTGACGCAGTTTTTATTATCCCGCCAGTTCAGGTCTCCATGTTTTCTGAGGATTGCGCCAATCCACACCCTCCAGCAGACAAGTCAATTGTGACGGGGAGAGATGGATCGCTCCGTCCTTTGCCGAAGGCCACAGGAAATGCCCGCGCTCGATCCGCTTCGCATATAAGGAAAGGCCGATCCCATCGTGCCAGATCAGTTTCACCAGGTCGCCGCGTCGGCCCCTCACATGAGGAGTTTCACGTCAATGGCCACTTTCACTGCGAGATCATTTTTTCTTCTCCGTGTTTTGGATCCATGGTCTGAGCCTGTTTAACGACT
>NZ_NKUF01000010.1 GCF_003206495.1 Gluconacetobacter entanii | reverse complement strand
CCGATTATGGTAACTTTCATCCGGGCGGTCTCCTCTGAATGGTCTTCCGACCTCATCATGGCACATTGATGTCGCATGGAGGCCGTCCACCCCATCTGGATCTGCGGCGACGCCACCGAAAGGGCAATACGGTCGATATAATTGACGAAAACCCCGAGGGCGAGCAGACAGCCAATACGCCACCTGAACCCCGGCACCGGACGGGACTGGTCCATGACGACCTTCTTTCATTACGCGAAACCCTGCGGCAGGCGCGGGATTCACAGATATCCATTCGCCGTCCAGCCACCGTACACCGACAGGACATGACCCGTGACATGGGCGCTGCGCGGTTCGCACAGATACAGCACCGCATCCGCGATCTCGCTCGCCTTGCCAAGGCGATGCTGCGGGGTGCGCCGTTCCAGCGCGGCCATGTCCAGTCGCCCCGATGCCGCAAGTTCACGCGTCAGGGCGCTGTCCACATATCCTGGCGCCACGCAGTTGACGCGGATGCCATAATCCGCCCATTCAAGGGCAAGGCATTTCGTCATCATCGCGATCGCGGCCTTGGTCGTACAGTACGAAAGACGCTGCGGCGCGGCGACAAGGGAATAGATCGAGCCGATATTGACGATGGTGCCCCTGCCCGCGCCACTCATGCGGCGCGCGGCCTCCCGGCTGCAGAAAAACGGGCCGTTGAGGTTGATGCCCACGACACGCAGCCAGCTTTCATCCGTCAGGTCAAGTGTCGGGCCGTTCCCGCTGATGCCTGCATTGTTGACCAGAATGTCGGGGGCTTTCCCTTCCTCATCAAACTGGCGGAACAGGCTGCGCACGGCGTCCGGGTCGGCCACGGACGCGACGTAGGGACTGGCCTGTCCCCCGGCCTCGCCAATGGCGGCGCATGTCGCCTGCGCCGCTTTTTCCGCGACATCATTGACCAGGACAACGGCCCCTGCCCCCGCAAGGGCGATGGCGGTTTCACGGCCAATGCCCGATCCCGCGCCCGTGACAAGCGCCGTGCTGCCGGAAAGTGATTTCATGGATTTTCTCCGCTGAACGGTATTCTTATTTTATGACAACCGGATTCACTGGCGCGCCGGAGCCCCCGACAACCTTCAGCGTGGCGGCGGTGTACAGGAACGACCACTGCCCATCGGCAGCACAGTCCTCCGCCAGCGCATCAAGGGCGATGATCTCGGTAAAGGTGATGCCGAGATTGCGCATCAGCGCACAATGCAGCGGCAGGACAACCCCGCTTTCAGGATCAACGGTCACCTCGTTGGCGATCGTGTCCGTCACAAGGTTGGGAATTTCCTTTTCATGGAACCAGTGGACCAGTTCCGGGCTGTAGGTCAGGCCGGGTTCCAGAAAGTCCTTGTAGAATTCTTCCTTGGGCGTGCGATAGAATTTCCCAATCCAGCCTGTGCGGATCACCAGCACGTCATGGGGCATGATCTCGACGCCCTGCTGTGCCGCCGCCGCCTCAAGGTCCTCATGCGTGAAGGTCTCGCCCCGGTCCAGACAGTCCTTGCCCCGGAAACGCGCCATGTCGATCAGTACACCGCGCCCGACCACGCCACGTTCCGCGATGGGCAGCACGCTGGCCTTGCTCATCGCGCCCACCGTCGTCGTCGCGGGATAGCCGTTGTAGAGGGTATTGTCGTACCAGACATGTCCCAGCGCATCGTACTGGCTGGATCCCTGCAGGTACATCACCACCATGTCATCGGCCCATTCGCCCCCACCCGACAGGGGTTCGGCCTTGCCACACATGAAATGGGCGCGATCCATGACATTGACCCGGTGCGCCGTCGCACGTCCGGGCCAGATCGGGTCCCCTTCCGGCGCTGCAATACGAATCCCCAGGGTAAATACTTTTCCCTGCCTTACGGAGGCAACACCGCGCAGGACTTCCTGCGCGGTCAGGAAATTGAGGGAACCGACCTCGTCATCCTTGCCCCACCGCCCCCAGTTCTTGGGCAACTGCTCCAGCAGGCGGCCAAGGTCGGGCATGTAGCACCGTAATTTGCTGTCAGCCATTATCCTGTCTCCCGCGCCCTTCTTCCGGGGCGTCATCTGAAGAAAATGTTTTCAGGTCAGCAATCTTATGGGTTGTTCAACGATAGTCCTGAATGTGCCCAGCCATTGCGCGGCCAGCGCACCATCGACAACGCGGTGATCGACGCAAAGGGTGCAGGTCATGAGTGAGGCAATCGCAAACTGCTCCTCCCTGACCACCGGCCTGCGACTGATGGCCCCGATCCCAAGTATCGCGGCATGCGGCGGGTTGATGATGGGGGTGACCGTATCAACACCAAACATCCCGACATTGGAAATCGTGAAGCAGCCACCCTGCATTTCATCCACGCGCAGTTTTCCCGCACGCGCGCGTTCAATCAGGGATCGGACCTCCCTGCTGGTGGTGGCAAGCGACTTGCGCCCCGCATCACGCACGACAGGCACCAGCAACCCGTCGGGCACCGAGACCGCGACGGCAATATCGACCTGCTGCGGGAATATCAGCGCCTCCTCCGAATACATGACATTCATCGACGGCACCGCGACAAACGCCACACTGGCGGCACGGATCAGCATGTCATTGACCGACAGGCAAAACGTATCCGGGGCATCCGGTGCTGGCGCAACGCGGTTGAGTTCATCACGCAGCGTCAGGAGGGCATCGACCTGCACATCGACGGAGACATAGAAATGCGGGATCGTCTGCTTGGCTTTCGTCAGGCGTTCCGCAATGACCCGCCGCATGCCCGACATGGCGACATGATCGCCTTTATCCTCCGGTTTTTCCGTTTCCCGCGCAACCGTTTTACCAGACATCAGGCGATCGATGTCGCGGCGTAAAATCCTGCCCTGTGGCCCGCTGCCATCAACCTGTTTCAGGTCCACGTCATGCAGGCGTGCAAGGCGACGTGCGACAGGGGAGGCAAAAATACGGGTCCGTGTTTCCCCATCCGGTACAACAGGGATGCTGGTCTTCTCCTCCCTGACCTGTAATGAAACCTCCGCCATTGCCTTTTGGGCCGGGTGCGGTACGGTTCCGACATCCATGCCGGATATGTCGGGCAGTTTCTCATCCGACCCGACGACGATACCGACCACCTGATCGGCGCAGACGCCCTGTGTACCATCCGGGACAAGGATACGCCCCAGGATACCGTCCGCTGGCGCTTCGATTTCTATCGTGGCCTTATCCGCCTCCATCTCCGCAAGGATGTCGCCAGCGGAGATCGCATCCCCTTCGGCCCTGAGCCAGCGGGCCAGTGTGACCGTCCCCGAGGATGCGGACAGGTCCGGCATGAAAATATTGACAGCCATGAAGGTCTACCTCGCTGACAGGCGTCACCCGGCCATATAGAGGCCGCCATTGACATGAATGACCTCCCCGTTGACAAAACTCGCATCATTACTGCACAGGAACGCCACGACGGATGCCACTTCGCCGGGCTGGCCAAAACGGCGGGCCGGTGTCTGGGCCTTGAGCATCTCGCCTTTCTGGCCGCGAAGGTCGCGTGTCATCGCGGTCTCGATAATCCCGGGCGACACCGCATTCGCACGCGTGCGCCCGGCAAGTTCCATGGCAAGCGAACGCGTCAGGCTGAGAACCGCGCCCTTGGAGGCAGAATAATGGGCATGGTTCTGGCTGCCACGATGGGCGGCGACGGATGTCAGGGTCACGATCGCGCTGTCATCGCGCAAGGCGGGCATGGCCGCCCTGCACAGGTAAAAAACGCTGTCCAGGTTAATGGCAATGACCCTGCGCCAGTCGGCGGCATCCATCCGCACGACCGGACATTCCGGATAAATGCCCGCACACGGCACCACGAAATCAATGCCGCCAAAATGACGGACCGCAAGATCGACGATGTCCTGCGCATCATCTTCGCGGCCCGCGTCATAACGTGCCGCAACGACACGCTCCGCCTTCGGGTCCATCTGGCGCGCCATTTCCGTGACGGCGCCCTCATCAAGGTCCGCCAGAAGCAGGCGGGCCCCACGCGCGAAAAAAAGCGCGGCAATTTCGCGGCCAATGCCCCCCGCCGCCCCGGTCAGGAGCAGGGCACGACCTGTAAATTCCTGCATTGCAGTCTCCATAGATAAACGGGACCGGTGACAGAAGACCTCTCAGGGAATGGCCCCTAGGCCAGTTCAAGCAGTTCCCCGAGGGCCGCACTGATTTCCTCCCGTCCGGCACATGCCGCGCGTTCCAGAACTTTCGAGATGCTGGGGGAGGCTTCGCCTCCCGTCACCCGCATGATCGGGCCATCCAGCCAGTCGAACAGGCGTCGCTGGATCTCGTCCGCCAGCCACCCGCCATAGGACGTTCCACGCGCGCCCTGTTCCACCAGAAGCACACGGTTTGTCCTGCGGATACTTTCTCCTATCGTGTCCCAGTCAAGACTGGCGCGATCCAGCCAGCGCAGATCAATGACGTCCACATCCGCATCAAGTTCATCAACAATATCGAGAACAGGCTGCACCATCGCAAGATAGGTAATGACCGTCACTTTACTTCCTGACCTGCGCAATGCGGCGGAACCCGGCGGGATAATGCCATCGAGGTCAACGGGAGCCGGAAGCATCTGCTGGTACAGGTCCACATGTTCGATCACCAGCACCGGGTCATTGATGGCAAGGGCCGCATTCATCAACCCGACATAATCGGCAGGACACGACGGCGCCACGATGCGCCAACCCGGCGCCGTTGCGAAAATCCCCGCCGGGTCCATGGAATGTTGTGACCCGTATCCCGTTCCCATCGCAACCTTGGTGCGCAGGACAAGGGGAACATCAATCGCGCCGCCAAACATGTGCCGCGCCTTGCCCACCTGATTGAACACCTGGTCCGCCGCCACCCACATGAAATCGGGATACATGAACTCCACCACCGGCCTGAAACGCCCATCCATGGCAAGGCCGCCGGCAAGGCCCATGAACGCATTCTCGCTGATTGGCGTCCCGAACACGCGCCCCGGAAAATTGGCGGCCAGATCACGCGTGGCGCCATTTGTCCCGCCCTTGAGGCGATGGACATCTTCGCCCAGCACGACAATGCGGGGATCCTGTTCCATCCGCCGGTTCATGACATCGGCGACAACATCGACAAATTTTCGTTTTGTGCTTTCTCCCGTCGTTCCCTGCGAAAGGCGCGGCAGGGCACTGATCTCGTCAAGGTCGCTGCGGATCCCCACATCCCGGAAGGAGGCTGCCGGCCACAGTTCCGAACGGACGGCGCGGCGGTTGCCCTCCATGACCGTCAGTTCGGCGGAGATTTCCTCCATGACCGCGCGGCATCGTTCGCGCAGGTCGGAGATATCCTTTGCCGTCAGCAGGTCGCGCCGGATCATTTCCCGACCGACCTGCTCTATCGGGTCACGCTCGCGCCACGCGGCCTCCTCCCCCTTGTCACGATAGCCAAAGGCGCTGCCGGGAAGTTTCCCGTTCTGATGGAAATAACGATAGACCGTGGCTTCGATAACCGCCGGCCCCTGTCCCGCGCGACAGACCGACAGCGCCTGCTGCATCGCCATGTATGTGGCGACAGGGTCCATGCCATCGACCCGCCATGACGGAATGCCAAAGGCCAGTCCCCGCGATGACAGGCGCGGTTCGGCCGTGGCCTCGTCAACATGGGTGGAGACGGCATAGAGATTGTTTTCGATAAAGAACACCAGCGGAAGTTTCCATGCCGCCGCAAGGTTCATGGTTTCAAGGACGGAACCGATATTGACGGCCCCGTCCCCGAAATAGGTCACCGAAACATTGTCCGTGCCCGCCATGCGATCCGCCCATGCGGCCCCGGCTGCAAGCGGGACGCCCCCACCCACGATCGCGTTGGTTCCCGTCACCCCGGCTTCGGCCCATCGCAGGTGCATCGACCCGCCACGCCCGAGGCAGAACCCGCTCCGAAGCCCCATGATTTCGGCCAGCGCGCCCTGCAGGGTTTCCCGGATGGCCCCGTCAAGGGGCGCATCGTGCACAAGGGGTTGCTGTTGCGCGACATAACCAAGCGCCTTGGCAAGGAACTGATGATGTCCCCGGTGGGATCCATTGACTTGATCGCCGGGCAACAGGGGAAGGATGCTTCCCACCGCGCCGCCTTCCTGCCCGATCGAGGAATGGGCCGGGCCATGGACCAGGCCATTTCCCGCAAGGTCAAGGACACTTTCTTCAAACGCCCGTATCAGGCTGAGCCGGACCAGCATTGTATCCAGAATGGCAGGATCCATCGCGTCCCAGTCATCCTGTGTCGCGCAAAGCTGCACCCATGATGCCTGGGGATCCAGAGGAATGGTACGCATCATGCCTGTTCCTTCATGACATCCCGACCGCGGGAGCGGTCAGGGCTATCCGCAACGGGTATCAGCTAATTGGATACATTTGTATGTATATCTCTGACATACATGTAAAAAATAGGTGATATTTTTACATTATGGATACATTTCGATATCCATTTCCTGCGGAACCGCTCTCCATGACCGTCCAGCCCCCAAGGCAGCCGGACAGGCCCGCCTTCTGCCGACGCCCCCGCAACAGCCGGCATCCATGCCCCGGACTGAAGGCAACCCTCACGCTGAAATCAGTTCTTCCCTGCAGGTCACCACGTCATAGTGCGCCTGGTGCATCCCGCTGTCGCCACCGATGCCCGATGGGCTGCAGCGACACATATTTTCCACGGGAGATGTCATGAACAGTCACCATGTCCTGATTGCCGGAGCCAGCGGTGTCGTCGGCCTTGCGGCGCTTGAGGCTTTCCTTGGGGCTGGCTGGGCGGTCACCACGCTTGGCCGTGCGCCAGCAGGACCGGGCAAGGCGCCCCATATCAGCGCCGACCTCCTCGACCCGGAGAGTCTGGCATCCCAAAGCGATGCGCTAAAGGGGATCACGCATCTCTTTTATGCGGCGCTCAGGCCCAATGCCGATCCGGGGATCGAAGCGGATGAAAACGCCGCCATGCTGGAAAACCTTGTCGCGGCCCTGCGCAGATCCGCGGCCCCTCTCGAACGGCTGATCTTCGTTCAGGGCGGCAAGGTTTATGGCGCGCATCTGGGCGTTTACAAGACCCCGGCGCGCGAGGACGACAGCCGTCATTTCCCGCCAAACCTCTATTTCCGGCATGAGGACTTCGCCCGTGCGCAGGAACGTGAGGGGCTGAAATGGACCGCCCTGCGGCCGGATATCGTCATTGGTCCTTCGCTGGGATCGGCGATGAACCTCGGCAACCTGATCGGGCTGTACGGCACCCTGTGCCGTGAAACGAATACGGCCATGCAGTTCCCGGGTCCGGAGGAAGCCTATCGCAACACGCTGGTCAACATTACCGGCACCGAAGTTCTGGGCGAAGCCGCGTTATGGGCGGCGGAAAACAACAGGGATGGCGCCTTCAACATCACCAATGGGGATGTGTTTCGCTGGTGCCACGTCTGGCCCAGGCTGGCGCAATGGTTCGGGCTGGATGTGGGGGAACCGCAACCGATCTCCCTTGCCGAACGGCTGCATGCGCTCCGGCCTGTCTGGGCACGGCTTGCGGCACGCGACGGACTGGCCGAAGCCGATCCGGACCGGATTGCGCCCGGCGCGTTCGGGGACTTCATCTTCCACGTCCGCAAGGATGCGATCTTTGACGTGACCAGGGCGCGGCAGGCGGGATTTCCCGGCATGACGCGCCGCTCTGATGACGTGCTGCTGGCCCATCTGGACAGCATGCGCGCACGCAGGCTGATCCCATAGACGCCGATACGCAACCGGGCCGGACCTTACCTCATTTCGCGGATCGTGCCCTGCGCACCATCAGCCCGACAATCATCATGAACGCCAGGAACATGAAGCTGCTGCTGACACTCAGGCTTGCGCTGATCGCCCCCTTGTAGGCCTGCGTCACCTGTGCATGCATGGCGGGGGACAGCGTCTGGATGGCCGCCATGCCCTTTTGCAGAAACGCTGATACATCAATCTTTTGCGGCAGGGCCTGAAGCCGGTTCTGCAACGTCAGCGCCATCACGCCGCCTGATAATGCCACACCGAGCGCACCGCCAAGCGAGCGGATGAAGGACATCATGGCCGTGGCGATACCCAGCGCGCCAGACGGCACGGCATTCTGGATCATGACGGTCGCATTGGGCATGCCGATCCCCATGCCAAGGCCCAGACACCCGAGGCTGAGCAGAAAGAAAAGGGCCGGCGCGCCATGATGGGCGCACACCGCGATCAGCGTCAGCGACGCAAATTCGATCCCCACGCCAATGGCCAGCAGTAGCGCATAACGCTGCGTGCGGGAGGAGACATAGCCCCCCAGCACCGAACTGACCATCATCGTGCCGACCTGCGGCAGCATCATCAGGCCGGAGGCCGCCGGTGTCTCGCCCAGCACGAGTTGATAATAGAGGGGCAGGAAAATCATCGACCCCATCATCGCGAACGACATTATGCCGGTTGCGGCGACACAGACGGAAAACTCCGCAATGCGCAGCAGGTGCAGATTGATGAGGGGTTCGGGTGCGCGCCGTTCCTGCAGGATGAACAGCATGAAAAGCGCCATGGTAACGCCCAGCAGAAGAAATGTGAGCGGCGATGTCCATGGCAGCGAGGTTCCCAGCGCATTGAACAGCAGCAGGAATCCCGCCGTCGCGACGCTCAGCAGTGCCGCGCCGGGATAATCGATCCGCGGCCTTGCCTCCGCGCGGCGAGCGGGCAGGCTGAACATGATCAGCGCCAGCGCCAGTAGCCCGACCGGAAGATTGACAAGGAACACCCACCGCCATGATAGCGCACTGGTCAGTACACCACCAAGGAACGGCCCCGTCACGCTGCTGACCGCGAACGCGCCGGTAAAAAGCCCCTGGTAACGGCCACGCTGCTGTGGTGTCACCATGTCACCGATCACCGTCTGCGACAGTGTCATCAGGCCGCCGGCCCCCACGCCCTGCAACCCGCGGAACAGGATCAGTTCCCACATGCCCTGCGCCATCCCGCACAGGAGCGAGGCGCACAGGAACGAACCGATACTGAACGCCAGCAGGGGACGCCGCCCGAACATGTCGGACAACCGACCATACAGGGGCGTCGCGATGGTGGAGGTCAGCATGAACGCCGTGACCACCCAGGACATGTGCGCCAGTCCGCCAAGGTCGCTGACGATGGTCGGCAGCGCGGTGGAAACGATGCTCTGGTCCAGCGCACCCATGACCATGGTCAGGATCAGGCCGATGAACACCATCAGCCGTGGCGCATTACGGGCGGCGGAAGCTGTTCCCGCCGTGGAAGAAAGCTGCACGAAGATTTCCCGTCATGACAAGACAGGCCGCACGATGCCCCATGACGGGTATCGGCGGCCCCGGATATTTGTGGTCGTAGTCGATAGAGGGTGCGCCGTCACATCACTTCCGGCGCAAAACGGCTGACCTCGATCCCTGTCCCCACGGGCAGCAGGACGCTGGACATGCCGGGACGCGCCCGGATGGCCCGGCCATAACGCTTCACGTCCTCGGTCGCGGGCCGGATCATGTTATCCGCCACCACGATCGCCCCCGGATTGAGGCGGGGATAGAATGCATCCAGACAGGGCACATACAGGTCTTTCCACAGGTCAACGAAGACAAAATCCACCTTCTGCGGCAATTCCCCGATCATGGCCACGGCATCGCCGACACGAAAGTCGATCCAATCCGCCAGTCCGGCCCTGTCGGCCATCTTGCGGGCATGGTCCGTCTTGTATCCATGCCGTTCCATCGTGATCAGCCGTCCGCCCGTCGCACGCGCGGCCTCGGCCAGCCAGATCCCGGAATAGCCGAACGACGTGCCGAGTTCGAGAATGGTCGCCCGGCCAAGGCTGCGGGCAAGGATGTTGAGCATCCGCCCGGTATCCGGCCCGATGGCGCGCATGCGCTGGTCCTGGCCACCATCGCGCCCGCCGGGCGGTTCCTGTCGCGGGCGGCTTCGTTCCTCCGCCATGCGGGCGTGGTAGAGATCGAGAACCGTCCGGATCCTGTCATCCATATCGTGCATGTCACCCTCCCCGACCTGTGGGTCCTCAGGCCTGTTCGATCGCGCGGGCGGCCTCGTCCAGCACGGCCGCGATCCGTGCCTGTGCCTCAGGATCGGGACTGCCGTGGCGAAGCCGCAGGCGCAGCGCCGTCTTGAGGTTTTCCATGGCCCGCACCACCGGCACCGGCCCGTGCCTGCGGTTGCCTTTTCCTTCGGCGCCGGCCGTCGCGGCGCGCGCAAGGATCTCCTCATGCGCCGGGCGGTTCGCGGCAAGGAATGCCGTCCCTTCGGGAGTGATGGCGTAGCTTTTGCGCCCTTCGTCCCCGGTCGGACGGATATACCCCCCTTCCTCAAGCCATGTGAGGGTCGGGTAGATCACGCCGGGACTTGGCGTATAGCTGCCACCGAATTTTTCCTCGATGGTCTTGATGAGTTCATAGCCATAGGTCGGATTTTCCGAAATCAGACCAAGGACCAGCAGGCGCATCTCGCCATAATCGAAAAGCCTGCCACCACGGGAACCACCCCGTCCCCCATGGCGGCCACCACCCCGGCCATGATGGCGCATGGAACCGGCAGGGGCCGGCATGCCTTCGGGAGAGAAAACGCGGCGGTCATGACCGCCAGAATGTCTGTTTCTGTGTTTCATGATCCCCGATATAATTCACGATATATCGTTCGTCAAGATATATCGGAACATGTTTTTCTTTTCCGGCCATCGGGGCCATTCCCATCCTGGACACGAACACGGCGCCTGCTACGGATGGCACATATCTTCCCCGCTGCCGGCGCAGGGCAAAAAGGTTGGCAGGCGGGAATTATAACCATATGACGTATTTCATTTTCCCTTACATACACGCCATCTTACGAAAGATACCAACCATTGGACCATACGGAACTCGTCAAGGCGCTTGGCACTTTTCTTGCCATCATGAACCCCTTTCTCAGCCTGCCTGTCTTCCTGGCGATGACAACGGGGTTTTCGGTGGCCCAGCAGCGCACGCTTGCCGTCAAGGTGACCGTGTATTCGGCCATCATGTGTCTTGTCATCCTGCTGGCGGGACAGAAGATCATTGGTTTCTTTGGCATTACCATTGACCAGTTCCGAGTGGCGGGTGGCATTGTGCTGGCCCAGATTTCATGGTCGATGCTCAATGGCAGCAGCATCCCTTCCCATCAGGGCAGCCATCAGGAACAGGCCCAGTTGCAGAACCTGTCGGGACTGGCCTTCTATCCCCTCACCTTTCCCATGCTGATTGGTCCCGGCACCATTGCGACCATCATCATCTATACCGGCCATGGCGGTTCCCTGACCAATTCGGTGGAAATAGGCGGCATTATCGCGGGAATACTTCTTGTCCTGTTTGCCACCCTGTTCTTTGCCTCGGAAATCGGCAGGGTCATGAGCGAGACAATGCGCACCATCACGACGCGCCTGATGGGGATGATCCTGCTGGCCATTTCCGTTGGCATGGTCATCGCGTGCCTCAAGGCGGTCCTGCCCGGACTTTCCCATTGAATGCGATGGTTATGAAGCCAGCAGGCAAGGCAATATGGCAAAACGCCCCATCAGTATAACGGGCAATACCATTGCCCCCGCACAATGTTATCCCAAAACATAAAGAAGTTTTTGGTGAAGCTTTTTTCAAAAAGCTTCAAAGAATGCCGGATTTAAAAAGGCAGCAGCCAAAAGCTCCTGATTTTCCATCAATGTGCCGTTTACGCCCCATCATCGGAATGGAGATGGGTCAGGCCCCTGACAGACCATCATCCATAATAACCCGCCATGTCCCTGTGCCTCACAGCCTCCATTGTGACTGACGCGCCCATTGGCGGATGGTGTCGGTCAGGGGAGGAAGGCCGGGATCATATCGGGTGGCGGCATCATATTTCAGGATGAAGCAGGCGGGGCCGTCCTGCACGGACTGGCGCACGGCGGCCTGGCCAAAGACATGATCGATGCCGGTCGCAAACAGTCCCCCGGCAATATCGGCATATTTTTCCCAGAATGGTCCTTCATTGGCTTTTTGCAGCATGTCTGGCGTTACCGTGCCATTTCTGAAAGCAAGGATGACCTTACCCAGCGTATCCATGGCGGCCTGTCCACGCGCACGGGGAAAGCCGGTCTGTTTCCAGGCAGGATCCCCCAGATAATGGGCAATTCCTTCGTCCTGTACATCCAGCAGAAGCTGTCTTTCCGGCGTCATGGCTTTCATGAAAGCCTGCCACCGGGCATCCGTGGCACGGTACCATGAAAAATAGATATGGAACATTTCATGGTGCAGAAGATCTTTTACGATATCTGCCGAATTTGTCCCGGTATCTCCGTATGATGCAACCTGCCGCGCATCAATCAGCATCACGGGATCGCCGGATGTTTCATTCAGGAACGGTATGCCATGCCGCCATGAAAAATGACGGACATACATGTCACTGAACAACGGAACCCCGTTCCCCACCACGAAAATACGCAAAGTGTGGCCGGAACCTTTCAGGGGCGGGACATAGGCGGCAACATCGCGGGCGATATCGTGCATGGGCCAGTGGTTCATGCTGTCCAGAAGTTCCTGCACGTTCTGGACCGATGGCTGCGGAATGGTGCCTGCGGGCAAGGTGCCAAATGTGGGAACTGACAGTTCCGCCAGTTTACCACCGTCCGTAGCGGCACTCAGGGCGTTGCATCGGGCAATGTCGGTTCTGGTGGCGCGCATGCAGCGCACCCATTCCGAAGCCCCCCGGGTATCGAGAATAATGGTGGGAACGGAAATGGCTGAAGACGTCCCTGTGGCCATGGCTTCTGGTGCGTTGCCCGCCAGCCCCGCTGCCAGAAGGAGCAGGAGGAAAACAGAACGCCGAAGCATTGGAAGAAAACCCGCACAACCAGACGATACCATGAACGCACGTTCCTGAAGCCATATCCCTTCATACCAAACTGCCCTGCGGCGGCAAGGCGTATCCGACCCCGGCACGGTCATCCTGACTGGCTGACGCAACATCCATGGCCCGAGGCGACGATACGCGGCACGCCGCATCCTGCCTCCCCCGGCGCAGGTTCCTGATGCCGACGCCGGTGCAACGACAAAGGCGCGCATAACACCCATTCATCATAGTTTTAGTGATACCCATCCATTTTTCGATATGTTGCCATACACGCCACCATGGCCCTTTTGACCATATATGACCTTTTCAGGACCGCAGCAGGCGGCCGGATATTGATATCGATCAATGCGCCGGATCTTCCACCCCATACCGTGACTGCGGCAATCTTCCAGGAATCCCAGACAATGACCGACCTTCCCTGGCTCACCTCCAAGCCTGAAGCACCGGAACCCATCCGCGGTGATCGTGGCGCAAGCATTCTTGGCCCCCGCAACCTTCCGCGTGAACGCGAGGCGCCCGACCTCCTCGCCTCCCCCGATACGGACGCCGGGACCATCCCGAACCTGAAGTTCTCCTATGCCGACGCGCGCAACCGCCTGGGATCGGGCGGATGGGCACGCGAAATCACCATTCGCGAACTGCCTGCCGCCACGACGCTGGCCGGCGTGAACATGCGCCTCAAGCCGGGCGGGTATCGCGAACTGCATTATCACAAGGAAGCCGAATGGGGCTTCATGATCGCGGGCAAGGCACGTGTCACGGCACTCGATACCGAAGGCCGCCCGTTCGTGGATGATGTGGAGGCCGGAGACATCTGGAACTTCCCCGCCGGCATTCCCCATTCCATCCAGGGACTGGGCACCGAAGGATGCGAATTCCTGCTGGTCTTCGACGATGCCAATTTTTCGGAAAACGAGACCTTCCTCATCAGCGACTGGTTCGCGCATACGCCCCGCCACATCCTTGCCAAGAATTTCGGCGTGCCGGAATCGGCGTTCGCCAACCTACCGACCGACGTGGAAAAGACCCGCTGGATCTTCAACGGCACCGAACCCACCGTCGCCAAGGAAGACGCGATCAGGTGCCCGCAGGGTCCGTCCCCCATCCGATATACGCACCGCTTCCTGCAGCAGCCCCCGGCAAAGGCGGCGGGCGGGACCGTGCGCGTCGTGGATTCGCGCAATTTCCCCGTGGCCTCGACCATCGCGGCTGCCATCAATGTCGTCGAACCGGGTCGGATGCGTGAACTGCACTGGCATCCCAACAATGACGAGTGGCAGTATTTCGTGCGTGGCCGCGCCCGCATGACCGTCTTTGCCTCCGGCGGGAAGGCGCGCACGTTCGATTACTGCGCGGGGGATGTCGGGTATGTGCCGCTGGGCATGGGCCATTACCTTGAAAATATCGGTGACGAGCCGATGGTGTTCCTCGAAGCCTTCAAAAGCGACAGGTTCGCCGATTTCTCCGCCAACCAGTGGCTGGGCCTGTCGCCACGCCAGATGGTGAAGGAACACCTCAACCTTGATGAGGAAACCCTGTCGAAACTGCGTCAGGACAAGCCCCTTATCGTCTGATGAACCCAGCCCTGTACCCTGTCCTGCGTGTCGCGACACTGGGGCTGATCGCCGGTTATGTGGATGCCGTGGGATATGTCGAACTCCACGGTATCTACAGCGCGGCCATGACCGGGAATTCCACGACCTTTGGCGTGTCGCTGGCCCGGCATGACTGGGGGCGGGTCGCCAGTGTGGGGACCGTGCTGGGGCTGTTTTTCATGGGTGCGCTGGGCGCCGCCATCGTGCGCCGGTCACTGCGGCAGTGGCGGTATGAATGGCTGTGGATCGCAGCCCTGCTGCTGCTGGCGCAGTTCGTGCACTGGTCCCATGCCGCGAACGCCAGTTCCCGGGCCGAGACGCTGCTCCTGACCGTGGCCATGGCCATGCAGGGGGAAGTGCTGTCTCGCTTTTCCGGTGCGTCCGTACAGACCATCGTCGTCACGAATAACATCATCAAATTCGCCAACAACATCATCGCGTACCTGTGGGGACTGAAGGATGGAAAGTGGGCATTGTCTCCCATCTCCATGCTGCCCGGCCTTGGGTGGGGCTGCTGCATCGCCGGGGCCTTCCTGTCCGTGCCGGCGCGGGACCTGACATCGGCTTTTTTCCTGTTTCCCATCCCGCTTCTGATCGCGTTATGCTTCCTTCATACTGCGGATCTGCAAGAGGGCTGATCCATGTCGCACACGACTGCATGTCCATGACTGGCATGCGCAGTCGGGCCACGTCATCAACACACCCGCGTCCCGGCGCGCCCTTCCGGTTTTCCGGCTGTCCCCATGCCGGGGCCTATCTGCTTCAGCGTGAATGCGAAGCGCCACGACTGCTCCGCACGCGCCGACGGATTCGATCGCGTGCCTGTCGCGCATGGCCTGGTCAGGCGCCCCCTCTTTTCCGCCGATCTTCTGACGCAGATGGTCAATCGCGAGATAACGCAGGGGAGCGGCCGGCCGGGTGCCCGCGACAATCCGGACGAAACGCAGCCATGACTCCTGCACGATGCCCTCTGCCCGAGCGCGATCTCTGACGAGACCGCTGGCATATTTCAGTAATGCGTGGATACAGGGTTGCAACCGGGGGGCTGGCTTCAAAACGCCACTGTTTCCGCGCCTGTGCAACTGTCCGGCAAGCACGGGAAACCAGTGTTTTCTCTCTATGGTCATGGGCTTTTCCACCACTCCGGCGGCAGGGTGATGGCAGCCACCCTGCCGGGCGGCGGCCATGATCAAAGATTTTTATGGCCTGCATCATTCCGTCTTCCGAAATGGACGACATGGTATATATATCTGCCTTCACAAACTCATTCGCTGGGTCCCGCAGGCTCCAGCTTCGCTCGGGCTTCGCGATCGTCTGTCACATGCGCCATGTTTTCTTCCCCGCAAGGATCAGGACCATCGACTGGCGGCCCAAAGGGGCCCTTGACACCAGTTCAGGAAGTGAAAGCGGCCAATCGATTTTTTGCCCCGCATTGTTAAAAATAGCGGATGCCACCTTTTTTCGAGGCTGCTTTGCAGATACGATAAAGAACAATATCCCCCGCAGGAAGGAAATATAGACCGTAAACATATCTCAAAAAATATGACACGGTATTTTTCCATGTATGACAATTTTCCACAAATCATTCATGCAGATACATAAATTCATACTGTGTTTTGTATTCATGTGACCACATAATTATCCGGGACGGAAAAACGAATATGGGAAGTGCGTTTTCTGCTGAAACTATCAAGAATACAGATCTGCCTATTCTGGTTGGTGTGGCGGGCCATATAGATATTGCCTCTTCTGCCGAGGACACCATCCGCCAGCAGGTGGCCCATACACTGGATATGCTGCTGAAGAAGTACAAGACACATCTGCGGATCGTGTGCGGCATGGCCCTGGGTGCAGATCGGCTTGTCGTTCAGCTTGCGCTGGAACGTTCGATTCCTGTCATCGCGCTGCTTCCCATGGCACGAGATAAGTTCCGGCTCACACTGAAAGATCAATCCGCACAAGATAATTTTGACAAATTCCTGAGCCAGCCCGGCATTGAAGAAATCATTGAACTTCCTCAGGTCACCCTCCCCCCCGGGACAGACAGTAAAGGAATTACGGCTGCACCGGACGATGCAAAAGCCAGGGAGGACGCAGAAGACATCCTGCAATATGAACAGATGGGCATCGTCCTGTGCCGTCTGTGTCACATCATAATTGCATTATGGAACGGTAAGGATACGGACCCGACAAGTAAACGCGTCAACCATACGCGCAAGACACGGGGGGGAACGGCCCACATCGTCTCGATGCGGCTTTATGGGGAATATGCCGATACTCCCGTGTCTACTTTTACAGGCAGTGAACTGTTTTCGGAGCGGCTTCCCCGTCTGGAACTCGCCCGTAGCGGGCCCGTCCTGCACATCGTGACCCCCCGCGAAAGCGCGCCGTCGTGCGACCTGCCACTGGAACACGCCATCTGGTACGCGGCAGAGGCCACATCCTACGGTGTGCCCGACCCTAGGGAATTTGACCTGCGCACAGCGCAAGGGGCGGAGAAACTGCGCGCCGTCCTGCCAAAGGATCTCGACAAGATCGTCGAGGTCAGCGATACGCTGCGTAAAACATGGGCGCAGGATATGGGCCGCTGTGAGCAGTCCATCAGCTATCTGTCTGTCCCCGCCAGCAAGGGTGTTCCTGACAGCCTGCTGAACCAGATCAAGCTTCTGTATGCCGGCGCCGATGTCTTCTCCCTCCGCTGCCAGGGGAAACTTCTGGGGGGATGGGCGCCCGGCCTGCCCTTGTCCAAACTCTGGTCCTGGCCGTATCCGCTTGGGGCATTGTTCGTATTTGCGATTACCCTGCCCATTGCTTCCGCATGTTTCGAAATTTACTGCGAATATGGCAAGAACCTGTTCTGGCTGCTTGGGTACATTACGACCCTTGGCCTGTCAGGGGCATTTTATGCACGGGTCGTCAAGAATTCCAACTGGCAGGACAATTACCAGGACTATCGCGCCCTTGCGGAGGCCCTTCGTGTTCAGATCTACTGGGCAACATCCGGCGTCTCACTGGGCGTATCAGATAACTACCTGCGTTATCAGGAAAAAACCTTGGGCTGGATAAGGAAGGCCCTGCGCGGTCCAGCCCTGTATGGGGTGGGGGCCGCACTGCTGGTCCAGCGGCGACGGCAGGATACGGGCATCCAGATGGTCGATGCCGCATGCGTCACGAAGGAACCATTATATCAATGGATCACCTCCCAGAGCGCATATTTCGAGAAGACCGAGAAAACCTACCAGCGTGCCCTGCAATGGGTGAACATCATGGCGGTCGGGGCACTGGCGGGGTCTGTCTGTGTGGCGGTTTCCCTGCTGGTGGTTCAGATCCTGTATGGCGGGCAGTTGCCCGAAACCGACCCTGAATGGCTGCGCGAAGCCCCAACGGTATTGATCGGTTTCCTGCCGGCGCTGGCTGCGTATTTTTTCTTTTTCAAGGAAGCCCGTGCCTATGATGACACCCGGGATTCCTGTGAACAGGGGCTTGCCCTGTTCAATACCGCGCTACAGCAGGCGGAACACCTGAAGGACAATCTTCCGGCAACTGCTGAAGACCAGAAAATATGGTGGCAGGACTGGAATGACTTGGCCACGGCCCTCGGCAAGGAAGCCCTTGCCGAAAACGGCACATGGATACAGGCCCACCGCGCACACCCGATCAAATTCCAGCTTGGAGGATAAGTCCAGTGCAGGTTTTCCGGATTTTTTTAAGCTCCACCTTTCTGGACTTCAGGAAAGAACGTCATTTACTACATACACTGGTCTTCCCAGCCCTTGAGAAGAAATTCGCGCATGCGGGGATTGAGCTGGAGGTCATCGACCTGCGCTGGGGCGTCAATGAGACCGATGCCCGGACCCAGGATACGCTTGAACTGTGCCTTGATGAAATCCTGCGCTGCCAGCGCCTGACGGAAAAACCGAATTTCCTTGGCCTGATGGGCGGCCGCGTCGGCTGGCGCCCCCTGCCCAACATCCTTGGCCAGAACCTATATGACGCGCTTTATGAACTGGCTGATGACACTGGCGAAAAACAGGTTCTTGAGACCTGGTACAAACCCGACATCACGGTCCTGAATAATGACGCCCGCCGCTTCTCCGCCCTGGTGGAGCCGGGCGAAAGCGTCCGTATCCTTGCCCCGACAACGACAGATCCCGAAGAAAAGGCGGCGTGGGCAAGGGCCGAAAAGACCCTGCGGGCACTGTTTGACGCCTACAGCATAAGGGTACTGTCGCATTCGGGGAAGCGGGACAGTATCCTTGCCCTGTGTGCCAGCGCCACATTCCAGGAGGTCATGCTGGGGCTGAGGGTGGTGAAAAACCCGATCATCCTGCTGCGCGAGGATTTCTGCACGCAGTCCGGCAGTGATGCCGACAGCCAGATGGGAAAACTGCTCAGCACCGACATGCGTGATAAACTGGTGCGTTACTTCAGCAGGAGTGACCATCAGGATGATTTTTCACCGGGGTACTGGAAATTCGATACCGGGTTTGTCATTGAACGGCTGAGCATGCATGTCGAGGAACTGCTGCATGAACATGTCAGCCTGCCCGATGCCCACCGGTTTTTTGGCGAAAACAGATGCCTGCCCCTCTATTCTTTCCCGGGGGACGAGACGAACCACAAGCCCGTCTTCCAGGGGCGCCAGCCGACACTGGACAGGCTGGAATCCCTGTTCACGCAGGACCCGACACGAAGCGCCGTGCAGATCGTGACCGGCAATGGCGGGGCGGGCAAGACCACGCTGATGGCAGCACTGGTGGCACGGCTGCGCAAGGCGAAGAAAGGGATCACGCCCGAACCCGCCCTGCATGAATATTACGTGGGCGCGACACCCGACAGCCTGCGCCTTGACAGGCTTGAACAGGACGTAAGCACCTGGCTGTCGCGCACCGACACCGCCCCCCTGTGGATGGTCATTGACGGGCTTGAGCATCTGGGTCCGCACAGCCTTTCCAGACTCCGCGGCACGATCGAGAGCAAAGCCGCGGAAATGGAGAAGAACAGGGAAAGGGGAAAAGAAACAGCGACAAAACGCCAGTTCGTGCTGTGCGTCGGTATCCGCAGCGAAGATGGCACCCCGGCCGATCCGGACTGGTCCTTGCCGATCAAGCTTCCGGAGGAAGGGTGGTGGCCCGTCAGGCAGGACATGCCTGTCCTGCGCCTTTCGGCCACGGACCCCGACGCGCCGGTGGCGCAGGACCTGCTCGATGCCCTGACCGCCACCCTCAAGATACCGCGCAGGCTCAATGATACGCAGCCTCCGGGCAGGCGGAGCCTGTTCCTTGAACTGCTGGGCGATGCGCCCGAACCCCTTGCCATACGCATTGCCGCCACGCTGGCCTTCGCGCCCTATCCCCGGATCGAGGAGACGCAGGTCTTTTGCACCCGCACCAAGGGCCAGGCATGGACCCTGCTGGAATGGGTGCAGGCCATGCTGGAAAATGCCGAACATGTCGGCATCAGGGAGGTCTCGACCGCTGTTGTCAGGATGCTGGCGCTGGCGCGTTTTGGCCTGTCGCGCCGGGAACTGGCTGGCAGCATCAGCCTCATTCCCGGCATGAAGGACTGTATCAGCAGGTCCTCCCACTGGAAGATGGAGGATATCTGGACGGACATGATTCCCCCCGTACTGGTCGCACGCGTTCTGGGGCGTCTGGAACCCTTCCTGATCGAAACGGCCACGACGGACCTGTCCGGCATTACAATCCGGTATTTCCACCAGAAATTCACCGAACGCCTGCTTACCGCACCAACCGGCACGTCCCTGCCCTCCCTTGGAACATGCCGCAGCGCACTGGCCCTGTGGTTCGACAGGATCGCCCATGCCTGGCTTCACCCGAGCGGACAGGATACGGCCCCTGAACAGGCATGGCGGCACATCACCCCGGCCAACCTGCGGGCACTGCGGCAGGTGTCGGCACTCCTGCTTGACGTCGCCGCTGCTCCCGAAGAGAAGGCGACGTGCCTGACCCCACGGGACGCCATGGAAAAAGCCTGCGCCCAACTGGGCGATGTGGCCGCACTGGGCATACGCATTGCCGCCGGCCTGCTTGTGGAAGTGATCGACGACCTCAGGCGCCTGCAGCAGATGTCGTCCAGCGCCGTCCCTCCCCTGCCGGAGTTCATAACGCCGCTACTGGACGTATTGCTCCAGCAGGGCGGTTACATACAGCGCCTGATCGTCACCCCGAAGATGGAAGATGACACCTCCGCGCATGAAACCGGCATCATGCAGCGATTTTCCATGGTGGTGTCCCGCCTGATGAATGTCTTTCTGGCGGAACGGGAAAACACTCCGCTGCATGCCATGGCCATGCACTGGCTGCGCGGGGAGGGAAAAACATTCCGCTGGTTGCGCCATATGGCGGAGGCCCCCTCTCCCCTGCGGGTCGTATGTGCGCCGCTGGACATCCTTGCTGATCCGAACTGCAGGGTAAAGGACATCTGCATGCGGCCCCAGTTCCCGGCGGGATATGGGCCGGGATCGGAACATGCCGTCATTATGTGGGGAATTCACACCCGTTCCCCCACGCTCCGTCACAATGAGTATGATGGCAGCATCTTCATGCTGCTCGATGCACGCGACGGGCATGAACGCGGGCGGGTGACGATCGGTTATCCCCCAACCGATGCTCCTTCCGTCGCCTTTTACCTTCTGGCCATGGAACGTGACAGTCGCGGCATCGAACAGGCATGGATCGGCATCAAGCTGTCAGGCGGCCTTGATCTCTGCCTGCTTTCGCTGGATCAGGACCATGCGGCGGGACAGAAGATGACCACCGTGCTGTCCCTTCCGCCCGCGGACCAGCATCGTCGCCTTCTGTTCAGCGCCGAACGCAGGATTCTGGCCGTCGAAGCGCAAGGAGCATATTCCCTTTATGGTCCGCCTGAACCGACCGGACCTGACAAAACGCTCACACTCCCCCTGCAAGCCCAAAAGGATGCCGGAAGCTTCGAGGCCGACGGGGATACGTGCATCCATCGTGACGCAGAGGGACGGGAAACGGTCTTTGCCTACTTTTCCACCCTGCCCGGCCGGAAGCCTGAATCCCAACCCGCGCCCCAGACCATACGGCCGAAAAAGAAGCGGGTAACACGCCCCGCAGGCGGTGACCATCTGCGGGACAATGCCGGGTCATCACCGTCTGATACAGTGTATCGTCTCTTCACGCTTCCTGATGGCGCATCCGTGTGGGTCTGTACTTCCCTCGTGGAAGAACAGTCACCCGAGTATCCGGATGATGATAATCCACTGTCCTATTACTACGTCTACAAGCAAAGCCATGTCCTGCGGCATCCGGGCGAAACAGGTCCAGGCCTGTGTCTGGCGACAGCAGAGTGGATGCAGATGGACGAACCGGGGGGCGGCGTCAAAGTCAAGGTCATCAATGGTGACATGATCCTTGTGATACAGGAGGACAGTATCCAGGTCATACTTCCGCCCTATACCGCCCCCTTGCCCAGGCTTCCGATCCAGTCGTACCAGTATGACAAAACCATCATCATCCGTTCACAGGACGGCAGACGGGATGAATTCGTTGTCCGGTATGGAACCGATTCAGATTTCGCCACCATACAGTCCCTGTCCATCTGCCAGCTTCCATCGGGGCCGGCATATAATGTTCCCCTTCGTGAAATCATCGCATACGGAACACAGGACAATAATGATCCCCTTCAGTCCTATGACGGGGGCATACTGATCCTTGGCATGAGCGGTATACTTTATGACCTGAAACTTGATACATTGGACAAGGATCATGACAGCAGCCATTCCGTCATGTTCGATACCTGTCAATGGCTGGACACGGACCGGATGCTGCTGCTTGCCACCGAGAATATGGAGATGGGGACCCTGTTGCGAAGCACGGTCTTGCAGTTGGACGACTGGGACAAATCCGGTACCCCCGGCATTACGGTAACAGCGGAAAAAGACGAAACGACCTGTGGTCCGGGCTCGACATGGGGCCTGTCGGCATATCAACCGCCGAAAGGCGCGCTGGTCGTCTCCAGTCCGGAGATATCGGACCCATCCTATCAGATGTTAACCCCCCTGGTCTATTATGACCGGAATGGCAGACAGGCGGGTCAGTACCTGCTGGATTGGGATGCGGAAGACCTGTACCTGTCTGCCTCCCTGTTTTTCCCGATGGAAGGATATCCTGTCCTGATCCTGTCCGATGAAGCGCAGGAAACGAAAATGGCAGGCTGGCAAGCGGGAATGGGACTTATACTGCCATCTTCGGTCAGGGTCACACGGGATGGATATTTTCACTTCCATGATGATGAGACCCGCCATGACCTGCTGACCGGACTGCCGGTGGATGCCTGCCAGACGCCTGATCCTGCCGACAGGGTTGACACGGGCCTTCCCCATCGGGCCGGCCCCTGTTTCGAACAGGTGAAAGAAGGTCATGTCGCCCTGCGTAATGATGACGATACGCTATGGTATTGTGGTGATATCCCCCCACTGGTTCCCGAAAACCATATGACGCAACTCTGCGCTGTATCACGTACCCGACTGCGGTTTGTTGACCGAAGCGGGCGCGCGGTACCACTGGCGCCATATTGCGGCGCCGAGGCGGACAACACCACCATGCGGCAACTGCAGGATGCCCGTAACCGTGCCGCCAGAAGCATGGAACCGCCCTTCGCACGTGCCACGCTGATGGAATGGAGCGCGAAGCGGTTGCTGACACAGTTGGGACAGTGGCAGGATGTTCCTGGGCATGCCCTTGATATACTGCTCTATCTGGATCGTGTCCGCGACCTCGGGCAGCGCGGGATACACCTGCTGTCAGCAGAGCAGGTTGATCCCCTGGTCAAGGCACAATGGTATCTGGATCTGCAACCCGACAAGACAACCGATACCTTCATTCGCGTGCTGTCGCTTGTCACCGTTGGGCGTTTCATGCAGATCCTCCATGAAATTGCTGACCTGATCTGCGCATCTGCTCCCGATACCAACAAGGAGTGGCTCAGGCGCGGGCATAAACTTATGGAAACACTGGAATCTCAGGGCGACCACAAGGAAATGACGCCGGAGATCAAACAGATCTTCGCAAGGCTTCCTCCCCTTCCCCCCACGCCCGTGCTCAAATTTCCCATACTTCCCTCTTCCCGGCGAGGCCGCACCATACGGCGCTTCCGCTTGCCTCAGGGCTGGGATAAGGAATGATCACGATTTTACGAAACAGATGCAGGCCCCTTCCCATCCGGCAAGGAATGATGTCCAGCCATGTAGAGTGACGGTCAGGGGACTTGTTTGAAATAATATTTTGGCAAAAAACAATAAAAGTTTCCGGGTGTCGCCTTTTTACCTGAAAAGACGGCATCTCCTGAAGCTTTTTGAAAAAATCTTTACCAAAAAATTTTAAAATTTCACTATGTTCTACAGTCTCTAAGGGCGGCTGCCTTCAAAACTGCGCGCCAGCCATTGATCCATGAGTGCATAGGACTGCGCCGCCGCCTGCGGGTCATATCGACACTGGCCCGTCGTGGCGGTTGCCTCCGTCTCCGTAAAGCAATGGACCGCATGCCCGATGACCAGGAACTGCCACGGGGCGGGGCTTTGCCGCATTTCCTGCATGAACGGACCGAAATCGGGCACGGTCGCCGCATCATCCGCGCCATTCATCGCCAGCACATGCGCATGGATATCCTTGGCCAGGGCCGGATTATCCGTGCCGAGGTTGCCATGGAACGAAACCGCCGCCGCGATATCCGCCCCACTGCGCGCAAGGTCGAGGACAGCAGCACCGCCGAAACAGAACCCGATGGCCGCCAGACGCGACGCATCAAGTGGCGCGGTCTTCGCCTGCGCCCGGAACTGCTGCAACGCAAAACCGACGCGACGGCGCATCAGCGCCCGATCCGCCAGCAATGGGGATACGGCGGCACGCGCCTGTGCGGTGTCACGCGGCCGGATACCTGCGCCATACATGTCCGTCAGCAGGATGACATAACGTTGTCCCGCAATCTGTTCCGCCTTGTGGATTGCGGTTTCATTGACCCCGAACCATGCCGGCACCATCAGCAGGCCGGGCCGCTTTGTTGCAACCGCATCGTCATAGACAAGGACACTGTCAAAACGGGTATGTTCGAAATCCCACGATACGGGCCGTGCCACCATCCGCGCCTGCGCAGTCTGCCCGCCCCCGGCAAGCACGCAGTACAGGACAGGTATCAGCGCACAGCGCGAAAGGAAGGATGACAGCATGATCGGCATTACCCCTGCGAAACGCACTACATTCCCCGCCATCATAACCCCGCCCGCGCGCCTGTGCCGTTCTCAATCCCGTGACTGCCATGGCTGCGCCGTATAGGGTGAACGCATGAAAGAACATCCTGTGAATGATGCCTTCTGGCATGCGAAATGGCGGCGCAATGAAATCGGTTTCCATGAACCGCGGCCCAATGCATTCCTCCTCCGCCATTTCGCACAGATGCACTTTCCGGCCGGGGCGCGCATCTTCGTCCCCCTGTGCGGGAAAAGCCTCGATATCCACTGGCTGCTGGCACAGGGATTTCAGGTTGGCGGCATTGAACTGAGCCCCATTGCGGTCGAACGGTTGTTTGCCGAACTCGGCCTGTCCCCCCGCATTACGACGCTCGGCGCGCTGCAGCGTTTCGACGCCGGGAACCTGTGCATTTTTGTCGGCAATTTCTTTGACCTGACCCGGCAGGACCTTGGCCATGTTGACGGGGTCTATGACCGCGCAGCACTCATCGCCCTGCCCGCCGCCGTCAGGTTGCGTTATGCCCGGCATCTGGTTTCCATCACGAACGCGGCCCCCGAACTGCTGATCTGCCTGGATTATGACCAGTCATGCCGGCCGGGGCCGCCATTCAGCGTTGGTGAAGCCGAGGTACGGCAGCATTACGAGGAGCGGTTTACGCTGACCTGCCTGGAACGGCGCGACGTTCCCGGCGGCCTGAAGGGGGCCTGTCCGGCAACGGAAACCGTCTGGAAACTTGTTCCCAGTGACGCAAACCCGCTCCCTCATTCGCCGGGCGCGTAGCGCCGCTCGACATGGCCCTGCAACTGCTCGGGGTAGAAATAGACCTCGCGCAGGTTTCCATCACTATATCGCTGGGTCTGGTCGGTGAAATGGCGGGAGGCCGGATCGCTGCTCTCCCCCCCGGTGGAGACCGCCCAGGCATGGATCTTCCTGCCGAACTCCACCACGGCGACAAAGCTGTTGCCGCTTGTGCCGTAATAGCGTTTCGTCCCCGGATAGCGTTTCGCCCCGAACGAGGCGAGCGATCCCCATATGGCGGACGTGAACGGGACGGGAAGGCTTGGCTTCGCATCGCTGAAGGACTGGGTCAGGTCGCCATTGATCCGCTGGAACCGGTTGATGTTCCCCCACGGGACCTGCCAGCTTCCGAAATCGTGTACCAGACGGTTCACTGCGGCATCCAGCCGGTCCAGCCTTTCCCCGTCGCTGACCCGTGTGCTCAGGTAATCATAGAGCGACCCGCCCTCCGCCTTCGCCAGCGGACGCACCCGTTCCAGCAGCCCATCCCCCCAGAACACCGCCAATGACGTTGCCGTGGACTGCGCCGACCACCGGTCATCCCAGTTCCGCAGCAGCGCCACCGGCCCCGCCAGCCGTGCTTTCTGCCGCGACCCGGCAGGCAGCCGTTCCCATGCGGAGACGAGTTGCGGCACCATTACGCCAAATTCCGGCAGCCACGGGTCATAGGCCGCCGTCATCAGGGAATGTGCGGTGAAATCCCGTCCCTCGCTCAGGAGGCGGGTCGCATGAACGCCACGCGGGTTTTCGCCCACCATGTCCATGTACCGGGGAAAGGCTGCCTGCTTTGGGCTGTCGGGACCTGATGCGGACCAGGGCCAGTCATTGGTGTTCATGACCCAGCCACTTGACGGGTTGACGACCTGCGGCAGTTCGGAAAGCGCATGCAGCCCATGCCAGTCGGTCGCCGGGTCGCTGCCATCGACGGGATGGCGGTAATCGAAACGGTCATCGCGACGCGGCACGAACTGGGGATGCAGGTAGGCGATCTCCCCCTTGCGATCCGCAAAGATGGTGTTGTTCGACGAATTGGCCTGAAGTGCCGAGACTTTCAGGAAATGCGCGTAATCCTTCGCCTTGGTGCGCAGGAACGACTGTTCCAGCGCGGGAATGGGCTTCCACATCAGGGCGGTGCTGACCCATTTATCCCCGTCCGCCCGGACGATCGGTCCATGGCGGGTTGCGTTGACGCTGAATTCGCGCTCCGCCAGTGTCCCTGATGGCGTGCGCACCCGCAGCGTGACCGTGCGGGTTTGCACCGGAATATCCCTGCCCCCATAACGGTAACAGGTCTGGCTGCCGCACCGGGTGATCGTCTCCGCGAACTCATCGACCACATCGACGCCGCTTGACGTATGCATCCACCCGGCATGGGGATTGAACCCCTGATAGATGAAGAACTGTCCCCATGTGACCGCGCCATAGGCATCAAGCCCCTGATCGCTGGTCATCTGCAGTTCGGAGCGGAAAAAGAAGCTGGTATGCGGGTTGATCAGCAGCAGCGCATGCCCGTCCGCCGTGTGGGAGGGCGCGATCGCGATCCCGTTTGACCCCTTCGGCTCCCGCGGTTTCGCGCCACGCTCTTCCGCGCTTGGCGCGACGGGACGTTTTTCATAGAACGCCTGAAGCTGCGAGAGCGAGATGCGCTCCACGTCGCCACCGATGCTGCCCTCGGTAAAGCTGAGCGCCATCCATGGCTCGAAATGGGCAATGGCGCGCGGTTTCACCTGCGGATGTGTCCGGAGATACCAGTTGAGGCCATCGGCCCACGCATCCATCAGGCGTTTCAGCCATCGCGGAGATGCGGCGTAATCCGCCTGCAGGCGCACCGGATCGACAAACATCCGCATGCGCAGGTCCTGCCACAGCGCGCTTTCGCCCTCTGCCTCCGCCAGCCGGCCGAGCGAGACGAGGTAATTCGTCTCCACCCGGTTGAAATCATCCTCCGCCTGCGCATAGCTGGCGCCGAAAACGGCGTCGGCATCCGTATGGCCACGCACATGGGCGATGCCCCAGTCATCGCGGGTGATCGTCACCCTGCCGGCCTCCTGCCGCAGGCGGGCCGCGTCATCTGACGATGCGGCGTGCGCGCAGGAAACGGTCCCCGCGAACAGGGCCCCAAGAAAGAGAATGCGGGAGGTTGCAACACGAAGAGGCAGGGTTATCATCGGCAAAAATCTATCCACAGGCGCAACGACATGCAAGACCGACAGACCGCCAGCATGGGAAAGACCATGATGCGTTTGGCCAGATGTTTTCTGGGCCTATCGCTGCTGAGCCTCCTTGCGGTTCCGGCATGGGCCGATGACCTGCTGATCCGCCCCGCGCGGGTCTTTGACGGGGTCGATCCCCATCCGCACGAAGGCTGGGCGGTCCTGGTCCATGACACGCGCATCGTGGCTGCCGGCCCCGCGCTGGTCGCGCCTGCTGGCGCACATGTGATCGACCTGCCGGGCATGACGCTGCTGCCCGGCCTGATCGAGGGTCATTCGCACCTGTTCCTCCATCCCTATAACGAGACGAAATGGGACGATCAGGTCCTGCATGAACCGCTGGCGCTGCGGACCGCGCGTGCCACCGTCGCGGCGAAGGCGACGCTGATGGCAGGCTTCACCACGGTCCGCGACCTGGGGACCGAGGGGGCGGGTTACGCCGATGTGGGCCTCAAACAGGCCATCGAGCAGGGCATCATCCCCGGTCCACGCATGCTGGTGGCGACGCGCGCGCTGGTGGCGACCGGCTCTTACGGGCCAAAGGGGTTTGAACCCGGCGTCGCCATTCCGCAGGGCGCGCAGGAAGCGGACGGTCCCGACCTGGTCCGTGCAGCACGCACGCAGATCGCGGCGGGTGCGGATGTGGTCAAGCTGTATGCGGATTACCATTTGGGACCGGGTGAGCCCAGCCGCCCGACCTTCCTGATGGAGGAAATGCGCGCGGCGGTGGAGGCGGCCCATTCGGCGGGCCGGATCGTCGCCGCCCATGCGCATTCGGCCGAGGGCATGCGCCGTGCCGTCCTGGCGGGGGTTGATACCGTCGAACATGGATCGGAAGGCACGCCGGAGGTCTTTCGCCTGATGCACGATCACGGCACGGCGCTGTGCCCCACCCTGTCGGCCATGGAAGCCATCGCCCGCTATCGCGGCTGGAACGGCGTGGAACCGGCCCCGCAGGCCGTCCAGACCAGCCGCGCCAGCTTTGCTGCCGCGCGAAAGGCAGGCGTGACGCTGTGTGTCGGGGGCGATGTCGGCGTCTTTGCCCACGGTACCAACGCCCGGGAACTTGAGGCCATGGCCGCCGCGGGCATGCCGGCCGCCGCGGTCCTGCAGGCGGCGACATCGGGCAATGCGCGGATCTTCCATATCGATGACCGGCTGGGCGCGATCCGGCCCGGCCTTCTGGCCGATCTGGTGGCCGTCGCGGGAGATCCGACCCGCGATATCACCACGCTGCATGCCGTGCGTTTTGTTGCCAAGGGGGGCGTTGTCGTGCGCAATGGTGAATGATGGACAAAGGATTTCCGGGATCTGCCTTTTTTCAAAAGGCAGCGTTTCCTGAAGCTTTTTGAAAAAAGCTTCACCAAAAACCTTTAGCTGATTTGTGCGATATCCTTTCTTGCCCTTTGCTTCATGAAACCATGACGGCAGGCCCGGCGTTGACCGATCCCCTTTCAACGGGTGTTCCATGCCGCCTGCCCGTTCCCTTGTCGCTGCCATTCCCGTGCGTAATGAGGCAGAGCGTATCGGCCACTGCCTGCATGCCCTTGCCACACAACAGGGCGCCGGCCTGACACATGCCGTCGTGCTGCTGAACAACTGCACCGACACCACCGCCGACAGGATACGGGCCATAAGCCCGCATCTGCCCTTTTCCCTCTCCCTGATCTAGCGGACCTATCCATTGCCGATCGCCCATGCGGGAACCGCGCGGCGCGAAGCCATGGAAATTGCCGGCACGATGTCTGGCCCGGATGGCATCCTGCTGACGACAGATGCCGATGGGGTCGTCGCGCCGGACTGGCTGGCGCGCAACGTCGCGGCCCTGGATGCCGGGGCCGATGCGGTGTGTGGACGTGCGCTGATCGACCCGGCGGAAGCCCTGCTGATCCCGCACGCCCTGCATGAAGACGACCGCGCGGAAGTGGCCTATGCCACGATGCTGGACCGTATCCATGACCTGATCGACCCCGACCCGCATGATCCGTGGCCGCGTCATACGGAACATTCCGGCGCCAGCATTGCCGTGCGTGTCGGGGCATGGCGGCAGGCGGGGGGCATCCCGCCCCTGCCGCTGGGCGAAGATCGCGGCTTCCTCGCGGCGCTACGACAGGGGGACGCCGCCATCCGGCATGCGCCCGATGTCACGGTGCGCGTCTCCGGCCGTACTGTCGGGCGGGCACGCGGCGGCATGGCCGACACGATGGCCCGTCGCCTGATCCGACAGGACGAGATGCTGGATGAAAGCCTTGAACCCGCCGGGACATGCCTGCTTCGGGCGCAGGCACGCACCACCCTGCGCCGGGTGCGCGCACTCCGCCAGCCGGGCAGGCAGCATCATGAAACAGCCCGCTCCCTGGCCCATCAGTTGGGCCTGCCGCTGTCCCGCGTCCTCGAAGTCATGCAGGAGCGGTTTTTCGGCATGGCATGGAGCCAGTTGGAAGCCGCCAGCCCGACACTGGAACGCAGGCCCGTCAGGCGCGCCGAACTGGACCTGCATGCATGGCAGGCCGAACAGATCCTGCGCCAACTCCATGCATCACGATCCGCCACCTGCGTGTGACGGTTCCACCTGCCGCGCCAATGGCCTGTCATTGAGCATATCCAGACGATAGCCGGGATAACGCCGGGCATGCACCACCCGGACGCCTTCGGTCGCGCACTGTTTCATGAAATGGGCCGCCGCTTCGTCACCATGGCAGGGCGTGTCGGTCGGACCGGTCCAGTTGACCAGGATGATCGGCGCGCCCGGCCGCCGCACATGCAGGCACTGCATCGCAAGGCGGGCGATATCCCGCGCGGCAAGAAAATACAGCAGTTCCGAAATCACGATCAGATCACACGCATGTGGCGGCAGGGCAGGAAACGCTTCGGGAAGTTGCCCCCTGTAAAACGACACCCCCGGCAATCCGGCACAGCGACGCCGGGCGCGTCTGATGGCTGTTTCCGCCACGTCCACCGCAAGGACATGCGTACACTGCCGCGCAAGGCGGGCCGTCATGACCCCGATGGAACAGCCAAGTTCCAGTGCGTGATGGAAATGCCGCCCTTCCAGCAGGCCTAGCGTCTGGCGGTATTTGTCGCGTTCATACGCCCGCGTTCCAAACCCCCATGGGTCGGGATGATGTTCGTACATCCGCTCAAACACGGCGCGGGGCCAGCTTGCACCCGTCATGGCCTGATGAAAACCTCGAAATCCGTGACCAGCGCCGCCAGCAATGCCACCGGCAGGCTGAAGCCGGTAGGGTCATCGGTAATCAGGTTGCCATACTGGCTTTCATGCATGCTGACGGCACGGGCCTTCGCCATATGATAGGGCGCGATGTCCAGACGCATCCCCACGGGCCATTCATGTTCCACCTCAGCCTCCGCCGCGAGCAGCCAGCCCCATACGGGATAGGCCAGAAGCCCGACCCCGCAGCGCGCCTGCAACGCAACGGCCATCTTCCACGCCGCTTCGTGATCGCAATGCGGGTCGCCCCGCCACGGGGCCAGCACGATGCCGCAGCCATGGTCGCTGCACAGATGCGCAAGCTGTCGCACGCTCCGCTCGAAAACCGGCCCGGCATGCGGCACCGCCGTGTCGGGCAGATCGAGGAAGAGCAGACGCTCCGCCGCGAGGCCGAGGCAGGATACGGCACGCAGCGCCTCGTGCTGCCGCTGCGCCCGCAGGCGCGGTGCCGGCCATGACGGGGAATGGGGATGCGATCCCACGCCATCACTCAGGATCACCACAAGCGGCGGACGGCCCGCCGCACAGCACGCGGCAATCAGTCCACCGCAGCCAAGGCTCTCATCATCGGCATGCGGGGCGAGGATCAGCGCCGTCCCCGGCACGATCGCCGATAATGGCGCCACGGGCAGGCCGCGCAAGGCCCAATGCAGGACAGCGGCCTTCATGACATGTCCTCCGGCCGGGGCAGGTCGTGATGGGTGAACCATGCCGCAGCTTCGCACAGGGTTTCATCCGGCGCAGGCTGGCGCAGGTAGGTGGCAAGGTCGCGGACCAGACGTTCGACCACGTTGGCGCGGGTAAACGCCGACAGCCCCAGCCCGCGCTGCACCAGTTCGAGCACATCCAGACCGGCCCGTTCCACCGCGATGCGCGCCAGGTTGACGGTGGCGGCGACCTCGTCCACGTCATACCGGTCCTGAACGGCGGCAGTCAGCGCGGCTTTCCGCGTCCACAGATACGCACTTTCCGCCGCAATCAGCGCCCTGCCGATACGCGCCTGCTGGGCGGGGCTTTCCGCGCGGCCCCGTTCAACCAACTGCAGGCGCAATAGGGAGGTCAACCGCGCGATCCCGCCCAGCGCCACGGCCATGCCACGCCATGCACCCGCCGAGAATTCGGGCTGGCGCAGGTAGTCCCCCTCCTGCCCGATCATCGCATCTGGCGGCAATCGCGTCGCACTGAAATCACATCGCCCCGTCCCCGCGCCGCGCATACCCGCAAGGCCACCAAAAGCGGGGGACACCGTGCGCGTCCCATCCAGTGGAACCAGCAGCATGTACGTCGTATCGGCCCGCGTGCGGGCGGTCACAAGGGCGCGGGTGACATGGTGCACGCCCGAGACAAAGAGTTTCTCCCCCTGAAACCGGATGCCCCCATCCGAGTGCTCCATGCGCAGCGGTGACGCCCCATCCGTCACCCATACGCCAAACAGGGCGCCATCATGCACGTCCATGGCGGCACGGGCCAGTTGGTCCGCGGTGCCGCAACATGCAATCAGGCGGATGGCGTTGATATGCCCCTCCACGATACGGCCAAGCGCCAGGCTCCCCTGTCCCACCAGTTGCAGCAGTTGCAACAGTTCCATGCCGCCCCGATGTCCGGTGCCAGATCCCCGCCCCCCCAATGTTTCAGGAAGCGTTACCGACAGGACGCCAAGTTTTCGCAGTCGGGCAATCCATTCGGCCGGGAATGCGGCCTGCGGGTCATTGGCGCTTGCCTCCGCCTCAAGATCCGCGCGACAGGCCGACAGGGCATCGAAGGGAAACGTCATGGCTGGACTGCTCTCTTTTTCGGGAAAATCCGCGATCAACAGGCAGGCGCGAACATGTCCCCCTCACCTGTCCTGAAGAAACAGCGCCCATGTGGATTTGGTTCCCCTCCGGCCTGCAATGAACTGTGCCGCCGTTGAACGTGGGCGCATAATGACCCAGGGGCAGGCATATCCTGTCATCAGGAAGGATCTGGGGATGAAATTTCTCCCCAAAAAAGAATGCCGCCTTTTCAGAGAAAAGGCGGCACCCAAAAATTTTTATTATCTTATCAGTTATGTTTTTGAAATCATCATGCATGGTAAGTCGATTCCCAAAATATCAGGGGAATCATCCGTATCGGTCATGCTTCCTTTTCCGGCCCGCTCACCACTACGCGCCATGACCGGAAAATTCCTGAATATTCCTTAGAAATCAAGTGATGTCTTGACGTAATACAGTCCGCCATTGAACCCATAGGGCGAGTAGGACGCATATTTCGCAAGTCCCTGCTGCGAATTGGCAATCGCACTTGAAATACGGGTCGGGTATTTATTGCCAAGGTTGTTGGCACCAACCCCGATCGTCCAGCGCGGTATGGGCTTGTAATCGACCTCCAGATTGGTGATGAACGCCGGATTCTGCTCAAATGGCACGGCACCGGCACCCGTGGGCGCAGCCATGTAGGTGATGGAACCGTAACGCATTTCCTGCAGGAAGACCGACCACTTCTTGTACTGCCAGTTTACGCTGATCTGTTCACGGTTTTTCGGCGCGGAATGCAGCACCATTTCCTTGGTATATTCATTCACCAGATTGTTGCGGGCGGAACGGATCTCGTTATCGGGAAAGTCAGTGCATTGTTTTTGCTAGATAAGTTTCCAATTCAGCGTAAGATTTCCGCATCCCTGTGAAGAGGTTGCCCGGAAACTCTCCTTGTACTTTCCATCCCACCATGCCTATAATCATCCCGCTGCGACGGCCCATCTCCAATTGGTGATCCGGGCGCAATGGCCGTCGCAGCGCCTGACGTAGGGTAGAGCAGTCCGGTAGCTCACTTGGCTCATAACCAAGAGGTCACAGGTTCGAATCCTGTCCCTGCAAGAGATGGAGTGACGCCACGTATCGGGGCCGACCATGCAAACGGGTATAGCGATACGGCGCGAACGACAAGTGCCCCGACGATGGAGAGAAATCTCCCTCAGATTTAGGGTCGAATAGGTCGTGACAGCAGGGAGAGACCGCCGCCCCGGTTCCACTCAACGGGGCAACAGAACGGCAGGGCCTTCGCGGGTTCCTGCCGTTTTTATTCCGGCACGCATTGCATGCATCTTGTGCCTAGAATTCAGATGCACACAATATCTAGTGTCTTGCCTCTTCCAATTTTTGGTGTGTACGTCTATCCAGACTTCAGACAAAAAGAGAGGGGCTAGGATTCGCGGTCCTTCCCCTCTCTGCTCCGCATGCGTTTGGGCCGCCTGCGGAATGCTCCCTTGTGTAGCATGGGTCATATGGCCCGTACAAGGAGCAGGGTCAAGGCGGCTTATTAAAAGCTGGAGGCCCCAATATGGCGGCTCATAAGCCTGCCGGTCGTGGACCGGTTTCCCCCAACACTTCTTCCCGCGTGAAAACGGTTGCTGCAAATGTCCTGAACACAGGACGCGCAACACCTGCGCAGGCCAAGACGCTGGCAGCATCTGTCATGCGTCATGAGCCTGCTCACAAGGACCCAAAGAAGTAATCTGCTGTATCGCTGGACGCGGTATATGCATCACCCCATTGGCTTGGGGACGTTCACTTGTGGCGTCCCCAATGCTAAGGGCAACCACAACGCCAAATGGCGTATCATGGATCAAATGTCCTACTGTCTGGCAGGCAATTGGATCTGGCTCAGGTATTTCGTCTGCCCATTGCCACGCAGATCCCGGCTGCCCGCTATCGAGCCATTTCACGATGACTATCGGATAGTCGCTCATTTCTAGCATCCTCTCCGCAAACATAACAGCCGGTGTAGCCAGAGCCAGATCATCGCCGCCCACCCACAAACGGCACGACCGGCGCGCGCGGGATGCACTGGCCCGCACCCCAACTCCCGATCAGTTCCCCCACACGATCCCGCAATGCCTTCCGGTCCTCGATCAGCCGCGCAGCCTCCTGATGCCGCGCGTCGTCGTTCTGCGCGAACAGCTCCGTTTCGTAACCGACCTGCCGGGACATCTCGACATCAGGCAGAGAAGACAGCGGCGCATAGGCGACCGGCAGGCTGACCTGCTGCGTGCGTGTATGGCTGGCCGATCCCTGCACGCCAACGGTCGGGGCCGTGGTGATCGCGCCGACCGTGAACTGTCCAGACTGGGTAAACGACCCGGACAGTTCCAGCGTCACATTCCCCGCAATCGTGCCGATGACCGGATCTGACGTGCGCTGGCTGCACTGGGCCGCACGCACGTTGCGCTCGAACCGCGCGGCCTGCTCCGGCGTCCAGTCGGCGGCGTGGGAGACGGACACGGCCCCGGCCTGCGCCAGTGAGGACTGGATGCCAGCCATGGCCGCCGGGATCGTGGTCTGCACGCGCGGCTGACTGGCGCAGGCGGACAGGGCCAGTAGTCCGGCCAGCAGCGCCGCCCTCACGCCGCACCCCGCAGATAGGCGGAATTGGCGGCAAGGAGCGCTTCACGCTCTTGGTTGGTCGGCGCCAATCCACTGGCCGACAGGAGTTGCAACCATGCCAACCCATGCACTTCCATGCGGCGGGATTTGAACCAGCGCCACGTCCCCTTCTGCTTTCCACCCCACGTCAGGAACGTCACAAGGTCGGTGTCGTCTGTTCCCGTGTAATCCCATGCCAGCAGGCAATGCCCCCCTGCGCTTCCCGGCGTCGGGTCGCCGTGCCCGGCGGGCGTGTCGGTGTCCCATACGGGGGATAGGTCGCCGTTTTCGTCTTCCCACATGTCCGATTCGGAAAGTTGGACACCAAGATACGCCGCCGACAGCCCAGCCATGATGTTCCGCACGCCGTTGAGATCGTCAGGGTCAGCACTGCCCCACAGCGGAAACAGGGTCTGATTGGTCACTGCATACCCGTCCCGCATGGCCGTGGTCAGCACATCGACCTCCACGCCGCCATTGTCTGTGCGCGGATCGCCGGGGACGTAGCCGGTGGACAGCGAATAGAACGCCTCGGCCTGAGCCGTGGTCACGTCCACCTGATAACCAGCAAGCGCCGCCGTGGCGCGGGCGTGATTACCGAGACCTGCCGACGTGCAATCCCCAAGCACGTCATTGCCCAACATCAGCGGGGCTGGGTCGATATGGTCGCGGATCAGGCGCGGCGGCGCTTTGCGGGCGCAGAAGCCGCGCATAGCCGACAGCATGGGCTGGCCTACACGGGTTTCCGCCGGGCGGCAGCCGAGTTTGCGATTGGTCATTCCAATCCCTTGTCACGTAACTGCGCGGCCATCGCCAGCGCATGCAATTTCATCGGAATCGTGATCAGCAGCCCGATAAGGACGACCACGCCGCCCGCACCGGCAATCACCCCCTGCACGAAGGGCGTCACCCCTGCGTCGCCGCGAAGATGGCGATCTGCCCGATGGCCGCGTCTGTGTCCACGGGCGCAGCGCTCCGCAGGCGTGCGCCGGACATATCCACCATTGCCTTGAGCAGATCGATCAGCGTTTCCGCCGCCCCCGCTGCCGTCTTGGCCTGCGTGACCACGCTGCTCGACAGGTTCGCCGCCGTGCCGGTGATGACCGAGATAATCAGCGTGTCCACCTTCTCCACATCGGCAAGGATGCTATCGAACGCCGCCTTCACGCTGGCGCTGTCGTAGCTGACGGATGTGCTGGACCCGGCGGCGGACTGGAACGCGGTCAAGCTGGATTTCAGGCCCGCGATGGCGGTATTTGCCAGCGTGACGTTGGCGGTCCCCATCGCGGCAGATACGAACGACAGGCCGATGGCTGTGCTCGCGAACGACAGCACGGCATTGCCGTAGTCCACCACCTCGCCCACGTTCAGGGTCAGCGTGGTGGTCGTGCCGGATTTGGTCACGGTGCAGGCCGCAAGCAGGCCAGCCGCCAGTGTTCCGGCCCCGGCGCGCAGCAGGGACCGGCGGGAAATCTTGGTCATGGGATGGCTCCAATAAAAAACCGCCTCGGTGGGCGGTATGTGGTGGGTCAGGGTGTGGGCGTCTTGCTGACATCAGGCGCATTGGGGTGCGTCTCATCGGGATGCAGCCCCAGCGCAGCAGCAGCAGCAGACCGAGGCGTGTCCTTTGGCACCATCAGCGCCTTGCGATCCGGCTGGTACGCTGGCGCATTCCACCCGCGCGCCTGCGCTATGGCGGAAACCACCAGCCATATGGAGGCCGCGCGCGACCCGGCCGCAGGCGGCCGCCAGTAACGCATGACCAGCGCGGACACCGCGATAACAAAGGTCACCCAATCCATCACCGCGCCGACATACTGCGCTGGGATGAAGGGGATTATGATGCTCAGGAGGGTTGAAGGATCCATAGTCACGCCTCGATCGCGCGCTGGAACAGGGCGATATGCGGCCCATCCGCCACCCCCGCGCCCAGCGATGTGTTGTAGTTGGTTTTCCAGTAACGGCACTGCCCGGCCGCATCGTCGGCCGCAGGCAGAGTTTCCGGCGCGCGGTAGTATTTCAGGCGCGCCATTGCACAGGCGTAGGGCAGGTTGCCCGGCAACTGCGCCACGCGGGACGGCCAGCGCGACAGCAGGTCGAGCACCGCGCCCAGCAGGGACGTCATCCGTGCGTCAGACAGGAACGTCGCCCATATATCGTCGTGGGTGAACGGTTCCATCTGCCACAGGCCGCGCGCGGGGCCGTTGATCTGGCGAAGATAGACTACGCCGCTTTCTACAAGAGCCGTGCCGGTCAGCAGGTTGACCGCCGAATCGCCCCCCAGCCCGATATAGTCCAGTGTGGGGGCCACGATTTCGCGCTTGAACTGCGCGACACACAGGCCGGTCATGGCGCGGTCCCCACGTGATGATGGAGGAACGGGACGTTGGCGAAAAAATAATCGTCCCAGGTCTGGCTGGACAGGATCGTGCCGCCCACCGCGCCGAACACGGCGAAGACCAGCCCGCAGATGGCCGCGCGTTTCTTCCACCGGCTTTCGGCAATGCGCGCCTTCGTCAGCTTCGCCTGCTCCAGCCGGTTGCGCTCCTTCTGCGCGCCGTTCTGTTCGGCCAGTTGCCGGGTCAGGTCCTGCATGTTGCGGGACTGACGCTCCAGGGCGGATGACGTCGCGGCATACTGGGCCTGCATTTCGGCCCGGATGGCGCCGACTTCCCGGCGCGTATCGTCAATCTTTCCGTCGGCACTGTCGCGCCAGCGTTCAAGGAAGCCGATACGCTCCCCATGGTCATCAAGGATGTCGTGCACATCCGGCGTCAGGGCTTCGGTCATCTGTGTTCCAGGCAATAAAAAACCGCCTCTCGGGCGGCGTGGCAGTCGCGGGTGTGCTGCGTGCGGTTACGGAGTGGTCCCCAACGCCTGTTCAATCTGTGACAGGGGGAGATGGCCCGGCCCGTTCTCCACCACGGAAATCCCGTAGATCAGGCGTGCCATCGTAGCCGTGTCGCGCAGGTCGAGCACCGTGTCGGGACCGACGCCCATTCGTTGGCACAGGACGGAGACATACGCATCCGTCGCGTTCTCGGTGGGTGGCGCGTAGACCGATATGATGCTGGATACCGTGGTCAGTCCACGCTCGCCATAGCGGATCAACTGGTCACGCAATGCGCGGATGCCGTCCGCCATGGTCGGGAACGCGGCAAAGCGCGGGTCGGCCACGCCGGTTTCAAGATGCGCGCCCGGCTGCCCGACATAATCAAGGTTTCCGGGGTTGTTGTTGCGGATGCCACGGGGTACGAGTGCGTTCATGGTGTTTTCCTTGTTGATCGACTGGGTGGCGGCCGCTGCGGCGGCGGCGACCGTGATGCTCAGACTGGACGGATTGGTCAGGCCGCCATTGTTTGTGGCGCTGATCGTGACAGTCCCTGCCGCCTTGGGCGTATAAGTCACTGTCTGGGCTGTGTTCGTGCAGCCGTTGAATGTCACGGTCTCAGCCGAGAACGTCCCGCCTGCGCTCCCGTCGGATAGCGTGACCGTCGTATCCGCGCCAGGCCCGTCATTATCCGGCGTCAGGGTCAGCCTGACATGCTCACCGGCCTGAAGGCCGATGGTTCCAGTGTAGGCGTGCATTAAGCTGCCCTCCTGGTGCTTCCTGCTTCAACGGGCCGCTTGCTGCGGTGCCCCTCCACAGACTTCAACGGGCAGTCCGCCCGCCGTAGGATGTTCTTTGCGGCATTGATGTCCGCGTTTTCAGTGTGTCCGCAGGCGGTGCAGACGAAACGTGCCTGACTGGCCCTATTTGCCGGGTCCACACGTCCACAGACTGAGCAGGTCTGGCTGGTATAGGCGGCTGGCACTTCAACCAGTTTCCCGCCTCTATCTGCCAGCTTGTATCCCAACAGGGTGCGGAACATCCGCCATCCCTGATCGAGGATACTGCGGTTGAGCCCGGCTTTCTGCCGGACATTGCGACCCGGTTCTTCGACCGAGCCTCTGGCTGATGCGGACATGCTCCGCACCTGCAATGCCTCCACAACGACCGTGCCGTGGTTCTTGGCGATGGTCGTGCTGAGTTTGTGGAGGAAATCCTTGCGGGCATTGGCCACGCGGGCATGCAGGGTCTGCACTCGCCGCACGGCTTTGCGCCTGTTGGCGCTGCCCTTCTTTTTGCGGGAGACGGCGCGTTGCGCCTTGCGGAGCGCACGCATGGCCTTCTTCCCGAAGTCGCCCGGCGCGACAGTCTCGCCATTACTCATGGCGGCGAACACGGCCACGCCCATGTCGATCCCGACTGCTGGCAAGCCAGACGGGGCAGGCCCTTCCACTTCGCGCTCCCACTGGACAGACGCGAACCACTTCCCGGCCCGCCGGGATAGGGTGATGTTGCGGATCATACCGGGCAGAGCATACCAGCCCCGGAAAGCAACCCATCCGAGTTTGGGGAGCTTGATGCGCCCGGTCTTCTTTCCGGTCCGCTCTACACGCAGCGAGGCCGGATCGGGAAAACGGAAACTGTCGTGCTGGCCCTTTCGACGGGGCGATGGATAGCCAGACCGCCCGGAGAAGAAGCTCTGATAGGCGCGGTCGAGATCACGCAGGGCCTGTTGTAGCGGGTGGATCGGCGCTTCGCGCAACCAGTCCACATCGCGGCGCAGATCGGTGAGTTCACGACATTGACCAGCAAACGAAATTGATTTGCCGGTTCTATCCTTATGGCGCTGCCACCAATCCCGCCTCTGTTCCAGCGCGAGATTGTAGACCGCGCGACATGCTCCGGCGATCCGGGCCAGCGCAAGCCTCTGCTCCGCGTCCGGGTAGAGCCGGTAGATGTTGGCCTTGCGCTGGATCATCTCTAAAAGATGACATGAGTCTATGGCTGATGACAACGATTATAGGCGTGGAAGACACTGTGTTTTTGCGCTTCATGCCCATTTGGTCTTCGTGACAAAATATCGCCGCCGTGTCTTCACCGCCGCGATCCTGAAGGATATGCAAATTGTCTTCGAAAAAGTTTGCACAGACTTCGAAACCCATCTGGTAGAATTCGATGGGGAGGATGATCACGTGCATCTTCTTGTGCACTATCCGCCCAAGGTGGCTTTGTCGGTTCTCGTGAACAGCCTCAAAGGGGTCTCTAGCCGCAGGTTGCGGCAGATGCATCCAACGCTGACGCGCCGCTATTGGCGCGGAGTTCTCTGGTCGCCCAGTTATTTTGCAGCGTCCTGTGGTGGCGCGCCGCTTTCTATCATCCGGCAGTATATCGAACAGCAGAGAACCCCTGACTAAATGGTCGGAACGGCCCTATCTCCGGCCTGAACGCCGGAGCTTGCGGGCCTGAAAAACGGGTCATGATGCCGCAGTGGTCGTCGTGCTGACCACTACACTGGAACCGCCCTGCAAGTTGACCACGAAGAAGCGGTTGATGCCCTGGTAGCGCACCTGAACATCGGCGCGGACATACCCCAGCTCGGTGCGGCTCTGCGGGTTGTTGGACGTGTCGCAGACCACGGCATAATCAGCCGTGCCGCCGAGGATGCCGCTGCTGACAATGTTGGACAGCGTGCCCAGCAGCACGGCGCGGATATCACCGAACAGCGTGTCGTTGATGACGTCGCCCGCAAACGACCCCATGCCAGAATTGATGGTTTCGGCGATGTAGTTTGTCAGGCGCGTGTAGCTGTCATCGTCAATGGCATCATTCGATGACGTATTGATGCCTCCACGCACGGCCCAGTAGCTGCCGCCCGGTGCCGGGTTGCAGATCACATCGATCCCGGCCTCGAACAGCGCGCCCAGTTCCGCGTCGGAATAGGTCTGCGTCGTGCCGCTGGACACCAGCCCGGCCTTCTGGCTGCCGATCACGCCGGAAAGCTGTTTGTTCAGGCTGGACTGTTCGGGAGACAGGCCGCCGAACAGGCCCGCAACGAACGCCTGCGGGGGCACCAGCATATCGCCGTTGGTGTCATCATCCCACCACAGCCAGTCGCCGAACATCAGTTTGACGCCATAGCTGTCCAGACCGGCGGCGTCCTTCATGCTGACTGCATTACTGATCGTGTCGCCAGATGGGCCGCACGCGATCATATACAGCCCTTCACCAAGGCCAAACGTCGCCTGCGTGGTCCATGCCGTGTTGTCGCTCAGGCCGTGCAGGACGCCAAGCGCACAGCCCTGCCCGCGCAGGGCATACATGCCGGTGCGGGTTGCGCCGTCCGTGCCGATGAACTGTGCCGTGGTGGGGGTGCCGCCGTCTGCACCGCCGGACAGGGTTGCACTGCCTGCCGCCAGATCGGGAACGGTTGTCGGAACCGTCGCCACGACCAGTGCGGACGTGTCAGCCGCGATTGCGGCGGCAATGGCCGTCCACGTCGCGCCGGTATAGGACCGGCTGCCCAGCGTGGCGTGGCTTGTGGTCAGCGTGTATAGGGTCGTGACGATGCTGTTCTGGGTCAGCGTGGCCGTGATGGCGTTGCCCGCGCTTCCCGTATATTTCGCGGTCAGTGTGGCGCCAGCCAGCGTGCCGGTGGCGGCGGCGTCCGTGCCATCGCTCACGCGCACACAGCGGAAATCGGATGCCCCGTTCAGGATGGCGATATTCACCGCCGTGCCGATGTCGGTGGCAAGCGCCTGCTTAGGGCCGAACGCTGCAAGCTGGTCGCCCATGGACCCGACAATCACGGGCGTGTTGACCGGCCACCATGCAGCCGTGCCGACCAGACCGACGCGCCCACTGGAAACGCCGTTGAGCGCCAGCGTGGTCGGCTTCTGGATCTGCACATACAGGTTCGGCACAATCAGGCTGTTCGTGCTCAGGTCGCCCGCCTGATAAATCTGCGGCATGGATTATTTCTCCTGCTTGAGCGCCACGCGCACGGTGAACCGGCCAAGGGTGCCATTGGCTTTCAGCTTGGCGATGGTCGCAGCGTTGGTGATCTGCGTGCCGAGCGGGTATCCGTATCCCGGCATCATCACGACATAGGCAGCGTCCGGTTTGGTCGTGGTCTGGGCAGCCGTGGGGGTTGCCGCGGCAGGGGATGCCGCAGTCTGGGGACTGGTCGTCATTTCTGTTCCTTGCGGAAGGGTCAGGAAGTGGCCAGAAGCGGCCCGTCTCCTGTGGTTATGGTCCGGTCGCCCGGCAGGCTGAACACCTCGGTGCCAAACAGCATCTGCGCCATGTTCTCGCGCAGGTCGGTGTCGTAGGTGGCAATGAACCGGAACGGTCGCATGAAAATCCCGCTGTTCTGCGCGGCGTCATTGTTCCAGTTGCCTCGGCTCTCGATCTGGAATGTCGAGCCGTTGGCGTCGGTTAGCCAGTCGATGAAGGCCATGCCATTGTCGATCGCCGTTCCAAGCGCATCGCGGGCCTTGGTCGATGCTGACCAGACCGTGACCTGGAATAGCTGTTGCTGCCGTCGCGCGACACGGACGGCCGGAGCATATCCACCTGCAGCGCCTGACAGATCGGTAGCACCTGGCACTGCGATCGTGGCCCCGCTCGACGTGGCGCCGGGGATCTGCGCAGCCAGTGCGGCAGCAATCGTGGTGGCCGTATCCGTGGCCTGCACGGCATAGGCCGCTACAGACCGGTCTGGAATGGTTGTGCCGTTTGACCGGATGCGCAGGCCGACAATGCCCGACGGGGTTGCATTGGCCTGTAGCGTAACTGTAGCCGTGTTGCCCTCGGTCGTGATCGACACGGTAGCCGGGATCGTGACCTCCTGCCGCCACGGTCTGCCCAGCGGTTCGTCAATACGCCGCCAGCCGCCCTTCAGGTCCATAACGGTGATGAAGTCAACGCCATTCCCCAGCGCGCAATCTGCGCCGGTATAGTCGGCCTGCGTGATCCATCCCCGGAATATCTTGGTGGGACGCCCCGTGACCGACGGATTGGCTTTCCCGCTCGGGTACGCGATCACCTCCATCTGCGACACAATAGCGCGGGAAATCGAGACGATATCGGCCATATCAAAGCTGCCTTGCGCCCATCAGGCACCTGTTGCCATACTGGCTCGGCTCAACCGCTGTCAGGGTGTAGGTAGTGCCAAGATCGGTCGTGACGGCCATCTGCACAGCCGGGATGAAATTGGGCATCAGGGGCAGGAACATTTCGTATTCCTCCGCCTTGATCGAACCAGGAATACCGTCGCCGGTCGGGCTGCCTTTTCTCTTGATCTGGATAAAGGCAGGCCAGCCCGAAGCCAGCGTGGTCTGTGCGCTGGTATCGCCTGCCGTGCCGTAGTCGTCCGATGCGCCTACGTCCGTGCAGACTGAATCATCGCCATCAGTGCTGCCCTGCCCCGGCTGTCCCGCGATGCTGATTGTGCGGTTGCACAGCATGCACAGTGGCGGCCGGAATGGCTCAAGGCGCGCCACGAAGTAGTTCTCACCCGCGCAGGTCAGCAGGTCGCCCGACTGCACGTCCGTGGTATCGAACAGGCCGAACACGGCGGGCTTGTCCCACAGGGCCGGGCCATCGAACCCGAACTTCCGGTCGTTGTTGAACGCTGCCAGAAGCGTCGCGTAAGCCGTAGTCATCGGCGCAGCCAGCGAGGCCGGGCGGTATTGCGTGGTCGTGGCCCCCAGCCGCAGGGCGGCCTTGGCATAGCCACTCGCCACCTTCTGCTGGACAAGGGCCTGATACATCAGTGACGCCGCCCCCTGGTCGAGGTGCGGTTGAGCAGCGAGACCATCTGCCGGTCAATCGCCTTGGCCTGGGCGGTCTTCTTGAACGCCGCCGTGGTCATGCCGACCAGTGCGGCGTTCTGGCCGTCTTCCTTGCGGTCGGTATTGGAGCGCAGATACTGCGCCATGGTCATGCGCTTTGCGGGGCGTGCCATCTATTTTCTCCGGCGTATGATGCTGTTCGCCTTGGCGTTGATCTTCGCCTGCGAGGATTTGGACAGGGTGCCCGCCTTCACCTGCTGCGTGGCGCGGGCCTTGGCGGCTATCGCGTGCGTGCGATCAGGCATCGGATAGCGCCGGGAACCAGGCAGCCCGAACGCGGATTTCGGCAGGGCCTTACGCCTGCGGGTGGTCAGCGTCGCCATCGGCAGCCTCCTGTTTCGTGGGACGGTTCTGCGGCCAGTTGTCGGGATGGTCGGGGTCCGTGCTCGGCTGGATCGCAGCCGACGTGAGCGCCACGCCCAGCGGACCGGACATCGGCGCGGGAACCGGCGGCCCTTCCAGATAGGCGGGCTGACCATCGGGGATCGGACCCTTGCGATTTTCGCGCGGGGTGACGTTTCCCATGCGATCAACCAGATATCCGACCTGTGCATAGGTGCCGGTTACCTCAACCACGCGCCCGGCATCCGGTCCGAAGGGCTGCGGCTGGCGCGCGAAGGCGGATTTGATGGCGACGATGACACCGGCCTTCACCTGCGCCCATAGTCGCGTCGGACGCGGGATATTGCTGTCAACAGCGAACATGCTGCCTCCTAGATTACAATGCGGTTCTGCGGGCGCAGTCCGGGTCCGGGCGGCACGCCAAGGAATGCGCACAACTGGCGACGCCACCGGTTGTAGAGGCCGAAACGGTCCTGAACTTCGAAGCGGTTGTGGTGCCACACCGCGGCCTGATCGGTGTCCAGATTGTCGGATGCGCCCATGATGGCCGTCTCCAGCGTCTGGCACTGCGTCAGGAAATTGCGGGCCTGCACGCATTCATCTGGCGCAAGGTTGCGCATGCGCCATTCGTTGAAGCCATAGACCCGAAAGAAGCGCCACGACTGCTGTCCGCTGTTGATGCCGCCCATCGCGGGGTAGCCCATATACCGGCGGCACTGCACCAGCTCGTCGTCGGTCAGTGGTGTATCGGCTACGGATGGGGGTGTGACGGTTCCTGACATTCCACCGGCTCTAGTTCCGCCCCACGCTCGCGCAGGTGGGCGATTTCGTCGGGATTGGTGATGACCTCACCGGCAGCCCAGTGATATCGACCCCGATTGAAACGGGTCTCGATATACCCGTGGGCACGCATCAGGCGGACGTGGGTGGCATTGCTGCCCTCCCCCTGCACCTTGCGGGGCCGCGCCATTACGCGCTGGCGCCAAGGCTTTCGATCACCACGCCGCGCTTGAGGTAGCTGTTGGTCGCGGTCGGGATGATCGTGGTGTCGGCCGTGATGTCGGTCGGCAGCGCAAAGCCGCCGATCCACGACCAGGACTGTGCGATGATCTGCCCCAGACGGTCGAGTGCAGGACGCGTCACCATGCACACGCCGTCCACGTCGGTCAGTTCGCCGCCGTTCAGATCCGCCGTGTAGTGGTTGCCCATGTTCTCGTAGTCACCCTCGATCAGCGCGCCCTGCCCGCAGATGACCGCGCGATGGATCGCCCCGGCGCCAAGGCTGGCCTGCTGCGGCGCTTCGGTCGTGGGAATGAAGCGGATACCCAGCAGGTCGAAAATCTGCCCGGTCTGGTAGGTGTCCGACCCATACTGACCGCGATACAGCAGCTTGAAATCCGGGTCACGGAACAGGCCGAGCAACTGCGCATTGTCGAGATAGCAGTGGTATACACCACCTTCGAGCGTCGGCACATTGTTGTCGCGCAGGGCAGACAGGGCGGCAAGCATCGCCTGAATGGTCAGGTAGTCGCCCGTCACCACGTTTCCATTGGCATCCTTCATGCCATTCGCCAGAAGCGCCAGCGTGGTCGCGCGGCCATTGGGCCGCAGGACCAGCGGAGCGGTCGCCGCGACCACGGCCATACCTTCGGTACCATCAGCCACCGCCACATTGCCGCTGAACGTCAGCGTGCCGGAAATGCCCTGCGGAGCGGTGGAGGTATTCGTCGCGTCCGCGGCCACTCCGGTCAGCGTATAGGCATTGGCACCGACCGTAACCGTCATGCCCGACGTGGTGCTTACGGGAATGACCTGCCCCTCGGACGAAATGACATTCTGGAACCCACGGATATCGTCCACCGTAATCGTAGTGCCAGCGGCGCCCAGCGTGGTTGTCACGCGGGTATTGCCGCCGAGGTAGCCACCGACGCCGTTTTCCGCGCCACCGAACAGTGCATTGCGGGCCAGACGGTCGAGGGTCTGACGCGCGTTGATGCCCAGGCGCGCCGCATTGGCGAGAAACTGGTTGGCGATGCCGACCCCTTCGGTGACCTGGTTCAGGTCCATCGTGTTGCCATACTGGTCGATGGTCAGCGTGTACTGTTCCACCGACCATTCGACCGGCGACATGCCGTTGTCGAAGTTGGTGTTGCTGCTGGGGTTCAGCGGCGTGGTCGCGGGCGGCAGCAGGCCGGCACGGGTATCGGTGATTGTCTGACCGATGCGGGCCGGGAAGTCCATGCGATCCGCGATCGAGCGGAAACCAAGGCGGGATTCAAGCGCGTCCTGGAACGCGCGCGACAGGTAGCCCTGCTGAATGATGGGCTGCAGCGAGGCGGGGAAATTGGCAATGGCCATGATTGTATTGTCCTTGTGATGCCGGATGGCGGCCCGGCATCAGCCAGGCGGTGAGGCCCACATCAGCGGGCGATGGGATGGTCAGACGGTTGCGGGCCAGCGCAGGCCGAGCGCACGGGCGTTGGCGGCGACATCCTTGGCGTCGGCCTTGGTCGCATCGAACTGGGCCGGATCGCCCGGCTTGGGCGCGGGCGTTGTCCTGGTCGTGCCGGTCTCGGTTCCGGGCTTGGGCGGTTCAGCGAACAGGTAGCCCCGGCTTTCCTTCGCCGAGGCCATCACCGCATCAAGGCCCTCGATCTGCCCGTCCTCGCCCATCTTGACGGTGCCGAGGTCGATCAACTTGACCACGTCCTCGGGATTGACTGCGCCAAGACGGACGGCGGCGGCCTTGGCTTCGGCGCGGATGACGGCCTTGCTGGCCTGCTCCTGCGCGCCCTTCGTTGCGGCTTCGGCATCGGCCTTGGCCTGCTCCACGGCGGCGTTCGCATCGGCCAGAGCCTTTTCGCCGTCGGCCTTCTGCCTGTCGAACTGCGCCTTGAGGCCGTCGCGCGACTTGATCGCCTCGTCGCGCTCACCACGGATGGTATCGCGTTCGGCGCGGGCGGATTTCAGTTCGCCGCGCAGCGTCACGAGGTCGGCGCGCGCCTTTTCCAGTTCGCGCACCATGTTGGGATCGATGGGCGTATTCGTCGGTTCGGTCATCTGACCCTCTGGTTTTGTGATTGATCCGGCATCAGTCGGGAAGCGTCAGGCCGTGACCTGACGTGTCTCTGTGCTCCCTGATCCGGCAGCCTTGCGGTCGGTCTTGGCGGCGCTGGCAGCCGCCTGCCGTTTGGCGATCAGGACCGGATCGGACAGTTCGTCCAGAACCCGGTTCCATTCGTCCTGCGGGCTGGCGGTGCCGACCTTGGCGGCATAGATGCTGCAGGCGGTCTCGTTGCTCATGAACCCGGACGCCACAGCCGTTGCGAGGCCCTGCGCAAGCTGCAGCAGTTCGGGGTCCGTGCTGGGAAAGTAGGGCGGCCATTGCAGGGCAAGCCCCGCATCATCCAGCGCCACATGATCCTGTCCGCCGATCCTGATGCCGCCTTTCAGCGCATGCGAAAACCGGCAGATCATGCGATACAGCGCCAGCAGCCCATATTCGCCGTATGACAGGCGCAGGCGATCGGCTAGCCACACCAGCGACTGGCACATCATTTCCATGGCACGCCCGGACTGCGCGGCGCTGATCTTGTCCGCATGCGCCCGGTTGCCGTGGATCTGCTCCAGCACGATGGCGCGCAGCTCACGATACTGGTTCAGCATCGCGCCCGAAGCATCGCCATTGATCTCCAGCAGTTTCGCATCGCCATCGAGGGGCAATGTCAGCGCGGATGCCGAACCGCCCGTCGTGCCGCCGTCGCCGTCAGCACCCGCCGGATCGCCTGCACTGGCCTTGATCACCAGCTTCGGATCGGCGCTGTATTTCAGGCCGCGACCGGACTGCGACAGCAGGTAATCGCACTCGATCACCGTATCGATCGCGCGCTCGAACGTGCACGGACCATCCACGGTGCCCGGCTGCGCCATGTTCGCCATCCAGACCCACGGCACGAACCCGAGGCCATGTTGCGTCGTGCGCCTGGTGTCCACGCGTTCCGGCAGGCCATCAGCCACGCGGGTCGGGACGTAGACCCGGCATTCCTGCGTTCCCCATTCGCGCCGCCACCAGAACACAGTCTGCGCATCATCTGCCGGGATTTTCCATCCCTGCGCGGACAGATCAGCCCCCTTGACCTTGTAGCATTCGGTCACGCGCACCAGGGCGTTCGTGGCGTCCCATTCCGGGGTCAGGTATCGGGTGTCGTGCATGGACACGCATGGAACGCGGTCCACCACCTCGACCAGCAGGGCGGATGATCCGACCGATCCGGCAATGACCGCCTCGATCATCACGGCCGGCAGGGCGCATTCCCGGTCCAGCGCGGCCATGACTTCACCCACTGACTGCTCATCAGCGATCAGCGACGGCCAGTGCATTTCACCGAACACCAGCGAGGCGCTTTCGTCCACCACGGTTGCACACAGGTTGGTACGGACGGATGGCCTGCGCTGGTCCAGCGGGATGTATTCCCCTGCCCCGTTATATTCGCTGCTGAACGGGTTTTCGATGTCGTCGTATTGCGTGCAGTCGCGCACCCGCATCAGCGCCGTCAGGCGGTTTGCGCGCACTGGCAGATCCTGATCCTTGGGATAGGTGTCCTTGAGTTGCTTCCAGTCCATGCGGCCCCGTGGCCGCTATCGGCCCAGATTGAAACGTGTTGGTGTCAGGCGTGCACGCTGCGGTGGGCACTTGACGCTGAACATCAGGTATCCGGTAGCATCAACGATGTGGTCATATCCGCTGTGCTTGTCAGGTTCGCCGGTGCCTTCGCGATAGGTCTGGCGCTCGTATGCCTCTATCGACTTCGCGCACTTTGGATCCACGAACGCAGACCGATGTCCGTCCGCTGAACAGAACATCGAATTGGTGACGTTGATCCGGTCGCGAACGAGCGGATGTGAAGCGGATGCGATGACGTTGAAGCCTTTCGCGCGCAGGATGCTGATATCCGTCCTCCCCTGCGCCGATGTCTTGCGCTGTGCGCCGGCCGGATCGGGATAGATCGTGATGTGTGAAACCTGATCGCCGCGTCGGTATCGCCGCGTTATCTCATCGGCCATTTCGTCCGTATTCGACGTCGGCAGGATGATTTCATCGACCTGGCCAAGCGTGCCGTCATCTTCGCGTTGCCATACCGTGGCGGACATCGGGTTGATGTTGAAGTCCATTCCCACCAGCAACGGACGCCCAATGATAAATGGACACGGCCTGACATTATCTGCCCGGCTGAACGCATAAATCACCCGGCCCGCGTAAGTCTCAAACGAGGCATCGTATTCCTGCCGGAACTGCCGGATGTCCATGTCACGGCGTGCGGCCTCGATTTCGGACGCCGGGATATTACCCCCAGCAAGTGACGTGTACAGGCACGACCACCAACCGTCCTCATGTTGCGGCCCCGGCTGCCCGCGCAGATAAGCGTCGCGGAAATGGTTGAAGCCTTTTGGCGTTCCGATGAACAGGCCATGGCCGCCAGCCGTTGACAGCATCGGGCGGATGGTTTCGCGCCATGCTTCAGGCTTGGTGTCGGCCCATTCATCACCAAGGAAAAACCACAGGCCAGAGCCGCGCAGGTTATCGTAATTGTCCAGCCCAACGATGCGGACGATATGCCCGCTTTTCATGGTCAGGTTGCATTCAGACTCATTCGGCTTCTTGGCCAGCCAATTTTCAGGAAACGCCTTTTTGAGACGGTTCCACATGACGCGCTTGGCCTGCTTGAACGTCGGAGCCCCATACCAGATTTCGTTTTCCGTGCCGATGTCGTGCTTGACCGCCATACGGACAGCGCGGCGCATTTCTTCCTGCGCCTCGAACGTCTTGCCAAACCGGCGGCCGCATACCGCAACCCGAAAACGACATTCAGGCCGCCAACCGTGCTGGTAAATATTCCACTGCGGACGTGTCAGCTTGGGACGTTCGGCCTTCCTAAGCCTCGCCACGATCTATCTGGTCCGGATCCGGGTCGTTTGCCATCTGGTCAAGAGCGTCATCGTCCTGCGGTTCCGGCCTATCCAAGCCAAGGTGCCGCGCCAGATGCCCAAGCGCCTGAATCTTGCTGTGCAGTTTGACCTTTATGGTTTTCCCGCCCTCACCCACCGTTTCGGATATCTCGGAAATGGCGCGGCGCGTATACTCGGATAGATAGGCCGTCCGTCGAACTGCAACGCCTTTGCCATTGACGGAAACAACCTCTGTCACATACGAAAACCCGATGCGCGCCATTTCACGCAGCACGTTTTCTTTTGTGATGGCGTATCGTTCCACAACCTTGTCCATTCGCACGGCGGCACGTTTCCGAGCCCGCTCGATAATCTGTACAACTCGCGTGTTTTTTAAAGTCCGGGAACCATTGGTCCATGCTGTTTTTTCATTGGCATTTGCGCTGTAGGCAGCACGGTAGGCCGCAACAACATTTTCACCGTTCGACAGGTATTCTTCCACGAACCGGCGCTGCTTTGGCGTCAGGTGCGCCATATCGGGCCTTTGTCATTTCAAAAGCACTCCCCGTCTTATCCCCTTCGTCTTGCGGGCTGACAGGATTTACCCACGCCGGCCGGACATCGCGTCCACAGGCACCGATCGGTTAGGGAGAGCGGGGTTATCGACTGCGTGCCACAGCCGGAAGATGATCAGCCGCCCGAACCATGGACCAGTGATGGCCGCATACGAAAAAACCTCCTGGAATGGCGGCTGACACAGTTGTTCTATCGTGGTTATATCCGTGGCATATCTGCCTGCAACATTCAAGTAATTTCTTTCCGCCGCGTGCGCACTTTCTCATAAAAATCCGCCAACTGCTCCAGTATCAGGGCGCACTGAGCGGATACGCGGCCACGAGATACGCTTGGAGACAGGCGTGGGTAGAGCGCAGGCCCCATCGCGGAGAACGATTTTTCCTCGACCAGCATGAGGCGCAGGCGATGATGTGCGCACATACCGAGCGCATCCCGCACGTCGGCGATACGTCCCACAGCTTTTGCACGGACGACCTGCCACGACACACTGTCGTGCCGAGTGCAGGTGTCGTTCTCGTGGTCAGGCGCGAACTCGACGTAGCCGTAGTGACCGAATACGAAATCCCGATACCACCGCTCTGCCGCATCAGCCGCGCCCTGGTCGATATCGCCAGCGTTGAGCAACGCCTGCACGGTCGTGCGCACACGCGGCACGCCCCCCTTTGTCACCCACTCCGACCGGCGCTGGCGTTCTGGCGTGACGACGGTGTCGAGGGTGCGCTGGACCTCTTTGGTGATGGTCTGGGTCATTCTTCGTCCTTCGCCTTCACATCCGGCAGAAAACCAATCACAGGCGCACCTTTCCATCCGTGCTCAAACACAAACCATGCGTAGGCAATAGCGCCACCCTTGGCGGGAATATCTGAATCGCCCGGCGGCATCGACATGCGACGAGACGAAACCCACACGCGCGCCAGCGGTACTGTAGCGAACCAATCGCGCCGCGCTATGCCCTCCAGAAACGCCAGACGTAACAGCACGCAGACGCGATCCGATGTGTGAGCAAGCGCGCAGTCAATAAACTCCCGCGCATCGCCGTAGGGGGGATTGCTGACGATGCTGTCAGGTCCGATCATGGGGATCGTGACCCGAAAATCATCAACCACCTCCACCGGCCATGTGCCACGATCAACCACATCAGCCGCAAAGGTCTTGCATCCGAGACTTGCCAACTGCCTAGGGACGTTTCCCCCACCACAGCACGGGTCCATCACGCCCCCAATGAAGCGCCGCTCGACAGAGAGCAGCGCATCAACTGCCCACGCGGGTTCGACATACCAGTCTGCCGCATTGCGTTCATATCCTGACGCCCTCATTCCCCATACCACCAGACAACGCCCCAAGCGACGGCGGAGACTGGCGCAAGCACGAGAATGAACAGGGTCCAGATGGCGGCTATTACGAGGGCGTCAGTCAATTTACAGTAATGCATCGATGGCTCGCTCATAAAACCTCGCCTGCTTGCGCCAAGCATCCCGATCCCGCTTAAGCCTCTCAATTTCCGACCACGGCCACACGCGGCGTTTCAGGAAGCGGATCATTGCATTTTCACCAGAAACCAAGCGATGGCCCACGCGACCCCGATAGCGCCGATTGCGCCAGAAACGTTCTCACCAATCGACGCGATGGCCTGCCATTCGTTCATCACCCCAACCCTCCGAATCCAATCTGCACGGCGCGCGGTTCTGGCCGGCCTTCCTTCTTTCTAAACGCCACGCCACCGACGTGCCAGTGCCCGCAAAACGAACACCCGAACACGTCCACGCGGATGTCTTGCGCGCGCATCTTGCGGGCCTGCCTGACGGCCACGGATCGCCGCGCGAACGGTGCGTGCCCCTCGCAGTCGTGGGGACGTTGGGCGCGGTAGGTCATGGCAATTCCCCCACTTCACCGTCGAACTGCTCCGCCTGGTGCTGACACCATTGCATGTGCGCGGGAATGGTCATTTCGAACTCCGGGATACGCACACGGAATGCGCCTACACCAACCAACCTTTCCCCACATGGCCTGATCAATCCACTTTCCAGCAAAGCCTTGATCGTCGCGGATGAAGCGGATGGAGAATTGTTCCCGCACCCAATCTCGTCCAGCACCGGACGCTGCGCTTTCGTCTTCCCCGGATGCGGTGTCCGCGTCATATTCGCCCGCACAGCGACCTTACCGCCCATCACGGTCAAAATCCTCGTCCAACACGTTACGTCGCCCTCCTGCGCAAACCTCGACGGCCTGAGCGGCATGTTGTGGCTACCATTCCGCCGCAGATCGCGGACGGCGCGTCGAAGCCAACATTCATGTCCGCCTCCATCGCGAGTTGATTGGTACTCATTTCCGCACCTCTGACGTGCCTGATTTCGGGAAAAACTCCTCGACGATAGGCAGGTTCTGGGTGGCGAAGCGCGTGACAGCCGCCGATAGCATCCCAGCGAACGACGCCGCCATCGGACTGGCCTGCACCTCACGCACCGACCGGCGAACAACGGCGGGATCGGCCCACGCCGCATTGTCCACGTCCGGCCGCGCTTTCCGCCCGGTGATATCCTCGAACGCCAGCGGGGACTGTTCGCGGATGAGCTGCAACGTCCGCGCTTTGCGGCTTTGCGCATCGCGGGGATCGACGCTGTGCTCGCCTTCCCCGATCCAGTTGGTCATGGAGCTCCGGTCGTAGTAGCGACGCCATTCCCGGTCCATGCCGGTCAGTTCCTGCCGATCGCCGTGCGATGGCCCTGCGATCTGGCGCGCCCGCCCGTCCATGCGCCGCAGCTTGGCTGCCTCCCAGTGCTCGGACAGAAGCTTGCGCATCGTGGCAAACGGCGGCCACCACTCGCAGTTGTCCGCGACGTAGTGCATCGCATCGGTCGAAAACGCTGGCTTCGGAAAGCTGCGGATCAGCATTTCGGCGTAGAGCGCGATCTGTTCGTCGGTTCCGTCCTCGCCGTTCCTGCGCACCAGGCACGACAGGCGGTTGAGCCACGCGGAGATGGCGTGCGCCAGTTCCGGGTTCTGCGTGGCGCGGATATCTGAAATCTCGTTCACAGGCCCATTTCCTTCCAGCCTTCCTCAGCCGACGCATCGAGGTCCACGCCATCCAGCGCCCATCTTCGTGTCCGGTCCGCAGTTCGTCCGCTGCCACGCGCCTTCACAGCCGCGGTGATCCACGCAATCGGGTCAGCGGGCCGCGTATCAGCCGACTCCTGGATGATCCCGTTGAGCACCGCGCAGTCGTCGCGCACATCCCGCAGCCACTTCCCGATCAGCGACTTCGTGGCCCGTGGGGGCTTTCCCGTCATCGAACACACGATCTGCGACCCGATGCCGAACAGCACCGATCGCTGGTCGGGGGGCGTGGGTGGTTTCGCTTCGGGGGCAACCGGCGTTGGCGCTGGAGTATCTTCGTCAGGCGACGACGGCGCAGCCGGTGTCCCGAACGAAGTGAGGGTAATATCTGAACGTAGTGAAGATATATCCTTACACCTTTCCATCGGCCCATGTGTTTCGATGTTTTGTCGGTGTTCATTCGGTGTTTGAGCATCGAATGACTGTTGCTCGGATGCCACCCGTTCGCCGATAGGTTTGTGTCTCCTCACAGTCTTATCACCGACAGAGCCGGGGTTTTTCTTGCTGCATGTGTGCGACTTCGCATCCAGAGCAACGAATTTCTCGACTTCTGGCGTGATAGCATGCACAGGTTTGGGGCGCTCAGGACGCTGGAATTTACGGAAATTCTTGACGGCTCCAAATGCTTTTCCGTCAGCCTCATAGCGCATAATCGCTCCCGTCCCTTCCAATTCTTCCAGAAGGGAAGTTGCATCGACGCCATCGGCGGGAAGAAGCCGCATTTTGAGCGTAAGCGGCTTCCATTGAAAAATACCGTTGTCATCTGCCTCATTCCAGAGGCCGATCAAAAACAGTCGCGCCAACGGCGAAACAGACACGAAACTTTCATCCGTCCATAGAGTTGGATGCACACTTCTGATCCGGGCCATCAGTTCAGCCCTCCTATAGCCATGCCATTTTCAATCGCGAACTGAATGGCCCAGTCAGGATCTATCCCCGCATCTGCCGCCAGCGCGCGAAGCAGTTCGACTGGCATTGGGATGTTGCGCGTGTCGCAATCTTCTGGCGTGAGGGGCTCTGGTAAATCGGTCATGAAAGATCCATCGCAATATCACTACGAAGCCGCTCGCAGCCCGCTTGGGTCAGGCATAAATCGTAGATTTTTTCAGGAAAGCGGGCATATTGCTCAGATCCGGGCAGGCAGAAAAATGTGCGCCTGAACTCCCGGAGCGTCATGTCCGCATGATGCACTACCGCATATTGCTTACTGACAATGTGGTGGCACATCGCCGCGACACTTACGTCATGCCTAAAGCAGAAATCAGCGACAGAAATATAACTCATGCCACCACCTCAGTAATCGTAACAACTGTCCGCTGCTCACACAGCCGACACTTCACGGCGCGCACCTCAAGCTGCATGTGCGCTGGCCCGTCATCCACGACGAAGCCCAGCCCTCGCTTGTTCTTCACACGCTGCCGTGCGCCCGGCGTACGGACGTTCAGCAGGCGCGGCGTGGTCATGGCATCGACCAGGAACTTCGCACCGCCATACAGGCCATCCTTGTCAGGCGTTCCCGCCGAATACCGCTCGATCACGACACGCGCTTTCTGGAATGGCTCTGGGTGGCGTAGGTGGAGCGCGGCGCACGCGACAGCCCGCGCCATCTTCCTACGCATCCCTGTCAGCGCAAACCGGCTCTGCCCAATGCTATGATTGAGCAGCGGGAAAGGTTTGGGGAGGGTGAAGGTGATCGTGTTCATTCCCCAGTCCTCAAAAAATACTCTTTCCGGCGTAGTCCAATGAATTTCAAAATTGCATCGGACAAGGGTTTGCGCCCACACAGCATGTCACTGAGGTATTGAGGCGTGATCCCTACTTCCTGCGCAAAAATACGCTGATTACCGTATTCCTTGATTTTCTCCCGAAGGATACGGAAGGCATCAATACGGTCGAGTTGTTCGCTCACTCCCCAGCCTCCCTCTTCAATTCATCGGCCCGGCGCTCAAGCCGATCAGCCCTCTCGCTCAGGTATTCGGCCCATCGACGCAGGGAGATTGCGCGTCGGAGTGCGCGGCTGGCGCGCCATCGGGCGATGGTAGCGCGTCGCAGGAGGATATATCGCCCCATTGGGTGTCCCATTCTTGACTGAGGGCGCGGTAAATAGCGGCCTGATGCTCGGCCTGCTGTTCTGCACGCACCATGTGTTTGCGGTAGGTTTTCTGGACAGCCAGGAACACATGCGCCGGTATGCAGTGACAGGCGGCTGAAAACTTCTTTCAGGCCAACGCGGGCGCCGAATGTTCCGGCGATCGCATGAAGTTTCGCCTGAATGTTGCTCGCGATTGCTTCAGGCGTGTTCATTTCCACCCTTTCTGCTCTCACGGAAAACTTTTCTCTCTTTACGGACAATTGCTGCTCCATCTTCCGAACAGCGATGAACGGAACTGGAGGAAACAGCATTGGAGGAACCCCACGCATATGACGACAAGGTGCGGTTCATCGGGATGAAGGAACCCACCATCAGCCGCACCCTACGCACGCTGGCCCGCACCTGGGCCATCCTGAACCCAGGCGCCACCACCGAGGAACGGCAATTCCTCGCGGCAATCGTGGCTGCGGAGCTGGCGGGGCGGTAGGGCATTGTCAGGCGAATGCACACGAGCGCGCCTGCGCTCCGCAGTCGTCACACAGCCGGTTAAAGCGGCCCTGAGCGGTAAAAGACTTAGTGCAGCGAAGGCAGGATCGCCGGATGCGTGTCGGTTTGGGATTATCGTCGCATATCGCACGCATGCGCATTTTATTGCTGATCGCATCAGCCGAGCATCCGACAATTGCAGCGATCGCGCGGAAGGTGTGCCCAGCACGGTGCATGCGGATGACAACCGGCAACTGCTCATCCCAGTTTATTGCATTATTTCTCTTGGTGCCCGCAGGTATCGTCCCCACTTTTCGCAGAGCAGAGATCCTGTGTCTGATGCCGCTGCTTTGACGGCTCGGAAAAAGATTCCGCAATTCCGTTTCAGGCAGTCGATAGTTGGCAATCAGAACGGCATCTTCCTCTGGCGTCCACTTCGGCTTGTATCCCCCACTGGACATCAGTACATGCCTCCTGCCACACCAGCGATGGGCGCGCCATCCAAAATCGCCCGCGACACGACACCAGATCCAATGCGCTTGACCGTGATCTGGACACCCAGGCCAATGAAAATCGCATGGTCTGGAACGTATCCATCCACCGATACAGCTCCGGTAGAAATCAGGCGACGTGCCGTATTCCGGTTACGAGAAAGACCGAGACCACACATGGCATCCTTGAGGTTTATGAGTTTCATCAGTGCCTCTCATGCCCAATAACGCGACCGATAGCGCGATCATATGCCCGGATCTCCGCAAACCCATGCAGACGCACAGAATTATCGGGAGTAAGGGTTTTCCCCTTAGCCAAGGCATTGCGAATGGACCGCATCAATCGGTCATGTTCAGTTTCAGGATTTTGGCGTTTCCGTACGGAGTTAATACCGAACGGTTTCCCGTGTCTGCGCGCTGCCGTTTCAGCAATTCGGCAGGTATTGCACTGCCGGGTTTTACCCTTGCGCAGGTCATATGACCCGCACGAAGCAGCAGCGCCACATTTCTGGCATATGCACTCCCAGAGTGTATCGCCGTTTTCACGGTATGCGCGCTCTGTTCGCCCAATTACATGCCAGGCGCCGAATGTTTTTCCGGAGATATCAAGAAAAGCACTCATGCCCGCGCCTCCTGCAACGCCCGACGAACGCGCGGCTCTGGATTTCCGCCGGGCTTGCTGCTTACGCGCAGTCCGCCGATCCAGCAGGTCGCACCGCCTGCACTGGGTCGCAGTGCCATTACGCAGTTCGAGCGACAGACGCTGGCCGTCGCGCCCACAGCGTTCGCACCGGCAGCGCCAGATGGAACTACCGACGTATTTCACCGCGACCAGGTGGCCGAACTGCTGCCCGGCTATGTCGATGTGGCGGGGCATCAGCGGGCGTCCTGCGTGGGGCGGCCATGCGTGCGACGGCATAGATCGCAAGTGCAGCGTGACACTACAGTTTCTGCGCCGGAGAGAGTCGCACCTCTCCCCGGCTTTTCTCCACCCTGTGCAGAGGATGAAGCCGTTGAACCAATCTCAGACAACCATGACGCTAAAACTTCTGGGCGTACGTCGTTCAGGCGAAAACCTGAAAACAGGCTGCGCAGAATTGGCTGTATCTCTTTCCGGAAACGATGGAGAGACGCCGTGGTCAGGCACTCTGACAATACAGATCCCGGATCAAGAATTGCGTCTTCACAACACTTTCGAAGTGAAGACGCTCGCTGAGAGAGCATTGCTTCGAGTTTTGACGACATATCAGCAGTCAGCGGCTGCAAAGAACCGGCTGACAGTGGAGTGAGGATCATTCCATGATCGAGGGCCGCGCGGTGGAGCGCATCTGCCGTGCGGTCCGTCTGTGTCGGTTCGTCGTTCACCGTGCGCCCTCTCCTTTTCGCCACATCGGTTTCTGAAATAAAAACGCCTGCGCCGCCCCTGATCGCCTCTGCGTTTATTTCGGACCACATCTTGGGGCGGCTCACCGCACCACCTTCCCTTCAGGTCGCACGACCGTCACGTTTTCGAATAGGGTGGGACGCAGTTCTTCTCTGGGGATTCCATATATCTGTTCAATCCTGATCAGGTGATGAACGGGTATCGCCTTCCACTTCAACACGGCGGAATGCGTTTTCATCCCGAGGGCTCGGGATAGCTTACAAGCGCCACCGGCTCGGGAGATGAGTTCTGCTGGTTCCATACCCAATATGTCTTCCAAAGAGACGTGCCGGGTCAAGCTAAAAATGTCTCTTAGAGGAACACATGATTTTTGAGATGATGAAATAATGTGCCAATGAGCGACACCATCGGTACACGACTGCGCAGAATCCGCGAGGAAAAGGGACTCAACCAAGTTGACGTTGGTGAGGCTGTAGGGATCAGTCGTTCCTACCTGTCCGATATTGAAGCAGGGAAGAAAGACGGCAGCATAAAGACGATCAGCGCCCTAGCCCAGTACTATGACATTTCCCTGGACTACCTTACGGGCCTTTCGGGCACGCCTGTCCAAAGCTCCGAGAACGCCGCGCATAATGATCTTGAGGTTCTCCTCCTCAAGATCTGGCGCGCTATGAGCGAGGAAGAGCGCCTTGGCCTGATGGCGCTTCTCAAGGCCAGAATCGACACCAATGCCGCCTGACCCCACCCCAAACGCCCGTAGGTCTTTTGCCGCGTTCCCGTCCATTGTTTCCCTTTCGTTCTCGTGGAACGATAGCAGAACAATCGGGATGATTGGCATACGGAATTTGGATATGGGTTATGCGATGATAATGGGAAATATCTGTGTCAAACCTCGTTCATAATGAACAAACGAAGCTATTAGCGAACTGGCTGAATGGCATTGCCGTCTCTGTCGCAGTCACAGGATATGTTGTCCCAGCGATAAGTCACTATTACGACCATAGTAAAAAGCTGCCGTTTTTGACATTCGTATCTGGGGCTGGCTTATGGACCCTGCTTTCGTATAGGATCAATCAGGCTGCACGGTCTGTTCTGGAGGCATTGAGAGATGACTGATTTTGAGATCGCCTATCTTGCCATCCCAATTATCGGACTGATTGTTTTGGCACCCTTTACCAAAAAGAGGATCAAGCGCTGGGTGAACAAGCGCATCTAACGACAACCCCGCTCCGGCGGGGTTTTTCATGCCTAATCCTCCATCTCCGGCACATCCCCCACGCTCTCAAGGATCTCCGGCTCGCCATAGTCCCCGGCATCCTCGTCCACGAACATGCGGACCAGAAGCGCCCCGTCCATAGACGTGCCGCCAGCGGCGATCTTATCGGCCCTGCGCCTGCCTTCCTCCACAGACCTGCATACGACAGGAGCGCCCGGCTCAAGCTGCGCACGGCCTCGTTTGGGCTTTCCCCACGCATAGGGCTGGAAGATGATTCTCTCGGTTGCTGGCATGGCGAATCCTTTCGCATGTGTTCTTATTATGTTCGTGATGATTCGCGAAGGCGGTTTTTGCATGGGTGATAATTTGTCTCCTTACGAGACATTTTCCGCTTGACCATATCCGTCTCTTTGGGAGACATTAACCCCATCAACAACACGGAGATGGGCCATGACACTCAACGAAATCAACTTCACGCGCAGCGGTGGCGACATGGATGTGCGGATGCGCGTCCTTCAGACGTTTCGCCTCGAATATGCCGCGAACGGCACCATCACCGTTGTTGACGAACAGAAAGAGCGTGCGGGCCACCCGAACCCTCGTTCGGGGTTTGGTTTCAAGTCGGCTTCCGACGCCATCGCAGCTTTTGAAAGCAAAGACTTTCATCGCACCCGGATGATCTGAAAAAACATATAAACACGGAGATGGGAAGTGACCAACGCATCGACCCTGTTTCGATTTGAGGGTAAGCCGCTGAACGTCCAGATGGATGAAAACGGCGACCTGATGTTCCCTGCACCAGAAGTTTGTCGGGTTCTGGATATCGTCAACGTGACGAATGCCCTGCGCGGCCTTGATGAGGACGAAAAGGGCCTTCGTATTGTGAAGACCCTTGGCGGTGAGCAGGAAATCAACTGCGTCACCGAACCTGGCCTCTACAAACTGATTGCCCGCAGCCGCAAGCCGGAAGCCAAACGCTTCGACCGCTGGGTTCGCCACGAAGTCCTGCCGACCATCCGTAAGACCGGCAGCTACAACATCGAGCAGCAGTTCGAGATCCCTAAGACCCTTTCCGAAGCCCTGCGCCTTGCAGCAGACCAGGCGGAAGAAATTGAGGAACTGAAGCACGAAAACGCTGCGCTGACGCCCAAGGCGCAGATCCACGACAAGATCGCAGACAGCGATGGTCTCTACAACCTGAACCTTTCGGCCAAGGCAGCAAACATGCCGCTGGGACAATTCACGCGTGTGGCTCACCAGCATGGCTTCATCTTCCGTCAGGGCAATAAATGGAATGCCTATTCCGACAAGGTAAAGGCCGGGCATTGCCATGTAAAGTTTGCGTCTTACCGCGACCGCGATGGGGAAGAGCACTTCAGCCCACAGGTTTTCTTCACACCCAAAGGCATTCAGAACCTCATTAATCGTATGGGAATGCACTAATAATGGAAACGAACATGAACAACACACAGATCGAGCAGCAGACTGCTCCCGAAAACAACCCCGCGCGGATCGGTTCCTCGGGCGACGGCGCGCAGATCGGCTCCTCGGGCAACGGCTCGCAGATCTGCTCCTCGGGCAACGGCTCGCAGATCTGCTCCTCGGGCGACGGCGCGCAGATCGGCTCCTCGGGCGACGGCGCGCGGATCGGTTCCTCGGGCGACGGCGCGCAGATCGGCTCCTCGGGCGACTACGCACGGGCCGGGTTCTCGGGCGACTACGCACAGGCCGGGTTCTCGGGCGACTACGCACAGGCCGGGTTCTCGGGCGACTACGCACGGGCCGGGTTCTCGGGCGACGGCGCGCGGATCGGTTCCTCGGGCAACTACGCGCAGGCCGGGTTCTCGGGCGACTACGCACGGGCCGGGTTCTCGGGCGACTACGCACAGGCCGGGTTCTCTGGCGACTACGCACGGGCCGGGTTCTCGGGCGACTACGCACGGGCTGAATGCACTGGTGACAACGTGACCGTTGCATTTGCTGGTTGTCGTGGGTCCGTCAGCCTGGGCAAGGGAGGCTGCGCATCGCTCGTCTGGCACGATGGCATCCGCGATCGCTTTGTCTGCCTCTACGAGGGCGAAGACGGCATTGAGGCAGGCGTTCTCTATCGCATCGAGAACGGGAAGGCGGTGCGCGCATGATCCCCGACACCCCCGCCACGCGCGGCCTCGCGATGCTGGTCCTTGCCATCCTGTGGCTGGCCGTCCTGTTCTGGGGATTTTCCCTGATCACCACGCCCTGACACGTCCGGGCCACCGGGACTGCGGTCCCGGCAGTCTGGCCGAGTTTGGCCGACCATTACAGGGGATTGAAAAATGCCTGATACGAACTGGATTGAAGACAACATGACCAGCGATGACTGGAACGACGATCTTGATCTGCAAGAGGCCAAAAAGCAGCTGGAGGCTATGATCAAGTTCGTGACGGAGTTCCGTTTGAGCGATGGTACGTATCTGGACAGCCTGAACGCGCTTGAAGACGACCTCGATACCGTCAAGAAGATGATCCGCGATTTCGACGACATCATGGAACAGCGCATCCGAGACCGGCGCGAAAACGCGGCGTTTGACCAGGCAGATTACCGCCGCGATCAGCGGGTGGAGTGCGCGGCATGAAGAAGTTCAGCGATCCGGTCGCATGGATGCGCCGGGAGGGTGATGCCATCGTGGTATCTCCGACCGAAAAGCCGGGGTTCGATCCTGTCTACGACCCGGAATATGTGCAGCATATCCAGCGGGAGATGCGCAATCTGATCGATATCGCGGTCAGCCGTTTCAGCATGGCGACAATACGCGGTGTCATCAATGAACAGCGGCCGCAGAACGATCGGTCTGATTGGACCGCCGAAGCTTACCGAAAGAACAGGACATGCGACGAATTTGTCAGAGCGTTTGAGCGCGTTGCATCAGGAGGCGCGGCATGAACCCCCTACTGACCACCCACCAGCGCGTGCGGATCAACCGGCGCGTGATGCAGAACCATGCGGGGAGGCGCGGGCTGTGACCTACCACGACCAGAACGAACGCGACCGCGACCTGATCCTGCGTCGTATCGCATGGGCCAATGGCGACGACCGGGCACTGATAGTCCGCGCCGACGCGCCCCGCGCGCAGAATGCAACCGCCATCCCACCGTTCGGGGTGTGGTTTCTGCCGGATGGGTCGCGTGTGCCGGTGGGGAGGGTGTGATGGATATCCTTGCCACCATCAACAAGGTCTATGCCGAGCAGATCAAGGACGACCTGACGCGGTTTACGTCGCGCCTGCTGGCGGCGCGCGTGCCTGGCGCGAACGTCGATGCCGAGGCCATCGAACTGATCGAAGCGATGGAAGCGGTCGAGAAGTCGATGAAGGCAGCGCGCGGGATACTGCGGGAGTCCGGAACGACGCCGCAGGACGCGTACCAGCGCGTGATCGGGGCTGATTATGTGGAGTTCTGAGGGTGTTGTGCCTGACGCGTGGCAGATCGACCTGGTGGACGAGATCAAGCGTGCCAGCGAACCGCAGGAGGGACAGACCATCGCGGTATGGTTCTCGTGCGGAGCAGCTAGTGCGGTCGCGGCGAAACTGGCGGTCAAGCGCTGGGGAAATCTGTGCAACGTGCGCGTGGTGAACACGCCCGTGCTAGAGGAAGATCCAGACAACCGGCGCTTTCTCGCGGATGTGCAGGATTGGCTGGGCGTGCAGATCGAGCAGGCGGTCAATCCACGGTTCCCGCACAACAGCGCGCGGGCCGTGTGGGAGAAGCGCCGGTTTATGTCCGGTCCTCGCGGAGCACCCTGCACGCTGGAACTGAAAAAACAGGCACGCCAGCACTGGGAGAACGCCAATCCCTGCGACTGGCATGTGCTGGGATTCACGGCAGATGAACAGCGGCATCACGCACGTTTCACACTGACAGAACGGCCCAACGTTTTGCCGGTGCTGATCGACGCTGGCCTGACGAAAGCGGCCTGTTTCGGCGTGCTGAAAAATGAGGGGATCGTGCTGCCTGCCATCTACCGGCGCGGATATCCAAACGCGAATTGCATCGGCTGCGTCAAGGCTACGTCTCCGACCTACTGGAACCACGTCCGCAGGGTTGACCCCGGTGTGTTCGCGGACCGGGCCGAGCAGTCACGACGCATTGGCTGCCGTCTGGTCGAGTATCGCGGCGAACGGATTTTCCTCGACGAACTGCCGCCCGACGCAATGGGGCGACCACTGAAATCATACGACCACGAATGCGGGTTATTTTGCGAAGAAAAGGAAATGGCATGAGCCAGAACGAACAGTATTACCTGGTGCGCCTGCCGCTGACGGATGGGGAGGAAACCAACATCCGAAGCGAATTGCTCGAGGGGTCCATTCTCGATCCCGCCCACATGTTTGCTCGGCTTGTGGGCATTATCGGAGCCCCCATCCAGCCGTGCGCGTATGTGGAGAACGTCACTGGTCCGGACGATTGGTGCCCCCTCGTCCGCCGCACCGACATGGAGGCGCAGGTTGATGCCGCTATCCTGCGCAGGCGTGAAGTGGAGCGCGCGGCTCTTTATACTGTGCCATTCGATGTAGCGCGGGCTGTTGCCGAATTACCTGACCGCACATCACCGGATGGGGATCCGGAAATGATGCGAGTCACGACCAAGGAACTGCTCGGCATCGTACGCTCTGCGATTGACGCAGCCATGAACGCGGAGAACGGCAATGGCTGAACGGTCAGAACACACCCCCAAAAGCCCCCTGACGTGGGGTGAATGGCTGGACAATCTCGAAAGCTACCATTCTGAACTGCGAAATACGATTGAGGGCTTCGAGGGGTATGGACCCAGCATTCTCGAAAGCACCGGCGAAGATTGCTGGGAGATTTATTGGCACGCTGGATATTCGCCTGTTGGGGCACTTGATGAAGATAGGGAGTATTGGGATTGAGCATCACAGACACTTCAATCCTCGACAGCGTTGATGCAGCGAACAAAGGCATGAAGCCCCATCACGCCGCACCGGGTCAATCCGACGAATGGTTCACGCCGCCGGAGATTTTCGAGGCGCTTGGGGTCACGTTTGATCTTGATGTGGCCCAGCCGGAAACGGGGCGTGCATTCCTGTCCGTCCCCTGCCGTCGGTTCCTGACAGTCAGTGACAATGGACTGACGGCCCCATGGGACGGCTTCGTCTGGATGAACCCTCCCTTTGGTGGGCGCAATGGCGTTGTGCCATGGCTGCGCCGGTTCATGGATCATGCCAATGGGATTGCCTGCGTGAACGCCCTGACCAGTTCAGGGTGGTTCCATGATTTCGCGCCACATGCAGATGCCCTGCTTTTCCCACGGGGAAAGACGAAGTTTCTGCGCCCTGATGGAACGCGGGGCAATTCTCCGGGGAATGGCGTCGTGTTGATCGGCGCTGGGATGCAGGCCGTAGAAGCGTTGGCCGATGCCCACAGAAAGGGATTTGGCCTGAACACGATGATTGTTGATGGAAATGCGGCATGAACATCTCCATATGCCTCGGCTTCTTCTACAAAGGCTACCGGGTGGAATGCACCCGGAAAGAGGCGCGGATCATCCTTCAGGGGCGCGTCGTTGGGAAGTCCAAGGCCATATCGCGGGCAGCTATCGAGCAGGATGTGGATCGGTTGATTGCACGGCGTGGGGAGGTGAGGAATGGGTGACCTTCTTGAACGGTGGGTCGGCCCCTCATCTCTCGCCAAGCGGTTAGATACCACAAAAAACAACCTACCCCGATACGTGGCTGAGGGGAAAATCCCCCAGCCCAGTTATCACCTTGGCCCCAAAACTCCACGATGGGACATTTATGCAGTGGATGCTCTGATGCTTAAACGGGCCGGGATTTCAACATCAAGGGATATGGACGCGACAGTTGCCAAAATTTGCGAAGAAAACCGCCAATACGGGAGACGTAAAGGTCGTTCGCAAGCGCCTCGCTGACGGGACAGTAAAGGAATATTACTATCCGAAGAAGCGTAATTCATCCCCAAGGCCAGAGCCACCTACGGGAACTGTAGGGCACGTCCTAAGTTTATATTATGTTAGTCCCGAGTTCACGATGGTAAAACCGACTACAAGGCAGAACCGACGCATATATCTTCGGGAAATGGAAAAGGTATTTGCGCTACCGCTGCGGGATATAACTCGAAGAATGCTGATCGAGATACGGGACAGTATTGCTTATGGCCGGGGGCCAGGTGCCGCAAACGGGTTCCTGTCCATTACCCGAACATTTTTCGGGTGGGCATTGGGACGCGAATGGGTTGATACCAATCCCGCTATGACAATTGCATTGTTGCCGCGCGGGTCTCTTCCCGCATGGACAAAAGATACCATTCGCCAGGCCGAGAAAACTTTGGATGAGTCGCTGTGGCGAGTTGTAGTTTTAGGGGTTTTTACCGGGCAGCGGCGAGGCGACTTATGTAGGATGAAGTGGTCAGATATTGACGGCGGTTTCATCAATGTCCAGCAGGAAAAAACGGGTGCTGTGCTAAGGATACCCATACATATCGATTTATCGTCTTTTCTCAAACAATGGCGCGGTCCATCTGATTATATTTTGACCAATAGAATAGGGTCAAAATGGAAGCCTGGCACCCTGTCATCAGCTATGCATAAAGCCGCCAGTGAAGGGAAGATACCTAAAGGGTTCAATGTTCATGGATTAAGAAAGCTGTCAGCAACATTGTTGGCTGAATCAGGATGCACAACCCATGAAATTGCCTCGATTACCGGGCATCGCACGCTTGCTATGGTGCAGCATTACACTCTATCTGCCGATCAGGAGCGGTTGGCAAAAGGAGCGGTAAGCCGAATGGAAACTGTTTTTTGGAAACCGCAGGAAACTGACGATTAAGCCATTGTTTAATAACAATTAAACCATCGTTATCGGAGAAGTTGATGCCCATGGCAAAACGGAATTTACCAAACCTGTTCGTATGCAGGGTATAATCGGCACTCAGGTCCCCGCCAAACGTCTGGGTGTTATAGAGATTGGCGTAATATGACAGCGACGTCGCGCTTGAAATATTGGCCGCGTCCAGCAGTCCCTTCAGCACGGTGTCATTCTGGTTGACTGTATAGGACTGCGTGCTGCCCAGACGGTCATTGATCGCGATGTAATACAGGTTGCCAGTGATGTGGAAATTATCCACCGGCGTCGCATCCAACCCGATCGTATAGCTGCGCGAATATTCGCCCTTCATGCTGCCAGCGCCAAGATATTTGGCAATCGCACTGTTGGCCGGCACCTGGTCCACGGTATAGCCGGGATAGGGCGCCGAGTAGAAATAGGACATCTCGCCCAGCGTTGGCGGACGGTATCCGGAATTGATATTCGCCCGGATGGCCCAGCGCTTGTTGAAATTGTAACGCGTGCCAACGGACCCGGTCGCGACAGTGGCCAGGTTGTTATAACTGTCAACACGACCGCCCAGTGTCCATTCCCATTTCTTCGTCAGGTAGAAATCAAGGTTGATGAAACCTTCATACACGTCGCGGTTCTGGTTCGTGACCGCCATGGGCACGTTGCCCGGATGGTCGGTCGCCCCCTGCCCGCCCCATGACGCGGTCTCGCCCTCGGTCATCTGGAAGGTGTCGTGACGGTATTCCGCGCCAAATTTCAGGTTGATGTCCCGGGGCAGCAGGCCGGTGTGGAACGAACGTGACGCCTTCAGCCCTGCCGTCAGTTCGGAGGAAATCGACTGGCCATCATAAAAGGACGTCTGGGTCGGGTCATAGACATATTCGCCGCCCGACGTCGTGGCGTTTTCGGAATCCTTGGTGCCGTATTTCTGCTGGTCACGCCCGTACGTGACATAGGCGTCCCACGCAAACCCGAATTTACGCGCACGAATTCCGTTATCCGTTTCGAAATCGTACTGGTCCATGGTAATGTAGGGCTGATCACCATTGGGATAAAGCGTCGGATTGACCCATATGTCCGAACCCGAATTGGCGCGGAATGTTTCCGGCACATTCGCGCGACGGTGGGAGAAGGTGGACGTGCTGTAGAAACTGAACCCGTGCGCCACGGGAATGGACATGTTTTCGCTCAGGGTCTCAAGCGTGCTTTTGGGCAGGCCAAGCCCGCGCTGCACATCACGGTCCGCCGTGGCGTTGCGGGTGGGATCGGCAAACATGGTGCCATAGAAGTCGCCACCCCGGGTCGTCGGCAACTGGTGCGTGACCTGGGCCGCAAGGTCGAGGTAGCCGCCCCGGTTCCCCAGCGCCATCGCATAGTTGGCCGAACCGTCAAGCCCCTGGCCATCGCCCGCGTAATAACCGCTGTTCTTGAAATTGACGGTGCCCCCGTGCGTATCGCGCTTGAGCACGATATTGACGGCACCCGCGATGGCATCCTGACCATACAGCGCCGAAGCCCCTTCGGTGATGACTTCGATATGGTCGATCGCCGTAATGGGAATGAGCGAGATGTCGGCCGGTTCACTGCCCCAGTTGGTGCCCGAGTTCGAATTGAAGTTCGCACCGATATGGCGGCGGTGGCCATTGACCAGGATCAGCGTGTCGTCAGGGGACTGCCCACGCAACTGCATGGTCTGGACAAACGAACTCGCGCCGCCACCGGGCAGGGCCGCGGTGGTGATGGCGGGATTGGCCTGCGCCAGGGCGGACAGCACGTTGGTCTGACCGGTCTTGAGCAGTTCGGCGCCGGTTACGACCGTCACCTGCGTGGTGCTGTGCTGGGCCGTGGCGGGCGAGAAGACGGAATTGGTCGAATGTCCCCCAACATGGATCACTTCGGGTTGCGCGGAGGCATGCACCGACGTGGGCGCGACATGGGCCGGGGTGGCTGCCTTCTTGCGCGTATCGACCTTGTAATGTTTTTCAGGGGATGAGACAGTTGCCGTCGCGGCGTCTCCCATAGCCGGCACGAACGTACCGAACGCAACCCCAGCCACCAGATATAACTTCCGCTTTGATAGGCGTGCCATCTGAATTCCCCTGCAACTCGACCCGACGTTTCGCAACGAACATGTGCAGGGTTATGATGCGCATCCGTTATGATTTGGCGTCATATGGATTATTGATATGTTGGGGAACAAGGCGGATTCTTACTTATCTATAATGAATTATACAATTGAAAATGCTACATATTTTGAAAGTGTCGCGTTTTTTGCCCACTCCCGCAAGTATCATGCCCCCTGTTTCACACCCAGGCCGTGGCAAAAACGCCAGGGGCCACCCGGAAAATACCCGCCCCCGAAAACATCCGCCCCAGGACGGCAACAGATTGACAATTCCGAAAATATCCTTATTATCAATACAATAAAGCCACACGCCCATAACATTTATGGAGTTCCAGTTGGATATACGACGACTGCAGGCTTTTGTTAAAATCATCGACCTTGGCAGCATTTCCCGTGCTGCTGACCTGCTCAATATCGCCCAGCCCGCATTGAGCCAGCAACTGGCGACACTTGAAAACGCCTTCAGGCAGAAACTCGTCATCCGCAGCAAGAGCGGCGTGACGCCCACCACCGCCGGGCAGGAACTGTACAGGCATGCCCAGACACTGACCAAGCAGTTCGACCGGGCCATGGTGGAAATCAGCCGTGGCGTCGGCCCACTGGTTGGCAAGGTTTCGGTCGGGCTGTCCCCCTACAGCGCGGGCTCCACGCTGTCGGTCAAGCTGCTGCAGCGCGTGCGTGAACACCTGCCCAACATCACGCTGCACCTGACCGAAAGCTTTGATGACATCTACAGCGAACTGATCATGACCGGGCGGCTGGACATGGCGGTCATCCATGGCGCGGGGCCGATCAAGGGCGTCATTTTCACACCCATGATGAAGGAGGAATTCTTCCTGCTCGCCCCTGACGGGCTGGAATTCCCGCAGGATGAAACCGGCGCCGTGCAACTGGCCGATATTGCCGACATACCCCTGCTGCTGCCACCCAAGCATAACTTTGTCCGCAAGAGCGTGGACATGGCCTTCATGCGCAGGCAGCTTGAACCATGCATCGTCGCGGAAATCGAGGCGCTGATCACCCTGCAGGGCGCGATAGAAGAAGGCATCGGCAGCACCATCCTGCCATGGTCCGTCGCCAGCCGGATTGTCGTGCCGGGCAGGTCGCGCATCTACCCGCTGCGCAATCCGGTCATTCAGGAAGACGTCTCGCTGTGCATTCCTGAAATCATCCCGGAAACGGAGGCCTCCGTCGCGGTGCGCGAACTGCTGATCGAACTGGCGCAGGCCATGGCGGCCGCGCATAACTGGCCCGGCACCCAGCCATTCGGCTGACGGATCAGGCAGGCTGCCGTCCGACATTGGGGCTGGTCAGCGCATCAGGTTGCAGCAGGACCGCAAGCTGTTCGGCACTGAGCAGCCGTTCCTCCACGATCAGGTCCGTCACCCTGCGGTTTTCCGACAGCGCACGCCGCGCAATGGTCGAGCAGGTGTCATATCCCAGCACCGGCACCAGCGCCGTGATGACCCCGATATTGATGTCGGACAGGTACTGGCACCGCGCCCAGTCCACCGAAATGCCATTGATGCAGCGCGTTGTCAGGGTTTCGATGGCCGCCCGCAATATCCTGATGGACGTGAACAGGCAGTAGCCGATCATCGGTTCGAACGGGTTGAGCTGCAACTGTCCCCCATCGGCGCACATGGTGATGGTCAGGTCATGCCCGGCAACCAGATAAGCAACCTGATTGACGGCCTCGGGGATGACCGGATTGACCTTGCCCGGCATGATGGAGGACCCGGCCTGCACCGCAGGCAGCGCAATTTCGCCCAGCCCGGTCCTCGGCCCACTCGACAGCAGGCGCAGGTCACTCGACATCTTCGACAGTTTCAGCGCCAGGCGCTTGAGCACGCCGGAAAACAGGACAAAGGCCCCCACATCCGATGTTGCCTCGATCAGGTCCGGCGCACCGGTCATGGGCCGCCCCGTCAGGGCACGCAGTTCCGCCACGACGGTGTGCGCATAACGCGGATCGGTATTCAGTCCCGTCCCGATGGCCGTGCCACCCAGATTGACCTGCTCAAAGGCGGTGGCATGTTCCCTTATGCTTCTGATTTCCGTGGCGATCATCGTGCGGAACGCCCCGAATTCCTGCCCCACCGTCATGGGCACGGCATCGCGCAACTGCGTGCGGCCGACCTTCAGGATCGCCCCGAACGCCCGCGCCTTTTCATCAAGTGCCGCATGCAACCCCTCCAGCGCCGCCACCAGCGGGTCAACCGCCAGCAGCAGGCCCAGCCTCAGGGCGGTCGGATAGACATCGTTGGTGGACTGCGCCATGTTGACATGGTCGTTGGGATGCAGCACCGAATATGTGCCCGGCTTTTCCCCCAGCAGCCCAAGGGCGACGTTGGCAATGACCTCGTTGGCGTTCATGTTCGTGGATGTGCCAGCACCCCCCTGCATGGCATCCACGACAAACTGCTGATGATAGGACGGATTTTCCAATATGCGCCGACATGCGGCATCAATGGCCCCGGCACGCACCGGGTCCAGATAGCCCAGCGCGAGGTTCTCCCCTGCTGCTGCCTGCTTGACCCGGACCAGTCCCTGCACCAGTTCCCCGAACGCGCCGACCGTCGTGCCGCTGATGGGAAAATTCTCGACCGCGCGCCATGTATGCACACCCCACAGGGCACCGGGGGGAATGGTGACCTCACCCAGCAGGTCGCGCTCGACACGGCTGCCGGGCTGTTCCGCCTTCTGTCCCGTGGGGCCAGACTTTGCTGCGGGCATGCAGGCCGTGGCATCTTTTGCCGGAAGGGGCATATCGGTCATTTCGGTCCATCCACATCAGGAAGAATATCATCGGGCCCGCACGAAACCGCGCAGGCGGCAGGCCCCGATCCGTTTCTGTCAGTCGGGGCGGATGTGCATGATCGTCGCGCCATACCCCAGCAGTACGCCGGGTTGCGCCACGACCTCCGTCACCGTGCCCGTCACCGGCGCGACGACGGAAAGCTGCAGGGTCTCCAGCGTCAGCAGTGCGATGACATCCCCCTGCGCCACCTTTGCCCCCACCGGGGCGAAGGGTGCATCGCGCAATGGATGGGTCAGGCACAGATGGCCGAAATACGGGGCCGTGGCCGCCACCGTCCCTGCCCCGCCATCAGGCGGCGGGGCGGCGACAGGGGCGGGAGGGGCAACACCCGGGGCGGCCTGTTCCACGCACAGGCGTAGCCGCAGGCCCGCGGCCTCATTCGTCAGTTCAAGGCTTTCCAGCCCCGCCTGCGCCAGCCATGTCGCCATCTGCACGATCTGGTCGGGGTCAGGCATCCGGTCGAAATGGGGCACCAACTGTTCGGAGCGGTTGTTCATGAGGCCGTCCTGTGCGCAAGCCAGCGTTCAAGGTAATGGATATCCACCCCACCGCGTTCGAACGCCGGGTCCGCCAGCAGGTCCTGATGCAAGGCGATGTTGGTGGCAACACCTTCCACCTTCATTTCCGCCAGTGCGACACGCATGCGCGCGATGGCTTCCGCCCGCGTTGCGCCATGACTGATGATCTTGCCGATCAGGGAGTCATAATAGGGCTGCACCGTATAGCCCGCGACCACATGCGTATCGACACGGATCCCCGGCCCGCCGGGCAGGTCCCAGCGTGTAATGGTCCCGGGCGAGGGCATGAAGGTGAACGGGTCCTCCGCATTGAGGCGACATTCGATGGCGTGGCCCCGCAAGGCGATATCGGACTGCGCGATATCCAGCGTCTCGCCCTGTGCGATACGCAACTGTTGCGCCACGATGTCGATGCCGGTCGTCTCCTCGGTAATGGGATGTTCGACCTGCACGCGGGTATTCATCTCGATGAAGGCGAAAACCCCGTCCTCATACAGGAATTCGAACGTTCCCGCGCCGCGATAGCCGATGCGCCGGCAGGCTTCGGCACAGCGTTCGCCAATCCGGGCGATCATCTCCGGCGCGATGCCGGGGGCGGACGCCTCCTCCAGCACCTTCTGATGGCGGCGTTGCAGCGAACAGTCGCGCGCGCCCAGCCACAGCGCCGTGCCGTGCGTGTCGCACAGGACCTGAATCTCGATATGGCGTGGCTTCTGCATGAAGAGTTCAAGATACAGCGTCGGATTGCCAAAGGCCTGCTGCGCTTCCTTGGCCGTCAGCATGACCGCCTGCGCCAGGTCGGCCTCACGCTCGACCACGCGCATGCCGCGCCCGCCGCCACCGCCCGACGCCTTGACGATCACGGGGAACCCCACCTCCAGCGCAATGGCCTTCACCGCGCCCATGTCGGCAGGCAGCGGCCCGTCCGACCCGGGCACGCAGGGCACCCCGGCCTCCCGCATGGCGCGCTTGGCGGTGATCTTGTCGCCCATCATGCGGATGGACGCGCCCGTCGGGCCGATGAAGGTCAGGCCCGCGGCCTCCACCGCATCGGCGAAATCGGCATTTTCCGACAGGAACCCGTAACCGGGATGGATGGCCTGCGCCCCCGTCAGTCGGGCCGCAAGCAGCAGTCCGTCAGGATCAAGGTAACTGCGCGCCGCGGCGGGAGGGCCGATACACAGGCTGACATCCGCCTCATGCACATGGCGGCTGTCCGCGTCGGCTTCGGAATGCACGGCCACCGTCTCCAGCCCAAGCTGGCGGCAGGCGCGCTGGATGCGCAGGGCGATCTCGCCCCGGTTGGCAATCAGCACCCGGCTGAAACGTCTCTTTTCACTCATGCCAGCCGCACTCATACCAGTCGGAACAGGGGTGTGCCTGCCTCCACCTCGGCGCCGTCATCCACCAGAACGGCGGCGATTTCACCCGCCTGCGTGGCGCGGACGGCATTGAATACCTTCATGGCTTCGACCAGTCCCACTTCCTGTCCAGCCTGCACCGCATCGCCCACCGCAACGTAAGGTGCGGCACCGGGAGAGGGTGAGAGGTGGAACACCCCATAAGACGGGGCCGTAATGACATGATCCGCCGCAGGCTCCGTCACCGCGGGCGCAACCGGATCGGCCACCCCTGGCGCGCGGCCCACCTCGACGGTGGGGGCCGGGAGGGCGGGAGCGACCACAGGCCGTCCCCCGCCATTGCCACGGGTGATGCGGATGCGGCAGCCGCCTTCCTCCACCTCAAGCTCCGTCACCGGAGCGCGGGCCAGAAGGTCGATCAGCCGCCTGACATGCGAGAGATCCACCGTGCCTACGCCGCGCCGGATGTCTTCTTGGCGAAGTTCAGGCCACCGACCACCTGCATGGTCGGCAGCACCTCCATGAAGCTGACATTCATGCGCTGCGGCGCCATGACGGCAAAGGCGACGGAATTGGCGATATCCTCCGGCAGAAGGGAGTCATATTCGTCAAAGAAACGCTTTTTCGCTTCTTCCATGTTGCCGATCAGGCGACCGAACACTTCGGTCTCGACCCGCGCGGGGGAGACTTCGGTCACGCGGATATGCCGCCCGAACAGGTCACAGCGCAACTGCTGCGACAGCGAATGCACGCCTGCCTTGGTGGCGTGATAGACCGTGTTGCCACCGGCAAAGGCGTAATGCCCGGCGATCGAGGTGATGTTGACGATATGCCCGCGATCACGCGCGATCATGCCCGCCACCACAAGCCGCGTCAGTTGCAGGACCGCGCGCAGGTTCACATCCACCAGCGCGTCGATATCCTCCGGCGTGGTGCTGGTGATGTTCCCGGTGCGCGACTGTCCCGCATTGTTGACCAGGATGTCGATTTCCAGTCCCTTTACCAGTGCCTCGATCCCGGCCTGGTCGGAGACGCTGACCGCATGGGGGACGCACCCGGTTTCCTGCGCCAGCGTTTCCAGTCGCGCCGCATCGCGCGCCACGGCATGCACTTCGATCCCTTCCGCTGCCAGGCGGCGGACGATCGCCGCCCCGATGCCAGAGGATGCGCCAGTGACGAGGGCGGTACGGTACGGCTGGTTGCTCATTGGTAAGAAGACCCGATTCTGAACAGAAAAACTGACACGGCCCGGCCCCACAACGGCTGCCGGATGCTCAGCCATTTCTTCATGTTACCGACCCTGCGCAACATGCGCCAAGAGCACTTCGTTCTCACGCCATAACATAATCTGATGGCCCGTCCGCATCCCCGGGCCATAAGATTATCCGATGGCCTCACAACCAGAATTGCACTGGCCATCGTTACGCAAAGCGACATAATTTCGACCGGGGCGCATGATGCCGCGAAACCTGTACCGCCATGGTTCCGGCCCCATACCTGCCCCTGGTTTTTTCGGGATGTGACCAGCACTGTTGCGGGGATTGTGTATCTTGAGCACGGATATGAGGCACGATGTGGCGCACGGTGCGGATGCACGCCCCGTTACCAGCATGATCGGCACGCGCGCCATGCTGTTCGAGGCACCGGGCGACTTCACCATGGCGCAGCAGCGCCGGATCTGGGCGCTGATGGATGCGGCGCAGGGCCGCCCTGACGTGTGTGAACTCATCCCCGGTGTCACCAACCTCATGCTGGTCTTTGCCGCCCCGCCCGCCGATCCGCAGGCCGTGGCCACATGGCTGTGCCATGCGTGGGACACCCTGCCCGAACGGCATATCGAGGGACGCCTTTTTGAAATCGGTGTGCGTTATGGGGGCGAACTGGGCGAGGATCTGGCCGCCGTCAGCGCGCATGCGGGCCTGCCGCCCGAAGAGGTCATCGCCATCCATCACGCCAATGACTACACGGTCTGCGCCATCGGCAGCGCGCCAGGCTTTGGTTACCTGCATGGGCTGGACCCGCGCATCGCAACCCCGCGCAAGACCGTGCCGTCACTGAACATGCAGGCCGGCACCGTCATCATCGGCGGCATGCAGGCGGGCATTTCCGCGCTGACGGGGCCGAACGGGTGGAACTCCATCGGCTATACCGACCTGCGGCTGTTCGATCCGTACAGACAGCCGCCCGCCCTGTTCGCCGTTGGCGATCGCATCCGCTTTTATCCGGAAAGCATCGAGCTGTGATCACGATCCTTGAAACATCGCCCCTCAATACGGTGCAGGATCTGGGGCGGCCCGGGTACCGTAACCTTGGCGTCAGCACGTCGGGCGTGATGGATCCGGTCGCCCTGCGGGCTGGCAACATCCTGCTGGGCAACAATGATGATGCCGCCTGCATCGAACTGCAGACCTACCCGTTTGTCCTGCGCCTTGATGCGGCGGCGACCTTTGTGGTGACGGGCATCGACGCCGCAATCGAACTTGACGGCCGTCCAGTCCTGCCATGGATGGTCGAGACCGCCGCCGCCGGGCAGGTCCTGCGTATCGGCCAGCCCGGCAGGGGCGCGCGGGGTTATGTCTGTATCGCGGGCGGGATTGACGTGCCCGTCGTGCTGGGGTCGCGCAGCACGCAGTTGCGCGGGGGCTTTGGCGGGCTGGATGGCCGGCCGCTGGAGGCTGGCGATACGCTGAAGACCACGGGCACCACGCTGGACATGGCGGGTTATGGCGCCCTTCCCCCTTCCGCCGTGCTGAAGGATGCCGCCGGGGAGGCGGACGGCAGGACCATCCACCTGCGCGCCATGCCCGCGACCGATTATGAACTGTTCACACCCGAAGCCCGGCAGCGTCTGTGGACGACGCCATGGCGCATCACCCCGCAGAGCAACCGCGTGGGCTATCGCCTGTCGGGCGCGCCACTGGAACTGCGCCATCGGGTTGAACTGCGGTCCTATGGTGTGATCGCGGGGATCGTGCAGGTCCCCCCGTCGGGCGAGCCGATCGTGCAGTTGTCCGATGCCAATACCGTTGGTGGCTATCCCCGGATCGCCACCGTGATCGAAGCCGACCTGTGGCGTCTGGGACAGGCGCGGATCGGCACGCATATCCACCTGCATGAATGCAGCTTCGCCGAAGGTGTGGCCGCCATGCGGCCGGTCAGCGCCTATCTGGATGACCTGCGCATGATGGCTGGCCGCTACCGCCAGTCCGCGCGCCGCCGCGCTGGCATGAAGTCAGGAGACAGGGCATGAAAATCGACCTCAATTCCGACATGGGCGAAGGGTTCGGCCGCTGGCGCATCGCCGATGATGACGGCCTGATGGATACCGTGTCGTCAGCCAATATCGCCTGCGGTTTCCATGCCGGTGACTACGCCATCATGGATCGCACCGTGCAATTGGCGAAGGAAAAAGGCGTCGGGATCGGCGCACATCCCGGCCTGCCGGACCTGATCGGTTTCGGGCGGCGCGCGATGGCGGTCTCCGATGCGGATATGGAAGCGATGATGTGCTACCAGATCGGCGCGCTGCAGGGGATTGCGGCACGGCACGGGCACCGCGTGACCCATGTCAGCTACCACGCCGCATTCGGCAACATGGCCAATGCGGATGAAGGACTTGCCCTGCGCCTGACCCGCGCCATTGCCGCGATGGACCGCGAACTGTCCGTATTCTGCATGCCCGGTCAGGCGACGGAGCGCGCGGCGGAAAAGGCAGGGCTGCGTCCGCATACCCTGTTCCTGGCGGATCGCGCCTATACGGCGGCGGGCATGCTGGTCCCACGCGGACGGCCGGGCGCGGTCATCCATGATCTGGCGGACGTGCGCGCGCGCGTGAAGCAGTTCCTGCATGACGGGTCCGTCACCACCATTGATGGCACACGCCTGCCGGTCCGTGCGCGCTCCATCCTGGTACATAGCGACACCCCCGGGTCACTGGAACTCGCACGCGCGATCCGTGCGGAAATCGAAGCCAGCGGCGGCATCCTGACCCCTGCGTGCCAGATCATGGACTGAGACATCCCTCAGCCATAAGAATTTATTATTGCCAAGAAACAAATGCCTATGACCCGAAATGCGCCCCGCGCGTTACGATGACGTAACGTGTGGCAGGCAGGGGCATGGAAAAATTGATCCTTCATGACGCGCGCCTTCGTTCATGTCGTGCATCGGGGTACGGACACAATGAAGCATGACCTGAAACGTGGTGCATTACTTCTGGCATCGGCAACATTCTTTACCGCAGCACTCAATGCCCTGCAGAAACTGACGGGTTCGACCCTGCCCGCGCTTGAAATCACCTTTTTCCGCAACCTGTTTTCCCTGCCATTCGTGCTGCTGATCGCATCACGCACGGGCATTGTCCTGAAAACGCATCATTTCGGCGGACATGTCCTGCGTTCGGTTGTCGGACTGATCAGCATGATCATGGTGGTGATTACCGTAACCCGCCTGCCACTGGCGGAACAGCAGGTCCTGTCCTACACGCAGCCACTGTTCCTGGTCCTGCTGTCCATTCCCCTGCTGCATGAACGCCCCTCCTTCCAGCGCTGGATTGCGGTGCTGATCGGGTTTTCCGGCGTGATCGTCGTCGCCCTGGGCAAGGGACTGCTGCATGGCGCCGACAGCGCGGTGCCCGCCTGGGCCTATTTCGTAGCGCTGGCGCAGGGCGGCGTAGGCGCGCTGACCACCATGCAGATCCGCCAGCTTTCGGCCACGGAGTCCAGCACCACCATCGCCCTGTGGCAGGCCATCCTGATGACGTCGATGACCGCGCTGCCGCTGCCGTTCATCTGGACCACGCCCGACCTGACTGAGGCCCTGTGCCTTGTCGCCGTGGGGGCCTTCGCCGGCATTGCGCAGGTGCTCCAGACCGAAGCCTTCGCATCGGCGCAGGTGTCCGCCATCGGTCCCTTTGCCTATTCGGGGCTGCTGTGGGCCGCACTGATCGGATGGTTCGGGTTTGTGGAAATCCCCGGCGTGGCCATGGTCATTGGCGGATTGCTGATTATTGGCTCTGGCGTGTGGATGCTGCGCCATGACCGCCCGACGAAGCAGAAAGCCGTGGCCGAGGGCACGATGGACGCCGCCACGGGCACCCCGCCATGACCCCTGCCCCATGCCTGCCGCCCCGCTGCTTCATCCCCAATTCACGGCACACCGGGAGTCCTGTCGCGTGACAACAGGTGAAATCACGACCAAGGCAAAAGGCAGGCGGGCAATTCCTGCCCGCCATGTGTTCTTCTTTCTCGTTTTCCTGATGTACGCCATCAGTTATGGCGACCGTGCCGCGCTGTCCATTGCCCTGCCGACGATGGGCAGGGAATTTTCCCTCACCCCGGTGCAGATGGGCTGGGTGTCCTCCAGTTTCCTGTGGTCCTATTTCCTGCTCAACCTGCCATCGACCATCGTGCTCGATATGGTGGGGGCACGGGCGATTGGCTCCCTGGCCGTGGGCATATGGTCCTTTGCCATGCTGCTGGGGGGCATGGCGCAGAACATCACGCAGTTCCTGCTGACGCGCATGCTGCTGGGCGTGGGGGAGGCCCCGACCTTTGGCGTTGGGGCGACGGTCGTGCGCAACTGGGCACTGCCGAAGGAGCGCGGATCGGTCATGACCATGCTCCTGACGGGCATGCAGCTTGGCCTGGCCGGTGGCACGATCGCGGGGGCCTATCTCATCACTTTCTTTGGGTGGCGCTGCGAATTCATGGCGCTGGGGGGCATTGGCATCCTGTGGGCGGTGGTCTGGTGGCTGATCTACCGCAACCCGAAGGAAAAGACCGATGCACCACGCCGGAAACCCATTTCAGTGCGGGAAATACGGAACCTGTTCCGCTCGTCTTCCTTTCTTGGCATCCTGGTGGTGCAGTGTACGCAGAATTACCTGAATTTCCTGGTCATGTCGTGGATGCCGCTCTACCTCATCCATGAACTGCATATCGACATTACCGGCACGGGCAACAGCACGGCCCTGTGTTACCTGAGTGCGGCGGCCGGCGCGGTCATCATCGGGCGGATACTGGAACAGCTTGTCTTTCGCAATGGCATCCACCCGCCCTACCGGCGTTTCATCGTCGCCATCTGCCTGGCCGGGGCCGCCACGATCGGACTGCTGCCGCAGTGCCATACCATGCTGCCCATCCTGCTGGTCCTTTCCGGCGCGCTGGCCTGCCTGATGGCAGCCAATGGCGCAAATACCGCCCTGCTGACCGACATGGTCGAAGATGGTGGGAAAATGGGGGCGGTTACGGGCGTCACGCTGACATGCAGTAACGCGCTGGGACTGCTGTCACCGATCCTGACCGGATATATCGTCGCCTGGACCGGCAGTTTCGACATGGCCTGGTATATGTGCGCCATTGCCCTGATCGTTGCGGCCCTGCTGTCGCTGGCGATGGTGCGCAACCCGATCCGGATGGACATGCAGGACGGATAACCGCCCTTTCATAGGATTGTTGTATGGGGCCAGACGATTTTCGTCGGTATCGAACCTATCGTGAAACGATCTACGATACGTTACAGGCATGTATTGTGTTGCATGAGCAGAAGTGGAGAGAGCGTCCGATGCCCGGGTTTGCGGATCGACTGAATGGAATTGGGATTTCGGCTTCCGCCGCGATGACCGACAAGGCGTCGGTGCTGAAGGCGGAAGGGGTGAAGATTATCAGCCTTTCCTCTGGCGAACCGGACTTCCCCACGCCGGAGCATGTGGTGGAGGCGGCCTTTGCCGCAGCGCGCGCGGGAGATACCAAATATCAGCCCCAGGACGGCAAACCCGCCCTGAAGAAAGCGGTGCAGGCCAAATTCCAGCGTGAAAATCACCTTGATTACGCACTTGATGAAATCCTGGTGGCCAACGGCGCCAAGCAGATCATCTATGACGCCATGATGGCCACCATCAATCCCGGTGACGAAGTGGTCCTGCCCACCCCAAGCTGGATCAGCTATGCCGATATCGCCCGCCTTGCCGGTGCGAATATCGTCTCTGTCCCCTGCCCCGCCGAAAGCGGATTCCGCCTGTCGGCCACCGCCCTTGACGCCGCCATCACCCCCAAAACGAAGTGGCTGGTGCTCAACTTCCCCGGCAACCCGACCGGTGCATGCTGCCCGCGTGAGGATATGGAGGCCATCGCCGCCGTCCTTCTGAAACATCCCCATGTCTGGATCCTGACCGACGATATCTATGAGCACCTGATCTATGACGGGTTTACCTTCTGCACGATCGCCGAAGTGGAGCCACGACTGAAAGATCGCGTCCTGACCGTCAATGGCGTGTCGAAGGCCTATGCCATGACTGGCTGGCGCGTGGGCTATTGCGGTGGTCCCCGCGCACTGATCGCGGCGATGAACAACATGCAGGGCCAGACGACGAGCGGCATCAACACGCTGGCGCAGGCGGCCGCTGTCGCGGCGCTGAACGGCCCGCAGGATTTCCTTCAGGCCCGCGCCGCCGAATATCAGGCCCGTCGCGACCTTGTGGTCAGCCTGCTCAACGCCATTCCCGGGGTGGAGTGCCATACGCCGCAGGGTGCGTTCTATGTCTATCCCGACATCAGCGGATGCATGGGCAAGACGTCGGCAGGTGGCCGCCTGATCGCGACCGATGCCGATTTCGTCATGGCCCTGCTCGAAGAGCAGCAGGTGGCCTCCGTACAGGGCGCGGCCTATGGCATGAGCCCCTTCTTCCGTATCTCCTACGCAACCGATACCACAACCCTTCGCGAAGGCTGCCGTCGTATCGCGGCTTTTGTGGATGGGCTGAAATAAGGCGCTCTCCCCCACGACAGAAGCCGGGATATCGCAGGGCATCCCGGCTTTTTTTATGATCCGCCACAGGGCATGGGTATTTCCCCCGCCCACAAGAAATTGCACAAATCATTCAAAATTTTCTGGCGAAGCTTTTTTTAAAAGCCCCCAAAAAATACCATTCCATAAGTCATTTATTTCCCATGACCGCCTCGACAAGTTCCAGCGCATTCCGCGTGGCGGCGCCATAGGTGGTATTGTCGAAAATCGTCCAGACCTCCGTGCCACGCGCATTCAGTGCCGCAATGCGCTCTGCCTGCGCCACAATGACGTCGTTCCCATAAGGCGACACATAGATGCGCGGGGAACCATGCAATCGGAAATAGGCAAGACCGTCCCATCCCCCGGGGTGCGCCGCGGATAATAATGGACGCGCCGGATCCGCCGCGACCCGTGATACCTGCTGCCGCTGCAGCATGCGTTCCACCTCCGGCTGGAACCAGCTTGCATGCCTTGGTTCCAGAACGACGGGACCGGCGATGATGGCCTTCAGATCTGTGAAGAAACGTTCTGCGACCTCGCCGGGATAGGCGAAGCCCGGAGGCAACTGAACCAGGATGGGACCACGTTTTGCACCCAAGCCCTCGGTTTCCTCGGCAAACTGCTCCATCAGCGCCCCGCAACCACCCAGGCAGCGGTCATGCGTGATGGCCCGGGGCAGCTTTACGGAAAAGCGGAACCCGGACGGCACGCCTGCGGCCCAGCGTTCATAAGTCGTGCGCCGGTGCGGGCGATAGAAGCTGCTGTTGATCTCGACAGCCAGAAGCCGCCCGGCATAGCGTTCAAGATGCGTGCCAGCCGAAGGAAACTCCCCCACCAGCGCAGCGGGGATCGACCAGCCAGCAACACCGATGCGTATGGACATGAAGGGCTGCCTTTCCATGGGGCGGAACGATTGAGGACACGTGGCGTCCGGCGGGATCCTGCCTGCCCGGTCAGGCGTTCAGACGCAGTCCCGCCTTTGCATGTGACGGGCAGGCCGAAACCTTTCCAGCCCTGCTGCTGGAGGCTAGGCCATGACGTCACGCGAGATCAAGCATCCTTCCGGCCCACGAACGTACTCCTGTTCATACCCATGACAGTCGGGGCCTTTCCATCATCGAACCAGACCAATTCTTTCCGTCATGCAGATCGTGGCATGCCATGGACCATCGCGCACCATTTTCTGATATGTCCGCATCCGGGTTCATCATGAAAATATAGATTAATACCATTCGTTTCCCTCAATTAACGAATCCCCTTCCCCTTAACCAAGGGCTAATACGACCCCATCATTTTGGAATTGACACAATATGTCTTGAACTGGAATATTCTGAAACGAAACAAGTAGTCATGATGAGAACCCGATCATGCGACTGCCATTCACATATATACGGCATGATATCTGCCATCGGCACAGGCATTGTGTTCGTATCGTTTCGGTATCGTCTCTTGTTTCCACCTGCCTTGTGTTCCCCTACCTGAAAAATACAGGCATCAGGACTTCTGGCAGCGTTCGCAATGACGACCACGTTGATCTCCTCCCCATAGGGCTGCATCCCCCATGACAGGGTGAGCGTATTCCGTAATAAAACCCGCTTTTATTACAGGCATTTACTGCCATATCATATCCGCTGTCCAAAACATGACGGAAAAACCACCATTTTCTGCAGGCCAGGCTTATCGTGTGCATGGCATCCAGGATTCTGATTTAGAAAATCCGTGGCATTTGTGATGAATTTGCAACTAAAAAATGAATTCATCAGAATTACTTGATGGCTTTTAAAACTTCTGCATTTTATTAAGTATAATACCAATACGCTGAATCCAAAATATCATCACAGCCCCCTTAAACAAAAGTTATGCACGAACAACTTTTTTGAAATTGACGATATTACGTTTCGGAAACGATACATTATACCGCTCGATATGATGTGTTTCCGAATAAATACATAGGGCGCAACGAGGAAGGAGCATTAAACGATGTCATTCCGCATAAGTCGTTATACGACTTGCCTTTCTATACTGACGACTCCTGGCCTGTGTATCCTCGGCACCGCAGCGGGCGAATTACTTTCGAGTAAATCCGCACATGCGCAGATCATTTCCCTGCCGGGGACGACGTCGGGACAGGTCATCCCGGCGAAGAAAAGCAAGAAAACACAAACAAAGGTTTATCAAAAGAAAGGAAGCGACAATAGCGAAAACATAATGGTCGTCGGCACCCATCTGGGTGCACGCGAAACGGAACAGATACAGCCAGTCGCCCTCATCACGTCGGACCAGATCCAGCAATCGTCCGCCATGACGATGGGGGAAGTGTTTTCACGCATTCCGTCCATGAACTTCTCCGGGAATTCCTACAGCAATTTCGGCGGTTCATGCATCAATATCCGTAACCTGGGTACGGCACGCACCCTTGTCCTGGTTGACGGACACCGCATGGTCGAAGGGCCCGGTGGCTGCGTGGACATGAATGCGATCGCGCCCGCCATGGTTGACCGCGTTGAAATCCTCAAGGACGGATCATCAACCACCTATGGTTCCGACGCCATTGCGGGTGTCATCAATATTACCCTGAAAAAGGACTATACGGGCACGACCCTGACCGCCAATGGCGGCATCAGTGATTCAGGAGACGCCGAAACCAGCGCACTGACCGCCACGCATGGATGGGATATCATGCATGGGCGCGGCAACTTTATCCTGAGCGGTTCCTATAACTACCAGGCTCCCGTGGATGCGAATGCCCGCAAATGGGCCATGCACGACCGTGCAGGGTGGGACAACTCCCCCGGGGCACCACAGTATTACGGCTCCACCTATACGCCCAATGGCTATTTCGTGGCCGCCAACGGTGGCGCCCCCCTGACATCCCAGCCGGGACAGTTGGGCAATTATTCCGTAACCCCCAATGGCAACGGGGGTTTCAGCCCGTTTGGCTATGCCGATGATTATGACTATTCACAAGGCAACCAGATGCTTGCGCAGCAGAGCATCCAGACTGTTGCGGGCAGCGGACATTTTGACATCACCAAGAATGTCCAGTTCTACATTGATGGCAACTGGACACACACGGCTGGCTGGTCCAAGGGCGTGCCGATGTTCATCGGCACCCCGGCAACGACACTGACGGGCAATTCGGGGGAAATGATCATTCCTTCGGGGAATCCCTACAACCCGTTCGGTGAAGACGTCGCCATGTACAAACGCATGATGGGACTTGGTGAACGTTACAGTGACCTGCAGAATGACCAGTATCAGGCCACCGTCGGCCTGCGCGGATCCATCCCGCATTCAGGCTGGTGGACATATGACGCCTTCTACTCCTTCGGCAAATCCGTTGGTGAAGAAAGCCAGAATGGCCAGATCAACTGGGTCAAGATGGAAAACGCCCTGGGCTTCCACCAGACGGGCGGTGGCGGTTCCACAACAGGATATTACGATCCTTCCGTCTGTACAAGCCAGCCGGGCTGCGTCCTGATCAATCCATTTTCGCAGACCCTGTCGCCGGCTGCGAAAAAGTATATCGGCGTCACGGACGATTATCCGTCCGGTTATGAACTTCGCGACGTGCAGGTCACATTCGCCAACAAGCATATCGCCCGCCTGCCCTATGGGCCGCTGGGTATCGCCGTAGGCGTCGAACATCGTGGACTGGACGGTTACTCCTACGCCAGTAACTTTGCTTCGAGCGGACAGGCCTCGAATTACTATTACACCAGCACATCGGGCGGATATAATGTGACCGAGGTGTTCGGTGAACTCAGTATTCCGCTCCTGAAAAACCTCCCTGCGGCCAAAAGCCTGAGTGCACAGGTTTCGGGACGTTTTTCCAATTACAACACGTTCGGACAGACATATAACTGGCATGCCGGCCTGATCTATGCGCCGACAGACAGCATCCGCTTCCGTGCCAACCTTGCGACCGGTTTCCGTGCACCGCAGATCGGTGACCTGTATGCCGGCCAGACAATCAGCCTGAGCGGCGCGCATGATCCGTGCGGACAGATTTCCGAATATGGCGCACTTGCTGGCATCGTTGCCGCCAACTGCCGTGCACAGGGCCTCAATCCCTCGACCTTCAAGCAGGTCAACAACGCCATGAAATATATCAGTGGCGGTAACCCGAGCCTCCAGCCGGAGGAATCAAGAACCTATACGATCGGGACGATCCTTTCGCCGACCTTCCTCCCCGGTTTTTCCGCGACGATTGATTATTTCCACACTTCCATCACACATGCGCTGAGCACCCCGTCCCTGCAGACCGAACTGGATGGATGTTACGAAAGCGTCAATATGTCCAGCGCCTACTGTAACGTCATTCATGGACGCGATGTGTCGGGACAGCTTAACCCCGTTTCCAACTATGAAGAAAATGTCGGCGCTTTCAAGGAAGACGGCCTCGACATCTCCGCACAGTACAACTACGACATCGACTATGCCAACTCGCTGCATTTCGGCGCGGACATTCAGGATGTCATGGCTTACAAGGAACAGAATACACCCAGCACGCCGTTTGTAAGCTACCTCGGGTCGGTTGGTACTCCGAAATGGCTGGCCAACGGCACCGCCACCTTTACCCATGGACGGTGGAGCTTCACCTATATGCTGCGCTTCATCGACGGGATGTATTATTTCCCCTCGTCCGATTATAATGCCAGCTTCACGCAGTGGTACAAGATCAATCAGACCTTCTATCATGACGTGTCCATCACCTATCGCGGCAACAAGTTCACCGTGACCGGCGGCGTGCGCAACATTGGCGGCAAGCAGCCCCAGTTCGACGCCTTGGGAGATTACAATACCGATCCCGGCATGTATGACTGGCAGGGACGCTATATGTATCTCAAGGCGCAGGTCAATTTCTGATGGGGTCTGCTTTCAAAAGATAATTCCCCGTGGAGTGCGAATTGCCTCGGCATTCAAGCCGGGGCAATTCTCGCCGACATACAGACTACAGGTGTATTCGATAACGCCTGAAACGGGCATATCCGTTGCAATAATCCCGGATAATGCCCATCCCGAACAATGGGACGCACAGGTTCCATATGAAAACCGAACCCGACCCATATCCGGATCCCTAAATGAATAGAGCAGGAAATCCGGAAGACCCTACCGGACATGCTGCGCAAACTTATGCGTGACCGATAATATGACTGGCCACACCGAGACGTCCGTCAGGGATATCCTTTTTCGATGCTGCCCTGATGTCCCGGCCTGCTGCGACATGACATCAAATTCTGGTCAGCATGGGATATATCCATGACTGGAGGGGCGAGAGAGGAAATCCCGCCCGGCTTCCCTGCCCGTATTCATCAGGAGTGCGTGCCGTCATCCCATACGCCATGCTGGCCGCATATCACGGCAATCCGGTTACGCTGGCGGCTCCAACCAGTCATGGGCACCCCATATTCAGGGACCGACCTCATATTGCATTGATGGACTTCTATTGCTCCGCAGACCCAGGCTGTTCGATGACAACCCTCATACCCCATGTTTTCCCACCGTCATTCGTTGTCAGGACAACCTGATACGTCCCGTTATTCGGGATTATAATATGGTCGAGGGGCGTATCCGTTGTCGGCCAGGTGATATTCTTGTCATCATAATGTTTCAAAGACACCGTCATCGGCATAACAGGTGTCGAAGTGATCCCGCTTATGATCGCAGCTTTCTGAATATCTTTGGGTAGCAGGGTTTCGAGAGACCTGACATCCACATCACCACCACGATTGGATGGGATACTCAGGATGGCTGAAATACATGTTTCATATTCTTTATAACTATTACTTGTGCATGGCGTCTGGATGGTGACACTCGCCGGCGTCCCATCCGGAAGCTTCACGTCTGTTGCATATGCATGGTTGGCCATCATGAGTGCTGGAACAAGGAAGAGAAAACTTTTTCTCATGGCAAGAGATACCTTACGGGAAATTAAGACAAACTCGCAGTCGGATTTGATAGCTTATGTTCTTCCCCTTTGCACAGGACATGATGAACCAGCAGTGATCAGTTAACATACTCTCCTACAATAACATATTCCCCTTAAAAATTGCGCTCATGCATCGCGCAAGGCGGCTTGGATCCACGGCCGGCCTTGGGCGCCATTTCTGGAAATGGGGCATAGCACCCGGTTATCAATGACGATCCCGCATAAATTCAGCCACAGGAAATCCTGTCATTTTGACATGAAGGGCCGTTCAGACATCAGGAATTCAACGATGCCTGCCATCATCCATCGCGGGATCTGCCGATAAGCCGCCTTCCCTGACATCTCATCTTCACAACAGGTCACATTCCATTGAACGCTGTTTTCAGATCCTGATGTCGCGGATCGACATTATCCCGGCGATAAGGCCAGATATGGAACAAGGGAGGATTTTCGTATCATTCACGAAAAAATAACAGGGAATGAGCAGGCTTGATAATAGCTGCATCTTTGGAAGATAGAGTTGGCATGATGATGGAACAGATAAAATTCAATGTAGATATAATTTAACAAAAGCGCATGCTATCATGACATCCAGCAACTGGGTTACTTCATGAAGACAAACGCGCAACCGTCATCAAAAAAGTCGAAATACAAGATAATACGCCATATTCAGAGATGCAGAGTTACACTTTTATGAAAAAAATTACAGTTATTTCGCTCTCCTTTTTGTTGAGCGGCTGTTATGGCGTTGGCTCTCAAAGACTGGACCATGATCAGCTTGATTATTCCCAAGCATTAATCGGATCTTCCAAGCAACAGACGCTCCTCAATGTTGTCCGTTTGCGATATGCTGATACCCCTGGTTTTCTGGATACGACCCAATTGATCTCTGGATACCAGTTGCAACGTAATATTTCCATCGGTGTCGGATCGGATTCCAGTCCCCTCAGGCCTGCGGGAGCCATCGGGGCGCAGATACAGGAAAGCCCGACCTTTACGTTCCAGCCTGTCACGGGGGACGCATATGCCCAGAGTTTCCTCCGCCCGCTTCCTCCCGGCAGCCTCCTGCCTCTGGCCATGGGCGGACTGCCCATAGATATTTTGTTCCGCCTGTCGGTTCAGGCGGTTAATCTCATCAACAACGTGGGGGCCATAGGTGGGGATGTGGGGAGAGGCTCTCCAGAATTTTTTGAACTCATCTACGATCTCCGCCGGTTGCAGATTGCAGGCCTCCTGGGCATACAGCTTGAACATAGCGAGGAAATACCAGGAAAAACTCCGGCTTTTGACCGGGTCTTCCTTACGATATCGTCAACCACGGATCCAATTTTGTCAAAAATTGTACAGGCGACACGTCGTTTCTTTGAAATGGGTCCAAAAGATGAGCGTGTAGAAGTCATATATGGGGCCGGAAGACCGCAACGCGGCCAGATCAGGCTCCTGACCCGCACAATGCTTGGCGTTTTAGGGCAGATTGCGTATCAAATCGACGTTCCACAAGAAGATATTGATTCAGGACGCACACTCCCCAAGGTCATCCTGATTGGAAGAAATACAAAACCAACAGTTTTTGTTCATGTCAGCGATGAACACCCACGATCATCTTTTGTGGAGATAAAATATAACAAAAAGTTTTACTACATATCCGATACGGATTTTTCCAGCAAGCTTGGCTTTACAATGCTTCAGATCCTCATGGAACTCTCAAAAACGACCAAGAATCCCGGCGCGGTACTTACAATACCCGTGAATGGGTAAAGTATACATGTGCATTCGTCACCATCAATATTTCTTTTGTAGCATCGCATAAGGCAACCGGACGTATATCTGCTGCATCATGAACAGGGTCGATACCTGCTGGCGCGCAATCATCTTTGCATATGCATGACAGCCCCCGCATAGGCAGCGATGGAGTGATCGCGCCCTGCATGCCAAAGGCACGGTTGCAGAAGGGCGCATTACCGCCAGCACGGTATTCCCGGGCACTACGCCCCCTGACAGCAGCAGGACGGTTGCGCCGCCATCCTGCATCCCCATTCCCGGTTCGCCGCAATTCACCCCTTGGCGAACTGCATCAAGACCGTGGCATAATCAGGCAATCCGGCATCAAAGCTTGCTGACATCGACCCATTGTGCACCAACGAGTTCCGCAAGCCGGTCCGGCGTCAGGCACACCGAACTGTTCCGGTCCCCCGCTGCCGGCCAGACTTCCTCAAATGCGCGCAGTGATGCATCACAGAATACCCTGACCGGATGCGGCAGTCCGAACGGGCATACACCCCCAACCTGATGGCTGGTCAGTTCCAGCACCTCCTCCGCAGGCAGCATGCGGGGCCGGTTGCCGAATGTATCCTTCGTCTTGCGGTTATCCAGCCGCCCCGTTCCTGCCATCACGACCAGAATCCGCTCCTCTCCGACCTTCAGCGCCAGCGTCTTGGCAATCTGCCCTTCCTCCACGCCCAATGCCCGCGCGGCTTCCGCAACGGTCGCCGTACTGTCCGCCAGCACCACAGGTTCGATGTCGGGGGCATGTATTTCCAAAAATGCCTGCACGGATTCCCGGCTCATCCCTATCTCCTTTGCCAATGATGGGGGGATGATTACACCTCACACGTTTCCCGAAGACAATCGCGGACCAGTGCCGCACATCCCGTCTGCATCCGGTTCCGGACAGGAGCGAACCCGCCTCCATGAAAAGCATTAAGAGCCAAGCCATATCATGTGAGGACGCGATGACAGCCACCCGACGCAACCTTCTCGCCCTTTCCGCCCTTGGCGGGGCCGCGGCCCTGATGGCGCGGCCCCTGCGTGCCCAGGATGCGCAGCATGCCGGGGACGTTACACCGACCATGGGACGGATGGCCCGAAATACGATACCGCTGAACACGGCAGCGCAAGGCCAGCGCTTTCGCCCTCCGACACGCCTCGGCATTGGCGGGGTCCCGATTGGCAACGGCTTTGCGGCAGGTACGGATGAAGATGCCGAAGCGGCCCTGGAGGCCGCCTGGACTGCGGGGGTACGCTATTTCGACACATCGCCCTGGTATGGCCTTGGCCTGAGCGAGCGGCGGTTCGGTCACTTCCTGCATACACGACCACGGGATGAGTTCGTACTATCGACCAAGGTCGGTCGTCTGCTGACGGCCGCGCCCAAGCCTCCCGACGGGACGATGTGGCATGATCCCTCGCCTTTCGCCTATCGCTATGACTATACCGCAGACGGGGTCCGGCGCTCGATCGAGGACAGCCTGCAAAGGCTGGGCCTGTCCCGGATCGACATTGTCTATATCCATGACCTGTCCCCTGAAAACAGGGACATGGGTGACAAATGGACCAGCTATTTCGACCAGGCCGCCAAGGGGGCGATTCCGGCACTGACCAGGATGCGCGAGGACGGAGTCATCAGGGCCTGGGGGCTTGTGGTCAACACGCCCCAGGCCGTCCTGCGCACCCTTGAAATCGGTGATCCCGACATTGTCCTGCTGGCAACGCAATATTCCATCCTGCGACATGACGAGGCCCTGTCGCACACGCTCCCTGCCCTCGCGCCACGTGGTATTTCAGTTGTCGTCGGGGCGCCGCTGAACGCAGGCTATGCCGCGGGCCGCAATCGTTATGATTATCAGGGCACGATCCCGCCCGGAATGGCGCACAAACGGGACGCGATGGAGGCTGTCGTCAAACGGCACGGGATTGACCTGCGCACGGCCGCACTTCAGTTCGCGGCGGCCCATCCTGTGGTTGCTGCCGTGATTCCGGGGGCACGCAATGCCGCACAGATGCAGGCCAATGCCCGTTCCATGGAGGTCTCGATCCCATCTGCATTATGGGATGAACTCAAACACGAAAAGCTGATTGCACAGGCTGCTCCGGTCCCCGTCCCCCTGTAAGAAAGCCATGATGCAGCCAGCAGGGTTTGGGATTGGCCCGACAAAAAGTCCAGAAATCATATAAAAGTTTTTGGGTGCCGCCTTTTTTCAAAAAGGCGGCGTTCTTTGAAGCTTTTTGGGAAAAAGCTTCACCAAAAACTTCTATTCCCCATCAATCCTACCCAAACTGCGAAAAGGCCCAAGCCGGGACGAAAGGTAAAGCCGGTTCATCCGGCGCAGTTCATCCGGTGCCCCCGGTGCCGTGGGCGCATCGCCATGGATCATGCCCACCATGACTTTCATATTGTTCAGAACAACAGCGGCAATGTCATCCGCCGTTTTCTGGTCCAGTCGAGGGGCACATGCCCGAAGCGCCGTTGCGATTTCAAGGAGCGCCTGGCCGCGCAAGCGCGCACGAAGTTCCGTCCTGTCCGTGTGCGCGCCCATCAGCGCCGGGAGCGATTGCACACGGGGATAGAGCCTTGCCATCAGGTCAATCAGGCCATCGGCCAGTTCATCGGGGGGCAGGCCTGACGCGCGACATCCGATCGCTTCGTATTCTTCCTGCAGGATCGCCATATGCTGCTGCAGCAATGTCTCGGCAATGGCCTCCTTGTTGGGAAAGAAGCGATAGAGCGAACCGATCTTCGCCCCGGCCCGCGCGGCTATTTCTGCCATTGTCGTCGCATCGTAGCCACGTTCCGCGATGAGGTCGGATGCGGCCGCCAGCAGTTCGGCCACGCGTTGCCGCCCGACGGCCCGCCGGGGTTGAAGGGGCGCACGCTTTTCGCTTGACGTACTTGAGTCCATCCTCAAATAGTGTCCCTGTTTGAGTGTATGCTCAACTTCTATCAACTCCTTCCATCCCGGACAACGCCCCGGCATGCAGGAGCCTGATAACAGGAGAAGACCGCCATGACATCGTTTTCTGCGTCCCGGACCGCCCTGATCCTGATCGACCTGCAGAAGGGCATCGTCTCCCATCAACTGGCCCCCTACACGGGAGGGACGATTGTCGAACGTTCAAAAACCCTTGCCGCACGCTTCCGCGCCGCCGGTGCGCCGGTCATCCTGGTCAATGTCGCCTTCGCCCCCGATTTTGCCGACGCCCTGCATACCCCCGTCGATCTGCCGTTCGCACCACCGCCGGGTGGCTTTGCTCCTGACTGGACCGATCTGGCCGAAGGGCTGGCGCAGCCGGGCGACCTGCACGTCACAAAGCGGCAGTGGGGCGCTTTTTACGGGACGGATCTCGACCTTCAGTTGCGGCGGCGCGGCATCACCACCGTGGTCATTGGCGGCATTGCGACGAACCTTGGCGTGGAATCCACCGCCCGCGCGGCGCATGAACATGGCTACGCCGTTGTCCTCGCCGAAGACATCACCTCCACCTTTTCCGAAGAGATGCAGCGTTTCGCATATGACTGCATTTTCCCCCGGCTTGGCCGCGTGACGACAAGCTCCGCGATCGAACTGGCATCCTGAAGCCAGAAGACCGAACCTTGCAAGACGCATCCCCTTCCGCCCGGCTGCCTGCCGGCATCTGGAAAATCGTCAGTGTTGCGGCCATCGGGTCCTTCATGTCGCAACTGGATGCGACGATCGTCAATGTCTCGATCCCGGATCTGGTCACCACGCTGCACGCGCCATTTTCCACGGTCCAGTGGGTGGTCAGCGGGTATCTGCTGGCGCTGGCCCTGACACTCCCCCTGAACGGATGGCTTGTTGACCGGTTTGGGGGGCGGACCATCTATCTGGGGTGTTTTGCCGGGTTTACGGTGACATCCGCCCTGTGCGCACTGGCATGGTCTGCGCCGTCGCTGATCGCGTTCCGCGTCCTGCAGGGCATGGCGGGCGGCCTGCTGGCCCCCATGGCGCAGATGACGATTGCCCGCGCCGCCGGAAAGCAGCTTCCCCGGGTCGCGAGCGCCGTCACGCTTCCCATACTGCTGGCCCCACTTCTCGGTCCCGTCGTGGCCGGTGGCATCCTGTCGGTTGCGTCCTGGCGATGGATTTTCCTGCTCAACCTGCCATTCGGGCTTGTCGCGCTGCTGCTCGCCAGTATGTTCCTGCCCGATGACAGACAGGAATGCCGTCCGCGCAGGCTCGACATTGCCGGGCTGGCACTGCTGTCCCCGGCCCTGATCGCGCTGCTTTATGGCACCGATCATATAGGGCAGCGAACGGGTCAGGTGCTCCTGTGCCTGGCTGTCGTCATGGGCATTCTCTATCTGCGATAGGCGCATCGGAAAGGAGCGCATGCGCTGATTGATCTGGCGCTGTTCCGGGCTCCGGTCTTCTCCGCGAGACTGTGTAGAATTTTGTGCGGTGGCACTTTTTCAGGCCATTGGGAAACGATCATCGAACATGATGGCGAGCTGGCATCTGACAGCATACCATTCGC
>NZ_NKUF01000107.1 GCF_003206495.1 Gluconacetobacter entanii | reverse complement strand
TAAGGCTCGGGGCCGTCCAGGCAGGGACCGTCGGGTGGAGCAATCCACCGCTCCTGCGGAAGACCTTACCGTGTCAGGGCAAGACGTGCATGGTGAATGCTATACTGCGTGAACCCCAGACCTCGGGACTAGAGGAAGGTGGGAGAGTATCAACGGTTGCCGCTCTCTCTGACGCGAAAGCCAGGAAACTAGAAAGCTTGGCAATGTCATCCTCCGATTCTATCGGAACGATGCATCCAGCCGCGTCACCCATCCCTCGTCGAGGGAATACAGGTCGAACGGGGCACCTACCCACGTCGCTTCTCATGAAACGCGTAAATACGGGATCGCCTAAACGGGCTGCTCTCAACAGACCCGCATGGCGACGGAGTTCCCATATTAGCCAAATGCCAAGGGTAATGCCTTGGACAGTCGCAGCAATGCGGACGGATGTGACCGAAACCGACCGGGCGACCGATCGGGGGACGCCCGCCATCCGGGTGAAGGGGAGCGCATTTGTCAACAAGGCAGCAACTTCAACGAAGGAACGCTGATGCGAACCGAAGTAGTGCAGAAGCGGCTTGCCGCACTTTCGCAACTCTCTTGTCAGGGAAAGCGGATTAACGGCCTCTATCGTCTTTTGGGCTCAACCTGCATTTGGGAGCAAGCCTATGAGATGATTGCCCGAAACAAGGGTATCCTGACTACGGGAATTGATCCGACCGACACGGCTGATGGCTTCTCGCTGGAAGTCATGGAGGCGATCATTACCGCGATCAGGGAGAGAACCTATAAGCCGCGCCCTGTCCGTAGGGTCTATATCCCCAAGCCAAACGGGAAGAAACGCCCGCTTGGCATCCCGAGCTTCCGCGACAAACTTGTGCAGGCAGCGGTGAAAATCGTTCTGGAGGCAATCTATGAACCAATTTTCTCCGATTGCTCACACGGTTTTCGCCCGGAACGGTCCTGTCACACCGCATTGAATACTATCGACAAGGTGTGGAACGGGACCGTATGGCTGGTGGACGTCGATGTGGTCGGGTATTTCGACAATATCGACCATGACATACTTCTGGGCCTGCTCAGGAAGCGCATCGATGATGACGACTTTCTGAAGCTCATCGGAAGTATGCTCAAAGCCGGTTATATGGAGGACTGGACGTGGAACGAGACGTTCTCCGGGACGCCTCAGGGAGGGGTGGTTTCGCCCATCCTTGCCAACGTCTATCTCCATGAACTCGACGAGTTCATGGAAGAGTTTCGTAAACGGTTTGACCGTGGGGCGAAACGTCGTCCAAATCCGGCCTATCTCTTGGAAGCGCAACGCGCGAAAAGGGCAAGGAGGAAGATCGACGCGCTAAAGGCGGAAGGACGAAAGGACCAAGCCGAAGCACAAGTCGAAAAACTCAGGACACATCTCAAGGCACAACGGGAAATCCCCAGTGTCGATGGTCTGGATCCAGATTATCGACGCCTGCGATATATCCGGTACGCCGATGATTTCCTCATTGGGGTTACCGGAACGAAGCAGGAAGCCCGAGACATCATGGAAATGGTGCGAGCGTTCCTTCGGGACACGCTCAAGCTGGAGGTCTCGGACGAAAAGAGCGGGATAGCTCATGCCAGAGATGGAACGGGGTTCCTCGGGTACACTATACGAACCGGTGGCACTCCGCCGGTCCTGCACACAATGATGTTGGCAGGACGCATGGTAACCCGCAGGTCGGCCGCGCACATGACATCCCTGCATGTCCCGGTGGACAAGCTGGTGTCATTTGTCGAGCGGCAACGTCTCGGCAATTATCATCTTATACGCGGAACGATGAGGCCGGAACTGACCAACAGTTCCGACTACGAAATCGTAATGTTGTATAACGCGGTAATGCGTGGCTTGGCAGAATACTACGCATTGGGCTCAGACTGGAAAAGAGAACTCAGCCGGGTTCAGAAAATCTGGTGGTTCAGCCTTATGAAAACCTTGGGCCGCAAGCACAAATGTAGCGTTGCCAAGGTCGTGGGACATCTGCTTTCCGTTCATGATGGGGAGCCCGGACTCTGGGTCGAAGGCGCCAAAGGGCGTCGGTTTGTGAGGATATTCAAGCTTAAATACATACCGGAGAAGGTTGTTCAGAGACCGGGTCTGGATCGTGTCCCTCATACCATCCGTGGGGCGGCCAGAACGGATATGATAGACCGACTGCGGGCTCAGGAATGTGAGCGGTGCGGTCGCACCGATGTGCCGCTTGAAATTCATCACGTCCGGCGACTGGCGGATATTGCCAACCTGTCGATGACAACCCGTTCAAAAATCGCTCGGCAACGAAAACGCCATGCGGTTTGCCGGGAATGTCATGACGCGATCCATGCGGGCACATTACAGGCAAGACTGGATCGAATGGAGACAAGTGTAGGAGCCGGATGATGCGAAAGTATCAAGTCCGGTTCCGTGGGAGGGAGAGAAGTGATGTCACTGACCAGCTTCCTCCCTACCCGACGT
>NZ_NKUF01000106.1 GCF_003206495.1 Gluconacetobacter entanii | reverse complement strand
CTACCCGTCTCTCACATCCTCAGATGGTCCGTCTTTCGACGAACGCATCAGGCCAGTGCTATCCGCGCTCACTCACGACACAAAATGCAACTGTAGTGCTAGAAGGCGTGCCCAATCCCATCGTGAAGGGCGTTGGTGTCGTGCTGGATGTCAGTACGGCCATATATGTCGCTCACGATGCGCTGGCCAATCACTTGCCGGACGGAAAAGGGACGACGGTTCATTCTGAGAATAACGAGGCAATAGACAATTCACCGCCGTCTGGGAGTGGTGGTGTTGCATCTTCAAGAAGTAGCGGAAGTGCAACTCCGGAGCCCGAAGGTGAGGAGCCTCCCCAAGACGAATACAAGACGTCAGATCCAACAAAACAGCTCTTAGACACCGGAAAATTACTTGATCCAAGTGATAAAGCTGGCGAGCTTATCCGGGCTGGCCGGGCTTTACAAAAGCATGGCGGACGAAGGGGATCGGCATTTCCTGCCCCGAAAAGAAATCCAGCAGCAATTAACGCGGCTGGGCAAGCAGAACTAGATGCCATACTTAATGACACACATAAAACGATTAACAACGGGAACAGATTTGGAGGAAAAGATGTGACGCAGGTGACGGCCGAGGAGCACGCTTCGATGCTAACGGTATATTTAGAGGATTTCTAGAACCATGAAGTTTGATTTTTCTGGATCAATAATAGAAACAAAAATATTCAGTGATTCTGAGTATGACAATATAGTTTGTGAGATATACATTGACGGAGTATATATATGTCTTTTGTCTACGGACGACGGAATAGAGAAAATTAGTATAGTATTTCCTGATTGTAAGGAGGAATGTAAAAAAAACAAAGTGAAATATGACACATTCGTCTTCGCATTATCTGTAGCAAAAAAAGATATTTTAAATAAGTTCTGAATTTTCTGAGTCTTATTTTAAAAAGTGCGGGGTATAAAATAACATCGACCTGAACGCGGTGAAGTCCAATATTGGGTTTGACCTCGAGAAGTCGAGCACGACGCTGACGACGGGCACGGTGCATGGTTCGACGGCGGCGGCGGGCAACACGCTGGCCGTGACCGCGACATGCGGCGTGCCGACCGACAGCCAGTCGGGCAATATCGTGGCGCCGGCGTCCCAGCTTTCGGGGCAGGTGACGCTGCAGGCGGGATATGACACGACGCACGAGGTCGCCAGCTCGAAATCGATCGAGGCGAGCGTGGGGGCTTCGGCCAGCATCGGCACGAAAGGGGCCGGTGTCAGCATTGAGGGCGAATTCGGCGCCTCGAAGACCAACACCAATGCCGCGTCCAGCACGGCGGTGGACAGCACGGTCAGCGGCACGGACAACGTCACCATCGCCAACGCGACCGGCGCGACAACCCTGAACGGGGCGGAGATCAGCGGCAAATCGATTGATGTCGCGACGAAAGACCTGACCATCACCACGGCGCAGGACACGTCGGGCTACAATTCGAAGACCACGGGCATTGACGCCAGCTTCTCGGTCCCGGTCTGGGGCGCGGGTGACATCGGGGGCAGCGCGAGTTTCAGTTACACGACCGTCAAGGACAGCTATGCCTCGACCGAGGCGACGCAGTCCGGGCTGTATGCGGGCAGTGGCGGTCTTGATGTTACGGCGAGTGGCACGACGACCCTGAACGGGGGCGTGATCGAAAGCACGGCGGCGGCCGCGCTCAACCAGCTGTCCACGGGCACGCTGGTGGCCAATGGCATCGCCAACCATGCCGACGCCACGGCGAAGACGATGGTCTATCAGGCCAACGTTATGAATCCCGAAGGGGCTACGGGCGGGGGAACCGGCAGCTTCGCCACCGCGATTGGCACGGGCATGGCGGCCAATGCCGGTGGCCTGCTGGGGGCCGCGACCCATCAGGACGCCAGTTCGGTCACGCAGTCGGCCATCGGCTCGAACGTGCAGATCGCAGCCGGCAGCACCAGTGGCGACCTCTCCCGCTCGCCCTCCACGTCCAGCCATCCGCTGACCAACACCTTCGACGCCCAGCAGATGCAGAACGACCTGCAGATCCAACAGGTCGTGGGACAGGTCGGCGACATGGTCTCGACCGGTCTGGAGTCCGTTGACAAAAACGCTTTTGGAGAAGATGGCGCGGGCCGGACTGGACTTGAAGCCGTAGGTAACGCCGTCGGCGCCACATTAGGACATGGCAACGTTCTGGGGGAGGCGGTTGGTGCCGCGTTGTCTCGAGCTTTATACAAACTGACTGATCCGATCGTGGTTTCGATGGCGAACAGCCTGTTTCTGGATGATCCCGATGCCCAGAAGACATTCGTCGGCGTCCTGACCAACAGCCCGGCTTCAGGAGAAGGGGCATTGGGCGGTATGATCGGCGGTGCGACTGCAGTGGGTAAAAAACGTGCTGGGACTGCAAGGATTAGGGCCTGTTAGGGCTTGATCCAGTCTGCTGCGGCAGCGATGTGGATGACCGCGAGGAACGACGTTGCTGTTTTTTCATATCTGGTTGCGACAGCGCG
>NZ_NKUF01000105.1 GCF_003206495.1 Gluconacetobacter entanii | reverse complement strand
CCTTCCATCAGGCGGTCCAGGAGGTCTTTATCAATGCTCATGCGGGGGCTCCTCTTCGAGCAATTTATCACCACACCGCACAAAATTCAGGATAGTCCCACTCCCTGTTGTTCCTGAACCAGTGCGAGCAGCCGCTCCCATACGCCGAGCTTCGCCCAGCGGATGAAAAGCTGCGCAGCCCGCCACCACGGACCCAGTTCAGCGGGGATACTCCGCCATTTCGCGCCATTCTCATGACGCCAGAAAATCGCTGCTATCGTCCGCCGCAGATCATGTGGCGGCGTCTTGCCCCTCTGGCGAACCTCCTCAATCAGAGGTTCCCAGATCGCCCATGTCTCGTCCGTAAAGGTGCCTGTTCTGTCTCCTTCTTCCATCCCTACAATATGGGAAGAAATTCAAGATCTAACAGGCCCTAGTCTGTCATGAAATCTCGACACGACGTTCGGATAAAACGAGTTTACGATCTGCCTTCGGAAATAGATGGCGTTCGTGTTCTTGTGGATCGATTGTGGCCTCGAGGGTTGCACAAATCAGATGTTAAAATGGATTATTGGTTAAAGAATGCTGCTCCAATCTCCGATCTTCGACACTGGTTTGATCATGACCCGGCTCACTGGGATGAATTCAAACTCAGGTATCGTCATGAGCTTTCTGAAGGAAATTCCGACATCAAAAAACTTGAGAACCTTATGAAAAAAGGGAGGATCACTCTTCTTTATGCTGCGCATGATCCGCTTCATAATCACGCTCTTGTTCTCCAGAAATTTCTGGATGAGCAGGACATATAGGTATTGACGCTAACGTATAAAAAGTATTCATCCGTTATCACGTTTTTAGGAATTATGTTCCATGCCGAATTTAAGTTTTTCTGAAACAGATCAAAAGAATTCTCCCATTATTTGTGACGATGCGATTGTCCGGGTCCATCGCTCAGGCATCATCGAGTTGTGGGATGACAACGCAGTTCAGATGTTTAGTTTTGCGGCGGAGGAAGCTATTGGGAAGTCACTTGATCTGATTATACCGGAAAAATTACGTGAACGGCACTGGAAAGGTTGGTCTTATGTCGTGGAGCAGGGAGTAACAGGTTTTAATTCAGATCGTACACTCACCGTGCCGGCTTTAAGACGGAATGGTTCGCAGATTGTTGTTGTATTCAATATGGATATCATAAGAAACCATAGTGGAAATATCGATGCGATAAAGGTTGTTTTTCGTGATATCAGGAAGCAGCCATGAAACCGTATCGTATTACGTCGGAGTTCAATGCGATAACTCTTCCCGCAGGTCTGCGTCAGCGTCATGCCACGAAGGCTGGCGTATGGGCAGTTATCCGTATTCTGGAAGGAACTGCGACGCTCGTGTACGTTGACACTGGAGAAGTCAGGCATCTGACACCTTGTGAACCAGGCCTTATCAAACCGGAGCAGACGCATTACCTAAAATTATCTGGTTTGGTCCGGCTAAAACTGGAGTTTTACGATTCTGATCCAGTTCATTCTTTGTGAAGTATATGAACACTTACATCTGTAGCTGTAGGGCCGACCCTTTGTGAAATGCTATATGCCCAGTTTTCTGGCTGACAATCTCGTATTGAGGTTCCTGGCCTGACGCATGATGATGATACCCATTGACGAGAAATGGTGATGTGTGAATTTTCGTAATTTTACCTGTGACATAACCGGCTTCAGAGTTCCATGAAACAATGTCGCCAATTCTGAAGGTTTGTGAAGACATGGTAATTTTCCTTATGCAACCGAAGACACTGTAAAATGACCAAGGTTAAATGTAAGACGATTTATACGATTGGTCACTCTACGCATTCCCTTGACGAGTTTATAACACTTATTTGTCATTATCATATTACATTCGTGGCGGATGTTCGTGCGTTTCCGTATTCTAGGCGTAATCGGGATTACAATGGTAATGTCCTGTCTGAAGCGCTTGGGAAAGTAAACGTTATTTATCGTCATTTTCCGGAGTTAGGCGGGAGACGTCCGCGGTCTAGAACCGTTGCACCTACGATTAATGCATTCTGGCGTGTGCAAAGTTTTCATAATTATGCCGACTATGCTTTAAGCGATGAATTTCAGAAAGGTCTAGCAACTTTAATCGAAGCGAGCCGATATGAAACGGTTGTTTTAATGTGCGCAGAGGTTCTTTGGTGGCGGTGTCATCGGCGCATTATTTCAGATTATCTTCTTTCTAAAGGTTTGACGGTGATCCATATCCTGTCGTTGACGAACACGCAGGAAGGCGTTCTTACGTCTGGTGCTGTTGTCGAACCAACAGGTTGTTTAACGTATCCTCTTCCAGAGTCCGTATGTGTCCAAAATGATGAGAAGTCATAATAAAAATCAGAATATTCCATCGGAACCTGAAGAAATGTTCAGCGCTCTGAGACTCTTTGATGGTGTTTCAAAGCGTGAAAAACGCGTTCTTTTGTCATCTGTGAAAAAAACGATGTGGAGGGATCGAAGAACCCCTGATTGATGTGCTTGGCCGGTAATTTCTGGGTTTTGGCGATTTGATTGACGGTTTTTGCGATGGCCTCCGGTCTGCGTTTTGAGCAG
>NZ_NKUF01000104.1 GCF_003206495.1 Gluconacetobacter entanii | reverse complement strand
TTCCTCAACCGCATGGACATTGATCGCCTCGATCCGAATGCTCACACGACGGACAGCAAGGCATTGTCAGGGTTGAAAAACTTTCGGATCGGGCTCTTAACAGCCTTTCGATCCGTCCAGTTACTGCGGGATTGACTTGTAATCATATACCTTCGAGTCCGAATGGAGAATAATATCATCTGGTATCAATTTTTCAATTTCCGGCTCTGAAAATGGATAACCGAGCATAGATAGAAGAATGTACTTATTGACCAGAGATGAATAATATCCTCTTTTTTCTTCAAATTCCTCAGAAATATTGCAATATTTTTTACTCGGATCATACATCAGGAATGGGACATTATACTGATCGTATCCACCATATTGTATTCCATGACCAACACCAACGATCTCCCCATGATCTGATGTGTAAATCAAAGTATAGTCACCAAGTTCCTGTTTTGCCATATCCATGATTTCACCGAGCAGACGGTCTGTATGATGTATGCTTTGATCATATGTTATGGCTTGCGGCAATTCTTTTACATCCTGCAATGTTATTTTATCATCATAGTTTTGATGACTACCGTAAATGTGAATTACATAGAGCTTGTAGGGTGCAGTATCTGAAAATTTCTGTTTAATAACAGGTAAAAGAGTATCGTCTTGAGCTCTACGTATGCCATTTTCTGTGTTATTCAGATCACCACGTGTCACATAATTGCTAAATTCTGAAATGTATCCGTAATTACGTGCATAGGGTCCGGTTCCATCTTGCGATGAAATCCAGAATGTTTTGTAACCTTGGTCTTGTGCAAGTTCAATGATATTTTTTTCTGATAAAAGTGTATCCTGTTGTTTCGGGGAAAAGAACGAAAATGTCATCGGAACGGAAGAACGTGTCATATCTGCTGCGGAATGCGAATTCTGAATTACGCATATTTTTCCTTGTTCTTTGTATTTATCAAGAACTGGCGTTGTATTGGAAGATTTGTAACCATAGATACCATAGTGTGTTGCAAGTGAAGATTCTCCCATAACAAACACTATGTTATGGATTTTTTCACCATTTTGCCTGGTAATGGAAGGGTCCCTTACAATATGCCTCACGACTGGTGTGACATAAAGTGGATCCCCTGAATGCGAAGAGATCAAAATGGCAAATAACATATCACCTAAAACACCCGGCAGCTCAAACCTTAGTCGAGATGCGATATCATATGTACGTGTTATTTTTTTATTTGTGAGCGTCTGTGTTAAAACATAACAAAAGTTCATGAGCAAAGGAAAAAGTATAATATACGATATTTTTATGCTTTTGTTGTTAACGCGGCCAAAAATATAAAACAAATAAATGAAACAACAAAACGATAAAAAAGATATCATCAAGACAATAATATTGACAGTATGCAGCATAGAAACAAGTTCATTTTTATTTGTTCCCAACACCGCAATAATATTTGCGTCCGTCACAGCCTTGCATTTATAGGAAATAAATGAATCAAATATCGTTAAAAATAGTAAAAATCCATTGGAAATGGCTGATATGATTTTCCCTAAATTGAAAAACAGGAATGGCAAGGGGAACATTTCTATTATAAGAAATACGTGATGCGGGTAATGCGTATGGCCTACAGAGCTATTTGAAATATAAAACTCAGACGCAGATAAAAATAACGAGTAAATAAAAATAAAATAGGCCCTAAAATTCACAATGCAATCCTTTATGAGGTATATAAAAATGTTGATCAGGTCTCTATCATATTTTTTTTCTATGAACAAGATATAAGGGGTCGTAAAAAGTCATGACCACCGAACGCGAACTGGATGATGGTCTGGCTGCACTCGACCAGATCGGCCGGGAAATGGGAGAGATGAACCGCCTGCTACAAGCCGTCCAGACTGATCTGCTGACCCGGAACCAGCAGGAACATGCCCTGTCAGCCGAACTTCAGACCATGCTCAAACAGGCCACAGAAGCCTCACAGAAGGCGCTACAGGCATCTAAGGCCGAATTGCGCTCCAATCTACTCTGGCTAGGCTCTACCGCCCTCCTGATCGTTCTGGCGGCCTCTGGGGCGGGTTATATCCTCGGACACAATACGGGATTGGATCAGGGACAGACGGAAGGGTATCAGGCTGCCCATGATGAGAAGGCTGCTGCGTCCTGGGCCAACACCCCGGCCGGACAGCGGGCATATGAACTCGACCGCCTCGGAAGCCTCGACATGCTGGCCCAGTGCAAGGGGAATGCTTGGACTACGGAACACCAGAAAGACCGCACTGTCTGCTTCCCCAACGCTGACGCCAAAGATCAGATCACCGGCTGGTATATCCGCTGACCATCATGGGGGAGGAAAAGCCGGTTCGTTCCTTTGTTGCTCCCTAAGAGCCCGATCCGAAAGTTTTCCAAGCTTGACAATGCCTTGCTGTCCGTCGTGTGAGCATGCGGATCGAGGCGATCAATGTCCATGCGGTTGAGGACGCAATGGACTTTTCCCAATCTTTGGCGAGCCGCCTGCACCGTCCCAGCCAGGCGAATGTCCGTTCCACCACCCAGCGACGCGGCAGGATCTGAAAGCCCTTCGTCGTATCGGACCGCCTGATGATTTCGAGGGTCCATTTTCCCATGGCG
>NZ_NKUF01000103.1 GCF_003206495.1 Gluconacetobacter entanii | reverse complement strand
GCGAATGGTATGCTGTCAGATGCCAGCTCGCCATCATGTTCGATGATCGTTTCCCAATGGCCTGAAAAAGTGCCACCGCACAAAATTCTACACAGTCTCACATCATCTCCGCCATGGATCACAGACCCCTGGCGGGGCGATCCGCAAAAGGAGTTATCAAGTCATGCCAAAGAATGTCGTAAATCCGGAATTTCTGCCCGTTCTGGCGAAAATGCCGTCTTTCGACGGTCTTTCGGATCGTTCACTGCCGGAAGTGCGCGAAATCTTCCTTACTTCTGTCCGGCTCATGGAAGGCAGACCTTCGCCGGATGTCGATACACGGGAAGAATACGTCCCCGGTCTCAACAAGGCGCCAGACGTGCGCGTCCTCGTCTACAGCCCCCGCAAAGCCGCCCCCAATGCGCCCGCCATGGTATACATTCACGGCGGCGGTCTTATCTCTGGCCACCCGGAAGTGGACGATCCAAAATGCCAGATCCTCGCCAACCGTCTCGGCATGCACATCTTCTCGGTCGATTATCGTCTTGCCCCGGAAGTGAAATATCCCGGCGCCATCGAAGACTGTTACGCTGTCCTCAAATGGGTAAACGAAAACGCAGCCCGCTTGGGTATCAACCGCGATAAAGTCGTTGTCGCTGGAGAAAGCGCGGGGGGCGGCCTCAGCGCGGCTCTCGCCCTGATGGCCCGCGATCGCGGCGAATACAAACTCGCCTGCCAGATCCTTATCTACCCGATGCTCGATGACCGCACGGCAATAAAACGCGATCCTGCCCCGGCATTCGGTGAATATGTCTGGACCCGTTCGGCCAACAAATACGCCTGGCAGTGCTACCTCGGGGACGCGGCCGGCGGCGACAAAACCCCGGACTACGCAGCCGCCGGACGCGCAACGAACCTCGCCGGACTGCCGCCCACCTTCATCGGGGTCGGCTCCATGGACCTGTTTCTCTGCGAAGACCTCGATTACGCCACCCGCCTGATGGCCGCAGGCGTTCCCGTCGAAGTCTTCGTTGTGCCCGGTGCCTACCACGTCTTCGATATGTTTGTTCCGGACGCCGCTCTCTCAAAACGCTTCATGGACGCCTATTGCGACGTCATCAAACGTACGCTCGCAATCTGAAGATCCACCTGTAAAAACCTAGATACTCTTCTGATAAGAGGGGGGAGTCTGTCTCTCCTCCCTTATTCTGAAAGAGGCTGGGATTCGACACGAGCAAGCACGCCATTCGGCAGAGGTCGCTGAAGCCGCAGAGCCTCTGCCGCTGGGGCGTTCATCCACACATCCAGTTCGCCCGGTTGTGTCAGAATGACCGGCATGGCCTTCGGATGGATCGCGTCCACTTCCTGGTTTGCCTCGGTGGTCAGAAACCCGAACAGGTCGTCCGTCGTTTCCCCGTCAGCCAGTTTCCGCACGGACGTCCACCGGCACCAGATCCCGACAAAGAAAGCCAGTGGTTCTCCGTCGCTGCGGGCAAACCACACCGGCCGCGATTTCCCGTCAGGCAGACGCTCCGGTTCCGAGAACGCCGTCAGCGGCACCAGACAGCGATGTTGCATGTCTTCCCAGCGTTTCCACCATGTCGAGATCGGATTCCGGATATTGGTGACGCCGCGATCGACCTTGTGTCCCTTGAGATAGCCGGGCGGTGTCGGCATGCCCCAGCGCGCCATGACCAGTTCACGGCCGTTCTCACCATTCCGCACGATCGGCGCCATCGTGTTCGGATAGATCTCGGGCGGCGGCTGTAGATTGCCCGTGCGATCCTCAAGGACTTTCGCAATCTCCCGGATCGCCTGCGGGTTCGAGGTCATGGAATAGAGATTACACATCCGCGTTGCTCCCTTACGACCACATACCACGCAGGCGGGCGGCCATATCGATCCGTACCGACTTCACCGCGTCCTGCCTTTCCTGCTCTTCCGGTTTCACGACTGGCCATGACACGGCTTCGTACAAAGGCAGCATGTCCCGGTCGATGAAGCGCGTCCGCGAGGCATAGACATGCCGGGCACCCCTGCTGTGCTGGCCATGCACGTAAAAACGCTGCGGCACCATGATATCGAGACTGTCCTTCGCCCGCGTCATGGCGACATAGAGCAGCCGGCGTTCCTCCTCGATATCGTCCTGCTCGCCGGTCGCCAGATCAGACGGAATGCAGCCGTCGACGGCGTTCATCACGAACACGTTCTTCCATTCCTGCCCCTTGGCGGAATGAATGGTCGAGAGGATCAGATAATCCTCATCCAGCAGCGGCACGCCGGCCTGATCGGATGTGGCATCCGGCGGGTCCAGCGTCAGTTCGGTCAGGAATTTTTCCCGTGACGGGTACCCCCCGGCAATCTGCTCCAGTTGCACCAGATCGGCCAGACGGGTGGAGGCGTCCTCATGCAGCCGCTCCAGATGTGGTTCATACCAGTAGCGTACAGCCGCGATCTCGCCCGGCCAGCCGACCTGATGGCTGCTAGGGGCTGTCAGCAGGTTCACAAACCCCGTCCAGGCTTCGCCACTGCGCTGCGGGGCTTTGACATCCTTCAAAGACTCGAAGGGATGGGCACTCTCGCCCATCGTGTCCATTACGCGCCGGGCCGGGGTCGGTACATAGAACGGGCACAGATATACGCTAAGGTCGGATGCTGAGGGTATATGACGGAAAACAGGTGTTTTCCGTCATTCTTTTTCTTGCCGG
>NZ_NKUF01000102.1 GCF_003206495.1 Gluconacetobacter entanii | reverse complement strand
CCTTCCATCAGGCGGTCCAGGAGGTCTTTATCAATGCTCATGCGGGGGCTCCTCTTCGAGCAATTTATCACCACACCGCACAAAATTCAGGATAGTCCCCGCTCGATCTGTAATATACAGACATGCAGATGACTTTTTGAAAATGCCGCATCCCTGAAAAAGCCGGTACCCAAAAAATTTTTGCCATCCATCAACCGACAAACGAAAAACGGGGCCGCATGATGCAACCCCGTTCCGTTGGCCCGTACTGACGTGGGCGATCAGTTGGCGTTATCCAGCGCGTAGACCACCAGGTCGTCCGTCACCGGCGTCATCATGAAGTGGTGGCCACCGGCCATGATGGCGACATACTGCTTGCCCTTGTATTCATACGTCATGGGCGTGGCCTGTCCGCCACCGGGCAGGACGTCGTTCCACACTTCCTTGCCGGTATGGATGTCGAAGGCATGGATCATGTTGTCGGTCGTCGCGGCAACAAAGATCAGGCCACCGGCCGTAATGACCGGGCCGCCATTGTTGGGCGTGCCAATCGTCAGCGGCAGGTGCGTCGGCAGGCCAAACGGGCCGTTGGCGCGCGCACTGCCCAGCGGATGCTGCCACAGCACTTTCTGCGTGTGCATGTCGATCGCGGTAATCATGCCATAGGGCGGACGGTTGCACATCATGCCCGTATATTCGTCCCATAAGGGCGAAACGACGATGCCATAGGGGGTCTCGGCCATGGCGCCGGCGCCCTCGGCCCCGCCACCACCGGGCTTGTAGTTGGGATCATCCACCGGCATCAGGCCCAGCTTGTCCGCCTTCTTGCGGCTGACCAACTGGTCATACATCGGCGTGTTGTTCCAGTTGGCGATCAGGATGCCGGTCTTTTCATCATAGGCGACGCTGCCCCAGTCGGAGCCACCGTTATAGCCGGGATATTCCAGCCACGGCTTGTCGATGCTCGGCGGCGTGAACTCACCCACATAATGCGCACGGCGGTATTTCAGGCGGCAGTAAAGCTGGTCGATGGGGGACATGCCCCACATGTCGGCTTCCTTGAGCGGGGCAAAGCCGAGGCGCGGCATGCCGACCGACCATGGCTGCGTCGGCGAACGCGTATCGCCCGGCACCATGCCCGGCGACGGCGCGGGCCGCTCCTCGACCGGCAGGACGGGTTCACCCGTGCGGCGGTCCAGCACAAAGGTCTGGCCACGCTTGGTCGGCATGATCAGCGCAGGCACCGTGGAGCCGTCAGGCTTGGTAAAGTCCATCAGCGTCGGCTGCGACCCGATATCGTAATCCCAGACGTCCTTGTGCACGGTCTGGAACACCCAGCGCGGTTCGCCCGTTTTCACGTCGATCGCGACCACGTCGGAGGAGACCTTGTTTTCCTCCGGGCTGCGCAGGGCGCTGTAGTAATCGGCGGCCGAGTTGCCGGTCGGCACGTAAACCAGTCCCAGCGCGTTGTCGCCGATCATGGCCGCCCACGAATTGGGGGTGCCACGGCTGTAATGCTCGCCTTCCTTCGGCTCGCCATGTTCATGCGGACGGTTGACATCCCATGCCCACAGGAAGCGGCCGGTTTCGGCATCATACCCGCGGATCACACCCGACGGTGCCCAGCGGCGCTGCCCGTCGAGGATTTCCTGGTTGGTGATGATCGCACCGTTGACGATCGGCGGCGGCGCGGTTTCGGCCACGAATCCGGGCACCGATTCACCCATCCCCTTCATCAGGTTGACCATGCCGTGCCAGCCAAAGCCCTCGCAGACCTTGCCGTCCTCGCTATCCACCTCGATCAGTCGTTCGTCCAGCGTGGCCTCAAGGATGCGGTGGTGGCAGTGCTCGCCTTCCGGCACGGTGGAGGAGGTATAATACACAACCGCCTTGCACGCCGCCGTATAGGTGATGCTCTCATATTTCTCGTTGGCGTGGAAATGCCAGACTTCCTTGCCCGTGGCGGGGTCGATGCGCATCATGTCGTTCAGCGCGGAGCACATGTACAGGCCGTCCCCCACCTTGATCGGCGTGGTCTCGGCAGCCCACTTGTTCACCTGTCCCGGTCCCGGCTTGCTGCCGGTATGGTAGATGAAGGCGCGCTTGAGGTGGCTGACATTGGCCGGCGTGATCTGGTCCAGCGGTGAGAAGCGGGTCGCCCTGTCATCACGGCCATAGGCAGGCCAGTCGTCATGTGCCTGGTTGGCCGTGACCTGTTCGACCATCGGCGTTGCTTCGCTTGGCTCGGCGGGCGGTCCGTCGGGGATGTTGGCCGCATTGACGCCCGCGGCCTGCGGGGCGTTGGGGGAGGGCGGCGCAAAGGCATCCGCAGGCGGCGCAGGCACGGAAGGCGGGACGGTGGCGTTGTTCTGGCCGGGGGGCTGGTCAGCAGGGGGAACCTGCGCCAGGGCGGCGGTACAGGAAAGGCCGGCGATGATCGTGGCGCCAAGCAGCATGGAACGCAGCATGGGGTTTGTGGACATCATGCAATCTCCCGCACGGAGGTGGTGCGTGCGTTCTGTGCGCGACGCAGGACCGGCAGGCTGAGTGCCACGCCAATGGCAAGAAGGGTGTGGCCGAACACGCGGGGCAGCAGGCCCCAGCCGTCAAAACCGACTTCCTCTGTGGTTGCCGTCCGTTATGCAAGAGTTTTCTGACCCATATTGACGTGTGATCGTGTGCGGTCTTCTGTAAGGCCTGTTGATGTGGCCTTTCAGAAG
>NZ_NKUF01000101.1 GCF_003206495.1 Gluconacetobacter entanii | reverse complement strand
CCGGCTTAATCCGCACGATTACCTCGCCGACGTCCTGGCCCGTATCAACGAGCACAAGATCAACCGGCTCCACGAACTGTTGCCATGGAACTGGAAACCCGTGAATACACTGCACAGACAGGCCGCATAATCAAGGCGGCCCAGAGCGGCCGGTTACGCTCAGACGCCCGGATGACGCAGTTGCGGCTGGGCGATGGGCAGGGCCGGGGGCCGGCTCTCATTGAGCGCGCGATGGAGGCGGAAGGGAATGATCGCAACAAGTCAGACCGCCTCCCTGGCCTGGCCTTTCGGTTGATCCTTTGGGCGGTTTAATCAGAAAACCGCCCAAAGGATGAAATATTTCCGATAAGGGCGGCAAGCTGGCTCTGACTGTTCACGTTCAGTTTGTAGAAGATTTCCTTGAGCATGGTTCGGGCATACTGTTCCGATATGCCGATGATTTTCGCGGCCTGACGTGGCGGGTGCCCCACCCCGACAATACTGGCAAGGCGCGCTTCCGACCTTGTCAGGCCCAGTGTCTGCATGATGCCTGAAATATCAGGCAGGCTGGGTTGCAGATTTTTTGCCAGAAGGACAATGAAATCATTATTTTTCAGTAATGGGCCATTGAGTTCCAGGCGGGATATCTTCATGGCCTTCAACAGGATTTTCTCCCCGTTCGTGCCGTTGATGACAGCAAATTCGGGAGGCTGGAGAGCATCCTGTACATAACTGACTTTGTTCAGGATTCTTGTTATCTGATGTTTGTTCTTCTGATTGGTGGAAGACAGTCTGCCGCCTTCGTAAGTCAATGCATTCCCAATCAGGGATTTGAATATGGGATTCATCATAAGTATTTTGCCATTGCTTTTTAGCAAAGCGATTCCAAAATCCATATGGTCATAAATTTTGTAGGTATTTTCAAGTATTAATGAATTATATATATTTGAAAAACTCAATGACTGGCATATATGTCTGGAGATGATGTTCCTTACGTAGTTTTCGTTATCCGTTTCGCCTCTCTGTCCATTATACCTCTGGGTGGAGATTTTTATCCCGGATGTGAATATGTCCTGGTCAACAAAGACATTTACACGGCCCAAATCATATTTTTTCAGGAACTCATGATAAAATGGAGATTTTTTAATTTCATCTTCGCTGATGAGGTCGATATCAGGAAAATCTCCCAATATGTTTTTCTTGTATTTGAATAGTTTATTGTATGGGTCTATTTTGTAATATGGATCTGTTCCATGGAAATAATCTTGGGATGACGCGTCGTGTTCCGGCTTGTTAAGGGATGTCAGTAAGAGTTCCTTGAGATTCGGATCGAACGGCACGACGGCAAGGGCCGCGACATCGATAAGTTTTGCACATTTCTGAAGCGTGTCTTTCCAATCGCAGGTGCCCAGTGCTGATCCATATATGGTCTCGATAATGGAATTGACTTTTTGAAGCATCTGCATGGACCTGTCGAACTGCGGATATCTTGGTGAAATCTTTTTCAAATCTGATTGATGTATATATTAACCCAATTTTACATCAGACACCCTCCCAAATGGGAGGGGCGGGCGCATATCTGCACTTGGCGTCGCCAGATCCATGACACATGCGGGGTGGATAAATCCCACCGATGCAGGCATGGCGCTGTCCCATCGCAGGGCAGGCGGGTATAATAATTTGAATTTCCTGAATAAATATCCGACCTGATGATGCGTCCCAGAGAAACCGCCATTGATCCGGGGCGGCGGTGGTCATGATCTGTGTGTCCATCACCGAAATCCTGCCACGACAGGGCACGCTGGAACCTGCATTTTCTCTGGTAAGGATGGCGCACCCCGGAAATGGCCGGACCATGGAACGTCAGGCCATGAACCCGGAAATTCTTGTCTGCCGTCCATCATCTTCCGGGCCTGATTCTGGCCGGGGCTATGGCACCATACATCCTGCGGCAGCGGCCTGCCCGTAGTGGTGATGACAGTCGTCTTTTATGATTTACCTGATGAGGGTTCCTGCCATCACTGGACCGTCCCCGAATGACGGAAACCCATCTAGCTCAAAGTCCAGCAGATCGAATATCAGGAAAGTGCCTGTAATCAGCTAAGACCCACAGTAAACTGCGGTAAAATAGCTGGCGTCCCGTACGGGATTCGAACCCGTGTTGCCGCCGTGAAAGGGCGGAAGAAATACTATGACTAACCTTGGAATTTTGCAGAAAATCTCTGACTTCCGCCACTTTTATATAACCGGACGTCACTGCCTGTCACGGGGTATCTCCCTCCATTTGGCTCAATGGCTCAGGCCGAAACATTGACATTTCGGGATGCCTCGCCCAGAAATTTCATTGATAATTTTGTAGCAGAGTGATGGCGTCCGAACTTCCTGAAGGTATGAGGCCCGCTGTCCTGACATACGTGCAGGCGGCAGAATATCTGGGCATTAGTCCGGGTCGGTTGCGGAATTTGAAATGGATGGGCCGAGGGCCCCGTTCTGTCACATATGGGACTCGCGACGTAAGGTTCCGAATCGCTGACCTCGATGCCTGGCTGGATCAGAAAGCTGGTATTCAGCCTGCCCTACAACCTGCACGGAAGCGTGCGCCACGGCCCAGACGTCGCGGCGTCGGTATGTTGGCTATATTGATGCTGCTTGGCGGCATGGCGCTACTCGCAATGCTGATTAAGTTTATTTTTTCTTAGCATGCCATGCGTCTAAGAGCCCGATCCGAAAGTTTTTGAACAATACCAGCCTGTTGTGATTCATCCGTCTTTGCGAAGAGATGGAGTGAATGGTGACATGGACTGGTATTGC
>NZ_NKUF01000100.1 GCF_003206495.1 Gluconacetobacter entanii | reverse complement strand
CGCCTCCATGAACTCCTGCCCTGGCACTGGAAAGCCCACCAGCAGGTCCACAATACCATCGCCGCCTGAATACGCCCGCGTCTCTCGCCGGATGATTACGACGTGGGTTTGGATCTCGACGCGCTGAATTTCCGTTACGCCATCCAGCCGGTGAAAGGCGCCACACCGCCCTGGTTACCCAGCCGGGCTTTCGATGATGGGCATAAGGTCTATATCGCTTTCCCATCCGGGATCGGGCAGGGGGAACTGCCCCCGCTCTTTGTGCTGGGGGCCGATGGTGGGCCGGAACTGGTCAATTACCGGGTGCGGCAGAACTGGATGATCGTGGATCGCCTGTTTGCCGCAGCCGAACTGCGGCTGGGCGACAAGCATTCCGAGCAACGGGTGCGCATCGTCCGTACCGACGGACGGCGGACATGACCGGGCAGGCGCCGACAGTGGGCGAAAATCCCGCAGGTGCTGCAACGCCGCCGCCCGATCTGCGTCTGCGGGCCGATCGGCCGCGCGTGGTGCGTCTGTCGCGCACCGTGGTCTGGTCGCTGGGCGGGGTCGGCATGGTCGCGGTGGCCTTCGCGCTGGGTTACGCCCTTCAGGCCAGCCATAGGCCGCCGTCCACGTCGGCCACACAGGATACCGATGTCCGTCCCTCGGCCGACGGGCTGGCGGGGCTGCCCTCCGATTATATCGGCAAGGACGTGCCGAAACTCGGGCCAGCGTTGCCCGGTGATCTCGGGCGCGCCATCCTGCATGCGCAAGGGCAGGGGAAGGCGGCCTCCGGTACCGAAGACCACCGCGCCGCGCAGGAGGCCGAGGCGGCGATCGCCAGCCGGCTGTTCGTGCAGACGGGGGAGCGCGACCGTGCCAGTGACCAGGCGATGCCACCCGTACCGGGCGCTCCTGCCTCTCAGGGGCGGGCGTCCACCACGGACGGACCACAGGCTGGAAACATTGCCTTCCTGGAAGGGCAGCCGGATCGCGCGACAACCAGCCCCGATCGCATCATGCCGCTGGTCTCGCCCTATATCCTTCAGGCGGGCACGGTGATCGCTGGCGCGCTGAACACGAAAATCAGCTCCGACCTGCCGGGCCAGATTACCAGCCATGTGACCCAGAACGTCTATGACAGCCCGACCGGGCGCTATCTTCTGATCCCGCAGGGGAGCACGCTGTTTGTGGCCTATAACAGCAGCGTCTCCTTCGGGCAGCAGCGCACCCAGATTATCTGGACCCGGCTGATTTTCCCGAATGGCGAAAGCCTGGTGCTGGAAAAGCTGCCCGGCGGCGACGCCATTGGCCAGTCCGGCCTGTCCGACGAGGTGAACAGTCACTGGGGGCAGTTGTTCAAAGCCGCCCTGGCCACGACCCTGCTCAGCGTGGGCTCCGAAGCCGGGACGTCATGGAACGAGAACAACCTGATGCAGGCGATCCGTTCTGGCGCCAGCAACGGGTTTTCCATGGTCGGTAACCGGCTGATCGATCGCAGTCTGAACGTCCAGCCCACCCTGACCGATCGGCCGGGGCTGCCCTTTACCGTTCTGGTCGGGCACGACCTGCTACTCAAACCCTACCGGGATCAAGGACATATACGATGACGGACCTGAAAATCCGGGAACTTCCCGATGAGAAACCGGTCAGAATGACCGTGGCGCTACCCGCCGACCTCCATCGTGACCTGCTTGCCTATGCGGCACTTCTTTCCGGCAACGATGGGGCGATGGACCCGGCCCGGCTGGTCGCGCCCATGCTTCGGCAGTTCATGATGTCGGACAAGGGATTCGCCAGGGCGCGGAGGCAGGCAAAAGCAGCATCGTCGGAAAAGTAGCCTCACGGCCACGGCTGATGGGCTTCGATATATCGGGCGAAGCTCTGGGCGCAGGGATTCTCATTGTCGGGCCGCCAGACAATGCCGAATTCCAGATGGGAGGAACCGCCTGCGTCACGGATTTCCATGATCGCGATGTCGTGGCCATGCTGATCGCGGATCAGCGGCAGCCACGAGGCCGGAAGTAGCGCGATGCCTTCCTTGTTCTGGACGAGTGCGACAACCCGATTGCTGCCGATATCATGATGACGGATTCTGGGATGGATATCGGTTTCACCGAGTTTTCGCCGGATAAGTTCCTTGAAATCATGACCGGCATTATCACGTCCGATCAGGAATGTTTCATGACGCAGATCTTGCCATGAGATTTCCCGTCGTGTCGCCAGAGGGTGATCGGTGGAGAGCGCCGCCACGATGCGGTCGCTCCAAAGGGGCATGACGCGCAGGACTGGCGTCAGATTGCGACGTGTGACGACCGCGAAATCGATCTGTCCGCGCTGGAGCCGACGCACCAGTCTCTTGCCTGTGCCCTCGGAATAGCGAAAGATGATATCGGGATGCGTAGCACGGAACTCCGCCGTGAAGGCCGAGAGGCGTCCAGGCAGGACGCAGGTCTGGATGCCGATGGAGATCTGGCCATTCTCGCCCTTGCCCGTCCGCCGAGCGCGGGCGTTCATGCCAGCCACGTTATCCAGGATCATCTGGGTCCAGAGGATAAATTCTTCACCGAAGGCTGTCGGGGTAGCACCGGCCGGGGAGCGGGTGAACAGCCTGACATTCAGCCGCTCTTCGAGGTTGTGCAGGGAGCGGCTGACGGCCGATTGCCGGGTGTTCAGGAAACGTGCCGCGCCGTGGATACTGCCTTGCTCGGCGATTGCCCGCACGCATAGGAGTTGCCACAGATCGAACGGTGGGCGCCGCATGGCCCGTCACACCATCTTGCCACGGCATGGTTTCAAAACCGTATTGTCCGTTAATTGTATAAAACGAGCATAGATGGGCAGAATAAACATGGCAGTTTTATCCTGTGATTGGGTATTGTTACGCCTCCGAAAACATAGCTAAATAAAATGACGCTGATAAAACTCTGAGGTGGTCCCGTCCGTTCGGACAGCTTTGTGGGCTTGATAAGCTATACCCGGTTGTTGTTATGCCGCCCTTCTGACAGCGTTGCTGTTGGCCATCTG
>NZ_NKUF01000099.1 GCF_003206495.1 Gluconacetobacter entanii | reverse complement strand
AAAAAATCCCGTCTGCTTCATGATCCATACTCCAATCAACGCAAGGAAAATGGAATCACAGAGCAGACCTCAATACCAGAGGGTTTTTCGAACCCTCCAATTGGTTCTAGCCCGCCGCGGGCAAGGAGTGTTTAAGGCCAATGTGCGACTGAACGAAAGACGGTGTCGTATAACTGGTGTATCAGATCCACGTTTTCTGATTGCCAGTCATATTAAACCCTGGCGTGACTGCACTGATCAGGAAAAACTGGATGGCTGCAATGGCCTGCTGTTGTCGCCACATGTTGATCGATTGTTTGACCGTGGTCGGATTAGCTTTGCCAATGATGGAACGTTACTGAAATCAGCCGTGCTACCGCCTGAAGTTTGGTCGGCTTGGGGCTTGGATAACATTATTAACGTCGGCGCATTTACGAATGCACAGGCGACTTACCTAGCGCTGCACAGAGAGGCAATTTTTAAAGGCTAATGAGGAGGGCTCGACTACTAGGACTTGTTAGGCCTTGATGTCGTCTGCTGTAGCAGCGATGAGGATGACGGAAAGAAAGGACGCGGCTGTCTTTTCATATCGGGGCGCGACAGCCCCCACTCCTTGAGCCTTGCCCACAGGTTTTCGACCAGGTGCCAGTGTCTGTAATCCCACCTGAGACAGGCGACTTCCAGATCATCCTTTCCTGCCGGAATCACAGGACGAGATCCCCGGTCCCAGAGCTATTCACGGAATTTGTGCGAGGCATATCCGCGATCACAGACGACATAGGTCGGTGGGTATGGCAGATCGTCGAGCAGGGCATAAGCGGATGGCAGTTCATGCACCTGTCCGGGCGACAGTGTGAAGGGCAGTGCCTCGCCATGCTCATCACAAACAGCTATGCAGTCCGTTCTGTTATTCAAGACCTAACAGGCCCTCATTGGATAAGCCCATGGGCTCTGGCATTGTCATCTCGGCATCCGGCGAGACGGGGTATCTCGCGGTCCACCGATCGCAAGTATCATTGGTTGGTTTCCCCCGCACCTAAACTGAACATGCTGATATCTAAAAAAACTGCCCTTAGAGACGGCTTTTTTTTGCGTCTAAGTTTCCACCGCAGGACACACATAGGAAACAGATGAAAAGATAATCCGGCACAATTTTGTCGAAGGTCACATATGTATGATGAAAGAATAGGGCGTTCTGTCGCCTATTTCGGGCTATCATTCTGGGCTTGTCGAGTCAGGACAGTCTGCCCCTCTACTGTCCATATCAGGAGATGCACAAACAGTCATGGCCGCAGATGAACTTACAGGACTGATCAGATATCTCAATCAGGAGGACTGGCAGGACTGCTTCAGCGAAGTGCTTGGCGATCACATCGGTCCGGTGCTGGAATCGGGAGACATCACCTTCGAGGATCTAGCGGAGATGATCGGTCCCGACGTTGCCATGACGTTGTGGGGCTGTGCTTTCGAGGATTTTCTTGGGCTGGATTGGGATGATGGCCGGAACTTCGTGGACGTTTACCTCAAGCGTCGGGGTTGGAAGGAAGGACCACGTAATAGCGCCTATATGCGCGCTCTCAAGACTTCGGTCATGAGTCTGTATGAAGTCTCGGACATCAAACCCGGCCAGAGCCTGATGGCGCGTGACCTGCTACGGGGTGGTGATCCGATTCTGGTGCATGATGGCACGGCCACCCGGACACTCAGACAGTGGGACCGGATTGCAGCGCGTCTCGTGCCGTCCGATGGAAAGACCATTCTGGCAGGCGGGCTGCTCGCTTATTCATGGGGCGCCTGCGCAGCTCTGGCTGCGAACCTTTACAGAGTTCTGCGGAAAAGACAGGGCAAGACGGAGTTTCCAAAAATCGATACGCAGACGCTGCGTGAACTTGCGCCGACGTTCACGCTGACCTGGCTGTTCCGGACGCTGGAGGACATGGCCCGGCAGATGGACGGTCCAGCGCTGTTCAATGGGGACGGAGAGGATCTGGTCTTCTATGAAGTGTGTTTCCCGCTGACAAACGGCGTGACGCAGAAGACGGTGGCGGATGTACTTGACGGGATCACGGCCCTGAGGCCGGAGAACCGGTCGTTTTGGAACTGGTTGAAAGAGCCGATGAGCGATCCCGTGCAGAAGGCTGGACGGGATGAAAACGGGAAGTTCCTGCGCACAGAGATGGATGATGGCACGATCGTGCTGGGTACGCTGGACCTGAAGGGGCGCCAGTTGCGGCTGCAGGTGAATTCGAAAGAGCGTGCCGAACGTGGCCGTGCCATGCTGCAGGCTGGTTTGGGAGATCTCGTGCGCGCGCCGCTCATGCAGATCATGACGCCGGTGCAGGCGATGGAAGATCGGGGAACGCAGGGGCGGGAGGCTTCGCCAGAGCTGCAGATCCCGCCCGAGGAGGAAGCCCGGATTATTGGGCAGATGCTGGAGCGGCACTATCGGCAGGTGCTTGATGAGCCTGTTCCGGCTCTGGGAGATATGACGCCGCGTCAGGCCGTCCAGACGGCTTCAGGACGTAAAAAAACGGTTGCCTGGCTGAAAGGGATCGAAAACGTCACAGCCCGCGCCCAAGGGAGTGGCGGCGCCATGGCCGCTTATGATTTCGGTTGGATGTGGCACGAGCTCGGACTCATAGAACTCCGGAAATAGTCCGAGTGCGCCTTCATTTCGGACGGCAAGGTAAGAATTGAGTTTGGGGCTGGCATAGGTAAGCCAATAAAAGCTTGATATGGCATATGAAAGCACGTCGTCGCAGCCGTCCGGTATTTGCTACCCAAAGATGCCTTCTGGCGCACTTCGTTGCGGGCACACCCGCGCGGAGTGCTGCGGAAATTGTCGGCGTCAATCGCAATACAGCGACTCTGTTTTACTATAAGCTTCGGGAAATCATTATCGCGCATAATGCTCTGGAAGCGCCCCTTGAAGGAGAGATCGAAGTCGATGAAAGCTATTTCGGCGGACATCGCAAAGGTAAAAGAGGGCGAGGTGGAGGGATCGAAGAACCCCTGATTGATGTGCTTGGCCGGTAATTTCTGGGTTTTGGCGATTTGATTGACGGTTTTTGCGATGGCCTCCGGTCTGCGTTTTGAGCAG
>NZ_NKUF01000098.1 GCF_003206495.1 Gluconacetobacter entanii | reverse complement strand
GTGACACTGGGGAATATCCATGAAAGTGGGCGACTTTCAGGATTTTCCAGTTCCAGAACCACAGTACAAGATACCCATCACGAAAAATGCGGAAGAACCCAAATCTCGATGAAAATTTCCGCCCTACCCGGGTCAGTTCTCAGTGAAAATCAACACAATACCAGCCTGTTGTGATTCATCCGTCTTTACGAAGAGATGGAGTGAATGGTGACATGGACTGGTATTGCCCGACGTGAACATAGCCGGGAAGGACTGCGATATCCATCGGATACGACGGACGGGGAGTGGGCTTTGATCATGCCATTTATACCCCCGGCGAAACGGGGTGGCCGCCCCCGCACGACGGATATGCGCGAGGTGGTCAATGCGATGCTCTACATAGCCTCGGCCGGGTGCGCGTGGCGCCTGCTGCCGAAATGCTTTCCGCCGGTCTCGACCGTCAGGCGCTATTTTTACGCCTGGCGTGATACCGGGCTGTTCGAGGTCATGAATACGGTGCTGGTCATGAGCCTGCGCGAAATCGAGGGGCGTGAAGCCTCTCCGAGAGCGGGCGTGATTGACAGCCAGTCGGTGAAAACTACGGAAAGCGGCGGGCTTTCGGGCTATGACGCGGGCAAGAAGGTCAAGGGCCGCAAGCGCCATATCGTGACTGATACCTGCGGCTTCCTGATCTTTCTCCTCGTTCATGCCGCCGACATCCAGGACCGTGATGGGGCGGTTGATGTCCTGGCGGCAATACGCAGGCGCTTTCCTTGGCTGCGCCACATCTTCGCTGATGGCGGCTATGCTGGCGACAAATTGCGATCCGCGCTCGCCTCCATGGGAAAATGGACGATCGAAATCATCAGGCGGCCCGATACGGCGAAGGGCTTTCAGATCATGCCGCGCCGCTGGGTGGTTGAACGGACATTCGCCTGGCTGGGACGGTGCAGGCGGCTCGCCAAAGATTGGGAAAAGTCCATTGCTTCCTCAACCGCATGGACATTGATTGCCTCGATCCGAATGCTCACACGACGGACTGCAAAGCATTGTCAGGGTTAAAGAACTTTCGAATCAGGCTCTAAAAAATATTATGCATTCCCTTCTGGATAGGATTTTTTCAATATTTCCATTTCCATTAATTCTGAAAATTTTCTAGTTCCAGATTTTGCTATTTCGCTACCTATTTCAGCGAATTTTTCTTTCATCCATGGTTTTTCTGTGAATAAAGAAAAACATATGGCGTAAGCCGCACCAGCTAAATATAAATCTAAATCATCGATATTTCTGTTTTCAAGAAAACATTGGTGGGCCACTTGCTCACCAATATAAGAAATATCTATTTTTACTCTTATTTTCATAGCGCCCTAATATGAATTTAATTTTTATAAATGTAATAAATTATATTTTTTGTAAATTAAAAAATTATTGAAATGGCAGATATCGAAGGGATAAGAAAGCCATATTATCGTCTGTATGCGGCGTTCCTCCATATCCTGAGAATCCAGCAACATCGGTGTGAGAGAATTGTGCGCCAAATGATAATGTGCCATAATCTCCCTGAAAGTAACGCCACCAAAAACCTATTGTTCCTTGAGAAACTCGACGAATGTTGGCATTACAGGCCATAGCGCTTGGAGCATTTTCAATTTGGCATCCTGAGACATTGTACCCTATATTACCATAGCCATATGGAGTTCCATTAACATTGTAAGAACTGCGAGAAAGTATATTTTCCATACCACCGTATGCATATATATCAACTGATTTATATGGGTGTCCGATCAACCCTATTAATACTTGAGCTTCAGGGAGTAGGGCTGGAGATCCATGAATATTAGTTGTGGCATCAGGTAAATTTGTTGTTCAATAACGACCTATTCCGTAACCAGCCAACCCAGATGCTTGAAAGTCGAAATACTTTTTCACAACAGGAATAACCATTCCGCCGCCACCACCACCAGCGAATTTGGTATGACTTTTTCCTGTTCCAATGTAACTGACCCGATCATGTATGAATCTACCAATTCCGAAAGCTTCAAAATGACCAAATTTGGGATCTGCTGATCCTTTTAAAATAATGTCGGGCGCGACATCATCTGAATAAGTTGTGGAAACATTTTCAACTTGTCCACCAGAATTGTTGTATGTTATTTTTTCTTCACTTGGAGTGTATATTGTTCCTCCCCATACCGATTGCGGGTTTTCTAGGGATAGACCAATATGATATTCATGATTATGGAATCCTTTTACAATACGAATTCCTGTATTTCGTGTCCATGTAAAACCAGGAACATATTGAGCATCAATAACAAGTGGTATTTGCTCACTTCTTGTATCCATACCCTTCTTAAAAAGAGTGGCTAAGGACCATGACTGTCCTCCCATAATATAAAAATCATCTATTTTATTTTCAAATTCGCCATACATTACTCGTGATCTTAAAACATAGCTATTGCTTTGTCGTGAGTTTGATGCAGATCCAGCCCCTTGAAAATCGACTTCTGTATAACCAGATACATGCCACTTATCGGTGATATCTGCACCAACTAGTGCTGAGAACCTACTTTGCCTTTCTGTTTCATGGAATTCATTCATATGCGCATTTGGCGAGTTCATCCATGGTATAGAAGAGAAATTTGAACTAATATCAGCGGTTTCATTTCTAGATCTAAATATACCTGCCATTTCTACATATCCACCCAAAATAATAGATATGCGGCCTACATTAAATTGACCTTTGTGGAACAGTCCATTTGTGGTATTCCCAGAAGGAGAAACTGGCATTCCTGTTATTTGACCATAGGTTGTGGGTTCACTCCGAGGGTCTGTTCCTCCAATTGTAATCCATGGACGATTTATTGCATAATTATCTGCATTAGGATTGCCAATTATAATTGGCCTATTATAGGCAGGATCTGTCGATATTTTCTCACGATTCAAAGCAGTTTCTTTAACTAAACGAACTTCATTATCTTGTTTAACCTGCTGAATTTTCATATATTGAATTTGTTTCTGTAAATAATTGATTTGTTTTTCCATTATGCTTATTTGCCTTGACGCTGTTTGTGAATGAGCGCTATGTAAACAAAATGAATACACACAAGAAAAAGCGCCTGACATCAATAGCATATTTTTTGCATACATAGACACAGGAATATCCTAACAATATTATTTATAGATAATATTTAATACATGCTGTGATAATCGCCTAAAGAACTTATTATGAATCTTATATGAATCTTATATGAATTTATGAAAATATCAGTGGAAGTTCATAAACTGGAGGGTTCGAAGAACCCCTGATTGATGTGCTTGGCCGGTAATTTCTGGGTTTTGGCGATTTGATTGACGGTTTTTGCGATGGCCTCCGGTCTGCGTTTTGAGCAG